>BAIF02000040.1 GCA_000509105.1 Clostridiales bacterium VE202-21 | reverse complement strand
AGACGGCAGGTAAAAGCTCATTTCCCCGGAGGGCCCCCGTACGGTTGCACCGGATGGGATAGAATTGGTAGTTCTGTTAAAGATTCCATAATAATAGCTGTAAAATCCGTTTAAACAAGATACATAATACGCATAGCCAATTCCATCCGCGTCCCCCCATCCGCGCCAAGACTAAAGCTCGTCGCTAACTCCCGTTTTATAGGAGAGTCTCAAGTATCTCCAGTGATTTAAACCGTTTATCTACATAGACTTCCCTGTAGCGGTCCAATACCCGGGACAATTGATCCAGTACTTTATCTGTTACATTAAATGTATACAACTTCTCTATTTTACTGCTTTCTATATATTGCATGCTATATAATGTCGAGTTGTCCAAACGGATGCCGTCTATGAGATCTCTGTCACACTCTGTACATACCAGGCCTCCTTTTCGGACGCTGAATACAGCTGGGCGCTCCTTATCTCCGCACGACACGCACTGGAAAACTTCCGGCCCCTCTCCGTTGATGCAGTAGGCCTTTAGTTCAAATATGTATCGGATGAGCCTGTTGGGAATATGCGGATTGGTCAGCGCTCTCATGGTCTGATATAAAAGTTTCAGCATTTCTCTCTCATCATTTGATTCTTTTGTATAATAATTTGCAAACTCGAGAAAATAAAAACCGTAATATGCGCCCATAATATCTTCCCGGAGTTCTGCAAAATAGTTCAGAACATTGACAGACTGTATCGTATGGGAAGAGCGCCCCTCATACATGGTGAACTCCCCAAATGTAAACGGATTAACTGCGCCTACCAGAGGGCTGTTTGGACGCCTTGAGCCCTTGGCAAACGCAGCTAACTTTCCCTGTTCTTTTGTTAAAATTACTACTCTTCTGTCATATTCCCCAATTGGCGCTGTAGACAGAACCATACCTGTCAGTACAATCTGATTCACAATTGCTTACTCCCACACTTTTTTCCTTTATCTGCCCTTTCTCATCTGCAGATTCCTGCATCTTATAGGACAGATAATCCTTCACACTTCCGGTTGCAAAAAACTTATTCCAGTATTCTTCTTCCATCAGATCACCTCTTCTTATGTGGTACATAATTCTGCAGCTTTACCGCAGATCCGCCCGAAGGGCATGAGTTACGGGATGCCCTTGGGTATACATAATTCTGCGGATTTGCCGCAGCCCCGCCTGCCGGGTACTTGTTATGAAATACCCTTGGGTTATACTATTAGGTTCTCCGATTCAGACAGTGCTATACCTCGTAAAATCTGCCAGCACATTTTGGGCAAAATGCCTTGACACCCTTATTTTTCCTGGCTTTGCTCTATCTTTGCTCATCCTGGTAGCCAAAGTTTTTCATCATAAAATCACTGTCACGCCAGTTTTTCTGCACTTTTACCCAAAGTTTTAGATTTACCCTGCAGCCGAGAAGACGCTCGATCTCATACCTCGCGGTGCTGCCGATCTTTTTCAGCATACTTCCCTGCTTTCCTATGATAATCCCTTTGTGGGAATCCCGTTCACAGATGATCGTCGCATCAATATGCATGACCCTTTTTTCCATCTTCATGCTGTCGATCGCCACGGCGATTCCGTGAGGAATCTCTTCCTGCAGGCAGTGCAGGGCTTTCTCACGGATCAGTTCTGCTACGATCTGACGCTCGGGCTGATCCGTAATCGTGTCTTCATCATAAAACTGCGGACCATATGGGAGATGCTGCATAATCACCTTGACCAGCTCCTCTGTATTTTCCCCATTTCTCGCGGACACCGGCACGATCGCAGCAAAATCATAGGCGTTCTTATATGCATCTATGAAAGTCAGGACTTCTTCTTTTTTTACCATATCTGTCTTATTTATCACAAGAATAACCGGTGTCTTAACACGCTTTAGTTGTTCGATGATATGCTGCTCTCCGGCGCCGATAAAGGTGGACGGCTCCACGAGCCATAAGACTACATCTACCTCGTTCAGCGTCCGTTCTGCAACATTTACCATGTATTCGCCCAGCTTATTTTTGGCCTTGTGGATCCCCGGAGTATCGACGAATACAATCTGGCCTTCCTCCGTCGTCAGAACCGTCTGAATCCGGTTTCGGGTAGTCTGAGGTTTATTGGACGTTATCGCAATCTTCTGGCCGATCAGATAGTTCATTAAAGTAGACTTTCCCACATTTGGACGTCCGATCAAAGTAACAAATCCTGATTTATAATTTTCTTTCATTCTTTCACCCTTCATTTTGGCCTGGGTCAGAGTGTACATGGGCATTCGCCGCCCCCGGCGGGCATCCACTGCTGTGCGGACCGTCCTATGCATAGTAACGATCTGCAGCGCAAAACGGCCTCTGCCGGGGACATGATTTGCCAGATACACGCTAAAACAATGTCTTTACCTCGCCAAACATATCTTTCTGTTCTTCTATTTTTTCTTCGCTTCCGATTACGCACAGCTGGTCTGCGGCAAGTACCGCCTCCACAACATCTGCGAGCGCACGGATATCCTCCTGCTGTGCGCCAAGTATTTCCATGCGCTCTTTTCGGATCATGTCCGCCGATACATGATTCATATAGAGATTCATGGAACGGTCTCCTTTTGTGGCCGGAGTCATTGGCCGGTCAATATTGCTGATGGTGCCGATGATATACTTATTCATGTCTCTTTCATCTACAGTAAACTTTCTGAGATAATTCACAACCCCTTTATAAGTCTCCATGGTCTTCCTCAGATTCGGATCGCGGTAGGAGATAAAATACCCCTCCCCAATCCGGTTGAAGCTGCTCATACAGCCGTATGCTCCGCCTTTTACACGTACATTCTGCCATAGATAGTCATAGCTTAAAATAACTTTCAGGATCTGAAGCGCTCCGTTGTAATCCGCCCCATGGTCAATAAAGTTGCCCACCCTAGCAACATACTGCACTTTGGAAGATGTCTTAAAGCCTTCGTTTCTTTTTTTGCAGTGAATAATACAAGGTGTTTCCTCAGGCTTAGGCTCCTCATGAAGACCTGATTTTATTTTCCCGATCCCCGCTTTGATGGATTCCAGCCCTTCCTCTGCGGACGTATAGCTTATCATCATATTATCTGCCCGGAAAATATCCATGGCAATCGCTTTGAGGTTCCTGATCAGTTCTGCTTTCTTTTCTTCAAAGTTTTCTTCGATTTCCTTTACGGCCTGATAAAATCCGATGCCTTCCGTATCATCCTTAAACTTAGCAAGAGGTGAGTCATAGGACAGTGCACGCAGAGCCGCCGTTGTATGCCCGGAGGACTGGAAGCTCATCTGCATCCTGGATTTCAGCATAGCCAGGATCTCTTTCAGGCGCTTTTCATCATCCAGTTTGGACTCCATCAAAATCTCGCGCATCATAGCAAGCAGGATATCCATCTTCGGATAAAGGGCCTTACCTTTCATCTCCAACGTGGCGCGGAATTCCTTTTCCTTTACTTTCGTTACGTCCGCATACAGTTCCAGGGAAGTTCCGATTCCCCCGGTGTGGACATTGATCTCATTAAATAATTCCCCATAACCGTAATGGTTCGTATCGATCATTCCAAGCACCGCCTGCAGCAGTCCGGCATATACCAGTTTTTCCTCCGGAACACCGGATAAATCAAACATCAGTGTGATATACCCGATGCCATTTGTCTCCACATTGTGATGGATCATTTTAATGCCGTCCAACTCTTTTTCTTCATTGCAGATCGGCGCGATTTCCCTGGAAATATCCTCCGGGCTCAATACCGGTATCTTCTCCTGATCCTCTTTCGGAGATTCTTCCTCCTGGTATGCAAGCAATGATTTTGTGTCTTCTACCAATTTATTTATTTCTTCCCGACTTAAATTTCTCTTATAAACCTGCAGTTTATCAGCCAGCTCTTTGTCCTGCCGCGCTGTCCTTCCCTTCTCTGGTTTCACCACTACAACAGAGGCATGTGTATTGTCCAGAAGATAGGTCTGAATCAGTGACTCAAAATATCCGGTGTTCATCTGCCCTTTCAAAAAGTCAAAAGTCGGAATTGCCTGCATGTGGATGAATGGTTTTTCTTCGTCATAAAGCCAACTGTCAAACATCTGAAGGCCGTACATGAGCCCTTTCGGATAATTTCCAAAATCTGCTTCGCGGAAACGGAATTCATGGTAATTGATTCCGGCTTCCAGTGCCTTTTTATCGATTCCCTTCTCTACAATGTCTTTCAGTGTACCTTCAATTATTGAAAGGAACTCTTCTTTTTGTTCCAAATTGGCGTTCTTTGCAATCACAGAGAATATAGGCTGGTATATCCCATTGTCATAGGACCCCATAATATCTTTGCCGATTCCGGCATCCACAAGCGCTTTTTTCAGCGGGGCACCCGGAGCGGAAAGCAGCGCATAGTCGAGAATCTGAAATGCCAGGTACAGCCTCTCATCCAGGCTCGTACCGATCACTTTGTTATAGGACAGATACGTATTATCCTCCTCTGTCTCCTCGCTTGAAATAGAGTATTCAATTTCAAGTTCCTTCACTTTTTCGAAAGGCTTCTGGTATTTAATCTCTGAGTCCAGTGGAATCTGGTCAAATCTGCTCAGGTATTCCCTGTCCAGCCACTGAAGCTTCTCTTTCATATCCATATCGCCATACAGATAGATATAGCTGTTGGAAGGATGATAATACTTTCTATGAAAATTCAAAAATTGCTCATATGTCAATTCAGGAATAAATTCCGGATCCCCTCCCGACTCATTTGCATAGGAAGTATCCGGGAAAAGGGAATTCAGGATTACCCGGTCCAGCACTCCCTCAGGAGAGGAAAACGCCCCCTTCATCTCGTTGTAAACAACACCGTTGTATTCCAGGTCCCCATCCGGGCTGTCCAGTTTATAGCTCCAGCCCTCCTGGCGGAAGATTTCTTCGTGCTCGTAGATATTCGGATAAAATACCGCATCCATATATACATGCATCAGGTTCTGGAAGTCCTTGTCATTGCAGCTCGCAACCGGATAAACAGTCTTGTCCGGATAGGTCATGGCATTCAAAAAAGTGTTCAGAGAACCTTTCACCAGTTCTACGAAAGGATCCTTAACCGGGAAGTCCCTGGAACCGCACAGTACAGAATGTTCCATGATGTGCGGAACACCCGTGCTGTCGGAAGGCGGAGTGCGGAATCCAATGGAAAATACCTTGTTCTCGTCGTCGTTTTCCATTAGCAGAACTCTCGCTCCGCTCTTTTTATGTCGCAAAAGGCTGCCCTTCGATTTTAAGTCTGATAAATCTTCTTTTAATATCAGTTCGTACGCATCCAAATCATAAATACTCATAGTACACCTCTCTTTTTATTCGATGTGATCATTATAGCATCTAAATCATTACAATAAAAGGGGGCGGTTTGTGGGGAGGGAAGTTTTTTGGGCAGATGGGGGGCGCGAAGTGTGCGTCAGAATGTCCGGCCGGGTGCAGAGACACATACGGCGTGAGAAATATGGGCGCTTCGTTAAGCAGCAGTAAGGAAGAAACGGACAGAAATGTATGGCACCGAAAGCATTCACCGCCCAGGCTGATGCCTATACGGCTTAGGCTTTCTTGAAAACTGATTCGGAAATCAGTTTTCAGCCATACGTTTCTGTCCGTTTTCCTCCTAACTGCCGCTAAGCTCGCTGGGAGACAGGTGTTTAACATCTATCGAGGGTGGAATAGGATGTGTTTTTGGCCGGTTTGGTCTGTGTATAAAGTTGCATGTACGCCGTACACTTCGTGGATTGTTTTTTCTGTCAGGACTTCCTGGGGCGGACCTTGGGCTGCAATTTGGCCATTTTTTAAGACATATAAATAGCTGCAATATAAGGATGCTATGTTTAGGTCGTGTATTGCGGCTATTACGGTTTTGTTTTGGGCTTTTACCAGATTCATTAGTTCTAGCTGGTATTTGATGTCCAGGTGGTTTGTGGGCTCGTCCAGGATTAGGCAGGGTGTGTCCTGGACGAATGCACGGGCTATCAGGACTCTTTGTTTTTCGCCTCCTGAGAGGGTGAGAAAACTCTGGCTGCTTATGGAATAGAGTCCGATCTTTTTTAAGATTTCTTGTACTGTTTTTTTGTCCCTATTGTCTTCTGATTCCAGCATCTTTTTTCTGGCGTGACGGCCCATCATTACAACTTCTTCTACGGTAAAGTCAAAGCTTGCTTCCTGCTCTTGGATGAGGACCGATAATTTTTGCGCCATTTCCCGATTGCTCATAGCTGTTAGATTTTCTTCCATGAGGAAGATGCTGCCTTCCTGTGGTTTGAGGACTTTATATATATTTTTTAGAAGTGTAGACTTTCCGCTTCCGTTTGGGCCGATTATGCCTACAAATTCTTTCTTTTTTATGTGCATATCAATCTGGGATAGTATCTGTCTGTCCCGTACTTGATAAGAAAGTTCTTTGATTTCTATCATGTCATGCTGATCCCCCTTATTTAAACTCGTATTGACGTACCTTTATCATCCACAGGAATAACGGGGCCCCGATAAATGCTGTCAGGATTCCTATGGGGATTTCCGTCGGCGGATGAAGCATTCTGGCTCCCACATCTACCCAGATCATGAACAGGGCGCCTGTAAGAACTGAAAGCGGAATTAGTTTTTTGTGATCCGCTCCTACAATGGAGCGGATCATATGGGGAACTACCAGCCCGATAAATCCAATACAGCCGCTTACTGCAACGGCAGAAGCTGTTAATAAGGCAGACACAATGATGAGAATCCGCCTCACAATATTTACATTTACACCAAGTGTAATGGCTGAATGTTCTCCCATCAGCAGTGCATTTAAGGCCCTGGACAGGTACATCAGGCACAAAAATGCCGGGATAATGAGTATCCCCAATAGAGGGATATCGCTCCATTCAGCACTTCCTAATCCACCCAGCATCCAGAAGGTTGCCTCTCTTACCGCCGCATCATTCGGGGCCGTATACACGATGTAATTCGTCAAAGCGCTGAATAAAGACGAGACTGCAACTCCCACTAAGATTAAACGTACTGGCGTCACTGCATTTCCTGTTCTTGCCAGAGTGTACACAAAAAGCATTGATACCATCGCTCCGGCAAAAGAACCTGTGGAGACGGTTAACCTTCCGCTCCATGGAAGCCAGACTCCGGCAAGCATTGCCAGCACGGCCCCCAAAGATGCGCCGGATGAAATTCCCAGCACATAGGGTTCTGCAAGCGGATTCTTTGTAAACGCCTGCATACAGATCCCGGAAAGTGTCAGCCCCGCTCCTACAAGGCCGCCCAGGAGCACCCTTGGCACCCTTAAAAACCAGACAATATTCTGTGTACTGTTTTTCATTTCTTCTATAGAAATCAGATGTTCCAGACCAATGTACTGGGATATGTTATGCAGCACAATTTTCCAGACGGAAAAAAAGTCTATGGTAACCGGCCCTATTCCGACGGCCAAAACAATAGAAATGATCAGCAGTATACAAAGAATAATGGAACATACAACGCTATGCTTTTTTATAGCCATACAAATATTCTTCATACCTGTACATCACTTTCATTCAAAACAGTCCGGATGGAATGCTTTTGCAAATTTTTCAATTGTATCTCCCGTCATAGAGCTTGCGAATACCTCGCAAAGATTTACAGAAATAATTCTGTCATTTGCAATTGCCGGTACTGCTGCCAATGCCGGATTCTCTTTTAATTCGGATATTTTCTGTTCTAAAGAGGTATCACCGTAATCGTCTATCACAATGACTTCCGGGGCACGTTCTACTACTTCTTCCCAGCTTACATTTGCCCAGGTCTTATCCATATCGGAAAAGATATTTTTCCCTCCTGCATGTTCAATCAGTTTTGCAGTAAAATTATTTCCGCAGGTATATGCTCCGCCGTCCTGCGCCATATCATAAACAAATACTTTCACGGTTTCCTGACCCTTCACCGCATTTTCAGCCGACTCGATCTGAGCCTTCATTTCCTCTACGATTTCTTCTGCTCTGTCTTCCAGACCAAAGATACGTCCGAGGTTATAAAAATCTTCATATACAACATCAACATCCGCACCGATCGTATATCCTTCAATTGAAGCAAGTGACATAATACCATAGCCGTTTAATGTCCCATGTTCTGTATTATTTTTTTCAGAAAATGCACTGGACCGCCCATAGACAAAATCCGGCTCCTGCGCCAGGATTGCCTCCAATGAGGGGGCTGACTCTGCAAGCTCTGGAATCTTTAAATACGCATCATTCCACTCTGGATTGATTTTAGAATTTGTATATGCTCTGCCGATAATTTTGTCTCCCAGTCCCATTGCCATTAATTCGTCACCTGTGCATGCATTGGCTGCAATTACTCTTTCAGGCACATGTGTAAATGTAACTTCGATATCATCCTGCGTTTTTAATGTAAAGGGAAATTCCCCCTCCGTTTTAGTTTCTTCTTCCTGTGCCGGTTTTGCCTTTTCCGCGGATGCTGCATCCGCATCGGAAGCATCTTTTCCACATGCTGTAATACTCATTCCTAATGCAAGCACCAGCATTATGCTGATCAGTTTGTTTCTCAATTTCATACTTTTTCTCCTCTTTCCATTAATAGTTTAAAACTATCCTCACAAATATTCATCTTCATTCTCTAACTTCTGCTTATAACTGCAAAAGTACAGAGTGAGCTTGCACGATTTGGCGCCGCCGCGCCGCTTCGCGGCTATATGCCTTATCGCGGCGTGTGCATCCTCCCAGAGGAACTTCCTATATCATAAAAAAGACATCTGCCCGAAATAAGCAAATGTCTAATACATGTATATACTTTAGGTACACACAAACAAAGTTGTCTCCAAAAATGTACGTAACAACTTTAAATATTCAGACAGGGCACTTTTAACCGGAAGTTTCCTCTCTTATTCGTCAAACAGGTTTCCTGACTTCCAGATTACCGCTCATGCTGTGCCTTCTCACAAAATACAGATTCTGCAATGACATCTTACAGCTTTCACTCCCTGGATACAGTGGCCGGACCGTTCAGGCTTTTCACCTGATTCCCTTTTACCTCTTTCGAGCATTTGATGAATAGTATGATTCAGTTTTTCCAGACAAACATACCCTGAAATAAGAATATTGTCAACACAAGAACGACGATCAGATAAAAAATTACAAATAGTTCTTATATTTTTCGCAATAACACGAATAACCGCCCCGGTGCACATACACATGCTGAGGGACAGGTATTCTGCCCCGGCTTTGCAGAAACATCAGGATGATAAACCTGTTTTCTGCCCTCTATGCCGGCCGGCTTCGTAGAGTGCCCTTACGATTAGATTTATGAAGAGGAGGAGCATGCACATCGCTACGGCGGGGGCGGTCTGACCTGCGCCTTCAAGGCTTACTATGCTACGGCCGCTATGGGGGCCGTCGGGGTGAACAGGAATACGACCGCGGATACGGTGACCAGGGAGTTCACGAAAAAGTATACCCACATTTCGCAGATTGCGGGCGTACACAGAGGGAGTGTGACGCGGCGCAGGGTCTTATAGAAGGGGACTGCGAGGGATTCGGATACGGTTTCGAATTCTTTGTCCAGCCTTTTCAGGGCGGTTGTGGCGGTGCTAAAGGGCACGGAGTAGAAGTGAATCATGTTTGCCAATACGATGATCCAGATGGTTCCGTATAGAAAGTGGAAAGGATTTTGTAGTACGTAGCCGTCTGTGAATGGGATCTTGAAGTCTGGCGCGTTGAAAAACATGATGAAACTCAGGCCTACAACGGTTCCCGGAATCGCCATTGGGGTGATGGAGAGCATGTATGTAAATCTTCTGCTGGCCTTGAACTTCTGGTTTTTCTCAATCAGGTATGCTCCCAGGAATGTGATGAAAGTTCCCAGAAATGCCGATATGAGCGCTATGATTATGGAATTTTTGAATGCAGTGATTCCGCTGCCTGAGGAGATTCTGCCCAGGTCATAGTTGGACAGTGTAAATGTCAGGTTGTAGGGCCAGAATTTGATCAGAGAGGCAAACAGGGCGACTGCAAAAAACAACAGCATAGCCAGCGTGATCAGAAAACAGAATATAGTTGCCGCCATGTCGCTGGGCCTGTGTGGTTTGATTTGGTATGGTATGGATTTTGCGCTGATCGCCGCATTCTGCTTTTTATTTGTAATCCGATCCACTGCGAAGGACAGAACGGCCGGAAACAGCAGGATGATTCCCACTACCGCACCCATGTTAAAGTTCTGCTGCCCCACTACCTGCTTGTAGACGTCTGTTGCCAGCACGTTATAGTTGCCTCCCACAACCGAGGGGGCGCCAAAATCGGTAAAACTGTAGGTAAACGCTACAAATATGGCACTGATCAGTCCGTACTTGACGTTCGGTATGGTGATCGTAAACATTTTCCGGACCGCCGAAGTACCCATTGTTTCTGCAGCCTCATACAGCCGGTTGTCAGCAGCGGAAAATGCCACCGTCAGAATCGTTGTCGCCACCGGGAAACAGTAGATGCTTTCCGCGATAATAATCCCCACTCTGCCGTATAAGGGTACCTGCCAGCCGAGTGCGGTGAAGATCCCTTTATTTCCAAACAGATAGATCAATGCAATCCCAAGCAGCATGGTGGGAGCGAAGATCGGGATCATTCCTACATACCTGAAAAATCCTTTCCACGGCACGTTTTTTTCGTGCCAGGGAATAGGCGAAAAAAAATGCCAGTGTCACTGATATGAATGTGGATACAACTGCAATAAAAAAGGTATGTGATATGGAATAAACCATGGATTTGCTCTGAAAATATTTTGCAAACTGGGACAGGCCTGCAAATGCACCGCTCTTGTCCTGAAATGCCTTCAGGAACAGGGTACACAGGGGGAGAACCAGGAAGAGAACCAGAAAAATCATAACCAGGTAAATTGCGGCTCCTCTGACAATATCCTCCTTTTCTCCTCTCCTTACGAATGTTTTTATACGGTTCATGTTATGTTGTTTTCTCCTTAAATGATGTTCCGGGACCCGCCCGTTTTAATTATGCGGATTCAAACCCAAGCAGTTCTTCGCGCGGCATATTAACAAACACGATCTCACCCACTCGGAATTTCTTTTCTTTTGCCGCCTGGAAAGGCACATCCACATACAGCACCATATCGCCATAGACCACATGGCTCACCTGCACAGAAACACGGTTATAAAATCCTCTGAATTCAATATCTGCTATCTTCCCGCGCAGGCTTTCCCTGCCTGCCGTTCTTTCTATTTCTATCTTTTCAGGACGTATGGCCACCCGCTCATAATTTCCCAGGTTGTATACTCTGCTCTTTTCACGGTCAATAAAATTAATAGAGCCGATGAAATCCGCTACAAAAGGATTCTTCGGATGCTCATAGATTTCTTCCGGAGTTCCCTCCTGCATCACAACCGCCTTATTCATGACAATAATTCTGTCCGCCATGGTCAGGGCTTCATCCTGGTCATGGGTTACCATAATGGTCGTAAGCCCCAGTTCTTTCTGAATGCTGCAGATCTCTTTGCGCAGGGCAACCCTGACCTTAGCATCCAGCGCGGATAAGGGTTCATCCAGCAGCAAAAAATCGGGCTCTGTCGCCAGTGCCCTTGCCAGTGCAACACGCTGCTGTTCTCCGCCCGACATCTGGGACGGCAGGCGGTCCTTTGCATTGGTCAGTTTAATCATCTCAAACAGGCGCCCTACCCGTTCTTCGATGTCTTTATTCTTTATCTTTTTATTACGCAGCCCATATGCCACATTTTCGTATGCCGAAAGGTTCGGAAAGAGCGCATAGGACTGGAACATGATCCCAAAATTTCTTCTGGACGGCGGGAGATTGGTCACATCTCTGTCGTTGATATATATCCGCCCCTCACTGGGCCGGTCCAGGCCGGCTATTAAACGCAGCAATGTGGATTTGCCGCACCCGGAAGGGCCAAGCAGGCATACGAATTCGCCTGCTTGGATTTGTAAGTTCACATGGTTCAATGCCACATTCTTTTCAAAAACCTTAGAAACACCGCTGATTTTTAAACTTACGCTCATATCTTGTACCTCTATTCTTCCGGAGCACTCTTGGAATCGTAACGCTCGGTCCAGCTTTCCAGGATGGATTCTCTGTTCTTTGCAGCTTTGTTAAAGTCCATATCCGGGATCAGCTGATCCAGCGGATTCTGGGAGTACCCTTCTGGAATGTTATCGCTGGCGCCGGTTGCAACAATCGGATAATTGGTTGCATATTTTTTCATTACGTTGTCAGAAATTGCCCAGTCCAGGAAACTTTTAGATATCTCTTTTTCGTTTTCCTTTTTGATCAGCGCATTTGCTTCCATATCCCATCCGGAACCCTCTGACGGAAACACTGCCTCGCAGATTTCGCTTCCCACTTCTTCTGCAGACTGAATGCAGCGGTAACCGAAGGAGATGCCGATTCCATATTCCCCTGCTGCTGTGGCCTTAGCTGGCTGAGAACCGGAATGCATATAAACTGCTACGTTTTCATGAAGCTTATCCAGATAGTCCCATCCTTCCTCATCGCCGTAGAGGCTGAGAATTCCATTGACAGTTAAGAGACCGGTGCCGGAAGATGCGGGATTAGACATTGCAATCAGACCTTTATACTTCGGATCCAGCAGGTCTTCATAAGATTTTGGTACAGTATCGATTCCCTTGGATTTTAGGACTTCCTTATTTACAATGAATGCAGTTTCCCAAGCATCAATACCCACCCAGGAAGGTACATCCGCGCTGTCTTTGAATTCCGGAAGAATTCTGTCCGCTCCTTCCGGTTCGTAAGGTTCCAGCATATTATCCTGTGCAAGTACAAGCAGGCTGGTAGCCGACAGGCCCCATACCACATCTGCAACCGGATTGTCCTTTTCCGCAAGCAGTTTTGATGTAATGATACCGGTGGATTCCCTGGTTACATTTACTGTGACATCCGGGTTCTGTTCCTTAAATTCTTCCAGATAATCCGTCACCTGCTCGTCCTCGAGAGCGGTATATACATTGATGACATTTTCGTCTCCTGCACCTGACGATGTGCTGCTGCTGTCCTTTGCATCTGCCTTTGTCACGCATCCTGTCAGTGTGCTCAGAGTCATGAGGGCTATCATTCCCATTACTATAATCTTCTTCATAATTACCTCCAGATTTCTTATTAATCTTCATTTCACAAGGTAATTATATCGTCCGATTATTGAATTTTTATCATCTGTTGGTTGGAATTCTGTAAAATATTTTCCCGGATATGTTAAATTATTTTACATTTTATGGAATAAACAAGATCTCACTGCTTTCATGTGCGGGATAGGCTCCCAGCATTGTCTTCCCGTTTTCGTACCTGCCATGGAAATCACTTCCCCCTGTCATGAACAGGCGGTAGCTGCGGCAGTACTCCTCAATCCTTCTTCTGTCGGACTTTCCGTGGGAGGGGTGGTTCCACTCGATCCCGTCCAGACCTGCCTCCGCCAGCCGGTGTATCACCCCGTAGTTTCCCTGCTGCCCCGGATGGGCCAGCACCGCGTATCCTTTATCCGCCTTGATTGCCTGCACGACATCCTCTGCAGCGGGATATTCAATGTCGAAGTCACAGGGACCCTGGTTTTTAAATATATTTTGGTAAACTCTCCCGAACAGCGTTTCACTCTGCCCGGTCTTTACCAGATAATCCAAAATATGCTGCTTATAAATGCAGGACCCTGCCGTCTTCCTGATCTCCTCCGCGGATATGCGGTATCCGAGGTCCCGTAGTATCTCGATCTGCTTCAGACAGTTTTCATTTCTTTTTTTCAATGTTTCTTTTCCAATGGCTTCAATCTGCCGGTTAGTCTGATACTTATATCCAAGTATATGAACTTTTTTATTTCTTTTAAAATCAAATGCGGACATTTCGATTCCAATAATAGACTGAATGCCCTGTTGTTCCGCCAATTCCTTGTGCTTTTCTGCATCCAGCGTTGTATCATGGTCTGTAAAAGACAGATGTGTTATCCCCGCCGCTTTCGCCCCCGCAAGAATGGCCTCAGTCTGCAGGCTGCAGTCAGATACCGCTGTATGTATATGTAAGTCCGCCCGGTACATCAAACCGCCTCCTCTGTCTGAAAGCTGCCCTTTGAAATATTGTACACGCGGTCACAAAGTCCTTCCATGAACTCCAGATCGTGGAATATACCGATCATGGATGTTCCTTCTGCTTTTAGTTTCATCAGTAATTCTTTTACCAGAAGCTTTGTGCTGTTGTCCAGTGATGCCGTCGGTTCATCCAGCAATAAAAGCCTTGGTGTCTTTACCATGGCATGAGCCAGGTTCAGCCTCAGCTTCTCCCCGCCGGAAAACGTGTTGGGATAGATATCCCAGAGCGTCTCGCTCAGCTTAAAGTATCGCAGCATTTCTTCCGCTTTTTCTCTGGACTCTTCATAGGAAAAGCCTGCGTCCAGAGCGCCGTTGATCACGTGCTCCCGGGCTGTGGTGCGGGGAAGTATGCTCAGAAACTGCGATACATATCCGATTTCTACTTTCCGCAGATGAATGATTTTTCTTTCTTCCGCTCTTGCCAGATCCAGCCTGCCGTAGGAAAGTGAATCGTACATCACGCTTCCGGTGGTGACGGAATAGGTCCGGTAAATGCAGCGCAGAACCGTAGATTTTCCGGCCCCTGATGTTCCCACGATTCCAATAAACCCACCTTTGTCCAGTGTAAAGCTGATGTCCCTGCAGCTCTTGATCTCCCTGCCCTGCTCATGCAGATAAAATTGTTTCGACAGCCCCTTAATTTCCAGTATATGCTCCATATATCCTCCTAATCCGCCACACGGTAACGGCATTCCATAATACATTCTCCATTCACAAATACCTGCTTCACTGCAGGTTTTCCCTCTTCTGCATCTACGATAAGCAGATCTGCTCTCTTTCCAATTTCCACAGACCCCAGCTCCTGATCCAGCCCCACAGCCCTGGCGGGATTGGCCGTCACATACTGCACTGCCTCCCAGAGAGGGATGCCGTGTTCCCTGTTCAGACAGAATACTGCCTGCAGCAGGGCCTGAGGGTAATAGTCAGATACAAGAATATTGGCGGCGCCTGCCCGAATTGCCTCCAGTGCGGACAAATTTCCGGAGTGGGATCCCCCCAGCAGTATATTCGGCGCCCCTAAAACGGTCTGAAGTCCTTGTTTCACTGCGGTCTCTGCCACTTCCAGCGTAATCGGAAATTCACTGATGGACACGCCCAGTTCCCGGTTCATGTCCAGCTTTTCTATAGTATCATCATCATGGCTCGCCACGGAGATCCCATGTTTTGCTGCTATCTCTGCCAGTTTCCTCAATTGTGGAAACGTCACTGTTTTTTTCTGCATTTCCCGCTGTACCAGTTCCTCAAATTCCTTCCCGGAAAGGCCCCTGCCCTCGTCTGGCTGATGTTTCCGGTAAATATCCAGATTTTTATACTGTCCCTGTCCCGGCGAATGATCCATGAAGGACAGCAGATCCACCAGGCCGCCTTCAAGCATGGCCGCCACCTCTTCATAGCAGTCCAGATTATCTATTTCATAGCGCAGATGATATCTATGCCGGATCAGCCTCCTCCTGTGCCGGTATTCTCCGATCAGCCCGGCCAGTTTCTTTACCTGGGAGGACTGTCTGATTTCTTTTACGTCCCAGGAACCGTCTCTGAACATGGATATAGAGTGAAACATTGTCGTGATACCGCAGACAGCCAGCACCCGCTCCGCTTCCCCCAGGGCCATTTCAAAATCCATGACCGCAGTACTGCGCGGCTGTATATATGTCTCGATCATATCGGAATGAATATCTATAATGCCCGGCATAATATAGGCTCCACCGGCATCATAGATTTCGCGGGAACCGGTTTTATCCGTATCCCCAGTTCGCCGGATGCCGGTGATCCTGCCGTTTTCTATCACCACATCATTGTCCTGCAGCATCTGATCCTCCAGGACAATGATTCCGTTTGTTATTATTTTCTGCATGTAATCTTCCTCACATTTTTCCAATTCAGCTGTTGCATATTTTATTCCTCTGTTACACAAATTCCATTTCATCTGTTGCATAATTCCTATTCCAGCTGTTACATATTTCCCATTCTAGTTGTTACATAATTCCTATTCCGCCTATTACAAAAGGGAATGGACCAGCTGCTGGGTATATGGCTGCTGCGGGTCATCCAGGATCTGATCGGTCAGCCCCTGCTCGATGATCTTTCCGTCCAGCATAACAATTGTTCTGTCTGCAAGCATGCGTATCACCGCCAGATCATGGGAAACCAGCATGATGGAAATGTGGAATTCCTGCCGGATTCTGCGGATCAGTTCCAGCACTTTTGCCTGCACGGACAGGTCCAGCCCCGTGGTGACTTCATCCAATAGGAGAATCGCCGGATTATTTGCCAGTGCCTTGGAGATCTGTACGCGCTGCTGCATGCCTCCGCTGAAGTTTTTCGGCGGTTCCTTCTTCCTGGACTGCAGAATTTCCACGGCATCCAGCAGTTCCTCTACGCGTTCGTTCATCCCCGCAAAATTCCGCTGGCCGGCAGCTATCAGCTTCTCGGCAATGTTGCCTGCGCCGGAGTAGTCCATCCGAAGGCCGAGCAGGGGATTCTGGTAAACCATTCCCATGATATGGTTTTTTATATACTTTTTCCTTTGCAGGCTCTGTTCGAAAATATCGGCCTCCCCATTCTCAAAATCGCGGAGATACCCTTTTCCCTCCGTTATATCAAAATCAAAATACAGACTTTTCATCAGTGTTGATTTTCCGGAACCTGACTCTCCTACGATTCCCAGTATTTCGCCCTCGTACAAAGTTATATGAATATCGCTGCATGCCCAGACGGTTTTACAACGGGGACAGGTGTTTTTGACCAGTGCTCCTCCATTCCTGCAGTAATCACAGGTTTTTCCATAACGCACGGTCAGATTCTGAATATCCATTACGGGCTTTTCCATTATGCTCCACGCTCCCTTCTGCCACGGCAGAATCCGGTATCACTGCATTCGTATACCTTTTCTCCGGTACTCTCATCTATGATCTCATCCAGATATACTCCCTGTGCACCGCATAGTCTGCATTGTTTTCCTTCAAAGTCTTCTGTTTTAAACGGAACATCCTCAAAACACATGGATACCACATCCGTATGCGGCGGGATGGCATAGATCTTCTTTTCCCGTCCTGCGCCGAACAGATACAGGGTATCGCTGTCATTCAGCTTCTGGTTGTCATACCTCGGGATGGGGCTGGGATTCATGACATAACGTTCCTCCACCATGACCGGGTATTCGGAACTGATGCTGATATCCCCGTACTGGGTCAGATCCTCAAAAAGGGAAAGCCACATACCGCTGTACTCTGCTTCCGCATGCATCTGTTTTGTCACAGATTCCCTCGGCTCTACCATACGCAGAGGTTCCGGCGTCGGCACCTGAAGGACCAGTATTTGGTCATTTCTCATGGGAATCTCCGGTATTCTGTGGCGGCTCTGAATGATACTGGCTTCTTCCGAATCCGTGGTAAGTTCCACCCCGGTGCATTCTTCCACCAGTTTTTTTTATATTTACAGCATTGACACTGTCATCACTGCCCTGATCGATCACTTTCAGTACATCCTCTTTTCCGATAATGGACAGAGTGATCTGAATACCCCCCGTCCCCCAGCCCCTGCCAATGGGCAGCTCTCTGGAACCAAAAGGGACCTGGTAGCCGGGGATGGCCACTGCCTTTAATATGCTCCTTCTGATTTCACGCTTCGATCCCTCATCCAGAAAAGCAAAATTATAGTGCTTTGCATCAATCATTTATTCCTCCTCCTTTTCTCTGCAGAGGGGTCTGATCCCTCTAGTAGCCCGTATTCGTATTTTACATAACTCATTTGGCACTGCCTATCTGACTCTGTCCAGCTTTGATTGGAAAGTAACATAGTGCGGCAGCTTTAAATGGGAAATAAAGCCGCTCATTTCGAGACAATCGCCATGGGTGAGAACAAATTCCTCATCCTGGGAGGGGGTGCTTCCCTCTGTTTCCAGTCCCGCATCTGCAATCGACATGGCAATGGCCTTGTTCTCATTTCTGCCGAAAATCAGGCCGTATCCTCCGGAAAGCGTCATCTTATCAAATTCCTCATCTGTTTCTGTGTGGGAGGGCACTAATGCTTCCACTTCGGTCACGAGGATTTCTCCGATACAGATCTCTTCTTCCTCATTCAGTGCATAGGGGATACATACTTCCACATATCCGCACCGCAGCTCGGACACGGTCGGATGCACAGCCCCATATCCGCGCATGGAGCTGTATGCCACTCCTCCCAGGAATCCTGCATCACTTCTCGCAAACGTCTGCAGCCTGGCGCTGCGCGGGGCAGGAAATGTGAGCAGGCTGCTGGTCACATCAAAGGGCGGGGTATTATCTTCCTCCGTATTCTCCAGAAGATTCTCTGCTTTTAAAAGATCTGTCACGCGGCTGCATCGGATATCGGCGCCGTCATCTGCCTCTGTTTTTTTTATTTGTTCCTGCACTTCCAGCGCTTTGTTATAATTTAAATGGTCTTCTTCGGTGACTTTCGTATTGTCTTCTATACTGCCTTCTATATTGCCTTCTATATTATCTTCCATAGTGCCTTCCATCAGTGAAAAGTCCAGAAGACGATGTGAATAATCGTATGTAGGCCCCAGTATCTGCCCTCCCGGGATATCTTTAAAGGCAGCTGAAATCCTCCGCAGAATCCGCATTTTTCCAGTATCAATCGGCAGTGAATAGTAATTTCTCGGCAGGGTGGAACGGTAGGCCCGCAGTAAAAATACCGCTTCCTCCACGCTCCCCTGGCACTGCTTCAGCGCCAGCGCAGCATACTCTTCTGAGTAAAACCCAGCCTCGCTCATAATCTTATCTACTAACAGCGCCATATTTTCTTTTATACATGACACGCTGATATCTTCTTTGCCCTCTCTGAATATTTCCAGCAGTTTCAAGGACTGTTCAATTGCCTCTCTGCCGCCGGTAACTGCTACATAAGCCATATGTCTGCCTCCTATTATTTTCTTGCGTACTCTTCTTTTTATATCAGCCTGCACAGCCTCGGAACGCCCATCATGTTTCCGGTAAGATCCGCAAATACCAGATCCACCCCAAGCGGATATTCAATCTGCAGGCTCTGACGCAGGGCGGTGACTTTTTTTATATAGGGACATACATGGACAGTAAGTCTGTCTTTTATGCCGGGACCCTCCAGTGTCATGGAGTCTCTGCCTGCCAGCTCCGTACACTGCAAAAACACCGTAGCTGACTGCTGGGGATCGGCATACGTCCCGTGTTTTATATGTTTCAAAATCTGTTCCATGGAACCGTAATTCATCTCGGAGGAAAGAAAGATATAGTCTGCCTTATCCAGATCCGTCTCATGGCACAGTGTCAGGCTGTGTAAATCCGCAGAAAGAACTGGATTCTTTTCCACATACATTGTTTCCTCATTATCCAGCAATGTACACCCCAGCGCCATCAAAGCCTGGTGGCTGCCTGCAAATTTACCAGCCTGGTTTCTAATACTGCCGATTGTTCCCGGGTTAGCCAGAACATGGAGCAGTTCTCTGAATACCTTCTGTCCGTCAAATACAAAATCAAACTCATATGCAAGTTTTAATTCCTTCACCATTTTTTATTCTCCCATTACATTGAAATTAACCTTGGATTTTCTAAGCGCACGATTTAACTTTGCCCGTTCGGCCACCTGCTGTCTGCCAAGCTTTTGAATCTGCCCGAGTACCTGCTCCTTCTCCGCCTTTTTATCCGGCAGATTCAGAAACCCGTCAATGACAGCTGCCGCCGTCACCTTGTCAAAATCATCCCCTGCAAGTACCGCCGCGCCTTTGGCACTATCCACCAGCACCATACATTCTGATGCAAGCACTTCACCGAGATAGAAAAGAGACTTTTTAACAGATTCCCTGGCTTTTACCATCACAAGTGTTTTCTGCGGCGGCTTCATAATCTGAATCTCACAGCTTTCTTGAATCGCCGCGGCAATTTCAATAATTTCCTTCTGGGAAGCTCCTGCCAGAATTACGGATATCTCCCGTTTCGTCATAACAATTCCTCCTGATCTGCCTTTGTATAAGTTCTCATATTTTGCTGCTATTCACGGCCTGTGGGGCGTGCATCGCAACCATATTTTGCTTCTCTGAGCATCTTATGGGAGGAATGTAAAGTTGCCAACTGGGTTGCGTAAACTCTTCGTAAAGTTGTCTGAATATTATTGTAAGCATAAGATAGTGTTGCTATAATCGAGGGGAAAACAGGCAGAAGAGCATGGGGGTCAGACCCCTTTGCAAAGGGGTCTGACCCCCATGCTCTTCATTGTCAGAATATATGCGGAGGTGTACTCATATGAAGAAAAACTGGACATGGGAGTCCATTGTTGATGTTCTTATTCAGGAATTTCAGGAAAATATATACAAGAAGGGCGATAAGATGCCAAGCGAAAATAAAATGGCCGTTCGATTTGGCGTACCCCGCTCTGAGATCCGGAAGGCTTATGAACGGCTGAAGGAACTGGGTTATATCTATGCCATGCAGGGCTATGGCAGTTTTTTTTCCGGCAGGCGGGATAAGATTCTGCTTTCTATGGAGGACCGTAGTTTTTCCAGCAAGATGGCGGATCTCAATCTTTCCTTTGAGACCCGGAATATGGGATGCCAGAAACTGCGGGGTGATTCTCTGATTCACAGCATGCTGGGTGTGGAATTCGAAGAGCCTATTTATAAGATCACCCGCCTGCGTATTCTGGATGGGGAGCCTGCTGCCATACATATCAGCTATATGGCTGAGGATCTGTTCCCCTGCATTCAGGAGGACGGCGCCTCGATTACTTCGGTCTATGACTATATCCATAATTGCGGCTATTTCAATCTGCATACAGAGAACCGGCAGCTTACGGTCTCTTCTCTCAGCAAAAAGGAGCGCTCCCTTCTGCAGATAAAGGGGTACGCTCCCAGCCTTGTTCTCACCTGCCGCTGCGTCACTCTTCCCTCCAAAACCGTTGTTGAGGTGGCCAGAACCATTTACCGCAGCGATAAGTTTATATTTGTTTAAATTCCCACTAGTAGTCCATACTCTAAATTCCTGTGATAGTACCCGCTATCTGCGCCAGTAACGGTTTTTAGCAAATCACTTCCCTGGTAGCCACCACGTTTACTCTGGTTCCCGCAGCATTCTCCAGAACGATATCCCCTATATGCACAGGAGGTTTCATTTCTACACCCTTCAGCTGCCTTACGCACTCAAATATCTTATCTTTCGGAATATCCGCCTCCGTCTTTACAGAGACCGTCTTCTCACGGCTGTCTCTCATCCTGACCGTTGTGGTCACAATTCTGGTGGGATTCGTCACTTCCTTTCTGGCATAGCTTTCCCCGCGTGGACAAGTGTTTCCCGTCACGGACAGAACCTCATTTCCCTCTGTCTCCACCGTTAAGGCACATCCCATGGGACAGCCGATACAGATCAGTTCTTTTTTCTCCATTTCTATGCCTCCTCTATCCGAATTCTGATTGTTTCATCTCCATTGCAACACAGCAGACGGGACTTCTCCAGCCTGATCTCTTCCATCTCCCCCGGAGCCATTACAGGACGTTTTTTGTGAATGATTCTTTCTTCCCCGAGATAGACGCTGACATAACACTTGCGGTACACACTGCCAACCCGGAATCTTACTGTCAGCTTATCCCCCATATGATCCGGTCTTATAAATGAAGGGACAGTATATCGCACCCCGCCTGACGGCTGTATTAGAATCACTTTTTCATATCCTCCGCTGTTTTCGCTGGACTTATCCACATGCCTCTTCACATAATGTGCGGCATTCCGCCCTGCCATTTCCGCCTCCTCTGATACGAAATCTACCAGATCGTGGACATGCAGAACATTTCCACAGGCAAAGACTCCCGCCGCACTGGTCTCCAGACTTTCATTCACGACCGGCCCGGAGGTGGCGGAGTTTAGCTCCACTCCCATCTGCCCGGATAATTCATTTTCCGGAATCAGGCCAACCGACAGGAGAAGCGTATCGCACTCGTAGTCCTCCTCTGTTCCGGGAATGGGTCTTCCTTTTTCATCAACCGCCGCAAGCGTTATCCCTTCCACGCGCTCTTTTCCCTTAATATCTGTTACGGTGTGGCTCAGCTTCAGTGGTATGCCGTAGTCGTCCAGACACTGTACAATATTCCGCTTCAGCCCTCCGGAGTATGGCATCAGCTCCGCCACTGCTTTCACCTCTGCGCCTTCCAGCGTCATTCTTCTCGCCATAATCAGTCCAATGTCCCCGGATCCCAGTATCACAACCTTTCTGCCGGGCAGAACCCCCTCCATATTCACAAGCCGCTGCGCCGTCCCGGCCGAATAAATCCCCGCCGGACGGTAGCCCGGTATGTTCAGCGCACCTCTGGAACGCTCTCTGCATCCCATGGCCAGGACGATGGCCTCCGCCTGAATCTGATACATGCCTCTTTCCCGGTTCATGGCAGTAACCAGCTTCTCCCGGCTGATGTCCATGACCATTGTTTCCAGTCTGTATTCAATCCCCAGTTCCAAAACGCGCGCCTCAAAGCGCGCCGCATATTCCGGACCGGTCAGCTCCTCCTGAAAGGTATGCAGACCGAACCCATTATGGATGCACTGGTTCAGAATTCCCCCCAGCTCCTTATCCCGTTCCAGGATCAGAATGCTCTTTATTCCTGCATTTCTGGCTGAAACTGCCGCTGCCAGTCCTGCAGGCCCTCCTCCGATGATCACGATCTCATATTTCTCCATTTTTATATCCTCCCGCTGTCCGCAAACTTCCAGTTCATCTTCCCCTTGCTGCTGATCTGATGATCACATTTCATGCCTGCCTTGACTGTTACATGTGATGCCAATCCATCTACAGCACATCTTTATTCGTCCCCACAATCAGTCCGGAGTTTCCGCCGGCCTTTGTAATCGCTTCCATGGATACGCCCAGTTCCCTTGCCAGAATCTCCATCGTTCTCGGCGAACAGAATCCGGCCTGGCACCGCCCCATACCGGCTCTCGTCCTGCGCTTCACGCCGTCCAGTGAACGCGCCCCCAGCGGCCGGTGTATGGCATCCAATATCTCCCCTTCGGAAATCATTTCGCACCGGCAGATAATATGTCCATAGGCCGGCTGTTTCAGAATCAGTTTATTTCTATCTTCTATGGAGAGCAGCGCTGGATTCAGTATCCCCTTTCTCCTCCCCTGAAAATCAGGATTTCTCTGCAGGTGCATCTTATCCCGCAGAATATCCGCCACCATAAGCCCCACAGCCGGTGCACTGGTAAGGCCGGGAGATTCTATTCCCGCACAGTCGATAAATCCCGGGGCATCTGAAGCCTCCTCTATGATAAAGTCATTTCCGCCCTCATGGGCACGCAGCCCGGCAAAACTGGTGATCACCTTTTTGAGAGGCAGATCCCTTACATTCTGGCCGGCCTTCTCGTAAATCGCAGCAAGCCCTGACGCTGTAGTATTCGTTCCTTCTTTATCCTCAATATCTGCCGCCGTAGGCCCAACCAGCAGATTCCCATGCACAGTCGGCGTGACCAAAACTCCCTTTCCTAATTTCCCAGGCAGGGCAAATATTGTTCTGGAAACGTGATCTCCTGCCCCTTTATCCAGCAGGAAATATTCTCCTTTTCTCGGAATGATATGGAGCTTCCTGCTGCTCACCATATTATGGAAACGGTCCGCATACACACCCGCAGCATTTACCACATACCGTGCTTTGTAATCACCGGAATCTGTCTTGAGAAGGAAACCGCCTTCCAACTTCTCAATCGCATCAACTTCTGTATCGAACCGAAATTCCACGCCGTTAGCACAAGCATTTTCAGCCATTGCGATATTCAGTCCAAAAGGACAAACGATTCCGGCCGTAGGTGCATACAAGGCGGCCTCCACCTGTTCCGTTATATTGGGCTCCAGTGCAATCGCCTGTTCCCTGTTCAGAATCTCCAGGCCTTCCACACCGTTCTCTTCTCCCTGTGCCTGCAGCCTCAATAGAACCGGAAGCTCCTCCTGATTCCTGCATACAACCAGCGATCCCTTTCTCTGAAACGGAAAATCCAACTCTTCTGACAGCATCCCCATCATGCGGTTTCCCTCCACATTCAGCTTGGCCATTAGAGAACCTGGCCGTGCATCATATCCGGCATGAACGATCCCGCTGTTAGCTTTGGATGTCCCGCAGCATACATCCTCTGATTTTTCCAGAACGCATACCTTCACCTTATATCTGGACAGCTCCCTTGCTGCCGCCGCACCGGAAACACCGGCTCCAATTATAATCACATCATACATATTTCATCCCTCCTGGATGCAGAAAAGTATTTTGTCTTTAAAGACAAAAAAATAGAGCCCGCAAACAAACATATCGCTGATATGTTATCTGCCAGGCTCTGTTCTCATCGGCATAAGTTATTTATTTCTATATATATTATACGCCCCCCTCCCCCAAATTACAACCGGAAATTAGGGGGATACTTTTGTTTTTTTGGAGGAGGGACGCTGAAAAACCGGGAAGCCTGGCCCATGGCGGGAGCATCTATGCCCGTTTAAAAGTCCGCTCCGTTTACGTAAGAGGCCCTAAAGGAAAAAACGCAGAAAATAGCGGGCCAGCGGCATGCAGCCCGAAATTTGATAATTTCGGGCCTTAGGCCGCTTCAGAATTTGACGTGAGACGTCAAATTCTGCCCACTATTTTCTGTGTTTTTTCCTTAAGGGCCTCTAACGAAAACTCTAGGATTTTTAAACGGGCATAGATGCTCCCGCCATGGGCCAGGCTTCCCGGTTTTTCAGCTGGTACTTCCGGCCGATAGGTAAAGCTTACCCTCTGGGTGGGGTTCCGTTACGGTGGCGGCGGATTAATTCGTTTGGTTGTACTGAGTTGGCCTAGAGCGGTTCCACCGTTTTAATTAATACTCTGCCATCGTTTCGGAGGCCCCATCCGCTGCCGAGACTTAAGCTCGTCAGCTAATATCCGGTTTATGGTAATATAATCTGCATACCTCATCTCCCTTGGCAATGCTCTTTAATAGCTTTAGTTTTCCCCCATATGCTTCTCCGATTCCCCGGTCTCCGCACATGGCTATATCGCACAGATTAGAGATTTCCTCATCGGAACATCCCGCCTTCTGCCACGCTTTTACCAGCGGGCAGTAATGGAAATCTATTGCCAATACTTCTGGCGTGCTTTTTCGGATTTTCATTTCAAATACCCACTGGGCTGGTTTTGTGAATAAGGTTTTCCTGAGTCCTGTGAAATCTTTTGTGCCGCCCTTTTTCACCAGTGCCGCTCCCTGGGTAAGCCCGCAGCGTTTGATTGCGGCGCTACCGAAATCTTTTTTGTCCAGGCCTCTTTTTTCTGCCTCATCACACAGCAGATAAAGCCAGGTTGCTCTGTGCTCCAGTTGTTCCCGGATGGCCGTTATTAATGCATTTTTGATCTTTGGTTCATTTTTAACCCTGCTCATGTCCTGCCTCACATTTCTATATGTCTTCACATATCCATATTTTTGCAAATGATCTGATGCTGCTGATTCACTGCGCTGTCTTTATTCTTCTTTTGCCCAGCCGTATGAGTACCGCACAGCCTTGTTCCAGCCCCGGAGCATCTTTTCCCGCGTATCAGCCTCAATATCCGGCTCAAATACCCGGTCGATGGCCCAGTTTGTAAGCACCTCATCCTTACTCTTCCAGTATCCCACAGCAATCCCGGCCAGATAAGCTGCTCCCATGGCGGTCGTCTCCACACACTGCGGACGTTTTACCGGGGCATTACTCAAATTAGCCTGTGTCTGCATAAGAAAATTATTTGCGCTGGCGCCGCCGTCTACCTTCAGTGCAGAAAGTTTTATCCCGGAATCAGCCTCCATAGCGCGCAGCACGTCATTTACCTGATATGCCAGAGACTCCAGAGTGGCGCGTATAATATGATACTTGTTTACACCGCGGGTCAGGCCCACGATGGTTCCCCTGGCGTACTGATCCCAGTGAGGCGCTCCAAGGCCGGTAAATGCGGGAACCACATAACACCCGTTTGTGTCCTCCACCTTCTGGGCCATATATTCGGACACCTGTGACGAATCAATCAACTGCATCTCATCCCGCAGCCACTGGATCGCCGCACCTGCTACAAAAATGGAGCCTTCCAGTGCATAATTGACTTTCCCGTCCATACCCCAGGCAATTGTGGTCACAAGCCCATTCTCGGAATAGACGGGCTTCTCCCCAGTATTCATCAATAAAAAACATCCAGTTCCATATGTATTCTTGGCCTCGCCTTTCTGAAAGCAAGTCTGCCCGAAAAGCGCTGCCTGCTGATCTCCTGCCGCCCCCGCAATCGGGATGGGCGCCCCGAAAAACCCGGCATCCGCCTCACCGTATATACAACTGGACGGCTTCGCCTCCGGAAGCATGGAGGCCGGTATTCCAAGCTCCGCCAGTATCTCGGCGTCCCACTGAAGCGTATTGATATTAAACAGCATGGTTCTGGAGGCATTGGAATAGTCCGTTACATGAACCGCCCCTTTTGTCAGCTTCCAGATCAACCATGTCTCAACTGTCCCAAATAAAAGCTCCCCTCGCCCGGCACGTTCCCGGGCCCCATCCACATTGTCCAGAATCCACTTTACCTTAGTCCCGGAGAAATAGGCGTCGATCACCAGCCTGTTTTTTTCCTGAATTTATCTGTCAGCCCTTTTTCTTTCAGGCTGTCACAATACTCAGATGTCCGCCTGCACTGCCATACAATCGCCTGATAAACCGGTTCACCGGATTCCTTATCCCAGACGATCGTCGTCTCCCTCTGGTTAGTAATACCAATGGCTGCTATATCCGCAGCCGTTGCATTGATATTCGCCATTGCCTGCTGTGCCACCTCAAGCTGGCTGGACCAGATCTCCTCCGCATTGTGCTCTACCCAGCCCGGCTTCGGAAAATATTGTGTGAATTCTTTCTGTGCCACACTGCACATTTCCCCCTTTTCATTAAAAAGAATACACCGGTTGCTGGTTGTCCCCGAGTCCAGCGCCATCACATACCTTGCCATAGTAAAACCCTCCTTTTTATGATATCTGCATATGCTTTTCTTCCCATACATACCGCAATTCTTGAACGCGTTATAATTCCCATACGCTGCGGTTGGTTGACGATACCGCCACAGCCCCCGCCTCCAGGGCCCCCATCACATCCTCTTTATCCGCAATCAACCCGCCTGCAATGACCGGAATCCGGCTGCTTCTGCATATCTTCCGGATCACTTTGGGCATCACTCCCGGCATGACCTCGATAAAATCCGGTTTTTTGCCCCGCTGCCTGTCCAGATTCTCTATGCTCTTAATGGCCATGGAATCTATGACGAAATAGCGCAGCACAGCATACATAGACAATTCCTTAGCACGCTGGATCATCAGCGGTTTTGTGGACAGAATCCCGTCGGCGGAGGTACTGTTCTTTATATAATCAACTGCCGCCTCTTTGGCGCTCAGCCCGGTAATCAGGTCGATATGTACCAAAGCGGTCTTTCCGGCCTCTTTGATCCGCTTCACAATACCGGGTATAGAACAGATATCCCCGTAAAGTACAAAAATCACCTTCACTTCTTCCATGGTGCAGCATGTTTCCACACCTTCTTCATCCTTCACTGCCGCGATCACCGGATTTTCTTCGACGATCTCATAAAATTCCCGCATTTTATTCATTCCTTCCCTCTCCGCCGGAAATCCACATCCCACTTGAGCGCGTCTGAAAATTGCTTGTTGCAAGATGTTGTCCCAGTTTGCGGGGATATAAGTCCAACTTTTCATATTCTTTTACTTGTTATATTTTATCATGCGTTGTGCCTGCACACAAGCAAACGTCTACGTTTTTGTCACTAATCCAGAAAGAAAGGTGTTCCTGTTCATATCCTACGGGCGTGCTCAGTTTCAACTACTGTCCGTTCGTTGGTAATCCATTCAAAAAAATAGTTTTGCAAGCATTTTTTTTGCGCCCCGCTCCTGAATAAATATCAACACCGTCGGCAAAACTACTTCCTATCGGTTACAGGATATGATGGATAGACAAAACCGCCAGAAGCAGCACGCTGAAGCCCTGCTATCATATTTACATCTATCTGCTTTTTTTATTTTTTATACCCTGCTTCTTCTATCATACATGAGTGTACGCTTTACTCACCCATTTTAAAGTATCCATAAACGGGAGGATTTATATGGAAAGAACCATCGAAAATTTAAAAGAAATGATTCGTGCAGGAAGAGGGATCATTCCTGCAGATATTGCCATTAGAGGAGGCCTCCTGGTTAATGTCATGACAAGCGAAATCTATCCCGCAGATGTTGCTATCTACAAGGATATGATTACGGCCGTCGGGAATATCGAACACTATATGGGACCTGAGACAAAAGTCATCGATGCGACCGGAAAGTACCTGGTTCCCGGGCTGATTGACGGACATATCCACAGCGAATGCAGCAAACTCAGCATCACCAGCTTTGCAAAGGCCGTAGTACCCCGCGGCACAACAAGCATCATATCCGGGCTGGACGAGTACATTTCCGTATCCGGACTGGACGGACTGAAGGAAGTGCTGGCGGAAGTAAAGAAGAGTCCGCTCAAAGTATTCTGGGGTGCACCGTTCAAAACCCCCTATACAATCCCGGAATCTACGGTAGCCTTCAACTTTAAAAAGGAAGTTCATGCACAGGTGCAGCAGTGGCCGGAATGCTTCGGGGTATGGGAAACCGTGCGGGAATTTCTTCAGGAAGAAGACGAAGATACACTGGGCGCGATTGAACAGGCGTTTAAAAACCGCCTCCCTGTTTTCGGATGCGCACCGATGGCCAGGGGGGAGGAATTAAACGGTTATCTCTGCGGCGGCGTCCGTCTGGACCATGAAAGCTATGACCACGAAGAAGTTGTGGAGAAGATTCGGAAAGGTATGCATATGCTGATCCGTGAATCCTCTGTTACACATTTTCTGGCGGAAAATATCCGCGCGGTCACGGAAGTCAACCCTATGATGGCTCGCCGTGTCAGCTTCTGTACGGACGACGTAACCGCTACGGATGTGCTGGAGAAGGGACACCTGGACCATGTTGTCCGGCTGGCAATAGCCGCAGGCGTGGATCCTATGACGGCAATTCAGATGGGTACCATAAACAGCGCGGAAGCTTACCGCATCGATCATCTGGTCGGCTCCATCTCTCCCGGAAGAATTGCGGATATTCTGCTCGTAGATTCGCCGGAGGAATTCCATGTGGAGGCAGTCATTGCCAACGGCCGCCCCGCCGCGAGAGACGGCAGGCTTGCCTTTGAACTGAAAGCGCCGGAAAGAAGTTCTGTCCTCAAAAGTGTCTTGAAATGTAAGAAAACAACAAAAGCAGACTTTTCATACAAAACCTCCATCCAAAATGGTACAGCCGACGTACTGGCAATGGATGTCCAGGGGCCATTTGTACGCAAGAGAAGAGACGTTGTCTTAAAGGTAGAGAACGGGATTGTGCTTCCCGATCCCGAACAGGATGTGGCTCTCGTCTCCGTCCTGGAAAGGTTTGGACGAAACGGCAACCGTTCCCTCGCTTTTTGTTCCGGCTGGAACCTGAAAAAGGGAGCCATGGCTTCCTCCGCCGCACCGGATGACAATAACCTGATCGTGATGGGAGTCAGTGCAGAGGACATGTCGCTCGCCGTGAACTATCTGATCGAGCAGGGCGGCGGACAGGTCGTTGCCGCGGACGGCAAGATTCTGGAATTCCTGCCGCTGCCGGTAGGCGGTATTGCAAGCGATGAAGAACCGGAAACCATCGCAGCACAGGAAAAGCGTCTGAACAAGGCGGCGCAGGAGCTCGGCTCTACGCTGTCCGAACCACTGATGTATATGTTCTTCCTCCCGATCACCGCGATTCCGGATTACGCAATCACTGATGTGGGGCCTGTTGATTATACAAATCTGACTATTTTTGATCCGATTTTAAATCTGAGAGAACAATAGAACAGAATGTAACAGTTCAGGCTTGCCTAAACGGTTACAATAGAACAATTGTCCATAATGATTTCCAGCAAGGAGGAATATGCATGAATGAAATGAGCAAAGAGGCTCTGAAGGAACTGATCGACACAGCGGCCGGCAGAAACACCGCGGATATCGTCATCAAGAACTGCCGGATTGTTGACGTCTTAAACGGCAGTATCATTGAGGGCGATATTGCAGTGATCCGGGGATTGATTGCCGGAATCGGAAACTATGAGGGACGGGAAGAAATAGACGCAAAAGGAAAATATGCAGTCCCCGGCTTCATCGACAGCCATATTCACATCGAATCCGCCTATGTAAGCCCGGAAGAGATTGGACGCCTTCTGGTTCCCCACGGTGCCACTACCATAATCGCCGACCCACACGAAATCGTAAATGTATGCGGAATCCGAGGCCTGGATTACATGCTGCAGGCCGCCAAAGGCACTGCCCTGGATATCAAATATATGCTTCCCTCCTGCGTCCCGGCCACTCCCTTTGAACATGCAGGCGCCAATATAGATGCAGAGGCTATGAAAGGCCCGATTCAGGACGAAAGAATCCTGGGCCTCGGGGAGTACATGAACTTCCCCGGTCTGATTCATGGGTGTGAAAGCGATCTCGATAAAATTATGACCGCAAAAGAAATTGGAAAACTGATAGACGGCCACAGCCCCGGAGTCTCGGGCCGGGATCTGAATGCCTATGCCGCCGCTCTGATCCACACAGACCACGAATGTTCCACTGTGGAGGAGATGCTGGACCGCATTTCCCGGGGAATGTATGTACTCCTGAGGCAGGGTTCCGCATGCCACAACCTGAGGACTCTGCTTAAGGGTCTGACCCCTATGAACAACCGGCGCTGTCTGCTCTGCTCCGACGACCTCCAGCCCAAAACGATTCTGGAACAGGGGCATCTGGACAATCATCTATCCATCTGCGTGGAGGAGGGGATCGATGCAATTACCGCGATCCGAATGGCAAGCCTGAATGCAGCGGAATGTTTCCGTCTTTACGACCGCGGAGCCATCGCACCGGGCCTACGCGCGGACATCGTACTGCTCGATAATCTGAGAGACTTCTCCGTCTCCAAAGTCTGGATTGGGGGAACCCTTGCCGCTGCGGAAGGAAACTATCTGCTTCCGGTTGAAAAGCGGGATATCTCATCGGTTAAAGGAAGCTTTCATGTGAAAGATTTTTCAAAAAACAAACTGAAAATGCATCTGAAATCGAGACATGTTAACGTAATAGACATTCTACCAGGCGGCGTAGTAACCGGAAAAGGCACTGCCAACGTCGAACTGGATGAGACCGGTGACTTTGTCAGAGACCCCGATGTGGATCTTGTGAAAATAGCCGTGATTGAGCGCCACCAGGAGACCGGAAATGTTGCCGCCGCATTTCTGCGGGGCTACGGAATCAGGGAAGGCGCAGCCGCTTTATCTGTAGCCCATGATTCACATAATATCATTACCGTAGGCGTAACCGACGAGGATATGGAATTTGCCGTACAGGAGTTAATCCGCCAAAACGGCGGAATCGTTCTTGTAAAAGACGGGCATGTCACGGAATCTATGCCCATGCCCATCGGCGGCCTGATGAGCGACCAGAGCGGGGAGTGGGTAGATGATAAATTGACACGCATTCACCAGGCCGCCCATGAAGAGCTGGGAATCAGCAGAGATGTAGAACCTGTTATGACATTGTGCTTCATGTCACTGGCAGTCATCCCGGAAATAAAGCTGACCGATATGGGCTTATTCGACGTAACAAAGTTTGACTTTATTCCTGTGGAAGCAGAATAGATGGAGGTGGCGGGGTATTGAGAGAGAAGAAGGCGCTTGTTCCTTTATTCCAAAGAGGAGATATTGGGGGAATGGCTTATTCCATCACCAATAATATTGTAAACTATCTGATCGTAATCGCTACTTTATCCGGTGTCCTGGGCTGGCCGGACGAGATTGTATACGGAAGAGTCATCCCCGGAATGTCAATCGGCCTGATGCTCAGTGGCTTTTACTACGCCTTTATGGCATACAGGCTGTCTAAAAGGGAAATGCGTTCGGATGTGACCGCGCTGCCTTCCGGAGTCTCCACCCCTGCCATGTTTGTAATTCTCTACGGTGTAATCATGCCGCTTCACTACGCTCTGGAGGATCCGGAACTGGCATGGTCCGCAGCCATTGCAGCCTGCTTTCTGGGAGGTGCGGTCGAATTCTTCGGCGGTTTCATCGGCCCCTGGATGAAGAGAAAAATCCCGAGGGCTGCACTGCTCGGAACCGTCGCCGGTATCGGATTCATCTGGATGGCGACACAGGGAGTATTTGACGTATTCAGCGATCCGGTCATCGGCATGCCGATCCTGATTCTTGCCCTGATCGGCGTATTCGGCGGTTACCTGTTTCCCGGGAAGATTCCTCCGCTTGTGGTCGCAATCGTGGGCGGCATCGTCTATGCCTTCTGTCTGGGGCGGACCAGCCTTGATTTCAGCGGGATCGGCTTTTATTTTCCGAACCCGGTAAACAGCATCCAGCATCTGTTAAGCGGCTTTGCCATAGTCGCTCCTTATCTCACGATTATCATCCCGATTGAGATCTATAACTTTATCGAGACAATGGACAATGTAGAGGCTGCAAACGCCGCCGGGGACAACTATCATGTACGGGAAGCGCAGTTTGCAGACGGTGTCTGCACCATGATCTCTGCCATATTTGGAGGCGTCGTACCGAATACCGTGTGGCTTGGACATGCCGGACTGAAAAAAGCAAAGGCCGGCATCGGCTATTCCTTCATCTCCGGTCTGGTGCTGGGCCTTGCCGGACTGCTAGGGCTCTTCACCTTCCTGAGCAGCCTGGTACCGCCGGCCGTCTGTGCCGTCACTTATCTATGGTGCGCCATCGTTATGGTGTGCCAGGCCTTCAAGGACTGCAGCAAAAAACACTATGCTGCAGTCGGAATCGCCATGATCCCGCCGGTTGCAGACTACCTGTTCACGCAGATCACGGGAGCCGCAGGCCTTGCCAATGTCTGGACGGAAACACTTCCGTCAGGATACTCCGGATACACACCGGACGTCACCCAGTCCCTGCTTGATGCAGGCGTTATGTGGAACGGTGTCCCGGCGGTCAAACCCGGAGCCATCATTATCGGAATCCTGCTGGGAACCATGACCGCATTTATTATAGATAAAAAATTAAATCTGGCGGCGGTAACAGCGCTCGCAGGGGCAGCGCTCTCCTTCTTTGGCTTTATACACAGCGCGGCTCTGGGGTTCTATCCGAAATCACCTTTTATGATTGGGTATCTTTCCATGGCGGTACTGTGCTTCATACTGCATCTGGGACGGAGCAGCTGGTTTAAGGGGCCCGATGATTTCGATTATGTGTAGCGGGGGCGGGGGGCTGGTATGGGGGCCGCTGTGCGGAATTGGAATATGCCTCTCCTGGATGCGGAATCAGGGCATAAGTGCCGCTAATCAAAATCGGAGCCGGCATATTCCAATTCCCCACAGCTGGTCGCATCATGACGGGAGACACCTCCTTCTGCACGGGGGATCTTGGGCGGGGGTGGCGAATTGAGTCGTTTTGTGGAAAAGTTAGGTGCCATGACTTTTTTATTTGGATGGAATCGTTAACCGGCTCGGCCGGCTTTTTTATTGAATGGATTGTCTTGTATTTTCGCGCAATCTTTGCATCTTTCTAACTCGTCTACGTCCATCTTACATAATGATTGTATAAATTCCCCGTTCCCACCCTCACAGATGCAGCCAATGTCTGGTAATAACAATTATTGATCACGATACATTTGTGCGCGGTCGGAGCTTAACAATTCTTGAGGAATCGAACCTCACATCTGCTCTTCAATGTTCGCCAGATACGACTTGCGCTGTCGCCGCGTGACATTCACTCTGCTTCTGCTACCAAACAATCATTCCCCTATCAAATCCGTGTTCCAGTTGGTTTCCTGTAATTTATTATCCAATAGCCGTAATTCTTTAGACAGCCTGTCGATTTCTGTCTGCCAGCCACTCACAGAAATAGCAGATTTTATCTTGATTTCCGTGTTTCTTGCCCGATATGATGTCTGGCTTCCAGAATAAACAATATCTTTATATACACTAAGTTTCAGCAAAAGCGTATCTTTTTTTGCTATAAGTTCTGTTAGTGTTTCGCCATCAATTTTAGTTTCACAATTTGTCTGATTGATATGGGCGATTAAATATGTCAGACGCTCAAGTGAATTATCTAATTCCTGCTTTAGTTTTTCCGGGTCTTCTGCTGTTTGTTCTCCCTCTTGTACTAATACATTATTATTTAGACGTTTTTTTAATTGTTCGATATTCCGGTTTATATCGGCTCTCTCTTGTAATGCCTCTGCAAGTTTCATAGCATATTCCTCCTAGTCTGTATAATTTATTTTGATATTCCGTTTTGTTTCTTCCATCATAACACGATTCCAGGAACATGGAAACTTTGCTTTTAATAAAGAGAGGAATTGCATCTCCTTTTCTGCAATTGCTTAATTCATTAAAATTATATTTTCTTGCCGGTATCACGAGTGCCTGACTGTCTCTTTTATGTTATACTAAATCATATCTACCGTTTACAGGCTGTCCCATAGACGGCTATTCATATAGGAAATACACCGGCTTAATCGAGCCGCAGGCTGTTTCCTTTCACTATTATCCGGAGGAAAACAAATGAATGAGCTAAAAGGTAAAAAATTCGTTGCATCCTACAGCAGCGGAAAAGACAGCACCCTGTCCATCTACAAAGCAATACAGTCCGGCATGATTCCCATGGGTCTGATCATGACCTACAACACAGACCGTGAACGCAGCTGGTTCCACGGAATCAGCCCCCAAGTCATCCATAAACTTGAGACATCCATGAGCCTTCCTATCAACCTGATCAAAACAAGCGGGGAGGATTACGAAAAAAATTTCGAAAAAGAACTCCTGACTCAGAAATCAGCAGGAGCCGAGGTCTGTGTCTTCGGTGACATCGACCTGGAAGAACATCTGGCCTGGTGCAGCGCGCGCTGCCAGAACACCGGCCTCCAGCCATGCTTTCCGCTCTGGCAGAAAAGCCGCAGGCAGGCCGTCCTGGAATTCCTTGAGGCAGGCTTCACCCCCCACATCACCGTAGTAGACACCGAACGAATGTCCCCTGACTACCTGGGCCTGCCCCTGACCACTGACCTCATAGCCGCTATGGAAAAAGATAACATCGACGTCTGCGGGGAAAACGGAGAATACCACACCTTCGTAACAGGAGGTCCCCTCTTCAAGACGCCCCTGGACATTAAATTCTCCGCCCCTATCCCCCGCGGCAGATACCTGACCCTCGAAGTCGAATAAAACATCCCTCATTCCATAATATACACTAAAAGCAGGCTATATCTCCCGGCAAGCCAGCCCCATCAAGCCGACATTCACCGTGGAATTCATCAGAATTCCACGGTGAATGTCGGTGGTTCCATATAAGAGTCCGATTTTGATATTAGAGGGCGTTAGCAAATGGCCCGCAGCCAAAATGCCCGTATGTGTCCCGCCGTACCTTCCCCGGCAGACTCTCAGCAGGCGGCCCCTTTCCCAATGTCCTCCCATGAAAATATATACGTTTAAAAAATCCCATGTTTTATCTGAATCCGGTTCATCTTTTCCCCAATCGGTTTGATAGTCAGCATCAGGAATACTACATTAGATACACAGTACGTAATCGTGACCGGCACCGCAGTTGCAAGCGCCCCCAGATACCTGTACCAATTCCAGCCTCCCTCAAGGCTGAACACTGTCCAGATATCCATAAGCCCTGAATAAGCGATACCTGAGAATATCCCGTAAAAAATCAGCGGCATACGGTGACGAAGAAGTGCCCGCAGCCCTGGGAATCCTGCGATCATTCCGATGATTCCCCAGGAAAACATTTGGAAAGGTGTCCACGGCCCCTGCCCGAAAAAGATATTGGAAACAACTGCCGATAGCGAACCTACCAGAAATCCGGATTCAGGCCCCATATAGATTCCTGTCAATACCACGATAGCCGTCACGGGTTTGAAAAAAGGGATCGGTCCAAAAATAAATCGTCCCACCACAGAAATTGCCGTCATCACTGCCAGCAGCACCATCCGCCGGATGCTCCCTTCCCGCTTCTCATATGCGAGATAAAAGGCACCGCATGCGATCAGTACAATCATGGCGGATACCAGATTGTATTTCCGGTCTGCCATCAGCCGGATCCCCAAAACAATCAAAAGGATAACCCCTGCCGTCAGGCAAATCCAGACTGCCACTCTTTTTTTTGTGTAAGGGAGGGTATTTTCCAGCAGATTCTCGTCTGCGTGCACGATCGTGTTTTCATTTTTTATGCCGTCACTTTCCCGCATATGCGTTTCCCCTCCTTCTGTATCCGTCCGTTCTGTCTGCACAGCTCAATGACATCCTCACAGGTCACTGCGTTCTCGTATCTCTGTCTGGAGATCCGGTTTGCCGCCGTGGTATAATAATTATTATTGCAGAAAAACTCTTCCGGAGTGTCCACAGATGTAATCTCATGGTCGAAAAACAGTCCGCACCGATCTGATACTCCTGCCGCAAATTCTACATCATGCGTGACCATTAAAATGGAAATTCCCCTCTGCTTTAATCCCTTTAAAAGCTTCTGCAACTGCATTTTTGACCATGCATCAATCCCTTTTGTCGGCTCATCCAGAAGCAGGAACCGTGGCTGAAGGAGAAGCACTTTGCCGATCGCGGCCTTCTGCTGCTCACCGCCGCTTAAGTCATAAGGATGCCGGTCCAGCAGATGACTGATTCCCATGAGCTCTGCTGTTTCTTCAATCTTTTCCTTCATCTCGGCCTCGCTGTATCCCATTACATGACGGATTTCATCATAATCCTCCCGGACAGTCATCTTAATAAAAACGGTCTGCGGATTCTGTGGAAGAGAGGCCAGATTCTTCACATATAATTCCCTACCGCTATACTTATGTATTCTTTTTCCAAATACTTCAAGCTTTCCCCTGTATGGCTTATAGGTTCCTGAAATTACGCTTAACAGAGTCGTCTTACCGGACCCGTTGCCGCCCAGAATACTGACTATCTCCCCTTCGTAAACTGTCAGCTCTACGCCTTCCAGCACATCAGGCAGATCTTTCTCATATCGGAAGCACACATCCTTCATACGCATGGTAATCTGTTTTCCATGGGTACTGTCCGTTTCCCGGTGCAGCCTTTTTATTTCATTATCATAATATTCTTCCAGAAAGCTTCTGCCATCCCGTACGGTCAGAGGACATTCGGCATCCCGTGCATCCAGCCCGTGATATATCCGAAGGGCACTGGGCAGTCCCAGAAGCATTTTGTGGTCTGCGTTCAGGCATTTCAAGTCTCTCCCTGCTTCCCTTGGGGATTCCATCAGAAGCATTTTCCCTTTGTCCATAATAAAAGCCCTGTCTGCCACAGGGAAAACCTCCTCAAGGCGGTGCTCCGTCAGCAAAATCGTCAGGCCCAGATCTTTATTGATCTTCACCAGTGTATTGATGAAGTCTGAAGCCGCAATCGGATCCAGCTGGCTGGTAGGCTCATCCAGTATCAGAAGCTTAGGCTGCATCGCCATAATCGAAGCCAGGTTCAGCAGCTGCTTCTGCCCGCCGGACAGTTCCGTCGTCTTCTTCCGGTACCAGTCATCAATCCCAAAAAAGCAGGCCATCTCAGCCACCCTCCTGCGGATCACGGGCGTCGGCACACCCATATTCTCCAGGCCAAAGGCCAGCTCATGCCACACCTTATCTGTGACAGTCTGGTTCTCCGGATTCTGGAGAACATATCCGATATCACAAGCGGCCTCCCGCTCAGAGAGCTGCTTCTGCTCTACACCGCAGAACCAGATCTTTCCTGTAATATCCCCTGCAGGGGCCAGTTCCCTCTTCAAGAGCCGAAGCAGAGTCGTCTTCCCGCATCCCGACTCCCCGCAGACAACTATAAATTCCCCTTCCTGTATCTCGAATGAGACATCTTCCAGCGCCGGAGCCATCCTGCTGGTGTCCTTTGCCTGCTTTGGATAGGTAAAGGTTAGATTCTCTACTTTCAGTAATTCCATGTTACGATTCTCCTTTAGTTTCATTATCCCTGACATACAAAGCAGGGCCGTTTGTGCACTCTTTAAAATTTTAAAAACCTATTACTTTTACTAATTATAAAAAGTGTTTTCAATCTTTTTTCATAAGGCCGTCTTTGCACCCTGAAAAATCAGATTTTCGACCTCAGATATTTTCCGGTCAGTTTCCCTCTGGCCTCTATGATGCCCGGTATAAGATAAAAAGCAAAAATAATCAGATACCTTACGATATCCAGCGGCCCCCGCTGCAGCTGCGCCACATAGGGATAATAATAGAAAGCAAAGCCCCCCGCCGCAAAGCTGGCCAGGATTAAAACCGTGAAGCAGCCTATACTTCCAAGAAGAATTCCGTCTCTCCTTTTAAAACGGAACAAAGAAAAATTTGTCCGCCCATGAAGACCGTAGCCCCTGGCTTTCATCGCATCTGCCGTGTCAATAGAGTTCTCCATGGACCAGGACACTAGACTGTCAAACACGCGTATCCCGCCTTTTATCCTGTCAGGTACACTGTCCGTAGCATAAAGCCCCATCGTCTTCTGGGACTGGTTGATCTTTCGGATCTGATATTTAAACAGGGGAATAAAACGAAACGCCATAGAAAGAATCAGCCCCAGCTTAGGAATCACCTTTCCAAACAGATAAAGGAATTTATCCGTGGTCAGAACGGCACTGTAGCACCTGCACCACAGCAGGACGCTTACAATCATCAGCGATGCCGCTCCTCCATAGATAAAAGCCTCCAGCGTCACTGGATTATCATTCATGAAAAATAAAATTGTCTCTCCATTATGGACAAATATTGGATTGGTCACTGCCATTGGCACAAACAGGCAGAGCGAAAATAACAGTTCCTTAAGCGTTTTCCGAAGGCCGTTTAAGGCCCCGAAGAACAGGAATCCGCCGGCCAGTGACGCAAAAATGACCACCGGATGCCTGCTTACCATAGAAAAACAAACTACCAGAATATAATATATAAACAGCACTGCCGGATGAAAGCTTTCAAATCCATTCATGACTTATCCTTCTCTTTCTGCATATCTGCACCATTGTATTCGTTCCCTACATCTCTGCCCAGGTCACAGGTATAGATCCACTCGATTTTATCATGATTTTTCATCTCGTAGGTACTGCATCCTTTTCCCGGATAATCTCCGTTTACCCTGAACATCCATCCGGACAACTTTCCGCAGGAAAACTCGTAGAGATAATTGATCCCCTTAATATACGCGCTGCCGTATGCATTGTTCTCAATCCCCTGATACTCCATCTGAATCTTGTTGTAACGGCAGACCCGGTTCAGAATATCAAATGCCGTGTCCCCCGGCCGGAGGACATAAGTAGTTTCCGGCAGGATGACACCGTCAGAAGGCACATACTTCTCATCACGCAGCTGTGGGTCCAGCTTGTCCCAGTTATCCAGGACCGTGTCACAGCGGATACTGATGGTCACCGTTTCCGAGTCCTTTTTGATGTCCTCCATATGGGTCAGATAATACTCGTCAACAGACTGGATTTTCGTGCCGGAAGCCAGAATTGCCACCAGCAGTATCACAACACCAATCATTATAATATTCTTTTTCAAATCTTTCCCTCATTTCTCCCGCCGTTTCTACCAGTCATCATCGTCGTCATCTGTACTTATACTGTTGTCAGAATCAGGATCAGATAACATTTTTTTCTTTTTGCGGTTATTGAGCATCATAATTATAAAAATCATTACGATCAGCACAATCACTGCAGCGATACCTGCAGTGATAAGAGCTGTACGGTTTTTCGTATCTTCCAGCGCCTCTTCGCCGCTTTTTTCCTGGTCTGCTTTCAGCTCAGGCAGAGAGTTGCCTGCTTTCTCTATCTCCTCTGCAGAAACCGTCGGGGCATCCGACAGATCGAAGGTGTTACATTTTCCTTCCTTCAGGCGGCAGACAGCTTCCAGACCGTACATGGCCTGATAGCCGGCCATATTATTTCCTTCGGTTTCCTCTTTCTCTGCATCCAAACTGTGAACGATACTGCCGTCTTCCAACTGGAATTGTCTCAATCCGTCCAGCAAAGTATTGCCATTCTTTATAAACTGTTCGTCAGTATCAGGATCACGCCCCCATGAAGCCAGGGCCATCAAAGCCCAGCTGGTGCTTTCAGATGTCCGCTGCTCATAAGTGACCATACTGCCGTCTTCATGCTGCATACCGGAAATACAGGTAAATGCTGCTTCTGCCGCTTTATCCACGGTTTCTGTGACTGTCTGGCCGGTTGTTTCACTTGTAAATGTATACTGTACTTCTGAACCTGCATAAGGCGCCAGTGCGGTCAATGCCATGGAAGTCAGATCCACATCCGATGCATCTGTCTTAATCAAACCGAATCCTCCGTCTTCCAGCTGTCTGGATAAAATGGAGGTTACAAGCTTCTCTCTTGTCCATTCTGCATCCTGGGGCTCTTCCCATGCTTTGCTGTCAACAGCCATCAGCGCCCAGATGTAACCGTTGATTCCCTGCTTTCCCGGGTCTCCCCATATACTGTTCCAGATGCCGTCATCTAACAGATTAATGGAATTCCCCTCCGGATCTTTACCGAATGCTTCGGGATTTCCGCCGCACGCTTTAATAGTAATAATCATCCGGTATATATCTGACAAACGATACTTTTTTCCATTGCCTTCCGTATCCTGATATAATTTTTCCACCACGTCCTGCAGCCTGCTCAAATATGCAGCCTGGTTATCTTCTACACCCATTCTGCTGATATTAAAGGCAATCCAGTCACTGCCGCCCTCTCCTGCACCATCCAGCAGATCTCCGGCTAAAATCTGATTTTCACCGCCATTCGCATATTTCCAGTTTAAAATCATATCCTGCATCCCACGCAATTCTGCCACTGAGTTCTCAGCCGCGTAAGCGGTTACTGTCCTCGGATAGGCGGCGGTAACCGCTGCTGCCAGGAGCAAAAATACCGCCAGTACTTTATGCAGCACCCTTTTTTCTATATTTCTATACATTCTATTCATCTTTAGAACACTCCCTCTTTTTTCAAAAGCCATTAAAAATGAACTCTCTTTTCCTTTCGCTTGTGTGCTGACTTGCGAAGAGCAACAGCAAACGTTCCTGTCGTTACCATACATACAGCCAGGATGATTCCAAGAACCAGCAGGAAACGCTTCCGTGCCGCTGTCTTTTTTTGTTCTGCTGCAAGATTCGCTGTCTCTTCTGTATTTGTTCCGTCCAGTTCATCCTCCAGCCAGGAGGGAAGCCCTCCATCCTGGTCATCGTTATCATCTACTCCCACACCGGCCTCTGCTGTCTCTTCTTTGTTCTCTTTATCTTCTTCCCCGCCGGATGTTTCTCCGTTCTCCGTCCCTGAGCCGCCATCCCCGTTGTTCTTATTGGCCTCTTGCAGCGTTTTGTCATTCGTTGGAATTTCCTCCGGTGTGTCATTATTATCTACCTCAGGAGTTTCCAATGCTGCAAATGCTGCCTCGGCATTCTCCAGTACAGACAGGTTGGTGATTCTTCTCTGCTCATCCGGTGTCAGGTTATTGTAGGCACTGCGTGCAGCCTCCAATTGGGGACCGCTTGTCTGGCTTACCGTTCCGATCTGGTCGATCATTTTTATTACCTGCTGGATAGCTGACAGCGATTCGTAGAGAATTGTCGCTGCTTCCAGCATGTCGTAATTGTGTACAAGCTCCTGCTGAGCCCCGGACAGCCCATTATAGGCGCTGATTGCAGCCATAATAACATTACGGCTTTCCAGTGTCACATCTCCTATTGCTTCTATCATTTCAATTACATTCTGTGCCACTGTAAGGTTCTGGTAGGTTGCTATTGCATTTTGAAGAACCGGATAATCATTCACAAGGGCCTTCTGGTCATCTGTCAATTCGTCATATGCCCTCTGAGCCTCTGCTATCACATCCCATTTGTCCATGGTAATGTCCCCGATTGCCGCGATCATCCCCGCAACAACAGATGCACACAGCTTATTGTATGCCGCTTCTGCCTCGGTCAGTTTTCCAGGATAGCTGACAAGTACTTTCTGGTTTTCTGTTAGTGCATCGAATGCATTTCGGGCCGCATCAATGGCCTCTTTGCTGTCCGCGGTTACTTCACCAATTGCTTCAATAAGTTCGTCAACTATAGCAGCCATCTCCTTATCCATTTCTGTGGCCTCATACTCTTCTTCCAGCTTTTCCCATTCAGCTTCCGCATCCAGCAGTACCTGGACGTTTGTTACCAGTTCTTTCTGCCTGTCTGTTAACTTGTCGTAAGCACTTCTTGCAGTCTGAATTGACGTTTTCACATAAGGTATATATATTACCTCACCAATCTCTCCGATATAAGTCTCAACCTCCTCTGCGGCTTTCCGATTCTCATTATACTCATGCTCCCACGCTGTTTCTTCATAGTCGATATTTGCCTTCGCTTCATTCAAATGACGGGTGACCTCTTCCAGGTCAAGCGACATTAAAATATACTTTCTCGCTTCTTCAATATACTTCAGAATCTTTGTTTTTTCCTCATCACGGTACTCACTGAGATCTACGTAGTGTTCAATTTCATAGATGGCATTATCTTTAGCTGCCTGCAGCTCCCGATCATTGGACTCGGCCTTTGTTTCAACCTCGTCAATCATATTCCTTGCCTGGGTTAATGCCGCGTTAATTGTCTCAATATCCTCTGCTTCCTGAATCTGTGCCGTTCCTTCCTCAATCAGCTGCTGAATAATACTCCAGTTTTCCCCACTGTAATCTTCTGCTTTTTTATAGTTCTGAAGTGCTGAAACCGCTCCTGTCCTAAAATCATCCACCGTTATCTGCCAGCTCAGGATCGGATAGCCGTTCTGATATTCCAGGTAATCCCGGATAAAGCAGCTGCCGCCCCCGTTCAGCATTTAGCGCATCGTCACTGTGCAACGCGTCCGACTCCAGAAATCTTCCTGACGCTGAGAAATCTTCTGACCCGCCAACCAGGTCAATCTTCTGAGAGTCACTACGTTTCAGTGCATATAACACCTCATAATCACCCGGATTGAAATCTCCAAATATTGCCCCTGCTTTTAAGCCCGATTCATTCAGATTAACAGAACCGGAAGTGTAGCACCATTTGATACTGGATCCTGTAAAAGCACCGCCAACCAGGCCGCCTGAATTATACTTAGCAGAAATTTCTCCGCAATTATAACTTGAATAGATTTCGGATCCTCTACCGCCGACTGCCCCCGCCAAACCGCCTGCTGTATGGCTTGACTGTACAGTTCCTGCATTATAACTGGTCTGTAATCTGACAGAAGGTCCAATTTGTCCAATCAGGCCGCCTGCCGCATAGCTGATCCCGCCTTTTCCCGCAGGACCTATGACCACAGATCCGGTGTTTGAACAGTTTGATACAGCCACATTGGCCGCATAACCTACAATACCACCGGATCCGCCTCCTAAGGCCTTTATCTGATCCTGTCTGATGCTGACGCTGCTATGGCAGTTTATCATCTGGCTCTGGTTAGCTGAATCGGCTCCATACACATAGGCTGCAACCCCTCCTGCATAATCCACTTTGCCATCTGCCTGAATTGTACCCGAAACCGAAAGGTTCTGAATCACCTGGTTTTTGCCGCGCAGCTGACCGAACAGTCCCGAATAAATATCTGCCCGTTCAATAAAAAGCCCCCTGATCTGGTATCCCTTACCGTCAAAGCTTCCTGTATATGCTTTTGTATTGCCAATCGGTTTCCAGTTTTTAAAACCGAGACTGATGTCATTACACAGTTCGCCGCTGATCCCCTCTGCATCTTGCACGGTGTTTACCTGATTTGCAAACCAAGCCAGCTCACTTCCACTCGTAATCTGATAAATCCCCCGTTCACTCACTGCCGGCTCAGTCAGGGTCTTACCATCCCATGCACCTGCCTCAGGAATCTGGTCGATCACCGCATCAATACTATTTTGCCCTTCTGCCAGGCCGCTTGTAACTTCCGCAGCCGTTTTCGCCTGTGTAATCACTTCCAAGGCTTTCTCACGTGCTAAACGAATCTTAAACATCCAGAGACTGTCGTAACTTTCATCTGCACGGTAATCCGTCATTTGCTGGATAGCATCTGCCCGTAATTCTTCCAGCCTCTTATCTGCCTCAAAACCTGCAATTCTTGCATCCAGCGTATCTCGTCCGTCCCTGAGCAGCAGGCGCACCTCCTCTGGTGTCTCAGCCGCATTCATTTTTTTACGGTAATCGCTCACTACAGAATCCAGATTCTGCTTCTGCCCTTCTGTCAGATCAGGATGCTTATCAATGAGCCTGCTCCGATAATTCTCCAGCGCTATTATGCTGTTATCAATCGCTTCCATTAATTCATTATCCGCATCGATTCCCGGTTTCACTTCTTTCAGCTTTCCGCGTGCCTCCTCCATGACCGTATCCAACTCTTCCTGGTTTATAACTGCTCCCAATTTGTCCTTATAATCTTTGACTAATTTTTCAATCCGAGGATAATTTTTTCCATATTTTTTCCGGTTTGCCGCTGTCAGCCAGCCATTCAGCTCCATCAGGGAATCATCGATTGCAGACAGCAGCGCAGACGGAAGACCCTGCCATACCAACTTCGGATAACCATTGTTCTGGATATCATAGGTATCGGCCATAGTGAAGCCATTGCCTAGTTTTTCAATCATTCCCGCGCTCTTCAATTCTGCTTCCGTTAACATAAGCGCCTCACCCAGAATCTGAATGCCCCTGTCACTTGTTGCCCCAACCGGATTCAGACCTTTATCCGGAGTAGCAAGTCCATAAACGGTGCCATAAGCACCGCTGATCAGATAGCCGATAATCCCCCCCCGCCTGCTATTCATGTTATTACTAAATTGCACAGTGGAGTAGGCGTTTTCAATTACAGGCCTCGGCGGAAGTTTCTCCTGTGTCCAGTTGTCATAGCCCGCTTCTCCTACAATACCGCCCATCTGAGCACCTGTTCCGGTTCCGTATGTAGCCATATCGCCCAAGCTGTAAACATTACGTACGGCACATTCTTTTTCCGTTCCATCTGTGTACAGACCTGTCGTGGATACACGTCCGGCAATTCCGCCGGCAGTCGAATTGGCTTTTATTGTCCCGTAGTTACAGCTTGCATTGATCTCTGAACCGCCTTTAACTGCTCCGGCAATACCCCCGACGCAAATGTATCCCTGTACAGTAGCACTATTCATACAATTCGTCACCTGGGCATTTGCTCCGTAAACCAGACCGGCAATTCCGCCCACATGATTCTGGGCAAAACCAATGATTGTAGACAGCTTTCCTTCATTGGTACAGCGCATCACTATCCCTTTACAGATTCCAACAATACCGCCTGAATTCCGGTACATAGCTTCTCCGTCCATCGTTGTCCGCGCATAATTTGTACAATTCGTAATCTGCCCGCTCTTCAGATATCCTGCGATACCGCCGCTGCCGACATATAGCTCATCGCTTCCCCCTATCAGTCCGTAATTCCCATAATTCTGCAGTACTTTTCCCAGAACTGTCACATTTTTGACATTTCCTCCGTCAATAACTCCAAAAAGCCCCGCATAACGGTGTTCGGGATCCTTTTGGGTGATTTCGGCCCGCATATAGACGACTTTCTGACCATTTCCGTCAAAGTTTCCCTTGTAGGGATTCTCTTCTGTATCTCCAATCATCGTCCAATTATGGTTCGTATTATAGTTGTTCAAGTAAATATAGTTTTCCAGTCTTCCGTTTATCTCGCCATTCCCGCGGTTTACTTCTGCTGCAAACCAGGCCAGCTCCGCCCCCGTGCGGATCAGATACGTTCCGTATTCATCCAGATCCGGAACCGTCATCGTTTTCCCGTCCCATGGATTCTCAACGGATGCGGCCTGAACCTCCGAAAGAAACGGGGAAATCGGCGTGACAGACATCGTAAATATCAGGATCAATGCCAGTATCCGTGCCAGAACCCTTTTTTGTGATTTTTTGTTTTTTTCCCTCATTTCTTCCTCCTTGCAGCTTCCTTTTATTCATAACCCCGGCATATTTGTTCTATTACAGGAAATAGATATATTTCAGACGGAACTTCTGTATGATGCTTCCATTCTTATAGATCCGATTCCAGATCTTATTTTTAAATGCATCCTGCATTTCCCGCTGTTCCTCTGTAATCTCATGGTCACTGTAGACCGCCTCCTGACGGATTCTCACGATCTCCTCATATTGTGCCGCTGTTTCTTCGTCAAACATATCCCCCACCGGTTCTCTGTAATCGTAAAGGGACGTGTTCCTTATATCCAGTCCGGCCACGGACAGAATATTCATACTGTACTCAAAGAGCGCCCTGATCGCCAGCCTTCTGTCCGCAGAGCCAAACAGCTTTTTCGTCTTCCTGCTTTTGTGTCTCTGCAGCAGGATCCAGATTAGAAATACAAGCATAACCAAGAGCATGAGACAGATTCCTGCTATTAAAACAATCTCCAGAATCAGAAGCCAGTCAATCTCGTCTTCCTCTTCTTTCTTCTGCTCTTCCTTTTCTTCCTCCGGCTCATCGGGCTGGTTCTCCGATCCCTGGCCTGAAAGCCCGGAAATATCCTGGAAATCCTCCGCTTTATCCATAGTACCTATGTACGATGGGGTAACCTCAAAGGGCAGCCAGCCAACACCGTCCTGATAGTATTCCACCCAGGCATGGGCATGAGTATCATCCAGAATATACGGTTCTCCTGCCGTCATTGCTTTGACATCCTCCGGCGTAATCAGATATCCTTCCACATAACGGGACGGGATCCCATAGTAACGGAACATCATAGCCGCTGCACTTGCAAAATGTACAGAATATCCCTTTTTAGAATAATTCAGAAATTCCTGTATGAAATCCGACCCGTTCCAGCTTCCCTCCAGCTTCTTCGTATCCGTATAATCTGCCGTCAGCACGTACAGTATATTTTGTTTCGCCTCTGCATAGTCCACATGCTTTTCACCCTGTTCTGTCTCTCCCGTATCGATAAGATCATGCAAGACAGACGTAAGTTCAAATGGGATATCCAGATAGGTAGCATAAACAAATTCATTGTAGAATTCTTCGTTTCGCTTGTATGCTTTCCCCGCTTCCGTAAGATTCTTCTCATCCAGCAGCCTGGCATCGTAGGCCGGGTATTTGGTCACCTGGTTAGAAAGCGCCTGAAATACATATTCTCGTTCTCCATTCCAGCCTCCGGCAATCAGTCCGGCATCTCCTATTTTCTGGGCATCCATCCTGGTCTGCAGATCCGCTTCTTTCACCGACTGTAATTCATATGGCACATAACAGTACTTGGAACTGCCCGCCAGGTTCCTGACCGCGACTGTATTCTTTTCTTCCGCAGCCGCCTCTTCATCCAGCGCCACTGCCGCATCTCCCAGACATTCTTGTCCGTAGAATCCCCCCTGGTGGAGCCAATAAAACAAATTTCTTCCCTCCCAGAGCTTTTCCGACGGAATATCTGTCCATCCGGTACCCGTATACTGACTGCCGGTATACCCTCTCAGGTAATAGGACTCCGGTGTTGTCATGGTCACTTCCAGTACCGGCTTATTTTCGGTTTCAAAAGATCCAAGCCCTTTAAACCGGCCCTCCGGAAGAACCTCTGCGTCCCCGCTGTAGCGTGACTCTTCCATCATAGACTTCCAGGTTTCTTTCCATCCTGCAAATAAATCATCCTCCGTAACAGTGGTCTTCCCAAGTACAATGCTGCCCCCCAAAAGCAGGAGAGCACTTCCCGCTGCCACGAGGGCGAATACCTGGAGAGAAGCCAGACGCTGTTTCCCTGCCGGAACCATCTCCCCATGCCCCCGTATCCACACGGCAAGCAGGCATAAGAAAGAACCTATATTCCATAACAGTTCCGGAGCGATCCCGACAACCATCTGCACCAGCAGAATAAACACAATCTGTATACCCAGAAGAAGTCTGTTTCCGGTCCGGACCAGATATTGCCCTAACACTGCAAGCATTCCGGACATCCAGGCCAGTGCAGCATACATGCAGGCCGTCTCCATTGTTCCCTCTGCCGCCACATAATAAGCCGGCAAAAGATAGGGATACTGCTTTCCCAGTACGTCTACCGCATGATTATATAAAATATGTATGCCGTCGTTCCAGATATCCCTAAACATCAGGACCGTAACCGCCAACAGGCCACACCATGCCGCGATCTTTAAAAAACGGGCTTTTCCCCTGCCCGCTCCGGCCAGGAGCATCAGCAGGGCAATGACTCCCTGCATACCTGCGAACAATCCCGGACTGACCGGAATCTGAAACGCCGATACCAGCCATCCTGTGCTTCCGGCCAGATACAGCCACAAAAAAATCCAGTCCACAAGATAAGCCGCTGCTCTGTTTTTCTTATTTCCCTGTTTTTCAACGCTGTACAGATGAAATGCTTTCTGTTCAGCAGCCTTCGCTTTTTTCGTTGTTTTCTCTACCATTTGCTTATCTTCCGCCACTTCTCTTGATATATTCTTAATATGCTTTCATTTACAACTGCAGTTGATTCTATATTTCTATATAAGAAAGATATTCCATCATTGTCTCAGGTCCGGTTCCAATCATGGATATCCCATCCTGCCGGTCATAACCTGCCCCGCCTTCTTCACACAGAACTTCCGTCAGCAGACACTGGTCTGCCAGAAAGCTTAATGCCGAACGGTGCTGCGGGGTAAACAGAACCACATGGGCAAACTCCAGCTGTTCACGGGTCTTCAGGTAATGTTCCGCAGCAGACATCTCATCTTCTCCCGGAACTGCTCCAAGAAGCCCCGGAAGCACAATATTCAGATCCTCATCTGTTTCAATTTCCATACTGGAAAACGTATTCTCCTCATGATTCTGCCAGCCTATCGTATGTACAATCTGCTGGCTGATCAATTCCTGGGATACCGAGAGAATTGCCTCCGCCAATGCGTCCAGACAGGACGGATCTGTCTTCTCTGTCCCTTTTATTCTTCCGGTTTCAAGCAGCAGCAGTATCGTGTTCTGAATCGGCAGGCCATAATCTCGTACCATAAGACTATCGAACTTCTCCGTCAGCTTCCAGTGGATCTGCCGGATCCGGTCACCCGGCTGATACTCACGAACCGCAAATGTCTCTGACGGATCATATCCCGCCTTTTTCATGGAGTATTCATCACTGTCCAGATTTGCATTTTCCCCATAGGCAATCTGCGTTTCCACAGAAAATGTACGCGGGGCAAACATCGTCAGCGCCGAAATCTCACGGCCTAATCGGATGCGGAACCGGAACAGGCCGAAGGGATCAAAAAGTGTAAGCTGCCGCAGCGTCAATCTCACCCGGCCGGAATGCCGGCTTTTTATCTCTATTTCCGTTGCCGCACGCATCTTTCCTGGTGCCGCCATCCGCAGCGTTGTATTCTCAACTTCTCCGGTCAGCAGATTCTCGCAGCTGACCCTGCACAGCAGGCGGTCGGCCGGAAGAAAGCTGGTATTCGTAACAATCACCTGGCCGGATGCCGCGGCTCCTTTTTCACTGTAGGACTCTGCTGTAAGCTCTGCCTTCAGCCCGGACGCTGCCAGCCTGGTCAGCAAACCTGCCAGAAGCGGCAGCACCACGGAAACAGCAATCAGCAGATATCCGGCCGTGCCGCCTGCCATTATACAAAAGCATACCGTAAATAACAGCCATATAGCCCACAGAACTCTGGATTTTACCATTTCTGCCTCCTCAACGTCCGCTGTCCGGAGATTTTGTTCTATTCATAACCTGTTTCAGGACATCCGCCGCCGAAAGCTCTGAGACCCTTGCTTTCGGGTTCATAATAAGACGGTGTGCACAGACATCCACAAAGACCTGCTGTACATCTTCCGGCATCACAAAATCTCTGCCGTCCAGATAGGCGTGGGCTTTTGCCATCCTTACTACCGCCAGTGCGCCTCGGGGACTGACTCCCAGACGGATCATCTCATCCTTCCGGGTTTCCATAGCCAATGCCGTTACATATTCCAGAATGGAATCTTTGACATGAATTCCACGGACTTCCTCCTGCATTGAAAGGATTGTGTCTCTGTGGATAATTTCATCCGTTTCGTCAATGGGGTTTGCCGTCTGGCGGTCCCGCAGGATATTCACCTGGCTTTCAAAGTCCGGGTACCCCATCTCCAGTTTAATCATAAAACGGTCCAGCTGCGCCTGAGGCAGGAGCTGGGTACCTGCTGACCCCACGGGGTTCTGTGTGGCGATCACCACAAATGGCCGTGGAAGCAGATGGGTTGTGCCGTCTACCGTCACCTGTCCCTCTTCCATAACCTCCAGAAGAGCAGACTGAGTCTTGCTGGAAGTTCGGTTAATCTCATCTGCCAGCAGGAGATTTGTCATCACCACGCCGGGCTTATAATCAAAGCTTCCATATTCTTTATTATAGATAGAGAATCCGACAATATCGGAAGGCACTACATCCGGAGTAAACTGGATTCGGTTATAATCCATCCCCATGACTCTGGAGCAGGCAACTGCAAGCGTTGTCTTTCCCACACCAGGTACATCGTCCAGCAGGATGTGCCCCTCTGAAAGGATCGCCATGAGCACCCTCTCTACCACCTCCCGCTTGCCGATGATTACCTTTTCAATCTCCTGTATGACCGAATCTGTCTGACTATTCATTTCTTCTTCCTCCTCGTACATCGTCTTATTAGCTGTTAGTAGGCTCCGCTGTTGGGATCCACGTTAATATCTTCCCCATTATTAATCGTAAACATTACCTGTATGACATCACCGTCCCTAACTCCATATACGCCCATGCTCTTTCCGATAAAACCATTATTCTGTGTAACCATCCACCCTGCGCTGCCGCTTGCGAATACATCTTTTCCCAGACTGTCATTGCTGGCTGGCTCTTCAATAGTAATTCCCTGCAACTCATACATTTCCCGCTGTTCATCGGATATTGACCATCCATCGAGAATCCCGGGTTTATCGATATAATTCAGGAAATATGCAGCGTCTGTTGGAGTGCCCTCATATATTGGTGTATATCCATAAGCCTCCAGCCGGTCATTCACAATCTGGGCAATGGTCTGTCCGCCAGGGACAGTCACATACTCATCTATCTTGGTTCCCAGCCCTATTACATTAGCCGAAAGAATCAAACGCACCTGAACGCTTTCTTTATCCGGACTAAATGTCACCGTATACTGTTCCGTGATTGTATACTGTTCGTCATCCGTTACTGTAACACTGAGATAATTGGGTCCTTCTGTCAGGTATAGATCATATACAAAAAATTCACCGGCTATACCGGAAAATATCAATTCTTCTCCATTCAAATATACCTGAGCGTATCTTGCTGAAAGTTTACGCCCGTCATGTGCATAAAATGCAGCCTCAAATTGCCACGGGCTGCGGTCTACTTTTTCTGATCCAAGATTAGTTTTAATAAACGGCGCCTTGTCATTGTTTTCGCTTTCACTTCTGTCTGGTTCATATTTGATATCCCAAATATAAAACTGTTCCATCCCCTGGGAGTCTTTAAATGTCACTTTTATACTTGTCGGCCCGGCGGCATCTAATTTATAAGACATATACTCACCTGGAGATATCTGCTCATGCAGAGCGGTAGACCCTAACCGATTCTCCACATCGACTCTTGTTATCTGGTCATTACCGTTTGAGAGAGTAACAAGAAACTCAAGTTCGTCTGACTTTGATTTATAGTCTAGCTCCTTGCGACCCCCAAAGCTGGTACTTTCAGCCTTTTCGTCAATTTTCTTATCTCTGCTTATTAACTGCAGTGTATCTATCTCTGTTTTATAGGTGATTGTAAATTCACACACTTCTTGGTTTTGCCCATCTCCTCCACGTGCACGATATTTATTAGGACCCACATTCAACTTTAAATCATATCTGCCGGAAGAATCGCTGGGGGTTAGATCGTCCCCGTCTGAGGGAATCTTCCTTAAATATTCTTTATACTGCTTAGTCCCCTTCGATACAGTAACTCTCAGGCTGATGTTTTTATTATAAACGGTATAATCGTCTCCATTTTTTAGATATACTATGTCGTTAGTGCCTAAGACCTGTACTGTAAGTAAAAAGTGATCTTTCGGTGTGTAGATAATATTATATACCTCCGTAGATGCATAAATCTGATCATTCGTCTTTGGATCCCGGAAACATAGCGTCACTGAAACTTTATTGTGCCCTTGTTCGAGTGAAATCCCCTTATCCTTCGGATACAGGAATGAGGAACCATTCCGAGTTACTTTTCGGCTGAGTAACTTTAATTTTTTCCCTTTCTCTGTAAGTGTAATCTTTAAGTCATACTTTGGTTCATCTACCCTTCCATTCTTGAGATTGGTCTCAAATAAATTACTGGATTCCTCCGGATTCAAGGTAATGACCTTGCCGCCCTCCGTAGGCTTGCTACCATTTCCTCCCGGCTCCCCGCCTCCCTGATTGCCATGATCTCCTTCTTCCCCCCTGGTCCTTCTCCTCCTTGAGATGGATTGGATGGATCGTTATTCTTATGCTTATCAATCAAGGCAAGCAAGCTGTCTCTTGAAGGCGTGCTTAAGGACGGATCTGAGGTATTCGCATTTACCTGTTCCCGCTGGTTCTCCTGCGCATTATCATCCTCCTGCTGCATCTCCCCCTGCTCTGCCTGATCTTCTTCCTGTTCCTTTTCTTTTTCCTCCTGGGCCTCTTTATGCCCTTCTTCTCCGGTATTGATGTTGGCATTCTCCACATCTGCCAGCTGCGTCTCATCCATAGCAAGTGTGGACGATGTCAAATACATACGGGATGCATCCGCATCTTTGTCTTCCATGGGATTCTCCGGAGCTGTATGGCCAGAAACCGCCAGCATGATAAAAAACAGTGCTGCGAGACACACTGCTGCGGATGCTGCACCTATTTTTTTTAATGTTTCTATCATCTTATGTCGCTTCATACTTTAAACTCCACTCCCAATTTACTCAAAATATGACCCAGCCTCAAAACCCTGATCAGAAGGCTTAAGGCTGAATCATTCTCTAACACTTTATCCCCGCAGGGCATGTATTACGGAATGCCCTTGGGAACGCCTTATTCTGCAGTTAAGCCGCAGTTCCGCCCAAAGGTATGCATGACCTGATACCCTGGGGCAGAAACTGTTTTTTAATTGCTATTTATTTTTTTTACGACGTCCTGCTGCAATAACAGCTGCACCGCCTGCTGCTGCAAGAAGCACTACCAGATACGCAATGTTCATGGTATCTCCAGTCTTTACAGTAGATGACTTTGTATTCTTTTTATTGTCAGTATTGTTCTTATTATCGGTGTTTCCTGGTTTTGCAGGATCTGCTGAAAGCTTAGCGATCACAGCGGTCTCTTTTTCACCACATATGGAGCAAACTCTTTCTTTGCTTCCTTCTTTCGTAGTTGTCGCCTTGGTTACTACCTTCCATCCGTCTTTATCGGTATCATCACTGACAACCCATTCATGTTCTTTCGCTGCAATTGCTTCTTTTTTTGTATCTCCGCAAACTTTACAGGTGTAAACTTTCTCACCTTTTTCTTTGCATGTTGCTTCTTTTGTTACTTTCCCCTTATCCCAGGAGTGTTCTTTCACTGCAATTGCTTCTTTTTTTGTATCTCCGCAAATACTGCAGGTGTAAGTTTTCTCGCCTTTTTCTTTGCAGGTTGCTTCCTTCGTCACTTTTCCCTTGTCCCAAGAGTGTTCTTTCAGTGCAATCGCTTCTGTTTTTGTATCTCCGCAAACTTTACATGTATAAGTTTTCTCGCCTTTTTCCTTGCAGGTTGCTTCTTTTGTTACTTTTCCTTTATCCCAGGAATGGTCAAGAAGCGGTATATCTTCTGTTTTCAGAAGTGCATTATCTCTTGTACAGCGTAATTCTTTTGTACCTTTTTCTTTACAGGTTGCTTCTTTTACCACTTTCCATTTTCCATCGTCATGTCCGAGAACCGGAGTATCTTCGTCGGAAAGCACTTTGCCGCAAACACCGCAAGTCACTTTCTTGTGGCCCGGATCTACACAAGTTGCTTTCGTCTCTTCTACCTGATTCTGGTCAGCAGGATGGTTCACTGTAACATTTGCTGAAACAACTGTTGGGTCGCCGTCTGCCTCACTGCTGGTGTAGTATAAATTATTAATTGTTACAGTAATCGGATCAGTAGTACATTTTAAAACTTCAAACTTCACATTAATTGTACCGCTACTGAAGTTTTCTGTTGTTACAAATCCAAAATTCCCACCTGCCACAGAGGGCATTCCTGCTGGAATCCCTACATAATCAACGCCTGCAAATTTCAGAACTGACGTATCAAAAGAAGGTTCCCCATGGATAGCAACCAGATCTTCACTCTCACTTGAAAATGAGACAGGTACTACAATCGTATCTCCAATATTTCCGGTTGCATTTGCCGCACTTGATGAAACCACAGGTTTACTGGCCGCCTTAACGACATTTCCATCAGACAGCATGGCACAGGATGCTGCCATAACTACTGCACCTAACAATGCCGCCCACTTTCTTTTTACTTTCATAATAATTCTCCTTTGCTTTGTAATTATATTGTTTATATAGGATTATCATGGTTCAAAAACCATGTTGTCCACTCTTTTTCTGGCACCCTAAGCGTTTTAGCTGCCCTTCGTTACCAGATCCAGCAGCGCACTTACATCTACATTGGTTACTTTTCCGTCATTATTCATATCTGCTATATCCGGTGACAACGGTCGCCCCGCCGTGACTGCATCCAGCAGAATACTCACATCTAAATTGGTTATCTTACCGTCCCCATTCAGGTCGCCTTTTCCTGAGGGATCGACCGGCACAAATGTGTAAGCCGGTATATCAATCTGCACGCCGCTGCTCCAGCGTTGTGCATAACTCATCTCATAGAGATAGAGAACAGCGGCTTCCCGGTCGAACCCATCAATGGTCACGGTATTTTCCCCGGCCTTCACTGCCATCCTTTTCCCATTCTTTCGTATCTCGGCTGCCGTAGGCATTTTTGTGACTGCTGTCTTTTGCTCGGACAGATAGTATAAGTATCCGTCCATACTCGCGTTCACACGAACCGTCACACTTTTCTCCGCGCGGGTAATCAGCGCGTTTGAACCAGCTGTTATCTTGGGCTGCTCATTGTTCTGAAACAAGGTAATTCTATATACTTTTTGAGTGTTTCCGTCCTCAGCCGTTACGGTAACCGCAACCTCAGTCGGTATCAGTCCCGATGTAAGTAATGTATATCGCTGCAACACTTCCTTGCCAAGATAAATCGGCACAGGCTTCAGTTCTGTCCCCGCACTTGATCCGCTTTCGACCGTAACTTTTATTGTAGATGAAGAACCCTCCGGCAGCCTTGGCCAGATATAATAAGCTGCCTGGCTGCTTTCACCATAAATCGAGGCTTTATAATCTGTACGCTCCGGCTCGAAAGCCGGTTCCATTTCCATCTCCATAACAGTTACCATGGGTGAAAAACTCACCTGCAGATTTTTCAATAATATATCGCTGCTTCTCTGCTGGATAGTGAATTGATAACTGCGGGTCTCCTGCCCGTTTGTCAGAATCACGGTCACCTCCGCCCGGCCGTCTGTCAATGTTATCTCCTGTACATTCCCCTCCTTGCCGTCCACAGAGACCGTCGTTCCCTCATTGGCCTTCAGGGTAAGAGTGACCTTATCTTCACCACTATCCAGCAGAATACTGTGCTTTACCGCCTGTCCGTCAAACTCTCGGCCACCATCCAGCACCGGATTGCCTCCTGCCAGCTCTACGCTCTCCAGATATACCCCTGTTGGACGCAGGGCATACAGCCATGCGGATTCATAACGAATATACATGTGTCCATCCTGATCAATCAATACACTTCCGCTTCCAGCCCCCGAGACCTCTCTCTGCTGATAGAATAAACCGCTTCCCTCTCCCGGCGCATCTGCGCCTGCCTTGTCCTTTAAGAGGTACAGCATTCCGTTTGGACTGTCAGTGGTGAAATATACATATACATATCCATCCTGCTGTTCATAAGCTGTTGTCAGAGTACCCGGCCCTTTTGCTCCATATTCAGTCTCCATCTGATACGCCAGTGTCAAACTTCCGGCGGTTTCATCTATCTGTACAACATTCAGGTAATACGGCCCCTGGACAACACCATACTTATCTTTGGATGCACTGCCCACGTAGACCCGGTTATTGTAGACAAGGGGCGTTCCAAAGACTGCGCCTCCCAGCTTCAGGGATGTGCTGCTTTCTGTATCCAGCTTTCCATCTTCGTCCAATGTATAACTGTATAAATATCCATTTTCTGTGGCAAAATATATTCGCCCGTTTTCGTAACTGACCGCTGTCGAAGCCGCCCCGGCCTCTAAGGGCAGAGAGGTCTTCTGCACGATCTCTCCTGTTTTTTTATCTAGCAGTACAGCGTTGTGGAATGACTGCAGGCAAACAGATATTTTTCACTGGTATAAACACCGGTTCTATAATATCCCTTACTGTCATACTGTTTCCACACTGCGAGTTTTTCTTCATTTGTGCTGTTCGGGTTCTCGTCATTTATAGAGATACACACCAGATTGCCATTTGCAAATGCGGCATATATATATCCGGAATCGTATCGAAGCGCCGATGCCGCATTTCCGCCCACATTATCTTTATAGATCCACATAGACTCCAGCGTTCTTGCATTAAACGCCTGCAGTTTTCCATCGCTGAGCGGAACAAAGATCATCCCGGCTGCATATAACGGCTTCGTAAAAGAGCTGTTCCCCCATGCTGCCATCTTTACGCTTTTTACAATCTCACCAGTATCCTTATCCAAATACATGAGTATATTGCCGTTGAAGCAGCAGATATAATTCTCCACAAGAATTCCGTCACTGACACTCTTGCCATAATCAGCATTCTCACCATACTGCTTTTGCCATGAAACCTCCGCCTCCAATCGGGCAGCCGGCGCCATGGCATCTACTATGTTCTGATTGCTTTCATTTTTCCAGTATCCGCCCCACTGCGCATCCAGTTCTTCAAGCCCGCTGCCGGAAGATTTATGCAGGGTAAAAGTCCTCTCTTCATCTTGTATTAGTCTGATTGCTCCATTCTGCGTCTGATATCCCTCTGCGGAAACAGTATATGTATATTCGTCCCCACTGACCAGTTCATAGCTTCCGTCTTTTGGGGTCAGCTTCACATGTCCGGCATCATAAATGGCAAACACCGCATCCTCCGGTTCTACCTTTACATCCAAGCGGCAGACCGGATCCACATACACAGAAAGCTGGTATTCATAAGGCGATGACTGGTATCCATCACCGGCACTCAAAACTGCCGTTGTATCCTGACCCTGCAGCGGCAAAATGTAACTGCCGTTTTCTGCCGGTTCTCCATTCACCATCAGACTTGTACTGGTCTCTTCCGCCGGTGACAGGTTAATCCTGATCTGCTCGGCAGTCGAGGGCACATGCACGGCATACTCATAAACGGTCTTTTTAAAATCAGGGGTATAGGGAATCTCTTCCCCCTTGTCATCCGTAAGACTAAAATCACCCAGATAGGTTCCCCTTACGATATGAACCTGATAAATTTCCGTCCAATCATCCGCCGTCACTTCCAGTACCAGCTCTTTTGGTTCTGTATCATAGGCATTGATAATCCGCCCGGTAGTATTATTGGTCAGAGATGTGGATTCGTCTACCGGCATCTCAACCGCAGTTTCCTGACCAGTATTCAAATCCATGAACCTGGCTGTAATCGTTCCCATCACATCATCTCTGAGCTGGGGCCTGGCATACAGCACATTGGTGTTCTCCGGAATTCTGAGCGTATACTCATTGCTGCCCGGTACTCCTTCTGTGAGTTCATACCGATTGCTGCCAGAACTATTCTGCATAAAGATGATACTCTCCAGTAACGGCTCCCGCACGGTTACCAGAACGAGACATTCAGCAGAAAAATCTCCTGCCGATGCTGTTATGACAGCCGTGCCTCCGCCGCCTTCTGCTGCAGTTATAATTGCCTCATTTCCGTTTCCTTCCACTACTGCAACTTCCGTATCATCCGAATTCCATATGATTTCCGGCTGCTCAGTTGTATCTTCCGGAAGCAGTTGTGCTGTCAGGCTTCTCTGGTCTCCCGACTTCATCACCAGGCCGGTTTTATTAAGTTTAATTCCTTCGAGAGGAACCGTTTCACCAGGTTCTTCCACAGGAACGGATTCTTCCGCAGGAACAAATTCCTCCACAGGAATGGTCTCCTCCGCCTTCGTGACTAACGGCTGCCAGATAATGGCTGAAAAAGCAGTCAGCATAGCCAATATTCCCGCCATCCATCTTTTTTTCTGTTTTCTGTGTTCTGCTATTCCAGCCTTCATCTTATCATCCTTCTAAATTATTTTAATTATTGCCTGCTGTTACCTTATTCAACAGCATAGATACGTCTAAATTGCTTATCTTTCCATCTCCATTGATGTCTCCTGTTTCCAGATCAACATCTTCGTTTGCTGTTACCTTGTTCAACAGCATGGATACATCCAGGTTGGTTAATTTCCCATCGCCATTCATGTCACCGGATATAATCACAGATGCGATATCCAGAATACGTACTGCAGATTCGGCGCCTGATGCGTCTTTCAGAACCATATAGAGCTTCTGTGCATTTCTTTGCAGGCCCGTTACTTCAATCGTATTCTTGCCTTCCACAACATCTGCCTTTGTTCCTTCTGCTATAATCTTAGCGCTGTCCGGCGCTGCTGCATCCGCTGCCTGAACCAGATAATACAGCTCTGCCGCCTTATTCGATGTCATATTAATCTTTGCACTGTTATCTGTACGTTCTGAGACAGCGCCATCATCAGTTGTAATAATCGGAAGCGCATTCTGCGTAAACAGGGTAAATGTATAATCTTTAGATTGTGTTCCATCCTCTGAAGCTACAGTCAGCTTCACCTTTGCAATTGTTGGATTTTCTCTGTCAGCAAAGGAAACATTAAAATATGTGTTACCTTTGTAATTCGTGCTGCCCTTAATCTCATCGCCTTCGTTCTTATTATAAACTCCACTGATAACGGTCATTGTCATCTTATCTTTTGAACTCATAAGCGTCGGCCAGATATACGCATCACTCATAACCTTGTCAACACCTGCCGTATATTCGGTAGTCATCGGATCAAATGCAGGATCTAACGAATACGCTGCACTTGCCATTCCTTCATTCGGAGAATTATCAATCCTGATTTCTTTTACTACCGGTCCTGTTACAACATGGAAAGTAAATGTTCTGACTGTACCGCCCTTCTTAAGCTGTACTTCAATCTCAGCTCTTCCGTCAACAAGTTTGATATCCTGCATTGAACCAGGTACTCCATTAATCATAACCTCTGTACCTTCATTTGCAGTCAGATCCAGCTTGAAGCTTTCTGTTCCCGGATCCACTTGAATCGTGTGGGAATTGATACTTCCGTCAAATGGTTTTCCACCGTCTATAATTCCGTTTCCGCCGTCTATATTTACCTCTTTCAGATATACGTCTGAACGCTTTAATACGAACTGCCATGCGGAGTCATTCTTTAAGTACAGATTGCCATCGCTGTCTGCAACCGCACTTGCGATGCAATACTGCTCATGAGTCGGTGTATAGAATAAACCGGATGCCGGATCAGCCTCTTTCAGGCCAGCTTTGTCCTTAATCATGTATAACTGTCCGTGTGCTGAATTAGCCAGGAAGTATACATACACATATCCGTCTTCTTTTTCATAACCGGTAATAATCAAACCGGAAGTCTGGCAGTAACCATCTGTCGGTACTGCATATGCCGGTGTCATTGCCCCTGTCTTCGGATCGATATCTGCCACCAGGATCGCATTGCCTTCTACGCCGAACATTTCACCGCCGTTAATACCTACATAAAGTCGGTTATTGTATATGGCCGGTGTACTCGTACTCTGCACGCCTATAGGCAGCGGATTAATCAGATTCTCTGTATCCAGTGTTCCGTCCTCTTTCAAATTATAAGAATGGACTTTGCCCTTTTGGCTGGCAACATAAATTCTTCCATTATAATAGGAAACATCGCAGCGAACCTGTTCTCCTAAATCTACCTGCTGCTTAATCTCACCGGTCATCTTATCAATACAGTTTAATACTCCATTATTGGTACACAAGATTACATAATTTTCATTGGTCCAGCAGCCATCCCAATAAAAGCTGCCAAGAGTGTCATCTCTCCAGGTTGCTGCCTTTCTTTCCGTTTGCTGAGATGGATCTTCATCAGTTACGGAAATACAAACGAAACCTGATTTTTTAGTGGTAAAGAATCCAACATAGATATATCCATCATCATAACGAATTGCACTCTCGCTCCGTCCGCCTGCCGGATCCTCATAAACCCAAAGGGATTCCAGTGTTTCTGCATTAAAGCACTGAATTGTACCATTCCCCAGCGGTACAAAGAGCATTCCCTCAGCGTATGTAGGAGGCATCAAACCAAATGTGGTTGGTGTTACTGTCTCGCTTGTCTTCAGGATCTCTCCTGTTTCCTTATCCAGAACATAAAGTTTATTCCCTGAAAGTGTGTAGACTTTGTTGTCAACGATGATCGGTGTTGTTCCGCTAGTCGGCTTAACATATTCCCCCGTCTGGCGTTCCCACTTTACTTCAATGGAATCAGGAGTAATGGGAGTCTTTGCATCCACAACTGACATATTGTCGCGGCCGGAACGGAAGCCCGGATAATCCGCATCAAGTTCAGGAAGCGTGATTTCTGCCGCCTTCTTCAGTTCAAATTCTTTTGTCTCGGACTGGCTGATATTCAGAATACCTGACTGGCCTACATATCCGAGTTTTGTTACTGCATAGCTGTAATCGTCACCTGGGAAAAGATTATACTTGCCATTCTCCGGCCATATACGCTCATTCTCCTCATCATAGATCGTAAACAATGCATCTTTGGGGTTCACCTGCACGGATAATTCAACTTTCTGTACTCTATCGATAATGACGGTATAGGAAGTTTGCTCTGCTGCCCCTTTTTCCACTTTAATAACAGCCTTATTCTCACCATTAACCAAATCCATTTTATAGGTTGAGCCGGTCACTTCTGTTCCGTTAACCATTACCTTTGAATTACCAGCAGCCGGATTCTTAACTGTAATGTTAACCGCATTCACATCACTCAGAACTTTCGCCCTATACTCTGTGGTTGTTTTTTTAAATGCAGGATCAAATTTCAGTGTATCTCCATTTTCATAATTCAACTGCAGGCCTGTCAGAATCGTGAGCTGTTTTATATGCACGGTATAAACTTCTGTTACCCCGCCTTTTGTAGCAGTAATGGTGATATCATTAGGAGTGCCATCATCTTTTATAGCACCTGCCATAGACTCATACTGATTCTTTGCCGTAGATTCAACATTTACATCCTTGCCTGCGCTATCCGTATAAGTATAAACGACCTTCATGTCTTTATCTGTCGTGCCTTGATGCAGCTTGACTCTTAATTGAACGTTTGTGGATGTGTCGCATACCAGCGTTGCCTCTTTTGTAAGTACGTCAAATACAACATTTTGAGCCTGATATCCTTCAATACCTTTCAGGAGAAGCGGTGCTTCCGCGGACTCCAGTGTGAAGTTTTTGGTCTCTGAGTCAGTCAGATTAACCGTCCCTGTCTGAGTTACAAATCCTTCTCTTTCGATCGTATAGTTGTAATCTTTTCCGGCCTCCAGACTGTAAACTCCATCTGTTCCCTGGACTGCCGCTCCGGCATCGTCTGTAATGGTTACAGTGGCATCTGCGGGGTTCGTTGTAACGGTCAGGTCGACTTTTTTAATATCTTTGATGATATTAAGAGTATATTCTTTCCCGACAGTCCCTTCCTTTTCTGCTTTGGCGACAATTGTAGTTTTTTCTTCCGTTAATGGAACCTGGCGTGTTGCGTAGAAAGCACCGTCTTCTAATACAGCAGGCTCACCATTGACAGTGTATACATTATTATCAATATCTCCCCACACCATGGCCACCAGGCTGACTTCAACTGATTCTGTCCCACCCGGAACTGTAATCTCGTACTCTGTTTTGCTTCCATCAAAGCCGGTCAAATATGAATTATCTCCATCTTTTACCAAAATTTCCATAAGAGGCGTTAATCGAACCACGTGTACTGTATATTCTTCTATCTTGTCGTCTAATGTGACAGTGATATGAACCTCTCCACCTTTGATCCCGCCATACTCGACCAAGTTGTCTAACAGCAGTTCTTCACCACTGGTCATTGCTGTTGTCACGCTATCGTTATAAATATTCTGGTACTTAGCCTCAATTGTAGCTCCTGCAGCTTCTTCCTTCAAAACTGCACATATGCCCAATGTCCCCGACTCTTCAACAACACCTACTGTGCATTCTTTTGTTTCAGGGTCAACCTCTGATATTAGTTTGACAGGTTCACCCTCTTCATTTGGATCAGAAGAAAAGCTGATCTCAGACAACATATTCGTATCCGCTGCAGTTCCTTCTGCCAAAACCGGCATTCCTCCAGCAAATACGGTGGTCATTATCACTGCCACCGCCAATAGCCAGGACAACCCCCTTCTTGTTCTTTTCTTTCGTTTCATTCTTTTTAATCCCTCCTGTTTCTCCTTTTTAGCCATAGGCTTGAAATGTACTATAGAAACAGCCAGCATCCCGTTTCATGCATTGACTGTTAGCTATCTTTTAGTAATGCATTCTTCTGTTCTTTTCCGTATCTATACTATTTATTTCAAACCAATACCCTATAACTAAAAATAAAAGCTCTTCCATCATTCCGATAGAAGAGCTCATCTTTTTTACTATATTATATTTTAAGTATACAAAACGGACTATTTCTTCATCCCAGAAATACATCGTAACAATCATCACGGCAGGTTTTCTGACTTCGCTTCATCCTCCGAAACACCTTCTCAGCATATAAATGCCAATGGTATATCATTTCTTCGTCCACGTTACAGTAGAGGTGACTGTACCGGTTTTGCACCGGTTTCCCTATTATCATTTCCCGATTATCCGGGAAATGCACCGCAATATATATATTTAATTACTTACTAACAACAATAATCTATTTAATCTATGTAGTTCATTATATAGTATCAACTAGTAAAAGTCCACTGTTTTTTCACACGGTTTTCTCACATTTTTCACAAAAAATTCCGCAACTTTTCACAATTTCACAGAGCATTAACAGACTGTATCAGACTACCATTTTCCAGATATAACTTTGGTAATTTTTCTAGATAGATATGCAAAAATATTCGATATTTATCACCCGGTCTTCATTGCTGACTGCATTTTCTCCCTGCAGCTGCTCACTGCCCTGCCGGACATCAGCACATCTTCCATTATGCTGCACTCAATCGTATAGTCTGCATCCGGCATGTACGCCATAAGCATTTCCAATGTCTCGTCTATCGGTATATTCCCGCGTCCCAGCCCCAGGTGCGAATCCCTGTCCCCACAGTTATCGTGGATATGGACATGTCCCGCGTGCTCTCCAAACGTCTGAATCCAGTCACTCAAAGATCTGGGCGAATAGCAATGTGCATGGCCAATATCCAGGCACAGTTTAAAATCCGGGGATTCAACCTTCTGTTCCACTTCAATCATCGGCGATATTTCCTTATCATACACATTCTCCATAAGAATCTGGACACCGCTTTTTCCTTCCATAAATTCATTCCAGAACTCAGCCATTCGTTTTGCCCAGTCTGTCAGATAATACACACCGGGAAGAAAGCCCGTATGGAAAATTATCTTTTTGGCCCCCAGTCTCTTCGCAGCCTCATATGTCTGCGTAAACCGGGCTTTTGTCACTGCCCTTACCATGGAGTCATATGCCATTGGATTCAAATCCAGAAATGGCCCATGCAGTGTCAGGTTCCTGGTACCTATGTATTCTAACCGTTCTATGTATTCAACGATCTTTTCATTCAGGCAGTCCAGATTTTCAGAAATGGAGAACTCAATACTCTCGATCCCAACATCAGTCGCTTCTACTACCTGTCTCATCTCTTCATCCTTAAGAAGATGACTTGCATATACCATAATATTCCACTCCCGATTCAGACTGTTCCCCTGAATTCTTTTTTTACCTAGATATATTCTGTTTCAAACCCTGAATCACGGCAGTACTTTTCCACTGCCCCGCCCTTTTTACATCGTATCTTTGCACTGCGGTTGATGACCCATGGCCCGATCTCTTCGGGATCATGACCAATCTCAAGCACTTTCAGCCTGTTGCAGCCATGAAACGCCCACTTTTCGATTACTTTTACAGTTGAGGGAATCTTTGCATATTGCAGGCTGTTGCATTTTAAAAATGCACTGTCCCCAATTTTTATTAGTCCCTCCGGCAGTTCCAAGGATGTCAATGCGTTCTGATAAAAAGCCTCTGCGCCGATCTCCCTTAATCTATCCGGCAAAACAATCTGCTCCAGGGCCGTACATTTATAAAATGCCCGCCGCTCTATCTTTTCGAGCGTTGCCGGAAGGGCAATGTGTTTTAGATTAACACACCCGGAAAAAGCCTCCGCCTTCACTTCTCTGCATATGCTGCCTACATCAATCTCCATCCTCTCCAGACTTTTGCACTGCGCAAACGCTCTGTTTCCAATAAAGTTAGTAGTTTTAGGAAGCTTTACCTGCTTCAGCTTTGTACAGTTATAAAATGCTTCCTTACGGATTAAGATTGTACCTTTCAGCTCAACTTCCCGCAGCATCGTATTGTAAAAACTCTGTGCCCCTATTTCCACAACATTTTCAGGCAGAATAACACGGCGGAGCTTTGTATTGTTTTTAAATGCCCTTTCGCCGATCTTTCTATAGTGGCTGTCTGCCACCAATTCTTTTATGTTTCCATTGTTTTTCCCCTGCACCTTATCCAGAGTATCTTTCTCATATGCTTTCCAGAGAGATACCACCCCTGCCATACGTTTCTCCCCTTTTCCTAAACTTAAAGACTGAACCATTTGAATATAAAGGGACGCAGTTTTTTGCTGCGTCCTCTGTCTTTATCCAATACGAAATGGATTGCTATTAACAGATTACCTACACCGCCGCAGTTTGATTACATGCAAATAGAAAATTGCCCTTACAGCAAAAACTGTACCATAACTAAGACAATTTCCCACTCCATTTATCATTGCGTGTAATAACTGGCAGCAGCTCTAAGCAGGTATCCTGACTTACGCAATCGCGGCTTTTCCCTTCTCATACACCCAGTGTACAATGGTTCTGAAAAACCTACACGCATACAGTAGCACGACTGTCAAGGATTCTCACCTTGTTCCCTCTTGGCCTGACACCTGCACCCTCTTGTACATAGCGCCAGGAACTTAAAGCCGGTAATTGTTTTTATTTTTTATTAGTTTATCATATATACTATTAAAAGGTTGGAAATTTTTTCAGGTCTTTATGTGTTTTTTTTAGAAATACATTATTCCGCAGTTTGTTACAGCTCGCCCATATAACACCAATTTAATAAACACTTACCCTCTGAACCGTTTAGTATAGCCGGATTACCGGCAATGTGAAATTTTACGATCTTTCCTATAATTAGTTTAACGGAATGAAGGGAGTGAGTATTATCATAAGTTACGCTCCATTGTGGGAGACCTTGAAAAAGAAGGGACTCACACAATATAAACTAATTAATGAATATCATTTTTCAAACGGGACACTGGACTCCCTCAGAAAAAATAAGAGCATCACTTTGAACACGCTGCAGGATATCTGTAAAATATTGAATTGTGATATCTGCGACGTTGTTGAATTCACAGATAGGGAAGAGGAAAACTAATTACTGTTTACCTTTTTCATTCTATCAGAATTAGATAAACATGTCGAGCAGGCCAAAACAGACTTTTCGATGGGGTTATTCAACGTTGCTGTATACGCCCAAATGGATTCCTCAGTAACTGTTCACCCACTCGGATGTCTTTGTTTTTATGCAAGAGAATCCGCACTCTGTATAGAAAGGAAGATTCCAGCTATGGTAAGATATATTTTATACAACAAATTAACTTCGGTCCAGGAGGGAGATGCCCTGCCGGAAGGGGCCGGCCTGGTTACTGTTCTTACCTCAAGTGAATATGAAGAACTTTTTCATGAAACTGGTCATTACAGAATGATGAAGCAGGGGATTGCCAACATTCAGTACTGTAAGGCAGATATGATGGGGGATTTCATATCCGGTTCCTTTTCATGTCCGTCCAGGGAAGCCCTGACAGGAGAACGGTCCGCTTTTGCCTTTTTTATAGAAAGAACAGAGTTGGTCTTTATTGATGACCAGGGATTCTCCACCTCTGTTTTGGAACAGATGAAGGAAATCCCTTTATCTCATCCCACCTCTGTTCTTCGCTTTTTTGCAGCTTTTTTGGAATATCTGATTAAGGACGATGTCTTCTTCCTCCAGCATTTTGAGGAAAACTTGACATCACTTGAGGAACAGCTTCTAGATAAAAATGATGCTTCTTTTAACCGTCAGATCTTTCAGATTCGTAGAAAACTCGCAGTCTTAGGGAGTTACTATGAACAGCTGCAGGATATGGGAGAGACTTTCGCGTCGGATGGTTTCTGTGCCGAGGACGAAAAAAACAGCCTCCTGTTCGGTCTTTTTGCTGACCGGGCAGGGCGGCTGTATTCCAATGTCCAGATGCTCAAGGAGTATTCCATGCAGCTGAGGGAGATGCATCAGACTCAGGTGGATATGCACCAGAACCAGATTATGAAGTTCCTGACGATTGTCACAACTATATTCATGCCGCTGACTCTGATTGCGGGATGGTACGGTATGAATTTTGTCAATATGCCGGAGCTGGATTCTCCTTATGGCTATATTCTGGTCTGTGTCATCAGTCTTCTGATTGTACTAGTCGAGATCTGGCTGTTTAAGATCAAAAACTGGTTTGATTAACCGGCTGCCGGCGTCCATTTTCCTGTCGCCAGGAATCCTTCCACCATCTTTTCTGCACCGGCTGTGATGTCCGGATCATATCCGAGAATTTCCAGCAGCCGGATTGCATTTCTGGAATTGGACCTTCCTTCATAGAGCAGATAGTCAAAGACTACCTCCTCCTCAAGAACCTGTTCCTAGAAATGATAATTCCCGTACCGTTCTTCCAGCAGGTAAGTCAGCTCAATGTCATGAGTTGCGGCAAAACAGAGAATTCCCCGCTCGCTGAACTTCTTCAGTACCTGTGTGGAAGCCGCAATTCTTTCCACTGTATTGGTTCCCCTGAGTACTTCATCTACAAAACAGAGAACTGTCTCATTTCCCTCCCAGTCAAAGATCCTTTTCAATGCACGGATCTCTGCTATATAATAGCTCTCACCATTATACAGATTGTCCCGCAGGGCCATGGAGGAAAATACACGGAACCATGCACCCTTATATTGTCTGGCGGAACAGGTATGGATGGACTGCGCCAGTATAACATTTAAGGCAATCGTTTTCAGAAATGTGGACTTTCCCGAGGCATTGGATCCGGTAATCAGTATTCCGCGCTCTGCTTTCACGGAGTTCGGCACCGGTTCGGATAATTCCGGATGATAGGCATCCACAATTTCAAGCACAGGTTCTTCCGTAAATTCAGGAATACAGTAATACGGCAGCGACTCCCGCAGAGAACCTATGGATATGAGACTCTCCAGAAAGCCCATAGTACTGATGATATCTTCCACCACATCTATAGATTTTTCCAGCCTTTTCATACACTTGTAGAACTGAATACAGTCTACATGAGAAATCATCCGGATATAATCCAACACGATTTCCGTCAATGACTGGCTGTCTGCGTTTCCTGATTTAATAAATGATACATTGCCAATCTGTTTTTTCAGCTTTTTATAATCCTGTTCCAGCCGCTTCCGGTATTCCTCACTGCAGACAAGCTTTCTTTTCAGGATTCTCCCCGCACTTCCCTCCAGCTTCAAAAAGAGGTGAAGCGCCTGTATGGATGCTTCCAGTTTTCTCCTCTGAGACATATACAACGCGATATTCACGCCCATACAGAGAATCAAAAGTCCAATTCCTGTAGCTGGGGCAGCGATTACACATATGACTGACACGATCAGAAGCAGCAGCGCCCCATAGTGCTGGATCGGAACATTTTTACTTAGATGGATGCTGTTCATAATATAATGGTAGGCGGAAGACGAATGATTCTTACCGATTGCTGCAAATTCCATCTGCATCTGCAGACGCTCTTTTTCATGGGTTTGATAGTAACTGATCATTTCCTCCTGTTCCCCGCAGGTTACCGGCCCCTCAGCCGGGATATGCATCAGATAATACAGGTAGTCCTCCCCTGCAAAAGACCATGTATGGTTCATCTTCATAAATACGGAATCCAAATCCAGGTCATTCCATGTGATGTCGTCCACCATGGTATCTTTTGCCTCAGTATAGGCTCCGATCACAGAAAGAATTTCGTCCGAATATTCAATTTCTCTGTCTCGTCCGTAATAGTAAAGCATTCTCCGTTTCATTTTCCGCAGCCTTCTTTTCTGGTCAAAGAAAGAGATAAGGAAGAATATAACAAGAATACCGACGATCAGCAGTGCAACAAATATATTTTCGTTCATACAGACTCCTCACAATCAAGCTCGTCTCGTAGGACATTATCCGGCCATGCATATAGCCGGCTATATCTAAAAGGCGGTACACTGTAATAAGTGTACCGCCCCTTTTATTACCTGCCGCTTCCCGCGGGAAGACCGGCCTTTTTATTCCTCTCCGTAAAGAGTAACCAGTTTCTTCAGGTAAGCATATCTTTCCATAGCTTCTTTCTCATTCTTTGCAAAGAGTTTTTCAGCTTTTTCTGGATTTGCTCTCTTCAGGGCATTGTAACGAACTTCCCCGTCAAGGAATGCCTGGTATTCATCCTGTTTTGGCTCTTTGCTGTCCAGTGTGAACTTCGCACCCTCAGCTGCCGGATTGAATCTGAAGTTGTTCCAGTAACCACATTCTACTGCCAGCTGCTCCTCGGTCTGAGCTTTGCTCATACCTTTCTTAATACCATGGTTGATACATGGAGCGTAAGCGATGATGAGTGATGGTCCCGGATATGCCTCTGCCTCTGCAATTGCTTTTACTGTCTGGTTGTAATCAGCACCCATAGCGATCTGCGCTACATATACATAACCATAGCTCATAGCGATTCCGGCAAGGTCTTTTTTCTTTGTTTCTTTTCCGCCTGCTGCAAACTGTGCAGTTGCACCTGTCTTGGTAGCCTTGGATGACTGTCCGCCAGTGTTGGAGTAAACTTCTGTATCAAATACCATGATGTTGATGTCCTGTCCACTTGCCAGTACATGGTCAACGCCGCCGAATCCAATATCATAAGCCCATCCGTCACCACCAAAGATCCACTGGGATTTCTTAGCAAGGAAATCCTTGTGCTTCAGCAGTTCTGCCTTATCTTCGGAATCACAGCCACATGCTTCCAGAGCTGCAACCAGCTTGTCTGTAGCTGTTCCGTTTGTAGCGCCGCTTGCAAATGTATCCAGGTAATCCTGAGCTGCAGCCTTAACGTCTTCGTTTCCTGCATTCTCAGCAAGTTTCTCAACGTGGCCTTTCATTCTCTCTCTGATTGTATTCTGAGCGAGCAGCATACCATATCCAAACTCTGCGTTATCTTCGAACAGAGAGTTGCACCATGCCGGTCCTTTGCCCTCTGGTGTTACTGTGTATGGTGTGGACGGTGAAGAGTTGCCCCAGATAGAGGAACATCCTGTTGCATTTGCAATGTACATTCTCTCACCGAATAACTGTGTGATTAATTTCGCGTAAGGTGTCTCACCACATCCTGCACATGCTCCAGAGAATTCGAGCAGCGGCTGTTTGAACTGGCTTCCCTTAACGGTTGTCTCTTTGAACTTAGTTACAACTTCCGGTTTTACAGGGATCTCTCTGCCAAAGTCGAAGTATTCCTGTACGCCTGCATTTGCTTCCATGTTTTCCATAACAAGAGCTTTTTCACCCTTCTTGCCCGGGCAGACATTCGCACATGATCCACATCCTGTACAGTCATATGCAGATACTGTGATAGCAAACTTCATGTTTGGCATACCAACCATATCGATTGTCTGGAATCCTTCCGGAACTTTCGCTGCCTCTTCTTCTGTCAGGGCAACCGGACGGATAACTGCGTGCGGGCAGACATATGCACAGCGGTTACACTGGATACAGTTCTCTGGTTTCCACATCGGAATATCTACTGCGATACCGCGTTTCTCGTATGCGGAAGTACCTGACGGTGTAGAACCATCTACATAATCCTTAAATGCGGATACCGGTAGTGAATTTCCTTCCTGTGCATTTACTTTTGCCTGGATATTCTTAACGAAATCAACGATTTCTCTCTTGCCTTTTTCATTTACATGCGGAGTTGTCAGGCCTTCGTCAGCTGCATCTTTCCAGCTCTCCGGAACTGTAACTTCTACAACCTGCTTAGCGCCTGCATCGATTGCATCGTAGTTCATCTGTACGATCTTGTCACCTTTTCTTCCGTAAGTAGCCTTAGCTGCTTTCTTCATCAGGTCAATTGCTTCCTCTTCCGGAATGATCGCTGCGAGTTTGAAGAATGCTGACTGAAGAACTGTATTGATACGTCCGCCAAGTCCGATCTCCTTACCAATCTTGATACCATCGATTGTGTAGAACTTGATGCCGTGGTTTGCGATAAACGCTTTTACCTGTCCCGGTAAGTGTTTGTCAAGTCCTTCGGCATCCCACGGGCAGTTCAGAAGGAATGTTCCTCCGTCAACCAGCTCCTGAACCATGTTATATTTGTCAATATAAGATGGGTTGTGGCATGCTACAAAGTTAGCCTGTCTGATCAGGTATGTTGACTTGATCGGTTTCTTACCAAAACGTAAGTGGGACATCGTAACGCCGCCGGACTTCTTAGAGTCATAGTCAAAGTAAGCCTGTGCGTACATGTCTGTGTTGTCACCAATGATCTTGATGGAGTTCTTGTTAGCGCCGACAGTACCGTCTGCTCCAAGTCCCCAGAACTTACAGTTGATTGTTCCTTCCGGAGTCGTTACAAGCGGAGCGCCTGCATCCAGAGACAGATTTGTCACATCATCTTCGATACCGATTGTGAATTTCTGTTTCTCTGTGTTATTAAATACAGCTACGATCTGAGCTGGTGTTGTGTCTTTGGATCCTAAGCCGTAACGTCCTGAGAATACCGGAACTGCATCAAACTTGGAGCCTTTGAGTGCAGCTACAACGTCCAGGTATAATGGCTCACCAAGCGCTCCCGGCTCTTTTGTTCTGTCAAGTACAGAAATTGTCTTAACAGTCTCAGGAATCGCATTGATCAGAGCCTCTGCGCAGAATGGTCTGTAAAGGCGTACTTTGACAACGCCGACTTTCTCGCCTGCAGCAAGCAGGTAATCAATCGTCTCCTCGATTGTGTCACATGCAGAACCCATCGCTACGATCACGCGCTCTGCGTCTTCTGCTCCATAGTAGTTAAACAATTTATAATCTGTACCAATCTTGGCATTCACCTTGTCCATGTAATTCTGAACGATTCCCGGAAGAGCATCATAATAAGGATTGCATGCTTCTCTTGCCTGGAAGAAGATATCAGGATTCTGAGCGGAACCTCTATGGCATGGGTGGTTCGGATTCAGTGCGTGTGCACGGAATGCGTCGATGGCGTCCATGTTTACCATATCTTTCAAGTCTTCATAATCCCATGCTTCGATCTTCTGGATCTCGTGGGATGTTCTGAATCCGTCAAAGAAATTGATAAATGGAATCTTTCCTTCAAGTGCTGCACAGTGTGCAACTGCTGTCAGGTCCATTACCTCCTGTACACTGCCTTCACAGAGCATAGCTGCTCCTGTCTGGCGACAGGCATAAACGTCAGAGTGGTCACCGAAAATGGACAGTGCATGGCTTGCAATTGCACGTGCTGATACGTTGAATACTCCTGGTAATTGTTCTCCGGCTACTTTATATAAGTTAGGGATCATCAAAAGCAATCCCTGAGATGCTGTAAATGTGGTTGTCAAAGCTCCCGCTGCTAATGATCCATGTACAGCTCCGGCCGCACCCGCTTCAGACTGCATCTCTGTTACCTGAACAGTTTGTCCAAAAATGTTCTCTCTGCCCTCGGTAGCCCATTCATCGATATGTTCTGGCATAACAGATGATGGTGTGATTGGGTATATTGCTGCAACTTCCGTATATGCATATGACACGTGAGCTGCTGCCTGGTTACCATCCATGGTCTTCATTTTTCTTGCCATTTCTTGTTCCTCCTTAAAATTACATTGTAAAAGTTTATTTTTTCACATGTGCTTCCATTATATCGCCTAAATCGGCAAAAGTCTAGTCAGGGTACCCCATTTTTTGTTTATTTTTGAGTACAACGGGTTGGGCGTTTTTCTTGATTTTGAATGGGGGACGCGAATGACAAGGCGGGGACGGTGGGCGCG
>BAIF02000041.1 GCA_000509105.1 Clostridiales bacterium VE202-21 | reverse complement strand
CAAGTCCTGTTGGGAAACACACATGGCTTCCTTTTATGGCATAATATCCGTGGTCGATTCCTATAATGATAGATATCACATCCTCTCTTCTATTTTTTAATGTCCTAGTTATAATTATATTTAAGATTTCCTACCGGATGGTGGCTGTGTTCCTCGTACGAAGTCATCATCTTTTTTCCCAGTTGGTAATCCTTTTTGGAGTGTTCTTCCCGATATTTGGGGAATCAGGGACCGGGGTATAGCAAAGGGAAGGTCCTTGTATCTGCGCATGTCTTTTTATCCATATTTTTCCCTGTTTCACCTGAAGGAGTATGTTTTGATATTCTTTTTCTGTCAGGAACTTCCTGTGGTATTCCCCCTTCCCTCCAAAAGCATCCTGCCCTTCCCTGATTAGGAATTCAACCATATGGGCTGTCTCTTTTCGGAACCGCTTTTCACAGAATATCCCATCCCCTTTTACGTAGTTAGTCCCCTGAGCCTCTCTGGCAGCTGCCAGCAATTCGTATACGCTCATTTCTTTCCTTTCCAGTATCCTCACCTCCCCTCGAATCTATAGCAAAAAACAGGCACGGCACTTGGTTCTTTCAACCATATGCCTGCCTGTTCTATGACTCTTTTTTATCATACCTCTGACTCAGTCTCTTTATATTCCAATCCATTTACTTCGCTGATTTCTACCGCTTCATGCCTCAGCCATTCCTTCAGGTCCTCCGTTGGTGCACTTTTACAGAAATCACCAATCCACATCTCATGAAGCCGGTATCCACTATCATCTCCTGAGAAATCCAATTCCTCCGGATACGCTTCATTGATGAGCTGTATCAGCGCCTCAAACTGCTCCGAGAACAGCCCCACATATTGATTCCAGATTTCCAGGTTATAAGATGTAAATCCAAAGAAATCCGTCAGATAAGTCAGCCGGTCAAAGTCTGAATAAGCCATCTTTTCCTTCCCTGTCAGAATCTCCTCATCTTTTGAACCGCATAGATACAGGAATGCAAACCGTTCCATATCTGTCCGCTGCATATTTTTCCTCCCTGCTGCAAATAATTCTTTATTACGAAACATTATAGATAATAAAACCAGTAAAATCAATATCAAAGTTTCCTTATTGCGAAACATTTTTCTTATGAAAGGGTTAGATTATGCAGAAAATAAGACCAGATATGGACATTGGACAAAATATTCAGGCACTGCGCTATCAGAGCAAACTCACACAGGATGAGGTGATAGCAAAACTTGGCATGATGGGCATAGAAGTATCCAAAAGTACATACGCTAAATTAGAAACGAACCGCATGAATATCAAAGTCAGTGAACTGGTTGCCCTGTCTAAAATATTTGGCACGGACATCAATGCCTTTTTCAACGGTCTGATATAACCTCCTGCAGAACATTTTCAGAGTTATCCCTTTGCCGTGTTCAGTAGCTTTGTCCCATAGCGCATTTTCGTAGATGCCTTCTTTTTTGTGTACAGTTCTGCATGTAATCCTTCTATGTCTGATTCTACCTCAGCTTTTCCCCCTTCTTTTTGTATCAAATATCTTTCCATAGCACATAATAAGAAAGGAATCCTTCAAAACTGATTTTTTACTTTCTGGCTCCTATCACAAATGTTTCCCAAAACTGATTCATTATTTTCCTTATACACCCATTGCTTATTCCCGTGCCCTCCACATTTAGTATCCTTTCATTTTTGTATCACTTTTACAACCGATTTTATCGTCTTTCCCATGTAAAATCAATAGAAAAGTGTAAAAAGTGAGACAAAATATTTTTGTTTCATTTTGCAGGAAGGGATACGTATGCCAAAACCTCGTACAAAAACCGGTGAGAAAAATTTAATCAGCCAGCAATTGATTGCGCTTCGTAAGGAGCATAGCCTCTCCCAAAGGGATTTAGCCGAAAAACTGCAGCTGGCTGGTTATGATATGGATAAGAATGTGATTACCCGCATTGAGACAAATAAAAGGTATGTCACTGACTTGGAACTGAAGGCACTGTCTGAGATTTTTGATGTCTCATATGAATATCTGATTGATGGCAGTGAGGAGGACAATCGAAGGATCTGAACCTTCTCCTGTGCGTCCCTCTTTTTACCCTTACATGAGGACATTTAACCTTCATAATCTTTCCCTTCTGGAAATATTCTCACGTAGACTAATAAAAGCAGCCGGCAAGGGATCTGATTCCTCCAGCTGCTTTATTCGTTTTTATTTTGGTTCTAACAATTTTTTCAGTGCATGGCCATCCCGAATCCCTTTTAGATACAGCTCAATTTCTTCAATGTAACGTTTGTCCGCCTCTAATTTCAGGCATTCCGACAGTCCCTGCAGTTCTTCAGCTGAAAACACCTTTTCTTCCGTAATCTTGCTTCTGTCCAACAGCCGGTCTATAAATGGATATTTACTATACAGTGTGCTGATTTGCTCGTTGATATCCTCATACTCTGCACAGTTTTCCTTTGCCTGCATTTCTGCTTCTACAACCGCATGGTTGATTAATTCCATCTGCCAGGATTCCAAATTCAGGTGCTGGATTATGGATTGTCTTTTTCTCTCCTTTTTTCTGGAGAGTCCCTGCAGAACCTGCTTGTACGGTATCATATCTGCCTGCCCCATAAGATAAAAGTATTTTCTCTCCAAGGCTTCCCTCTCCGTCTGCACGCTCCTAAACTTAAAATACATGCGATGTTCCTTTGGAGTGAGGTACAGTCCGTCTGTTCCTTCCTGCAATTTCGTTATGACTGGATATTGCTTTAAAATCTCAGACTGCTCTTTTAATAATGTACGGTATCCTTCATGATGTCCGGTGAGATACTGCACCATCCAGTGATCCAGTTCAGATTCCATTTCATCCAGCCATGTAATATCTTGGGTGTTTGGTTCCATCCTTGTTGCCTCCTTTACGAGACAACACTATACCAGCTTCTGCAAAATAATCAATTCACAGAACCTACCAAAGAAGATGCCTTGTTTCTGTCTATCTTAGACAGAAGTGTAGGATGTCAGGAACTTTTCAGGAAAAAGAAACGATATTGATTGTCCTGCAAGTTTTTCTGTACTCTGCATTTTTTAGGTCCTTGATATTGCCATGCCGGATCCTCCTGTTCAGCATCTTCTTATTAAGCGATATTCCACGCTTCAGCTCTCCCCTGAAGCTATAAGCTCCTTTACCACGAGCCAGCTGTTTCTTTTTACCTTGGCTGTTCCAGACTGCTTTCTTTGTAATGCCATTCACTTCTCCTTCCTGCTTGTTTTCTTCATCACAACCCTACTCCATTGAAACGATAAATGCTATACCAATAGCCACCAAAGATACTGTCTCCAATCTGGTATGAATTGACATTAAAAAAATCTGGTCTGAGGTTCCATTCTCCTCATCCAGACATCTGATTTATCTCTATACTGCGTATACATATTTCATCATCACTTGTGTATGCTGTACCTATATTCCATTGTTTTAAACAGTATATACGCTATACACAGCTAAAAAGGCTAGTCCAGTTTACATCTGCAAGAATAAGCGCAGGTTTTATGGCAAGTGCTCTTGCAATCGCCACTCTTTGCTGCTGTCCGCCTGATAATTCATTTGGTACATTCTTCAGTTTTTCCTGAATGCCAAGGATGTTAACAATTTCCATAACATACTCTTTATCCACTGCCCTCCCGTCCATTTTCAAAGGCAAAATAATATTTTCCCAAACACTTAGCATCGGAATCAAATTATATTGTTGAAAAATAAAACCTATTTTTCTTCTTCGGAATACCGTCAGCTCATTATCTGACAATTTCTGCAGTTCTTTCTGATCAATCAATATTTCCCCTTCATCAGGAACATCCAGGCCCCCAATCATATTTAAAAGTGTTGTCTTTCCACTTCCAGAAGAACCTACGATTGCAATAAATTCTCCACGCTCTGCCACAAGATCAATCCCATCAAGAGCAGTGACCTTGGCTGCTCCATTCCCATATATTTTTTTCAATCCTTTTGTTTCAAGAATATTCATTTATAATCCGTCTCCTTTATGAAAATATAAAAATAGCCTGTATTCCGGCATCCTCCTTCAATACAGACTATAGCACATTATGATCTCAAACTGGTTTCACAAGTATCTCAGTTTTGAGAGATTTCTTCTTTTAAGAAAAACAAGGAGAACTGACTGCCTTCTCCAATCCTGGAACTCACCTTAATATATCCGTCCTGCGCTTTCATAACTTCCCGTGCAAGATATAACCCTATTCCTACTCCGGGCTCCTCACTTACCATTTCTGATCGGTAAAATCTGTTAAAAACAGACGCCTGCTCCGTCTCCGCAATTCCAATTCCATTATCGGTGACATCCATTCTCACAAACGAAGAATAGGATTCCACCTGAATCTTTACGCTTCCACCAGGCTTTGTATATTTAATCCCGTTATCTACAATATTAGCAACTGCTTCAATCGTCCATTTCAGATCAAAGACTGCCGCTTCCTCTGTATCTGCTATAATTAATTTGATTCCCCTTTTTCCCGCTTTCTCCTGAAACTGCATTCGGATGGTATCCAAAAGTGGCTGTAATAACTGGCATTTCATATTTACATGAATCATACCTGTTTCTGTACGGGAAAGTTTTACTAATGTTTCAATTAAAAAATCGAGCTGCTCAGCCTGTTCCTGAATTGCTGCCATTTCCTCTTCAACAGCAGCCATTTCTTCTATGTCCCTTGTCTTTAGTTGTTCTTCTGCCAACTGTGAATATAAAATAATATTTGAAATCGGTATAACAGCCTGATGGGAAATATCAGATATTTTTGACTGTATCTGCATCTTCTCTCTTCGTATATTTTGTTCAAACGCTTCTTTACCACAAAGATACCGCCACATATCATTCTCGATTGCCGCTGCCTTTGATTCATTCAATTGTACATCTACAGCTCTTCCTGCTATGACATTATCCAGCATTTTCTGAATCTGCCCTGTTGTTTTCTTCTCTTTTCGCCAAAAATAGATTGCTATAAAAATTCCGGCTAAAAAAGTAATGATTCCAATCCAAACATACCACATCCTATTTTCTCACCCACATATATCCAACGCCATAAACTGTTTTAATATAGTTCTGATTATCGTCCCCTAATTTATTGCGCAGACGATTCACAACTACTGTTAAAGCGTGCTCATCTACAAACTCATTTTCTCCCTGCCAAATGTAATCGGTTAACTGTTCCCGGCTAATGCTCCTGCCCATATTTTCAACCAGTTTTTTAAGTAATCTCTGTTCGGTTTTGCTTAATTCGAGCAAACTATCTTTCTTGCGAAACTCCATTTTTTGGAAATCAAAATAAAAATCACCAATTGAAAAAGACAATGGGGCCGCCGCTATATTTCTCAATTGTACTGCCACTCTTGCTCGAAGAACTGCAAGACTAAACGGCTTTGTAATATAATCATTTGCTCCCATTTCAAGTCCGGACACAATATCCATCTCCATTTTATTAGCAGTTAACAGGATAATCGGTGTCAGATCTGTTTTTCTGATTTCTTCCATAAAGTCAAATCCGTTACCGTCCGGAAGATTTACATCCAGCAATATCACATCATAATGATCAACATTATATAATTCTTTCGCCTCTTTTAGATTAAATGCCTGATCACATAAATATTCCCTTCTTAGCGCCAGCTTTATACCATCGTTCAGTTTTTTATCATCTTCTATAATCAGTATTTTACTCTTCATTTTACAAATCACCTTTTTCATAAGAACTTCTTTCACATCCCTGATTATAGCAAAACCCCGGAGGTATTCATAGTTTTTCAGCTGCTGTACAGGTAAAAAGTTGTCGAAAAAACTTTTATATTTCACAGAAAAGTTCACCTGTAAAATAAAAAGCCCTCCCGGCGGGATGCACACTGCGGCGTAAGTTGTAACCGCCGCAGGCGCGGGTTTCGCAAGCGAAACTCTATTTTTTAAAGTACCACTTCTTATCCGGAACAATTGGATTAATTTCTTAATCTACTAAAAAGACCACCTCCCTTTTGCAGTCGGCGGTCGCTGAGTGGTATGAAGTTTCGGGGTGTGTTTTCTTCGGAATGTGTTTATGTCCGCACCGATAAACTGAAATCTATCTAAATCATAAAATCAATCTTTGACATTCCCTAAGTTCTTCCATCCGTATCTGCGTATTGAAATCAGCGCAGATACTTCACTTGCGATTTCATCTAAGGCACCTATCCAGGAGCCAATTATAATATCATAAATTATCCATAAGGGTGAATTGAAAAACATAGTGGCAATTCGAATTTTCTGTGCATTGTGGGTATACCCGCCAATTGTAGACGCGATATTTGCGCTGACCGGAAGCAGCGATATCCAGCCCGCCCAAGTGGCAGCTGCAACAACTAGTTGAAGGGAACAAAGAATCATGCACATTTTATTGCTACGTGCAAAGTTCCATTTACCAGCAAGGAAGATAGACCTTGCAAGATTAAGGATATAACTAATCCCCCCTGTCTCGGCACCCAAAACGAAGAAGTGTACAGTATAGAATAAGTACGAAAACAACTGTACCATATACAATTTACGGTTGTCTCGACATTGATATGAAATGAAATATAACACCGCGCCGCAAAAAGCCAGAAATTGTGCAAATATAAATTTTGCTTCCATCACAAATCCCTCTTATACACAAGATAAAATAATATCCTGATTTGTCGATCTGTTGATTCGCATTATATCACGTCAGGAAAAGGCTGTCCACCACAATTTAGCCTGTACCAGCAGGCAACTTTTCGCAGCTTTTGAACGAGAATACCGAAGTCCTTTTGCAGCAATTTCCTGAAAAAAAGACCTTTGGCATTGAAACCAAAGGTCTGATTATTATTGAAAAAACAACAATTACTTCTTAAGCATTCTTCTTAGCAATTGCAGCCTGAGCAGCAGCCAGTCTTGCAATCGGAACACGGAATGGTGAGCAGGATACATAATCCAGACCAATTGTGTTGCAGAATTCTACTGAGCTTGGGTCTCCGCCGTGCTCGCCGCAGATACCTACGTGCAGACTTGGATTAACCGGTTTTCCTAACTTCAGTGACATTTCCATTAACTTACCAACACCTGTCTGGTCAAGTTTTGCAAATGGGTCGTTCTCGAAGATCTTGGTGTCATAGTAAGCATCTAAGAACTTACCAGCATCATCACGTGAGAATCCGTATGTCATCTGTGTTAAGTCATTGGTTCCGAAGCAGAAGAAGTCAGCTTCTTTCGCAATGTCATCAGCTGTCAGGCAGGCTCTTGGAATCTCGATCATAGTACCAACTTCATACTTAAGCTCGATTCCAGCTGCTGCGATCTCTGCGTCAGCTGTCTCAACAACGATTTTCTTAACAAACTTAAATTCTTTGATATCTCCAACCAGCGGAATCATGATTTCCGGGCAAACGTTCCAGTCAGCGTGTGCTTTCTGTACGTTGATAGCTGCACGGATAACAGCCTTTGTCTGCATCTTTGCAATCTCTGGGTAAGTAACTGCAAGACGGCATCCACGATGTCCCATCATTGGGTTGAATTCATGAAGGGAATCAATGATTGTCTTAATCTGCTCTACAGTCTTGCCCTGAGCATCTGCAAGTTTCTTGATATCCTCTTCTTCTGTAGGAACGAATTCATGAAGCGGTGGGTCTAAGAAACGAATTGTAACCGGGTTTCCTTCCAGTGCTTCAAACAGGCCTTCAAAGTCTCCCTGCTGTACAGGAAGGATCTTATCGAGTGCTGCTTCTCTTTCTTCTAATGTATCTGAGCAGATCATTTCGCGGAATGCATCGATTCTGTCGCCCTCGAAGAACATGTGCTCTGTACGGCAGAGTCCGATACCTTCTGCTCCAAGTTCACGAGCTTTCTTAGCATCTTCTGGTGTATCTGCATTTGTACGAACTTTCATAGTTCTGTACTTGTCAGCCCATCCCATGATTCTTCCAAATTCACCAGCGATTGTAGCGTCTACTGTCGGGATTAATCCGTCATAGATGTTACCTGTAGAACCATCCAGAGAGATTGCATCTCCTTCGTGGTATTCTTTTCCGCCAAGTGTGAACTTCTTGTTTGCTTCGTCCATAACAATGTCACCGCATCCGGATACACAGCATGTACCCATTCCACGTGCAACAACGGCAGCGTGAGATGTCATACCGCCACGTACTGTCAAGATACCCTGAGCAGCTTTCATACCTTCGATATCTTCCGGTGAAGTCTCAAGACGTACAAGTACGACTTTTTCGCCTCTTGCAGCCCACTCTTTTGCATCGTCAGCTGTAAATACAACTTTACCGCAAGCAGCTCCTGGTGAAGCTCCGAGTGCTTTGCCAACCGGTACAGCAGCTTTCAGCGCAGCAGCATCAAACTGTGGGTGAAGCAGTGTATCTAAGTTTCTAGGATCGATCATTACAACAGCTTTTTCTTCTGTGATCATTCCTTCGTCTACTAAATCGCATGCAATCTGCAGAGCAGCCTGAGCTGTTCTCTTACCATTACGTGTCTGCAGCATGTAAAGCTTTCTGTCTTCGATCGTGAACTCCATGTCCTGCATATCTCTGTAGTGGTCTTCCAGTTTATCACAGATTGCAACAAACTGATCGTATACTTCCGGCATAACTTCATGCAGCTGGGAAATCTTCTGAGGAGTGCGGACACCGGCAACAACATCTTCGCCCTGTGCGTTCATCAGGAATTCTCCCATGAGTTTCTTCTCGCCTGTAGCTGGGTCACGTGTAAATGCAACACCTGTACCTGATGTGTCGCCCATGTTACCGAATGCCATCATCTGTACGTTAACAGCTGTTCCCCATGAATACGGGATATCATTATCACGACGGTATACATTAGCTCTCGGGTTGTCCCATGAACGGAACACAGCTTTGATAGCGCCCATCAGCTGTTCCTTCGGATCAGTTGGGAACTCTTCGCCGATCATAGCTTTATATTCATCTTTGAACTGTCCGGCCAGAACCTTCAGATCCTCTGCCGTCAGGTCAACGTCCTGTGTTACGCCTTTTTCTTCTTTCATCTTGTCGATGAGCTCTTCGAAGTATTTCTTACCAACTTCCATAACTACGTCAGAGTACATCTGGATGAATCTTCTGTAGCAGTCCCATGCCCAGCGCGGATTGCCGGACTTAGCAGCCAGTACGTCAACAACTTCTTCATTTAAACCAAGGTTCAGGATAGTGTCCATCATACCTGGCATAGAAGCTCTTGCTCCTGAACGAACGGAAACAAGAAGCGGGTTCTCTTTATCACCAAATTTCTTTCCGGTTACTTCTTCCATCTTTGTGATGGCATCCATAATCTGATCCATAATCTCGTCATTGATCTTTCTGCCATCTTCATAATACTGGGTACAAGCTTCTGTCGTGATTGTAAATCCCTGTGGTACAGGAAGACCCAGGTTTGTCATCTCAGCAAGGTTAGCACCTTTACCACCAAGCAGGTTTCTCATGGTTGCATTACCTTCCGTAAACATATAAACCCATTTTGCCATTTTTTAATGACCTCCTAAATAATTTTTTCAAATAAAACTGCACTAAGTCGCATATAATATTCTAATGGTTTTAGTTATGCTCGTCAAGCATTTTGTCCGTAAATTTGCACAAGATTTGCAAGTTTTTTTTGTGTAATATTCCTTTTTACGATTTCTCTTCAACATTTCTTCGGAATTATTCACAATTTTCTTTTTGGTATAAGGTTAAAACCGGGCAAATCTCACTGTACACAGGAGTTTCCCCGGTTTTCACGATTTCTTTTTGTACCTATTATTATGCGTCTTTTAAAAATGCGAGATATCCTTTCAGCGCTTCATAAATATCGGCCTTACTGGAGACTTCCCAGGGCGCATGCATGTTCAGTACAGGAATCCCGCAGTCGATCACATTCATCCCATAGTCGGCCATCAGGTAGGCTATGGTACCGCCGCCCCCTTTGTCTACCGCTCCCAGTTCCGCCGTTTGGATAACGACCTTATATTTGTCCATAATCTGCCGCAGCTGGGCCATATATTCGGGATTTGCGTCATTTCCGCCGGATTTTCCTCCGCTGCCGGAATATTTGTTAAAGACCAGACCGTTTCCGAGATATGCGGAATTCTTTTTCTCATAATATTCTTCAAACATAGGGTCATAGGCTGCGCTTACATCCGAGGAAAGCATCTGGGAACGGCTCAGAGTCCGGCGCAGCTTCAATTCGGAAAAGTCACCGCACAGATCCATAATCTCTGCCACTGTATTTTCAAAAAAATGAGAGCGCATACCTGTAGCGCCGGTGCTGCCGATCTCCTCTTTGTCTACCAAAAGACAACACGAGGTCCTCCTGGACATCTTCAGTTCCAGGAGTGCAAGAAGAGAGGTAAAGGCACAGCTTCTGTCATCCTGCCCATATGCCAATATCATACTCCGGTCCAGGCCGCAGTCTCTGGCCCTGCCGGCAGGCACGATCTCCAGTTCCGCAGAAATAAAGTCTTCTTCTTTGATCTGATACTGATCCTGAAGCAACTTTAAAATTGTCTGTTTTACCATTTCCGTTTCTTTTTTATCATCATCGCTGTTTATAAACTCAAGATGCTTCTTTGTATTGCTTTTTTTAAGTTTCTGTCTTTGCGCATGGCAGATTTCCAATTAGAAGATCCAGTTTTTCGGCGTCGATCAGTTCTTTTACTTTCTTTTCGTTCTGCTCTCTCCCAAGATGGGGCAGGAGGTCTGTAATGACAAATACCGGATCCTTCTCCTTTTCTCCAATTTTGACCTCGGTTTTGGTGCCGTCCTTTCTGACAACTACGCCATGAAGTGCCAGAGGCAGCGCCAGCCACTGATACTTTTTGATGCCACCATAATAATGGGTGTCCAGATACACATTCCCCTTTTCCTCATAAAGCGGAACCTGCTTCACGTCGATCCGGGGGGAATCGATATGTGCACCCAGTATGTTCATCCCCTTTTCAAAAGGCTCTGTGCCGATCTGAAAGAGCACCACGGTTTTATCCATCTGGCAGGCATACACTTTATCTCCGGGCTTCAGCGGCTCCTTTGCCTCCCGGATCTGATCCAGATCCCGGTACCCCTGGGCCCTGGCAAGTTTGATCGCCGACGCTGCACACTCCCGTTCCGTTTTACTGCAGTCCAAAAAATGACAGTATGCATGGCAGATATCTTCCACACGTTTTCTCTCCTCCGCACCGTAATAGTTCCAGGCATTTTTTCTCTCCATAACTACTTCCTCTTTCTACTTTTATATTCAGTATCATTGCTTTTACTAAAAGATAGTATGGATGATTCTGCCAGAATCTATTCTTTTCACATAGGAAAAGACGGGATTTCAGTTATGCGGCGGCTGCCGCTGCCCTTTCATCCCGTCTTACTATTACTTACCTGCCGGACAGTCTAATACTGACTTGCAACAAGCAATTTTCAATCACGCTGTAGTACTATTGCATATCTTTTAAAAATGCGCAGTATGCACGGTAAGCCTCATAGACATCCGCCTTGCTTGATACCTCCCAAGGTGCATGCATACAGAGCACTGCGACTCCGCCGTCTATCACTTCCATTCCGAACTGAGCCAGTATGTATGCTATAGTGCCGCCCCCTCCGACATCGATCTTGCCCATCTCTGTCATCTGGAAGGCAACCTGATTTTCATCAAATACTCTGCGCAGCTTTGCGATATACTCCGCATTCGCATCGTTGGAACCGCTCTTTCCCCTGGAACCCGTGTGCTTCTTGATCACAAGTCCGTTTCCAAAGAAAGAAGAAGATTTCTTATCATACACATCTGCATACATTGGATCATAAGCAGCCCCGACATCGGAGGAAATCATTGTTGAATTCGCAAGTGCATGGCGGAGCTTTAGTTCAGAAAAGACTCCCATCTTATCCATCAGCTCTGCTACTGCATTTTCAAAGAAACGGGAATGCATTCCGGTAGCGCCAACGCTTCCGATCTCCTCTTTATCTACCAGGATACAGCAGGAAGTGCGTTTCACATCCTTAACATCCAGCATGGCGGCGAGCGAGGTGTATGCACATACACGGTCGTCCTGGCCATAAGCCATGATCATGCTTCTGTCCAGTCCGCAGTCCCTGGCCTTTCCTGCCGGAACTACCTCCAACTCAGCAGACATCAGGTCTTCTTTTTCAATATCATAAGTCTCTTTCAGCAGCTTTAGAATCTGTGCGGCAGCCGCATCCTTTTCCTCGCCTGCCAGCGGTCTGCTTCCAATCAGGATATCCAGGTTTTCCCCCTCCACCACTGTGTTTGCTTTCTTTTCCAGCTGTTTGCCTGAAAGATGTATCAGCAGATCCGTTACAACAAAAACCGGTTCCTCGCTTTTTTCTCCAATTGAGACCTCTACCGTAGTTCCGTCTTTGCGTACTACTACTCCATGGATTGCCAGCGGAATCGTCACCCACTGATATTTTTTAATGCCGCCGTAATAATGTGTATCAAAATACGCGAATCCACTGTCCTCATACAATGGATTCTGTTTCAGATCCATGCGCGGGGAATCGATGTGTGCACCTAGAATGTTCATACCATTCTCAACCGGTTCCTCCCCGATGTTAAAAAGCGCAATTGATTTGCCCATCCATGCAGCATACACTTTATCTCCGCGTTTCACTTCATTTGCCTTGGAGAGTTCTATGTAACCGGCAGCCTCAGCCTGTCTGATGACTTCTGTAACACACTCACGTTCTGTTTTTCCTGTATCCAGAAACTTTTTGTAGTCACCTGTCAACGATTCCAGTTCTTTTAACTGATCTTCTGTATAAACTTCCCATAAATTTTTTTCCATATCCTTTACCGCCCCCTGCAGATACTTGCAGTCTTCAGATGCTCCAGTATCTGAAGGGCGCAGACACTGTATGCAAAATGCGTGCCTGCGTTATCCTTTCTTTTATTTTTATATTTACCGTCTGGAGAAAATGCCCCGCACGTTTTGTAACAGATTCTGCTGATAGCAGATTAGGACGCAACTCTTTTTCTAAAGAGTACGCCCTAAAATTGTTAAAATCTTAACTTTTCTTCAAAGTATGCTTTCAGATCTTCGATTTTGATTCTTTCCTGTTCCATGGTGTCTCTGTCTCGTACAGTCACAGCACCGTCTTCCTCTGAATCAAAGTCGTAGGTCACACAGAACGGTGTTCCGATCTCATCCTGACGGCGGTAACGTTTTCCAATATTTCCACGGTCATCGAATTCACAGTTATAAAGTTTGGACAATTCTGCAAATACCTTTTCCGCACCCCCATTCAGTTTCTTGGACAACGGCAGAACACCAATCTTCACCGGCGCAAGCGCAGGATGGAAATGCAGAACAGTACGCATGTCTCCGCCCTCCAGCTCTTCCTCGTCATATGCGCTGCAGAGGAATGCCAGTACCATACGGTCCGCTCCCAGTGACGGTTCGATGACATATGGGATGTATTTTTCTTTCTTCTCATCATCAAAATAGGACATGTCCTGTTTCGAAACTTCCTGATGCTGTGTCAGGTCATAGTCGGTTCTGTCTGCGATTCCCCACAGCTCGCCCCATCCAAACGGGAAAAGGAATTCCACGTCTGTAGTTGCCTTGCTGTAGAAGGAAAGTTCCTCTTTATCGTGATCACGGTATCTGACCTCATCCTCTTTGAGCCCCAGTGAACTCAGCCAATCAAGGCAGAACTGCTTCCAGTATGCAAACCAGTCCAGATCGGTGCCTGGCTCACAGAAGAATTCCAGCTCCATCTGCTCGAATTCTCTTGTACGGAAGGTAAAGTTACCGGGTGTGATTTCATTTCTGAAAGATTTTCCGATCTGTCCGATACCAAACGGAATCTTCTTTCTGGATGTTCTCTGGACATTTTTAAAATTCACAAAAATACCCTGGGCAGTCTCTGGTCTGAGGTAAACTGTGTTCTTCGCATCTTCCGTAACCCCCTGGAAGGTCTTAAACATCAGGTTAAACTGACGGATATCCGTAAAATTATGCTTTCCGCAGGAAGGGCACGGAATCTGGTGCTCTTCAATAAACGCAGACATCTGTTCCTGTGACCATGCGTCAACAGCGCCTTCGATTGCGATATCATGCTCCGCGCAGTAGTCCTCAATAATCTTGTCTGCTCTGAAACGCTCATGGCATTCCCGGCAGTCCATCAAAGGATCTGAAAATCCGCCCAGATGTCCGGATGCAATCCATGTCTGTGGGTTCATAAGAATTGCACAGTCCACCCCCACATTATAAGGGGACTCCTGGATAAACTTCTGCCACCAGGCTCTTTTCACGTTATTCTTCAGCTCTACACCGAGGTTTCCGTAATCCCATGTATTAGCAAGTCCACCGTATATCTCGGACCCCGGGTAAACAAATCCTCTTGTTTTGGCAAGAGCCACAATTTTATCCATCGTTTTTTCTACCATAATACTGCTCCTCACATTCTATTTCATCTCAATTGGTAACTATTATAACGGCTATGGGGGAGATTTTCAAGCCGTTTGCCCAAAAATCGGGATTTAGTGACGAGCTTCAGTCTCGTTGACGGCCGGGGGACGCGAATGACGAGGTGAGTCCGGGAGCTGGCGGGGCGATGTCTGCTGGTGAAATGTCCTGACACTGCGCT
>BAIF02000042.1 GCA_000509105.1 Clostridiales bacterium VE202-21 | reverse complement strand
ATAGGCAAAATAGTATCTTTCTTCTATTTCAAACACCTCCTACCGTATCTCCCCGTTTTTCCTGAGACACTCATAATTGCTTTTGTCATATCTCCATGCCCTGTCCCCTTCCAGATTTGCGAGCAGATGTTCCCGGACATTCTTATATTCTGGTCCAATCAGACCCAGCCTTAGCAGGAATGTCCTGAAAGTAAAGCAGGGATTCTCTGTAATCTCCGTTTTTCTCATGTGGGCGCATTTCTGGTTGATTGCCTGTGCAGATATGGCAAGGGCAAGCGTAATGTTCGCCCTCACCTTCCCTGCATGCAGGGTGCTGTTGAAGCACCGCCATTCCACAGTCCCTTTGTCGAAGACCGCATGGAGGTTCAACGCATAATATCTTGTCTGGTCATAATGGCTGTGGGAGTCTCCGCCGTTTCTTTGCTCCTCATACCAGAGCCGGCGGAGTTGTTCCATAGACATGGTGCCAGATGGCATCTTCCGGATATCTGTCAACACATTTCCCCTTACTTTCTTGCACCATTGCTCCACCCTTGATGGATTGACCTTTAATGCCTTGAACAGAATATCTCCCTTAGAATACATAATCGTCAAAGCATTTTTGAGGCTCCTCGGGGTATGGTTCGCCGCATCCACATGGACATGCATCCCACAGGAAGAATTCACCTTCCCGCCATGCTGACGCAGACACCGCACAACGTTCTGCAGTTTTTCCATTTCGGAGTATTCAAGTTTTGGGCTGACCATCTCTGTTTTGTAGTCTTTTCCTGCATTGATATAGCGGTCACCTTCCCGCCTTTGGGCATGGATGCTGCTGTCATACGTGAATTTCCATTCCTTCCCCTCCGGGTCTTCTACTCCCCATGTTCTGTAATAAGTCCCAATATAATATGGCACGGTTCCAAACAGTTCCCCCACAGCCTCTGCCGCCTCATTCCTCGTGATTCCGGTCATCTCAATCTCCGTACCGAAATATTGTCCCTGTATATCGATAAGCGGTCACTGCCTTTCCTCATTGTCTGGATTCTGTCCCAACTGAATATCTATTTCCCGAAGCCGCCTTCCAATAGCTTCAATCACATTTACTGTGATGCCATTTCCTGCCTGCTTATATAGCTGATTATCTGAGGTTTCTTTCATCATCCGGTCAATCTGGGAATCATAATACCCCTGCAGCCGCAGACACTCCCGTGGCGTCAGCCTCCGGATCCTCCCGTGGTGGATAACACCATGCCGGTCCGTAGCTGTAATTGTAAACATAGGTTCTTCCGGTTCCCTCATCCTCCGACCGCTCTGCCTTGGATTTTCTTTTGCCGGGGTCAGAACCGCCCTTGGCCCTGTTTCTTCCAATAGTCCGAAATGCTCCCCTGATTGGCTGTTTATGCCATTATTCCGGTACATTGCCGGACGCTGGTCTGGTTCCGCTATTTTAGGGGATAGGGTTTCTTCCTCAAAGTCCAGTGTTCCCTGCGAGCTTCCGGTTGTCAGTGTATGGGCGATTGCATTCCCCACCCTGCCTCTCCTCGTATTCATTCTGGCATACCCAAAGTCGATGCTGTCACCAGGAAATGCCATCTTATATCCTTTTTTCGTATTCTCCTTGATAGGCACGCCAAACTCATACAGTCCAGTCTTTCCCCCCATTCCTCCTGCCCCGGCAGTCAGGGTACAGCTTACGCCGGAGGGGTGGTAGACCCTTTCCCCCTGCTTGCCTGCATGGACTTGTATAAGAGCTGCTCCGTTTGTTTCTGGGAAAGGTAATATTTTTCCGGCACATCTTCCATCAAGATATCCGACAAGATACACCCGCTTCCTTGACTGTGGGACTCCGAAATCCTTACTGTTAAGCACTTTCCACTCCACAAAATACCCCAGTTCTGAAAGCGTACAGAGGATGGTGTAAAACGTCCGCCCTTTGTCATGTGATAGCAGTCCGGGTACGTTTTCAAGGAGAAAATATGCAGGCCGCCTATCTTTAAGCAGTCTGGCAATTTCAAAGAAGAGGGTCCCTCTGGCATCTGCAAAGCCTCCCCTTTTTCCAGCGATTGAAAATGACTGGCAGGGAAATCCCGCACAAAGCAGATTAAAATCTGGCATTTCTCCGGTGTCAATGTTTCTTGCGTCATTACAGAACCACTCCCCTTCCGTATCAAACAGTACCCGGTAGTTCTTATCCGCATGGACATCCACTTCGCAGTGCCCCACACAGGTAAATCCTCCGGCCCTTCTCAGTCCTTCGCGGAATCCTCCGACTCCGCTGAATAAATCAAAAAATCGTATGGTTGCGTTTATCAGCCTCCTTCACTTTGTGATTTGACGAAAGAAACGGCATGGATTGCTCCACACCGTTTCTTCCTTCGTTTCGGTTATTCTGTTTCTTCCTGCCATGAATCCTCTGTTGCTTCTGGAAGCCCGTCCTCATCTGCTGCTTCCGCATCCGAATCCTCCCTTACTGGCTCCTCGTCCTCTGACGCTCCGGCACCGTCCTCTGACGCTTCTATTTCTGGCTCCTCCTGGCATTCTGCGCTTTCTTCCGGTATCTCCCCTGCCTCCGGCTTCTGCGCCTCTGCCTGCCCGTATTTCGCTTCCTCAGCTTCAATCGCCTGTTGGATAATGGCAAGCAGGAACTCTTTCTGTTTGCACCCTTTCTTCACGATGACTGCTTTCAGCCTGCCAAAAAGTTCCTCCGATACCTGTACTGCTACTGTCCTCATTTCCATGCCCATCTCTCCTTTGCTGAAATGCTCTTCAATGACCTGAAGTATAAATTTCTGTGTGCTGCTCTCAGTCTGTTCAATCTCCTGCCGGACCTTTTCATGCAGGTCCAGAGGGATTTTTCCGCATATGTTCTTCATCTCTGGCATCTGTATATCTCCTTTCTTTTGCTATACACAACATACTCCAAAGATGTATGGAAAGCTATTCACAATACCTAACAAATATCAGTCCTTGAAAGTCCCGGAAACGAAGCATATACAATAATACATCTATGTAGAACCAGGCTGTTCAGATTGGTGCTATTATCCCCTCAATTGGCATCACCTCCTTTACCCACTGCTTTCCAGTTTCGATAAAAAATCCAACATCTGATTTGGGATTGTTTCTCTCACAGATGCTTCAGGATGTGGCATACCGCCACTTTTCAGTTCTTCCCGAACAGTTTCCCGGATGACCTTCTCCAGATATGCCTTTCCTGCACCTCAAGGATTGCCTGGACCAGGTATTGGTTCTTCTGCTTCCGGGACACGTGACAGTATTTCCCATGCCTGCCTGTGATCCGCATGGTCCATGTTGGGGCGGAAGGAAAAAACGGGACGTTTCACTGTGCCCACATCTGCCCTACAATCCGTTCATACCCGGAAGCGTTGGCATGGACGTCTGTAAGGAAAATCTGCCGGCACAGGCCGTCCTGCGGCCTCACGTGGCGCTTCACGATGCTGCTCCCCCACCCATGAATACAGACGGGACTGCCCTTAAATCAAAACCAGCCTCCATGACAGAAGACAGGATCCGTTCAGTATACAGCCTGCCGTGCCGCTGGATGATTTCTTTCGCCTCCGGCTCTATACTGCAGGAACTGCCGCCCAGAACACGTTCAATCTGTACATCCGTCACAGACAGTCCGGTCTTCCTCCGAACCTGCTCCATGATTTCGTCAATACACCGTATGACACCTAACTCCAGACTGCGGCAGGTTCCCGCATTTGGAACAGCATTGTCCAGCCGCATCAGGTCCACCGTCCATCCCCCGATATCAATCAGGAGGACAGAGGGCTCCCTATTGATGAATTCGGGATGGAGTGCCAGCGCAGAATAGCCTTGGGGGAACAGCTTCACATCCTCTATCTGGATCTCGTAGCCTTCATTTTCATATCGAAAACAAAGCGGCTGCTCTTTCCGAAACAGATATTCCCTAAACGGCTGCTTTTCCCTGCCAAAACTGGCAAGGGGAAGTCCGG
>BAIF02000043.1 GCA_000509105.1 Clostridiales bacterium VE202-21 | reverse complement strand
AATACAATGTCCTTAATTACAAACAATCCCCAGACTTCCCCATATACATTGCTGTGTCCGGCAACCAACGGAGACAATCCGTCTATTGTCCCCTCTGAAAGAACTGCAAACCCTGCAATCCTCGCATCTTCCTTGACTTCCCCATTTCGGATAACGCACCGCCCTTCTGCAACCGCCCGGTCATACAGGCATGCATCCCCGGTCACCAGTGCATCCCCTCTTGCAACAGCGCCATCAAACAGTCCTGCCTCTTTTTCTGTCACTGCCGCCTCACAGCAGAGTGCATTGTCGTAAATCCAGCATTTTCCTTCCTGAGACAGGTTCTTCTCACTCTGGACAAATCCCCCCAGCGTGCCTGCCGGAACACGCTCATTAATAGTGACAAGAGAACGTATCCGGTGCAGCCAAGGGTATTTGGGGTGTGGAATCTTGGTAATCTCATATTTCTTCTGAGCCTTAAAATAGCAGGAATCCGGTTGCTCCATAAAAAACTGCAGACTGCCTCCCGGAACCGCTATACTCGGGAAGCTGCTGCCCCAGCCATTTTCCATCTGTAACCTTACATGGCTCTCTAATATATACTGTTCTTCATCCGTCAGCTTTTCTTTTGTCCGTATCGTAATTCTCCCCTGAAGGCAGCAAGCTTCTGCAGCTGCAGTAACTTCCACACATTCTAATTTGTTCCGCAGTCTGCCGTTCTCCGCCAAATCTTCAAACAGTCCGCTTTTATCCAATGTTTCATTCCCGCTGGTCCATTGCTGCAGAAATGACTGCACCTCCTCTTCATATGCTGCCAGCTCCCCTTCAGACAACAGAACATAATCGGGTATGTACTGCTCCTGAGGAGGTTCCAGTAAATTAGGATCATCATCCATTTCATAAAACGGTTCATCCATCTGGAATCTTCCCTGCATTGGCATCTTTAATTGATAAATCACCGGCATTCCCCCTTCTCTGTTTTCTTCCTGCTCTTATCCGTGTCCCGTGAAGGGCTCAGTTCTGTTTCCACATACTCACTGATAATCCCCAGCGCCTGATAATAGTCACCGGATTCCCGCACCTTCCCATACATCTCTTCCGCCTGTTCTGCCTGCCCATTGCGGATTAACAGTCTTCTGGCATCCGCTAAAATGGAAAAGATATTTCCGTCATGGCCGAGCAGCTTCAATTTAGGCTTTCTTTCCGGCGGCATTGTGTTATGTTCTTCCTGTGGCTTCGTCCTCTGCCGGAACTTTGTCTCATGCCCCTGCCAGAAATGGACATACAGGTTTCCTCCCTCTACCGGGATTTCTCTCTGCTCAAATCCCTCGCCCCAGCCATCACTATACTGGCCGGTGATGAATTCGCACAGTTCACTGAATTCTTGCGTATCCAGATATTCTTTAAGTTTCAGCGTGGTACAGCCATATAAGATTCCCTCCACCTTCCGCACAGAAACTTCTGGCCTTTCCATCTTCCGCACCATAAGAATTTTCCTTTTCCACCATCTTCTGTATGGTTTCCTCATACTGGGCCAAATCCTCCCCATCCAGATCTTCAACACCGCCCTCTTCCTCGTCAAAGCCGTCTCCGGCATCATCCGGATAAAATTCTGCGGTAAGGGGTGTCAGTAATTCAATTGGTAATACACCGTTTTCTTCTATTCCTATTCCAATCACCTCCCTCTGTCTTCTAGTTCCTTTGCCCTTGCAGTCTTCTTCACTGCCTCTCTTGCCATGTCTCCATAATCTGCACCTTCCAATGCTGGCAGGTTCACGATAACACGGTACTGTCCCTGATAGGCTTCCCTGATGTGGTCGCATGCCCACCTTCCTGCAAAATCATTATCCGTACAGATTTCAATCTCCTTAATATCCGGATGCTGTTCTAAAAAGGCTGTCAGCGCAGAAGGGTTCTTAAATCCCTTTCTCTGCTCTCCTTCCTTCGGTGCACTGATTCCCCCAAGGGACAGACGGTACTTGTCTGCCCGGTTCTGCTCCAGTGTCATATGTGCCATTCCATCGATGGCCGCTTCATAAAGTGCCACCCGGACACTTTTTTCTGATGGCGGAATACAGAAAGAACAGGTCTTGTCACTGCCCTCCTGCTCTATCCGGAAACGCTTTCCCGATCCATCATAGATGCCACTAAGGAACGCATACTTAGGTTCCTGATTCCTATCCAGTCCAACAAAAACAGCGTTGTGGTATGGGGCACTCTCATAAAGAATCCCTTTCTGTATGCAGTAAGTAATGACTTCGTTGCTGATTCCCCTGCCAAGTAAATATTGCCGGACACGCCCACAGTTCTGGTAGCGTTTCGGCAATACAAAAGGCGCTTTTTCTTTTTCCATATGTTCCGGAGGGATATAAGAAGGGTTCTGCCCGCTCAGAAACTGGACTGCTTCCACGAACCCCATCCCATCCACCTCTGTTAAAAAACGCAGCGCATTATAACCGCCAATCCCTCTGGATTTCCAATGCCATGCGCTTGTAATTTCATTGATTTTGAAGCTGTCATGGTCTTTTAGCTGCCATTCATTCCTGGCACTGGCTTTTTCCAGTCTGGTGCTTTCAAACCGCTTCAGGTACTCGATGCAGGACATGGCCCTGGCTGCTTTGATTTCCTCTTCACCTACCCAGGGCATCAGATTACCGCATCCTTCAATGCCTCTGCCTTATCAATCCGTTCCCACGGGAATTCCTTTCTGCCGAAATGCCCGTAAGCCGCTGTCCGCTTAAAAATAGGACGGTCCAGGCGCAGACAGTCCATGATCTGTCTTGGTGCCAGTCCGAATACCAGAGGGATTGCTGCCGCAAGACAGTCATCGGCACAGATTTTTCCGGTACCAAAAGTATCTACCTGAACCATGACTGGCTGGGCAACACCGATGGCATAGGCAAGAGACACCTGACACCGGCTGGCAAGACCTGCGGCTACTATATTTTTTGCTATATAGCGCGCCATGTACGCTGCAGAGCGGTCCACTTTGGAACAGTCCTTCCCGGAGAACGCCCCGCCCCCATGCGGCACTACGCTTCCGTAAGTATCCACCATCAGCTTTCGGCCGGTCAGCCCCGTATCTGCGTCCATGCCCCCGCATACAAAACGTCCGGAAGGGTTAATCATAATCTTGGTATCCTCATCTGCCGGAAGCGGGCGCAGAGCCGGACGTAATACCTTTTCCCGGATTTCATGCTCTAGTTTCTTCGTATTTTTATCTGCTTCATGCTGGCAGGACACCACAACAGATTCCACGCGGACAGGCTTGCCGTCTTCATATTCCACAGTCACCTGCGCTTTTCCATCCGGCAGGATTCCTGTAATGTAGGAACTTTTCCTGCAGGCAGACAGCTCCCGGACAATCCGGTTTGCCAACACCACCGGCAGGGGCATCATCTGCGGCGTCTCATCACAGGCATAGCCAATCATAACGCCCTGGTCCCCGGCTCCACGCTCCCATTCAGCCGCATTGTCTGACCGGCTTTTTCTTTTTTCTATGGAACACGCCACTGCCTTGGCAATATCCGGACTCTGGCTGTGTATCAGCGCATCCATCTGTATCCCGTCTGCCGGATATCCCACATCTTCCAAAACCGTCCGGATAATCCCAAACACATCCGGTTCGTACTGGCATGTAATCTCCCCCGCCACAAAAATGTTCCCCTTTGTGGCAAGCACCTCACATGCCACGTGGGAATCCCTGTCTTCTGTGAGGCACGCATCCAGGATACTGTCTGCGATGATGTCGCACAGTTTATCCGGATGCCCCTCTGTTACTGCTTCTGCTGTATAGAATCGTTTCATAAATACATCCCTTCTTTCTACTACAAAAATAGCAGGGTGTCTTCTTTTTACGGAATACACCCTGCTATTCATCTTCTTGCTATTTTTTTGTTTTTCCTACTGTCCTTTAGCTGTTTTTTCAGGACTTAATGACCTTGCTGCAATCTTTATATATTTTGTCATCAATGGAATGTATGTGACGGTAAATACAATTGCAGCCAGAATAAGTGGATACTTCTTTTTCTCCTTGGGAATGCACAGACCTATCATCATTCCCATAGCGCATAAGCAAAATTTAATCAGTGCCAGATCCTTCCAATTGCTGTCCTTAACATATTGATTCGCGCATTCAAACAATTTTTTCATGACCGGATACCTCCTGTTTTCTCCGAATTTTCCTCGCACTTCCCTTTGATTCTATATAAATAGCACTCTTTCTAAAATCTGCTTATACTGCAGAAAATTCCATCCCTTTGCGAGATTATATCTCTTTTGGGAATCAATTACCGCTCTCTGTCTGAAGCCGGATTTGTATTCCGGGTCTTCATTACTGGGCAGATAAAATCTTTCACCATCTCAGTGTATCGTTCCTGCTCTTGCTCAAAAAATTGGATAAGAGGTTCATAAACTTCATTTCGCTGGGCATTGTTCAGACATTCATAATAATCCGCTTTTCTGTCATCCCCGATAATAAAAGGCATGACATTGCTGCGTAAACACTCCTTGAACAGAATCATCCGTCCTGTCCTGCCGTTTCCGTCCTGGAATGGATGGATTTTTTCAAACTTTGCATGAAATTTGGCAAGATCTTTTAAATTATGGGATTCTTTCTCATTATAGCTGTCCAGAAGAGCTTTCATATCCTCTTCCACATTTTCCGGTGCTGAGGTCATGATATCGGAAACCATATTTCTCCTGTTTTTATATTCTCCGATAGGGTATCCATTTGCAATATCTTCAAATACACCTGCTTTCAGGCGGTAATGATATGCTTTAATCAAGGTTTGAGACAATAACTCTTCACAGGTTTCCAGCATATAGTTGAACATGGTAAAATGTCCTGTCATCTCCTCGACATCTTTCGTTCTAAAGATACTTCCGTCTGCACGGATGGTTCCTGTTTCAAAAATAGATGCCGTCTGCTTCTCTGTCAGAGTACTTCCTTCTATACGGTTTGAATTATATGCCATCTTCCTCTGTGTAAGTGCATAAACACCCCCTCTGTCCTGTTTCCCTGCCTCTATATGGAACCGTCTCTTCAGAAGGTCTACCATTTGATTATTCTCCATAAGGCATACTCCTTTACATATTTTAATTAAAATCTTACTGCATTTTTCCTGTCATTCTTTTAGTATTTCTTCTGCTTTCTCCCATTATATATCAAAGGCATCCCTTTAATCAACCTGAACCGCTCCCTTTCTTACCGCCACCAACACCGTCCTGGCATCCTCCCACTCATAAGCGCAGGTGACCAGCGTCAAAACAGGTGCCGAAACGTGGCATAACTCCCCCGTCCCGAACATTCCCAGGCTTTTCGCCTGCCCAACATGCGCCTCCAGACTTCCCT
>BAIF02000044.1 GCA_000509105.1 Clostridiales bacterium VE202-21 | reverse complement strand
GAGAGAGCATTATATATTTAATCGTGTACCTGAATTTCAATCCACGCTCCCACGCAAGGAGCGACAAAATTAACATTTAAAGCAGATGACCATGAGCAATTTCAATCCACGCTCCCACGCAAGGAGCGACAAAGAAAAACATCTGCCAACTGTGCAGATAAAAGGATTTCAATCCACGCTCCCACGCAAGGAGCGACAGCAAAATTGCACAGTTTTCATACACGAAAATTATGCTTTACTTCTAAATTTTATACCATACGCCTAAAAATTACAATTCTTTCCGATCAAATCATCTTTTTTTCTCGTCACTTTATCAAATTTCCCCCTTTTATCTGGTGCGAATCTCCCCGGGAATTTATGTTCACTTTACATTCGCACCTGGCCATATCCGGAATTTACCATAAGGTTATCCCAACCTGATATCACTCTGCATTACTCTCTAGTAGATATGGGGATTACTCCCCATACCCCTACACAAAACCGTACGTGCGCTATTAACGCATACGGCTTTTCACTTTATATTCATACCTACCTGTAAAACAGGCTAACCTTGATACTGGGTTCTAGTAGCGGAAATGTTCTGAGCACTCCATTATTGAATGTTTCCCATGTATAGCTCTTTTTCTGACTTCTACGATTCAGCCACTTAAATAATAGACGCTTGGTGACATTCAGAAATAGCTTAACCTCTCTTGTGTTGTCCGTCACTCCATAATACTGGTAGTGACCTCTTAGTTTTGCATTGATTGTCTTGAATATCAATTCCATGGGAATGGTTCTATGGTTCTTAATCCATTCCTTCATTGCTTTGATTTTACTGCGTAGTTTCTTTCTGCTCGTTTTCACTCTACAACGGAAAAACTGCTTCTTTGTGTCCATTCCGCAATAAAATGTGAAACCTAGGAAGTCGAAGGTATCTGGCTTTCTCTCTCCTCGTCTTTCCCTATTGTGCCTGGCAAACCTCCCGAACTCAAGAATCTTCGTCTTTTCTTCTGCTAACTCCAGTCCATACTTAGCAAAACGTTCTTCTAATCTCTGGCGGAATACTCCTGCTTCATTTTCATACTGGAAACAGCATACAAAATCATCACAATAGCGGATTAAATAACATTCTCCCCTACTTTGTCTTTTCACAATCACATCAAACCAGTTATCCAGTATATAATGTAAATATATGTTTGCAAGTATCGGACTTGCTCCATTTCCCTGTGGGGTACCTCGTTCACTGTCTGTATATTTCCCGTTTTCCATGATTCCTGCTTTCAGAAACTTCTCTACTATTTCAAGAAATCTCTTATCCGCTATATCATGACTTAACATTTTCATCAGCCAGTTATGGTCTACATTATCAAAGAATCCTCTGATATCTGCTTCCACCACATAATTCGTTTTGTGATACTGTATCATTTCCATGATTTCTCTTACTGCCTCATGGCAGTTTTGATTTGGTCTAAAGCCGAAGCTCTCATTATAAAACTTTGGTTCATAGATTTGCTCAAGTATCTGCGCGATTGCATTCTCCACCAGTTTATCCTCATAACCGGATATACCAAGCGGTCTCATTTTGCCTTTTGTTTCTTTTGGAATATAAACTCTTCTTGTTGGTTTAGGACGGTAACTACCGTTCTTCATTCTTTTCACGAGATTTTCAAGGTTTTCCTCCAGATTTCGTTCATATTCCTCTTTTGTCACTCTGTCTATGCCGCTTGCCTTATTCTTATCCATTGTTTTATGGATTGCCCTAAGACTGTCCACATTGATATATGACGCAAGATTTTGAACCCGTCTGTCGGTTACATTTGCTTTCGCAATGTTGTATTGTATTCCAAGCAATTCGTTTACCATGATATCAGCTCTCCTTGTCTGCATGATTCAGATTTACTTGAAGCTATAAAGTGTACATCCCATTCCTCCACTGTGATTAGCAGCTTCTACGGTACTATGGATGTATCGGACTTCCTGTGATCCATTTGGATTTCTATCGCATTTCTTTGGTTTGATCTCCATACCTTATACAAGGAGATAACAGGACCTCAGCTGTTCTGTATTATATATTTATCATCAACCTCGCCAAGCTCTCAGACTGGGGGACGTCCCTGTATCCTTACCATATCGGTTACAGGAGTGTTGTCTGCTACGAGAAAAAACGTATCGACCATTTCCGGCCTCATAATAATTTCCCAGCTCAATTACTTCACTTTCGTTTCGGCTCTGTTGCTCCCTGCCCTACACTTAAATCTGACGTTACCGCTTCGACTCCAAAGACTCGGTACGGGCGGTTGGTTAGACCTTACCCGACAGGATTTCCCTGCTATATATAATCAGCTTACAAAAGCGAGAAGAGTTTCCTCCACTCGCCAGAGGAAATCAGCTATGCTGATTTCTCAGCTCGCACTTCTCTTCTATTTCACCATAAATAATAAGCGTTTTCCCGATATATTTCGCTCCTCTTCATCCTCTCATTCAAACTTACCTATCCCTTCAATTATCCGCTTTGTCTTCCATTCTTTTAAGATTCCCAGAGAAAGCAATACACAAATAACCAAAGCGCATACTGACACAAATATAAATGCCCGGTAATCAAAAGAATAGTTATGTCCAAATGCCCCCATATCCGATATTTTATATAAATATTTCGAAACCGGATTTGACAATACAAATGCAATGCCAATACCTGCACACCCCAAAACCACATTCTCGATCATAATCATTTTTTTCGTCATGGACACACTTAACCCAACCGCCCGAAGCATACATACTTCTCTGGTACGTACCTGCATGCGGTAATGCAGATTATTTAACATATTGATGATTACAAGAATAAAACTGACAATTGCAATACTGTAGATATATACCATCTGTTTCCGGTATAACATTTCATTCTGTTCGATTTCATCAATAAGGCTGCGGGTGGAAACATCCGAATGCTCATTTCCAATTCTGATCAAAGCTCTCTCCAGCTCCATCTGTGCTTCTCTGCTCATCTCCTGCTTACCATTCAGATACAAACATTGAAACGAGCTGTTCGCAGCCATTTTCTTTATGTAACGGTCATGTGTAATCAAAAGGGGATAAACTGTTCTGTCACAATCCAACATATACGGGAACGATACAATTGCTGCAATTTTTACTGTGCGATTTACATATTCTGAATCTCTGTCCTGCAAACTGTCATACTCAATAGAATTAGTTTGTAAATCCTGCCGATATTTATATGTAATTTCATCACCCACCTGATACTCCATCAAAGGGGTCCCTTCTTGATATGAGCCCGGATTATCTGTTTGGTTTCCCTTTGTTCTGAAAACAGATAGTATGATTTCATCTTCGGCAAGTTTGTCCGGTGAAAATTCCCCTTCAATCACATAATTTTCCAATGCTTTCAAAGCACTTGTGTTATATCCGCATAATTTCGATTCATATATTTGATTTTCCCCGTCAAAACCTGCTTTACTATAACCATAAATCTCTTCCAGTCGTTTATTATACTCATCATAATAATTCGTATTTCTTACAACATCAGATTCATCAATTACGCGGACAGGAAGTGCTGAACTGGTCTTTATATCTGTAATTTCTTCCAGCTTCATTATTTCCTCAGCACTATTCCTTGAGACACCTTCATCAACATTCCCATAATAAAGCATAGACATTGCATACTGCCCGTTTAGATAATCTCTTTCTTTTATATCTGACCGATAAGTTTCTGCTATTTTTATTTCATATGCCAAACCGGTAAATAATGCTGCACCGAGACAAATGGTGAGTACAACAAAACAACTGGTTTTCATATCCCGGAAAATATATTTGCATCCCATTCGGACCAAAGTTCCGGTTTTACTTTCGGCTTTTTCAAGGGAAAAACCTGTATATTTCTTTTGCCTGTTTTCCCATTCCCCTGAAATGACCTGTACAACCGGTCTGTTTGTAATGCGTTTTCCGATTCTGTACCCGATTATCCCTATCCCAGCCGCAACAAGTACGACACTAAGTATGATTTCTCCTATTGGTATGATGAGAGATATCTTTGCAGATTCATTAAACAAAAAGATTTTCTTTTCAAAATCACCGGATAATTTCATTATAAAATATGAGAATAATATTCCGAACATAATCCCGATTGGTGCGCTTACGATATATATTTGATACAGTTCAGCCAGTATTAGTTTCATCACTGTCCTTTTTTTCATTCCCAATGCTCTCAGAATACCATATTGCTGTACCCTGGCAAAGATAGCAATTCGATATATTCCATAAAAAATCACCATACAGATTACAAAAATCAAAAGAACTATTTCTGCACACAGCACATAAAACTCTTTATAATTTTCTCTTGCAGGATTTTCCTTAATCTGCTTTTTCTCTATTCCTAATTGCGTCTGCAGGCGCTCTGTTTTTTCTTCATAGGATACATTCTCCCTGAATTGCAGATATGCCATGTAAGATTCCGGATCCGCCGGTTTTGCATCCATTACCGAATACATTTCCAATACCCCTGATTTTTTATTCCGATAAATATCTGACAGGATTCCTGTCAGCAAAAATTTTTCTTCCGTTCCTGTTTTATAATTTGTTAATGTAAATGTTGTTCCGATTACAGGTTCTATGCCAAGATTCAAAAGTACCCACTTTTCTGCGGCAGCTTCCCCTGTTTTTTGCGGATATGTACCTTCCATTATTTTGGCAGTCATTGTCATAACAGACTTATCGGCTTTTATGAAGAAGGCAGTCTGTTTGCTTTTTTGATAAGCAGTATATGCCCCCTGCTGTACAAATACCCATTCTATGTCCGGATCTTTTTTCAGCTTATCTATTTGCTGTTGCGATAAAGACTCTATATAACAATCACCCGGTGCATACTCTAATTTCGCCTGCAAATTCGAAATTTGAAAATTCGTTCGGATTAGAACAAGCATAACGGTAAGCAGCAGAAAGGTCAGGGAAAAACTCAGAAAAATCGCTGCTGTATTTTTTTTATAGTTCTTTAAAAAACGCAGATGCAATTTTAATTTTTCTTCCGAATTGTTTCTCATCAAACACACCTACTTTCTAACGATTTTGCCATCCTCGATCCGTAAAATCCGATCTGCAAGCTGTGCAATTTCCTCGTTATGTGTAATCATAATGACTGTCTGACTGAACCTGGCACTCGTTACCTTTAACAGCCCCAGTACATCCTGACTTGTCCGGGAATCCAGATTTCCTGTCGGTTCGTCCGTAAACTGTACCCCTGTCCCCTTATGCCTTGAAAATAGGGGCTTTAACGGAATACACACTTGTGTACTATGTAGACTTTATTATAGAAAAGGCGGGGTTCTATCCCCACCTTTATCCTACGAATGCAACCGTGTTTCCATTTTTCACATTTTCACCATTTTTATCCAACACGAAATAATATTTTTCTTACCTCCCGTTCCCTTAACTGGATCAAAATCATCTTTTTCTTGTTCAGTATAGCTAGTTATGTAACCCACTTCTTTTAACCGTTCAGCCAATTTTTTATTTTCACTTGTATTTGACATTTCAGCATTATGTCTTTTGCTTCTATCACCAAATTTAGGATATATTTTTGAAAGTTCCGAAAAACAATATTCAAAATCTGGCGCATTCAAAATAGAACAATATTTAAGCATCAAACTATTTTTTATTTCGTCAGTTAATAAGTATGTCCATGCTGTATTAAATACCGATATACTAATTTTTACATGTATCTGGAGCAAATGCTGTGCAATATGTGTAGTCATACAATTTTCTCCAAAAGCATCCAACAGAACTTCTGCATTAGAAAAATCGAGAACAGGCGAAAGCAATAGTGTTTCTAATAATTTTTCTCCCATTGGAATCTTTTCCATCACTTCCATATATTCCGCTTGATTATACAAAATAAAATCTGGACATAAATCAGGATAGACATCTTTAATTTCACCATATTTATTAACATCAAAAGGAATATATTTTTTCTTAATCAAAATTCCCACTTTCTGTTTCTCAACCTTCTCTATTGGAATATCAAATTCCAATTCTAACTGAGGTAATAGTTTCTCAAAAGCAGAATCGTCAATTGTACTTGTAATAAGTTCTTCGGCAAACACTTCATTTAAGCATTGATTTTCTAAACATGCAAGTTGCTCGCTATTTGCCTCAATGTATCGAAGTAGTTCTGGCGTAATCTTATATCTGTCCCGATAACATTTGATATTCTCCCATTTCAAGCTTATTTTTTCTTTATCTAATAACTCGTCCCAAAGAATTTTCACGCCCTTATCAAAATTAGAATCAAACTTTCCACAACATTCAGAAATATCATCTACGCAAAATTCTTCATGATTCACTAATTCCAAACAGATTTCGGTCTCTTCTGGAGCATTTTCCAACATTCTTTCTAACAAATCCATAATCTGTTCAACATCTTCCTTAGTATTATTAGGCACCAATATAATTTCCTTCACATACTGTTTCAGATTTTCTTGTATGTATTTAATTAACGGTTCATATCCTAGTGAAATAATTGTTGTATAATTGCGGGTATCTAAACCGGAAAGCATTGTACCATCTTCAAATTCCACAATCCTACGTATCATCGTACCATTTAACTCATAACGCTGATTTTCAAAAACATATCTCAAAACTTCCTCCGAAACATTTTCAATAGCAACATTTGTAAAACTAATTTCAAGTGTTTCAATTAAGGAAATCACCTTTTGATCTTGAATAGATGATAACTGCTGTAATATATCTGGATTTGTCTCTATGAAACTGCTTATATTATGCTTATCATTTAATTCAAACAAACGTTCCGAATCCACATTATTGACAAGTAATCTTAAATAAAAAATTTTTCTTTCATATGTTATTGTTATGTCTTGGACAATATAATTCCACATATTTTCCCAGTACATTGCTAATAACTGAATAAGCCTTTCTTTATATTGAGTTAGATCAATAAATTCGTCTATAAATTTCCAGCTTTCTACTGTTCCATCAGATAATTGTCCAATCAAGACTGTACGTTTTTCAATGTCCTCTTCCTCTTCTTCAGATAATAAATATTCCAAAAGAATAAAATTGAAAATACTTTTTTGTTCAAATTCATACGGTTGTAAACGCTGTATAACCATTCCAACTTTTGTCAAGTTATAATTATATGGCAGCTTTTCCATATTTTTTACTGCCAGTATATAATTCATATCTTCTTTTGTAATGCTTGTCCCCTTAAAATAATTGATATAATTTGCGTATTTTTCATCAATGTATCCTCTTCGAAGCATAAATACAAGCAATTTATTTTCAGTAACTTTTTCAGATAGTACACTATGGACTCCAAATTCTTCTATCAGCTTTTTAAGTGACCAACCTGAAAGTTCATGTACTTTCTTCTTCAAATCTTCAATTTCATTTTTTATTGAACTAACACCTTTTTCTCGAACAAATTGAAAATTTTTAATTCTTTCATAATATCGTTGAAAAACTTCTTGAAAATTATTCACAGATTTTTCCGACTGGAAACGACTCCATGTATAATACTCAATTTCAACATCCTTTAATTCCGCAAGTTTCAATAATTCAAACGAATCCTCCATTATTTTACTTACTGAATATTTATCCCAATGGCTTTTATTTATACTATATGGAATACCCTGCCAATCCACCATAGCACCAAGCATGGCTGTTTTAAGTTCTTTAACGTGTTCTAAACAGTCATCATGATATTTTTCTAGTTCCTGTGTAAGCTCATCGACCTCATTTCGCCATTGCATACATTGTCCAGAGATATATCTTTGCTTATCCTCAAAAGCTTGTTTCACTACTCCTCTCTCCATTTGAAGTTCCGCAAACTCCCGTGGATACAAATTTTTAAAAATAATCAATGCCATCATTGTTTCATCTGACAATTTCAGTTCCTGATCAGTACGAATCGTTTCCTTATAGATGACAAACTCATTGTATATATTCTGAAGAATTCGCATATCTTCAACATATGGAGATACGTCTAATATAAATTCCTGTGAGATTTCATGAACAATCCCTTTCTTTTCAGATTCCTCAAGTTTTTGTAAAAAGATTTCCCCTGAATTCGTAGAATTTATAATTGGAATTACCGGAATAATAAATTCAAAGAACTTTGTTCTGTCTGTATCAGTAAATATATCATCTCTAATAGCATAAACAAAAACGATGCGCCCCTTAATCCCATCGTAATTATTCAATAATGTATTCAATTCCCGAAGGTGGATAAAAATAGATGGATCTTCTAAACGATCTAGATCTTCAAAAAACACAATTCTATACTTTGTCTCTTCAAAGAAATATACAATTTCATCCATATTTTTATTAAATACAGTTTCCGTTGCAGTTTCAGAATTTTTCACAACTGTCTCTGCTGGCAATTTTACTTCATTTACTTTAAAGCGAAACAGCACCAAACGATATGTTCGGGCGATGATTGCCAATATTCCCGCACAAAAAGCAAGGAAAATACTATCCGAAACCATTTCTTTTAATCCAAATTTTCCGCCTGCCTCTTCTATTTTTTCGATTATCATTTGAAAAGTATCTGGAAAAAATATAAATTCCATCACTCCCAAAATTAAAAATATCAAAACCAAATATCCCCAGACACGTTTCCAATTAATTTTGTGCAGCTTCAGATATCTGCTCTGCGGGATCTTTTTATAATTGACTTTATAAAATAATTGCTTTAAAATTCCTAATTCAATTTCATCTTGTTTCAAAGAAATTTTCTTAGGATTCCCCTTCTCATCAGTTTCGTTTTCAACAAAAGTTGCCATTGAAACACGAAGCGATTTACTTCTAATAATTCTATGTTTTTTCAAATATGTATCAATAATACTACTCTTGCCCGCACCATATGGACCTGCCAGTGCAATATTTTTAACTTTCTTTTTCTTTATCGCCCAATGTAATGCCTTTAAATATTCAGCTCCATTTTCAATATCATCAATGGGCGCCAAGTCTGTAAATTCATTTTTCTTTTTCTCTTGTATTCTTTTATTTATTACTTCACGAATTTTCTCCAAAAGTGCTATCGTAGAAATCCCTCCCTCAAATTTAACTTATAGCACTATTGTATCATGAAATATTTAAATAACAAAATGAAAAAGTCTTGCTTTCTCCTCTATTTTATCCCCACAGCCACCAGCAGGCACGTTCTTCACGCCCCTGCCAGTCGCTGATTATTTTCTTCTTCATTAGAAATTCTTAATCAGATTCAAATCTCTCTTATTCAATGCTTTCCGCATTGCTTCATTTTCTTTCCGTAATATTTCATTCTCTCTTTTCAGTTTCGCTACTTGTTGCTCCAGCTGCAGGATACGGTTGTCCATTGCCATATCTAAAATCTTTCTTCTCTTATCTACCATGCCAGCCTGTAGCTGCAAGGCACGATCTACTGCCTTTCGCACTTCCGGGTTCTTATAGAAAAATCCTCTGGACAGTCCGGTCTTTTGCATCAGTTTGGGAACGGTCACTTTATCCTCTTCTTCAATCATTTCCTGAATTGTCAGTTTTGCCCTCTGAATCTTCTCCACTCTCTGCTTATGGTTTACTTCCAGCATCTTGTCATATTTGCTCATACTCTTTCCCCCATCCTGCTAAATTCGCCCGAATCATCCGGCTCATCTCTGCTCTGATTTCTCTTGTTTCATCTGCGATGATCTGGAGACTCATCTTCCGGTAAAATTTCACATTCTTTACGGATGTATGCCCCAGTAGTTTTGCGATGGTCCAGTCATCCAGATGCAGTTCTGTTAAGCGGATACCATATACATGGCGGAACATATGCGTTCCAAATCCAAACAATTCTCCATGATCGTCCCGCAAATCTTTTTTCTGGATCAGATCCATCACCTTGTTTTGAACGGTATTGTACTGCATAGGTCTCTTGCTATTTTTCTCATCCACAAAAATGTAAACCGTATCTCCAAACATTTTTCTAGTATATTGGATTGCTTTTTCAATCAGCAGTTCCAGTTCTGCACTGATAGGCTTCACAAATGTAGTTGTTTTCATCTGCCGGATCTGGATCATAGGATGTCGGTCCTGCCGATACAGGCAGTCTGTCTGCAGAGTAAGGGTATCAGATATCCTTGTTCCTAACATCTGGTGGATGACCATAAGCCGCTCCATCTGCTCATCCAGTTCCGCAAGCGCTGCATTAAAACGAATCAGCTCACTGTCTGAATAAGATTTTATTTTCGGCTGCACCTGTCTGGGCAAGTCGCTGGCCAGGAATAAAATTTCTAAATGTGGATACCCATATAATTTTCCAATGGTTTCCAGCACTTCCCGGAGTCTTGTCAAATCCATTCGGTAATTATTCACGCCCTCCGCTTCCGTTGCAAGGTACGTCAGATATTCTTCCAGCAACTCCCGATTCAGTTCTTCTGCCGAATGGATATCGGGATATTTTTCTTTCAGATATTTGGATAATCTCCGGACGGCTGTCAGTTCTTTGATAATCGTTGCAATCGCTTCGTGATGTAAATGTTCATAAACTGCCTTTTTTGTTTCTTCCCGTAAGTCATCCTGGATAATCGCTGTAAAATTCAAAGTCTGTACATTTTTAATCGGATTCTTTTTATAGGCAATATCCAGATTCTCTAATTTCCAGATATCTTTCTCAATCTCATCCCGTTCCTCTTTGGCTTCTGTAAATTGATATGCCTTCCGCACATAAGTGATGAGGCTCGATGGCACTGTCTTTTCTTTCCCATATACACTGATTCCCTGCATGGTCAGTTTCTGCCCATGTTCCAGAAGCCAGCTTCGAATTTTTAACAGCCACTGTTCCCACCCCAGTTCCTGCAGGCTCTCTGCCCGGATGTGCTTATCCTTTACCATTCTGCAAAATCTCTGATAGATCACTCGTTCCTGTATCATCGTTGCCAAGGCACATTGTCGGCTTCGATTCTCAATAAAGGAACGGAATTCTTTTTGAATCCCTTTTGTTGGAAGCAATCCTAAATCAAAGCAATAGGATTCCTTTACCTTCTTTTTCTCTTTTTCCTCTGCTCTTACATAGCAGTCCAAATCGATTAGATACAATTTCTCATCCATGGAACTCTCCTTTCATCAGTTCCGCCGCAAAGCTGTGGGTTTCTTCCTGGAAATACGCTTCACTGGCTTTTTCCAGTTTCTTCGGCATATAGTCCACATACTGCCTAGTCATTTCTTCATATTCATGCCCCAAGTAATCTCGTACCGCTTGGATGGAAATACCATTATCATAATAAAGCGTAGCCAGGTTATGGCGGTAATCATGGGATCTGAATATATATTCTCCATCTGCAATCTGATTTTTCTCACAGTATTTCAACATTTGATATCGTAATGTAGCATACTGGAATGCTCCACCTTTTTTGCTTTTAAACAGATATTCTTCTGATCCGATCTGATATTTCTTTTTGTACACCTGCACCAGCTTATACAATGCTTCTGGAATGGGAATCCGCTTATACGTTTTCATTTTCACCTGATACACTTTCAGCCAGTAATCTCCATTCTTTTCTTCATAATCACCACCTGTCAGGGTACATACTTCGCTTCCCCGGATTCCTGTACACCATAAGTGCAGGAACATCAACCGCAGATGTTCCGGAAACTCTGCCAGTTTCGATAAAATTTCCGTATAGATTTTTTCCGGTACACTGCGGTCATGGTGGACATGCACTTCTTTCTGCAGATAATACGCATGCCAGAAGGGAATCTTCTTCAGATATCCTTTTACTACAAGAAAATTGTAAAACTGCAAAATCATAAAAATTCTCCCATTTGCTGTTTTTTCACGGATATCCTGCACCTGAACAGATTCCAGATATCTCTGAATTTTCTCCGCTTCCACTTCATAAATCGGATTTTCTTCTCCATTGAAGTGTGCCAGGAATATACGAAGTTCCAGCAACTTGATTCGGATGGTACTGATAGATAAATCTGTAATTCCAAACAGATACCGCAGATATTTTTGCAAAATCTTTTGATTTTCCAGGTTGGTCACCTCTTTAAAGGATACCGATTCCACAGGCTTACTTGGATTCATCCGTTCCCTGGAAAAATGGAAACGTTCCAAAAACCACACATTCGCTTGCCAATGAATTTCCGGCGCCTGTAAAAATAGGATTTTTCTGCTTATCTGCAGGATGCCAAACATAGTACTTCTCTTTTTCCCGCAAAATTCTTCCGAGAGTTCCTGTTCAAATTGCTGTTCTTTGGTCAGTGTCATGGTTTCAATATCAGCCACTTGATGTTTCGCACAGAATTGATAGAACCTTTGCAGTGCCAGCAGTTTCTCTTTTCTGTAACGACCTTTGTAGGTATGGATTATCTCTTTCAGTACTGTAAAAATCTGCATCTTCAAATTTCTTGGACACTCCAGGGTAAAATTCCACAGCAGTTCTTTTCCGTCTTTGCTTGCTAGAAAGGATTCCGCAATCTCAATCTCCGGATAATGGGTAAGGCACATCCACTGTTCCTGATACTCAGTAGTATAGTTTCTTCTCCCTACCAGTGTCTGCAGTTCTTCTTTCATCCGATGAATCACGATTTCATCAAATCCCCGCAGGCAGGTAATCGGTGCAAGAACGGTTTCGTTCCTTTCCAAATATTCTTCGTAGCGGATTCTTAGGGCTGCGTCCATCTCTGAAATATCTGTAATCCCCTCTTCTATCAGGAACTTCTTTACCCTTTTTCGTATGGTTCCATTTACTTCTGTGCAGGCACCCACCTGTTCACAGATTTTTTCTTCCAGTGCTTCCCGCTTTTCCTGCTGTTCATAAATATGTAATTGATAAGCGGGCATATTCTTCACCTCCTACAGGAGTTTCTCCACATCATAAAGGGCTGAATGTTTTGCATAATATTGGTCGCTGGCTTCCATAAGCTGGTCATCTACAATGTTCAGATATTTGATGGTTGTGTCGATGTGCTTATGTCCATATGCCTCACTGATCATTTCCAGTGGCCATCCGGCATCCCGCCTCATGTTTCCGAAGTATCTCCGTAACATATGGGGCGTCGTATGGATGCCTGTCTTTTTCTCCATCCGCTCCAGCATCCGGTAAACTGCATCCACCTGCAGTGCCTTTCCTTTTGTCTCTCCTTCGATGTTTACAAACAGCATCGGCTGGTGTTGCAGAAATTCCCGGTACTTGGACAGATAAAACAATAAAAACTGGAAGGTGGCATCACTGACTTTGGATCTTCGGTATGCCGCATTCTTCGCCCTTGCCTTATTCTCATTGTCATCCCGGAAGAATACCCGGATGGTATGTCTTTCGTAATCAATATCTCTGGTATAATCTACCCCTAAGATCTCGCCGATCCGGTATCCGGTCTCTGCCAGCAGCATGATCAGAAGCTGGTCCCTGCAGTTGGTACACTGCTTCAAAAGTTCCAAAATCTCCTGATGCTCTGCCGGACGGACGTTTCGTTCTTCCTCTTTCAGATAGCCATTGAATGACCGGAACCGCAGCTTCCGTTTTACACCGATGGAATCATGGGTGGTAAAACTGTCATAATATAACACTTTCAGCCTTTCCATATCTGCTTCCAGTTCTAAAAAACAGAAAAACCTGAACACGTCTTTTAAGTACGCATTGCAGGTTTTATTGCTTGGCAGTTTCTCTTTCTTTTCATGCAAATGGTTTCCGGCTTTCAGCCAGTGGAGAAATCCCACATAATGTTCATACTGTTCCTGGAATTCCAGTTCTGCCACCTGGGACAGTTCCATCTCTTTCTCATCCAGATATTCCAGATAGAACCGGATGGATTTTGCCCTGCGGCCAACGGTATTCGGGGAACGGTTTGCTCGGATCAAATGCGTCAGATACTTGGACGGGAGCAGCACCATCTGCCAACTCTGATGATCCCGGATCAAGAAATATTCCTGTTTTCCTTCCCAGATATGTTCCACTGCATATCGTGCCATTTTGCTCACCGTCCTTTCCTCTAACGCTATACACATTATACCCACTTCATGTTCAAATAGCTATTCATCAATACCAACAATCCCTCCAAAAGTGCCCCCAAAACTGTACTAAACTTTTCCCTTAAAAGCGCCCAGAAAATAAGCATAAGCAACAAGGCTGGAAAGGGAATTTCGTCTATTACAAATAATATTCCACCCCTTTCCGGCTGCGGATAAAATCCTGCACCTCTCTCAACTCCTCTGCTATCCGGCAGGACGGAAGCGCACACATCACATCTTCGTGATACTTGCCGCCTTTTACCGCCCGAATATCTAAAATAGACACCACACAAGTATCAGTTTCTGTACGAATGGCTCTCCCAAATCCCTGGCGTAGTTTCTTCTGCATATCCGGCACAATGATGGACTGGATATAGGTTTCCAGGGAATCATAGGTTTCCTTCTCTGCCTCGCTGATGGGATCTGGTACTGCAAAAGGCAGTTTCACAATAATCAGCGAAGATACCATATCTCCCGGAAAGTCCACCCCTTCCCAGCAGGAGCCGGCTGCAAACAGCACCCCATTCTCCATGGTCTTGAACCGCAAAATTTCCTCCTGGGAGTGTCTCCATACTTCCACCATGGGAAATGGCAGGCTGTCTCTTAAAATCTGATACACACTTCCCATCAATGTATAAGAGGTAAACAGTACCAGCGTATGCCCGTAAGTAGAACAGATCAGAGAATGGATATGGTTTGCCACCATTACTGCCTCTTCCCTGCTCCCTCTCCTGCAATGTTCCAGCGTCTTTGGCAAGTATAACAGACAGTTCCTCTCATAAGAAAATGGGGACTCTGCCACATATTCCTGCACTCCTGCTCTTCCTTCCAGCCCGGTGATCTGCCGTGTGCGCAAAAAGCCTGCGCCTGCCTTTAGCGTTCCGCTGGTTAAGATGGCGGATATCCCTTCTTCCCGATCCCATAACATCTTCTGAAGCAATTCTGGGATTTCCCGGCTGGCTGCGCATAAAATGGGAAGCTGCTCTGTATCGAATTGCAGATAGCAGACATATTTTTCATCGCTGCTACAAAAACACTTCAGCACCTCTTTTGCATCCTCCAGTCGATTCCGTATCCACTTTGGAACACATTTTTCCAGCTTGTCCAAAAGAAATTCCAACATTTCTACTCCTTCCCACAGAGAAACCACACTATCTGTTGTATGACGGAATGTTTCCCGGATTCCTTTTCCAATTCGGTGTTCTGCACCAACAACATGCAATGCGTCACACATCACTGTCCGCAGGATTCTTGCCTCTTCTTTCTGATGCTCCCGTTCCAGATAATATGCTATTTCTCGGATATCATCCATGCACAGGTTTTTTCCAAACATCTGCCTTGCCGCTTCCGGTAACTTATGAGCTTCATCTACAATCAACGTCCGATAATCAGACAATAAAGGCTTGTATCCTTCTGCTCTGTGATACGCATCTGCCAGTAAATAATTATGATTACAGATTTGAATGAACACATCCTGTTTCCTGGATTCTTCCAGATATCTCTGATAGCGGCACATCTGCCTGCCCGGACATTCTCTTGGACAGAATTTCGGCACACAGACCAGCCCTCTGTCAAACCCGCTCAGATTCTTTACGCTATCCATATCATACTGTTTCCGCAAGGACAGTAGTGCTTCTTTTTGGGCAGCATTCTTCTGTTTATGGCGGATTGCTTCGATTCGTTGTTCCAGCCTATTGTCACAGACAAAGTGTTCTTTCCCTTTTCGCACCACTGCCCGAAGCGGAGACTGAATGATTCCTTGCTCCAGCAGCACCCTGGACAAAAAGGGAATATATTCCGTCAATATAGCTTTCTGCAATGCGATACTGGAGGTGGACACCACCACCGGACGATGTTCCAACGGATTTCCTCGCCCTGTCAGCATAGAATACTTCCGCAATAATACGCAGGCTACCAGATAAGCATAGGTCTTCCCAATCCCCACCCCTGCATCACACAAGGCAATCTGTTCTCCCAGCAGAGTATCCAGCATTTCATGGCATAGACGGATCTGCTCTTCCCGGACTGCCAGTCCCTGTTCCGGAAATAGCACCCGGAAGATCTTCTCCACTTCCTGATGCGCTCTTTTTTGATATTCAACTTTATAAAACATAGTACTTCTTTCCGCATGGCGTTAATACCACAAGAATACGGCTGTGGCACTTTCCCACAGCCGCATGTATCTGATATCAACGACACACTCTTTTTTGATTTCTTATCGTTTTTTCTTTTCTTTAGCACCGTATTTGTCCTCGACTCCCCGGCTGCCATACCACATCTATGGTAGGGAACATCACAGGCGGATGCTTCGCTTCGCACCGCTCACAGATTTCCTGAAAGTCTTGCTGATTACAACTTAGAGTCCATCCTCTTCTTTTTTGAGAAGAATTTCGTATCATTATCCCCCTCCGATGATCCTGGCGAAAGACCTGCAAAAGTCCATTCACAGCTATAAGGAGTCGCTCAGAATGAGAACAGGCACTGACAGTTTTCTCACGAACTGATTCGCCATAGTCTTTGTACAGACCTTTCCATAACAATCCTGCAGTGCTTGTTCCCATCCGTCCTGGCGCTTATGCTGTCACGCTTCTATCTTTGGGAACGTACCTGTAATGCTGGTATGTGGTTGTCAAGGAACGAGGGGCAATTACCCCTTTCATATATAGAGCCGATGAGATACCCCATTTTTCTTCACTTCTTCAAAACTTTTTTAATTTTTTTCTTCAATCGCTCAATCCGTGTATAAATGGTCTTTTCCGCTAGTCCCATCTGGCCTGCAATCTCACGAACAGAAAATCCCCACATCTTCAGAAGTAAAATCTGCAGTGTTTTCTTATCCGACTCCAAAAGAACCTGTAATAGCTGCTCATTCTCCACACTGTCAAGTAACTGTTGAATATTAAGCACCACTGAAGATGGTTCTTCCAATTCCCTGGTGTATAATTCTTCTTGACTAGAAGAAAAATGTTCCCAGAATCTCCGCTCCGCATTAAAATCCTGCCAGTCTAATTCACGAAGTCTTTGGATCACCTCTTCACTGACACCGGATTTTCGCAAAATCCGTTCCTCCTGCTCCTTCCACTGTTTCCATTTATATTCTTCTTTTGCTTTATGAAATGTCACCTTTCTTTTCCTCCGATCTGAATTTTTTTGAAATCAAATCGGAGCGGCGGTGATCTTGCATTCTCACACGAGAAAGGTCGTGCTAACTGAAATTTTGTCCACAAAAAGAAAGATGCCGCAATCCTGTTTCGAATTGCGACACCACCAAACGCTGCATATGAAGTTAGTTTTTCCTCTTTTGTAACTCTTTCCGGCACATATACTGCTCCTTTATGTCATGGAACGAAGCCCATTCTTTACATAAAGAAGTAGTATACAAGACGAATCTGTCATCAGACTGTCAGCTTTCTGTCAAATAAATGTCAGTTTTCCTGTCATTTCTTTTCTATTACAGTTACAACCAAATCTCACCATATAAAAAGCAGGCTCCATTTTCAGAAACCCGCCTTCTATGATTCCTTATATACTTTTAAACAATATCCAACCTCTTTTACACTGCTGATTATATGCTCTGCATTTACATCTACTTTTTTCAATTTCTGTTTCAGTCGATGTACCATGCAGTAAATAATATTTGTAATATCCCCATGTGGGTACTCCTGCCATACCAGTTGATAGATCTGACTGTATGTATATACTCTTCCCGGCGTATTTGCTAACAGATACAGAAAATCAAACTCCCTTTTTACAACAGGGATTCTTTTATGCTCCCATTCTACTGTTCTTTGAAGTGGAAGGATTTTCAGTTTTCCTACCATAACAGGGATTTCTTCTTTTCTTTCCGATTTCCATTCTGTATAGCGGCGAATCAATGCATACGACTGCAGACTGACTTCTTCCGCTGTATACGGTTGTGTCAATACCACATCTGCCCCCAAGTAAATGATTTTATTTCGCATTTCAGAATGATCCGGTAATAAAACAATCATAGGTGTTATCACCAGCTTTCGGATTGCTTCTACAAGTTGGCATACTATTTCCAGTTCTCGTTTTACTGCAATTAAAATCAAATGATAAGAGAAAACTGTCAGGTTGGAAAGGGCATCCTGGATACTTTTCATTTGATAAAACTCTGCTTGTTGTTCCAACAAAATCAAACTTTCCCATGTCATTTCTCCTTCATCAGCAATTACTATAATTCTGTTTTTCTTCACACCCCCATCTCTCTGTTTCTCATATTACAATTCCTCCACATGACTTTCTGTATAATGATAAAAATAGTTTTCATTTTTTAATAACGCCAGAAAAAATATTTGCTGCACTTCACATGAATTATTGCTTCATCCGGTATAAAATGAGTTTCATCAAAGACCTATCCTCATTTACTTACAAGTCCCGCAATTGATGTTCCATAAGCCAATAAACATTTCCATATCGAAAAAGTCTTTGATATATATACGAATAGTTAAATCTTTCCTTGTCTGCATTTGAATTTAACACCTATATATGTATTCTTCATATTCTCCCAGAACTATTTTTAAAGCGGTATTGTAATATCTACATTTTACATCATAAACCGATTTTCCCACGGACACAAAAAATCTTTTTCCTGCTCCAGAATTGAGTGACCTATAGTTTTTTTGCTTTATCATCCCATTTTTACAGTGCCTTTATCACAATTTCAGAAGAATGCACACCCATTTTTCGGATACAGCATAATTTTTCAACAGAATTATATTTTTGTTCTAAATTCTGGATAAAACAAAACTTTTGTCTTTTAAGACAATTATAAGTACTTGTTGGAAGCATCAAATACTCTATTGGTGCCTAATTCCCGTTTCCGATTAAAAACTTCAAATTATTCCAAAAAGATTTGTACAATTCGTAACACCGTGGATTTTTTTAAGTTTTTATATATCCCCTTGTAAAACTATTTTTTTCATTTTTCCCAAGTTATAAGCTGCTTAGAATATAATGGGCATTCTACCAAACTTAAACGTTTTAACGTATGTACTGCAAAAAAGGTCTATATATTCTTCCAAGGTTATAATCGAATTTTCGTAGTATAAACTCATTGAACTCATTTCCACTTACTACACATTCGTTCCTAAATTTTAATTCTTCCACATGATTTTCTGCATAATGATAAAAAATAGTTTCCATCTCTTTACAAGACCTAAAGAAATATTTATTGCCTTTTAAAAAGAAGTAATTAAAATCCTTTTTAACCATTAATCTGATAAATTTATACTTGTATCCGCAATAGATGCCATTTCTAAATCATGCGTTATGATAATACAAATTTTATCTGCAAAAATCAAATGAATCGACTCTTTCAGTAACCCACTAGTTTTAGTAGCCAAATTTGATGTGACTTGATCAAAAAACATTACATCAGGATTTTTTACAATCATTCTAGTACTACAGCGAACTTTCAATAGTTATCTTAAATTGTCCCCTATAACTGATATAATAAAAGGGGGTGGATATTATGATGACAAACACAACATATGATCCACGATTATTAGAACAGTGGGCGATCGATCCTAGCAGTACACAGGATATCGGAAGGCTCTTAGAGACATACCTGCACCAATACGATTGTGCCTTTTTCTCTAAAAAACAGAGAAGCCATTTCGCAGCTTTTGTTAAGGGATTACTCAGTCCTTTAGACCGTAAATCTATTGAACCCATCGCCTTGCATTTATTAGATGAGAAATCTGTCCAGCCCATGCAACAGTTCTTTACATGTGCTCCGCTGGATGAGCCGGCAATCCTTGACATCTGCCAGCAGCTTCTGGCAGCCCAACTGAACCATGAGGGTGCCATGTTGTCTGTTGATGATACCAGCTTCATAAAAAAAGGAATACATTCTATTGGAGTAAAACGACAATACTGCGGCAGGCTGGGCAAACGGGAAAACTGTCAGGTTGGGGGATTCCTTTCTTATGCCGGTGACTCCGGTTACGGCCTGGTGGACTATGACCTTTATATCCCCCAGGCATGGTTCCAGGATTCCCACCAGCCCCTGCGTGCCAAATGCCGTTTTCCATAGGGCAGGACCTTCCTTACAAAAAATCAGATTACACAGGATCTTCTCAACCGTGCCTTTCAGACAGGACGGTTTCGGGTCCGATGGGTCGGATGCGATGCCGCATATGGCTGTGACCATGCATTCCTGGATAGCTTACATCTGCCAGATGGAGTATGGTATTTTGCGGCAACCAATACAAAGGAGCAGATTTTCCTGGAACCTCCACGTATCATAAGCTCAGAACCGGACAGAGGCCGTGGCCGACTAAAGAAATACCCTGTGTGATCCGGCCATCCGGTCAGTGTACGAAGCCTGGCAGAAGCAGCGGATCTCCCATGGGAACCGGTAACTCTTACGGAAGGCTCCAAAAAACCAATCAAGCGCAGAGGTTTATCATTCGTGTCGTGTCCTGCCGCAAGGATGGGAACCGGAATTACGTAAAACCAGGGGAAGCTGTCTGGTTATATGCCCGCAGATACGAGGATGGGACCATCAAATATTTTGTATCCAATGCACCGGATCATATCTCGTATACCTAGCTGGATCGGGCAGCAACGCTGCGTTGGCCGATTGAACAATGCTTTGAAAAATGCGGAGGATGGCTAAAAAAGGAATTCCGCTGACGATGCCTATGGTCGTCAGGTTATTGTATAGCATGATAGAGTTCACATCTTCCTGCATGCAGAGGATCATCTGCTATTATATAAAAAGGAATCATTGTGCTTATCTGTCGCATCGTAAAAAGAAACTTAGTTGTTCGCTGTAGTACTAGCTATACTCGAACTGCTTCCTTTATTTTCAGAATTTTCGAACCGTTAAACAAAGACTTTATACCCTCTTATAGACAATCGGAACGTCATATCCAAATGTTCTTTTTCCATTCACTTCCATACTTTCGAATACTTCCAAACACGTATCCGAAAACTTTTCCCATAGTTTAAATATCATAACGGGTGAGAACTGACTAGTACTGCCTCCCTCCCAGACACCGTTTCTCTCATAATATAGTGCAGGAGTAAATTTTTTGGATTTTTTTAATTCAATATATTCCACCTCTTTCATAAATTCATATGAAAACGTGTTCTTATCTTCCCCATTTGGAATTTCATAGGATGAAAGTAAAATTCTATCTTCTTTCTCTGTAATCAAGAAAAGATGCGGTGACGCATGACGCTTTCCTTCATTTTCATAATAACTTTCTTCTACAATAAACATGCCCTTAAAATCAGCAGGAAGATTTTTAATTTTATCATTGCAAACCGTATTTACGTGCTGTGCATAAGGGTATGTCTTTCCTGCCTTTTTCATTGCATCAAATTGCTCCTTATTGTCAAATCGTCCTGTTATCAGTTTTACAAATTCTTCTATTTTCGTCATAGCTTACCTCCAAAATATATCACAATCTCTTGGAATCTTCGGCCCAGCAAAATCGAGGCCTGCTAATTCAATTTCTAGTTACACCCACAATTCAATGGTGGTTTATTATCAGCTCTCCTAAGGTTACTGTTACTGCTCGTCCTAAAAGACGGATATCACAAGCACATAGGATCCTTTTTTATTGCCCCCACACACCTCTGCTTATTCCATTCTCCCCAACATAGCTAGGGGATTAGACTTTTCATTAACGAAAGACTATCGATATTATATCCTGCAAAAATAACAATATTTTGATAATCTAATCCATTTTTCTTAAAACTGGGGGATACATCCCTACCCACAGATTTCTCCAAAATTTATACGTAAAAATTGACAATCCTTAATTATAAGATAAATTATTTCTGGTCGATTACGGACTGAATCTGTTTCATCAGCTGATCGTAGTTTGCTTGATCGTCAATTCCGCCCATCAAAGGCTCGCCAACGATATTTCCGTCTTTATCAACAAGAACTGTTGTAGGGAATGCCATAATGTTGCCGGCGTATTTTCCAACTGTTGAATCAGAATCGAAAGTCAGATTCTTGTAGGAAGCACCTTGAGCTTTTAAGATTTCTTTCGCTTCTTTGATTCCATCCTGATTGTCATCTAAAGTGTCTGTATTGATACCAACAACTTCGCCACCCATTTTCTTGAGTGTTTCGTTTAATTCATTCAGTTTAGAAAGCTCTCCAACGCATGGCTTGCACCCACTGAACCAGAAGTTTACAACTGTAACTTTGTTATTAGTGAAAAGGCTGTCATCTACATCATTTCCATCCAAATCTTTTCCTTTGAACCTGTGAAACACACTTGCGGATTCATCTAATTTGGAGGAAGCACTGTCAGAGGAATCAGATGCAGCAATCTCTTTCTCAAGCTTTGCAATTTCTTCTTCGATGCCGCGGATCGTCTCAATGTCTTTGCTCAGAGTTTCATACTCTTCTTCTGAGAAGGAATCTTTATTAGATTCAACTGTACTTGCAAGGACGTCTGCATAGTTTTCACTCATGGCATCACCGGCAGTATTCTTGCTCATAAAACCAAATACTTTGTCCCAAGCGTCTTTGTGATCAGCAAAAAGCTGATTTTCCTGCTGGTAAAGGTCGTTCAGTTCATCTGTGCTTCCGGCATCTACAGAGGAAGTGGATTCCTGTTTCTTATTGTTTGTTGAGGAGGAAGCGCTTCCGCAGCCTGTGAAAGCAAGAAGTACGGAAATGGCAAGTGATGCAGCGATTACCTTTTTTAATTTCATTGAGTTTGTTTTGATTGATTTGTTTTTCATAATTTTAAAGCTCCTTTTGAATTTCATTTTATTGATTTTATCTTAGTTTATTGTCAGCCTGTTTCTTGTTTGAAAATCCGTAATGATAGCAGATTGCATCAGTCGGGCAGGCTTTCATACATTCTCCGCAGCGAATACACTCCGGATGGTTCGGTGTGTCTACTACATTGACATCCATTTTGCAAACACGGCTACACTTCTGGCAGCCAACACATTTCTCGTGATCCACCTGAATCTTAAGAAAAGATACTCTGTTAAACAGAGAATAGATGGCACCGAGTGGGCAGATCCATTTACAGAATGGACGGTAAAGCAAGATGCTTAAGATGATAAAAAGCACAAGGATTGTGAACTTAAATGTAAACAGATGTCCGAGTGCAGAACGGATTCCTGAGTTGGCAAGTGACAGAGGAATTGCGCCTTCAAGTACGCCCTGTGGGCAAATGTATTTACAGAAGAAAGGATCTCCCATACCAAGTGAATTGGTTACAAATGCCGGAAGCAGTATAACAAAGACGACCAGAATCACGTATTTCAGATACCGTATGGGTTTCAACTTTGCGGTGGAAAATTTCTTACCCGGAATCTTATGCAGCAAATCCTGAAACCATCCAAACGGACAAAGGAAACCGCAGATAAATCGTCCTAACAGAACTCCTAACAGGATGAAAAATCCGGTGATGTAGTAGGTGAACTTGAATTTTGAGGAACCAACTACAGCCTGGAAAGCTCCAATCGGACAGGCACCTGTGGCGGCCGGACAAGAGTAGCAGTTCAGTCCGGGTACACACATTGTCTTTACATTTCCCTGATAAATTTTTCCTTTCCATAGATTCGGAATGTGAATGTTTGTAAGCAGTGTTGCAGCGGCCTGAATCCATCCGCGGAAACGGACGAAAATGTTTTTGTTTGATTTTATTTTCTTATCCAATTCCGACACACTCCATACATAATTTTATTGCTTTGCTGAGTACTACAGCGGCTTCGCCGCGGAAAATTCCGCCAAAGAAAAGAACCAGACCGGCTGTAAGTAAAAGAATCTGTGATGCTTTTTCAGATTTCATAAAATACTCCTTTCAATGTTCAAAGTCAGTTTATTGACTTTTCGATGTTGGCATTATACAATAGGAGGTGTAAAATTTCTGTTAAGAAGATGGAGAAAAATAAAGTGAGATTATTAGTCGTTGAAGATGAGAAGAAATTATGTGACATGATCGCGAAAAGTCTGCACCAGACCGGCTATGAGGTGGATGTGTGCAATGACGGAGAAGAAGCATTGGATATGATTTATGCTGAAATGTATGATCTGATCGTGCTTGATCTTAATCTTCCTGGGGTGGATGGGATGGAGATTCTTCGGGAACTTCGTAAAGAAGATGAAGAGACAAAGGTATTGATCTTGTCTGCGAGAAGTCAGATTGCAGATAAAGTTGAAGGGTTGGATGTAGGTGCGAATGATTATATGGAAAAACCATTTCATTTGCAGGAACTCGAGGCACGCGTGAGAAGTCTGACGAGACGAAAATTCATACAGAAAAATGTCTGCCTGGAATGCAACGGCATTCGGTTTGATATAAGAGAACGAGTGGCGTATGCAGAAGAGAATCCGGTTGCGTTGACGAGAAAAGAAAATGGGATTCTAGAGTATCTTCTTCTGAATCAGGGCCGGCCGGTCAGCCAGGAAGAGTTGATTGAGCATGTTTGGGATTCTTCTGTGGATAGTTTTAGCGGCTCTATTCGTGTGCATATGTCTTCCCTGAGGAGAAAACTCAAGGCGGGACTTGGCTATGATCCGATCGTAAATAGGATTGGCGAGGGTTATAAGATAGGAGGAGATGGCAAAGCATGAGAAAATTATCACTCCAGTGGAGACTGACAATCCTTACTACAGTGTTGATCACAGTATTGTGCGGATGCCTTACATTTTTCTTATATAAGAATGGAGTCTATTATATCGATACACTTCAGGAAACAGTTACAGATCAGGGAAAAACACCGGAAGCACTATACATTGAGATTCCGGATAATGAGTGGGACAATTTTGCATCACAATTTGCTACGGAGGTGTATAATTCGAAATCCGATTATAGAAACAGAAGTCTACTGATCACAGGTGTTGTAGCGTTACTTGGTGGAGCGGTGACATATTTTATTAGTGGTCGTGCATTAAAACCGCTCAGAGAGTTTTCTGAGACAGTTGAAAAAGTACAGGCACAGAACCTGACGGATTATACGATCGAAGAGAATAAGATTGCAGAGTTGGACATACTTCGTACGTCTTATAATAAGATGCTTTTGCGACTGTCGGAATCGTTCGAGACACAGCGCCAGTTTACCGGGAATGCAGCGCATGAGCTGCGGACTCCTTTGGCATTAATTCAAGCACAACTGGACCTCTATCATGCGTCAGAAAATCTGGAGAATGGGGAAGCGGCGCAAGAGACGATCCAGATGGTGACAGAGCAGAACGAGCGTCTCAGCAAGTTGGTCAGAACACTTCTGGATATGAGTGAGTTACAGACAGTAGCGCGCAATGACAAGATCGAACTTTGCGGACTAATCGAGGAAGTGCTGGCAGATCTGGAACCGTTGGCACAGGAAAAAGGTGTTGCACTGATACAGAAATCGCAGAGTACAGTAGATGAGAAAGAAGAGAATGCAGGCGAGGGTCTGATGCTGACAGGAAGTGATATACTGATCTATCGGATGCTTTATAACCTTGTTGAAAATGCGATTAAATACAACCATGCAGATGGAAAAGTTACGGTATCGGCAGAACGAAAGAGGAAAGAAGTTGTTCTGACGATTGCAGATACAGGAAATGGAATCGATGAGACATTCCGAGAGCAGATCTTTGAACCATTCTTCCGGGTGGATAAGTCAAGAAGCCGAAAAATTGGCGGTGTAGGTCTTGGACTTGCAATGGTACGCGAGATCGTGCGGGCGCATGACGGGAAGATTGAGGTTCATGGAAATGAGCAGGGCGGAACGACATTTGAAGTGAAAATGAGTATAGAAAGACTAACTATTAAAAGTCAAATCTAAAATGAAAGCTTTTTGAATGAATTGCAGAAATGCATTTCAGATATATTTGAACCTTGAAAACTGTATGACAACAAGAGCATCTTTATAGGTGCTCTAAAAGGAGATATTTACAGAAAAAAATTAAGCAGTTGGCAGATATGCTTTTCCTGATTTCTCCATTGCAAAAATCAATCGCACAAGCTTCTTAGCGGCATGGGATATGGCAACATTATAATGCTTGCCTTCCGAGCGTTTCTTTTCAAGATATGCACCAAAAGATTTATCCCAGTGACAGACATATTTTGTGGCATTGTAAAGGGCATACCGGAGGTATCTGGAACCTCGTTTCTCCATATGGGAATAACAGTTGTCTAACTGTCCGGATTGATAAGTGGAGGGAGACATTCCTGCATATGCGAATATCTTATCTGCGGAATCAAAACGAGAGAAATCCCCAATCTCAGCGATGATCATTGCGCCCATCCGGTAACTGATACCGGGAATGGTAAAGATTGGCGATTGGATTTCTTTATCCATGATTCGTTTGATGGCTGCTTCAATCTCGTCAATCTCAATCGCTAATTCCCGAATAAGTTTTATGGTGTGCTTTAGTTCCAAAGACTTGGCAGGCATATGAGAACCGATAGAACTTCTTGCAGCGTCACGAAACATGACAGCAGTATCTTTTCCATATCTGCCTTTCGAACTATCAAAGAGTAGGTTGGAAAGCCTTGTGAGATGTGCATTTGCAACAGCATCTGCACTTGGAAATTCACAAAGCAAAGCATAGACGGATGCCATATGAAGCGTAGGAACAAGTCTTTCCAGCTCCGGGAAAAGAATACAGACAAGTCTTGAAACAGAACTTTTCAATTTTGCCCGTTCTTTGACCTTATCAAAACGATAACGGGTTAGTGACTTTAATTCCTCATTGTGGTAAGATGTATCTGAGTAGAGCCGATTATCCCATAAGTATTCAATCAAATCTGCCCTTGTACAGATGACTCCGTCATGCTCAAAAAGATAATACATGATCCGCAATTCATTTTTTGTAAGCTCTGCCTGTTTTCCACCTGCCTCTATAGTTCCTGTCTCCAACCACAGAGATATTCCCTCATGAGTAAGGTATCTACTCTGTTTCTTTTCCAATCTGTTCTATCGTAAAGGAAGCAAAAATATTCTCAAAATGCTTTATTTCTATATTTATATCCAGCAACAAGTCAACAAGAGTTTTTATCGCAAGAAACTCCTATACTTTTACATTTAACTTTTTTGATCTTTGTGAGAAAATATTTTCAAATTCAGTGGCCATATTCTCTTGTATTCTTGAATATATATATTTATTGCTTTCATATTTTCTCATCCTCTGCACACCATTCAAATTTATTTACAAATCAATCTTTCTTCTGATCTATCAAATCATAACTCAGATCCAAAAAATCCAATATCTTTGCTTCGCTCACCCTTCCATCCAACAACATTGTAATCCAGTACTTTTTATTCATATGATATCCCGGAAGAAAACCATAAGTCTGTGTCAGAAGTCCAACCATATCCGGTTCGCACTTCACATTGATGACATCTACCATGCTCTCTTCTTCTAATCCCAACCTAGATTTTTCAACCTGCATCAGCACTGCATACCACTTTCCATTTTTATGCCGAAGCACTGCACTTTTCGGTGATGTTTCCCAGAGATACTCTGGAACTGTTCCATATTGGTTTTTTACATATTCAAAAATCTCTTCTCGTTTCAAATATTCCACTCCCTGATTACTCTATTTTATCAATCTCATGATTGTACTTTTTGTATTTATCAACAGGCAGGACATTAGCCCTGCCCACCTTTTCTATTATAGCATTGTTCCTCTGCTCCTACAATGCAATCCATTCTTTGATTTTTTCTCATTTTTTAATAAGTAACCAGTCCATATCCCAAAATGGACTGGGAATTCACTGTATAACTATTCTGCTTTACTGCATCTCCACTATTTCCTTCAATCGTATGTACCGTAGTTCCATCACAGCTTTCCACGATTCCTACATGGTCACTGGCTCCATCCTGATTCCAGTCAAAAAAGATGAGGCTTCCTGGTGTCGGAACACTTCCACCACCTTGCCATTTTCTCTTTGCCTGAAACAAAGCCACACCGTCCGTACAAACAGAAAACTTTGGCACTACTTCCTTTTGAATAAGTCCTGACTGATCCGCACACCAGCTGACAAAACAGGCACACCATTCTTCCCGACTGTCAAATCCATACCATGACCAGAACTTCTGGCCGCCTTCGTTCCCCAACTGGCTTTTCGCAATGGTCACAAGCTGCCCATTTCCAAAAAGTCCGGCAAACAATCCCCCGCCGGAATAATATCGAAGCACATGGGGTACATACTCCGGATCGCCATACCTTGGCCATCCATGGGCGGCTGCCTGTTCCTGGGAAAACTGCAGTGCATTGGCTTCACTATAGCCCCCATGTTTTCGGATTGCCCATGTGATGTACCCATTCCCGTAATTATAGCCTTGTAAACTAAGTTTTAACTTGTCCATATCCTGTGGGCTTTTACATCCGGCTTCCCGGACACAATCTGCATAATACTGTACGCCTACCTTGATGGAATAGTCTGCATCCTGAATTGCACCAGGCGTATTAGGATACTGGGTATTATACGGACACTCGCTGGCCTGCATGGGATCGGTTCCTCTCCCGCCGCTTTCCTGCATCATGATTGCCTGGATGACCGATACATATTCCGGGATTCCAAATTCACTGGCATACCGCTGGATCACTGGGGTATGGGCCAGGACTTCCGCACTCAGCGGCTCGCTGCTCTGGGAACTCCCGATAAACGAAGCGCCGCCAATGATTCCTACAATAAGGATCAAGATCACAAATACCATACCACCGCCTGCCATCAATGCTGCAAAAGCTGCCTTTACCGCATGGGCGGCAGCTTCCGCCATAGCTTTCAGCCCCCTGGCAGTTGTTTTTGCCGCCTTGGCGCTTTGTCTTGCTGCCTGGGCAGAACGCATGGCAGCCCGTTTTGCTTCCCTTGCCGCCCTCATAGATGTTAGAGCCTGCTTTTTTTGTAAGATTGCCTGGGTTTTCACCTTCTTGGAAGAAACCGGGGACGCTTTCACCATGCGGGGCGCTGTTTTTACTGCCCGGTTTCCGGCTTCCTTGATCGTTTTCTCCGCTTCCGGTTTGACCTTGATGCTCCGTCCGGCTCCTGTGCGCCCTTTCTTTGCTCTTGCCTGTCCTGTCTGGGCAGATGTTCCGCCGTTTCCTGTTTCCCCGTCCAAAGGGGCGGTAACAGCTTCTCTCTGCTTTTGTCTTTGTTCTTTTAACTTTTCATAGGTTTTCACTGCCAGCTTCTTTCCGCCACGATAGGCTGCAAAAGCGCTTTCTTTCCCAGCCCGCTGTTCCACTCGTTCTATCCGGTTTCCAGCATATTCTACCGGGGATTCCTCTCCCGTTTCTCTTCCGATCTTATCTGCCATGATGCTGGTCTTTTCTTTTGTCTCCAGCATCGCAGAACGCACCAGTTCTTTCGGAAGCCGGGAGGCAGGATTGCGGATCTTTGGACTTTGATCCCGCACTTTTTCTTTGATATCTTTCAATCACACACCTCCCATCTTCTGTACTTTCTAACGTTCCCTTCCCCGCTTTTTTGATTTCTTCTGCTGACTCTCCAGCTGTTCCAATTCCCTTACCGCTTCCTGCACCAGCGGATGATTGGCATAGTAGGGAACATAGGATAGTAACTCTTTTCCCTTCTCCCCGGTAGCCAATGGATATTCTCCCTCGTTATACAGAGGATCCTCTGCATGGTGCAGAGAAAATTCCAAAGACGGAAGCATCTGAGGGGAACGTTTGCAAAATCTCTGGTAATGCCGGAAGGCTTCTTTTAAAGACGTACATTCGATACACTCCCCCATCCCATGAAACTCCCCGCACTCCGCTGCAAGAAAGGTAATGGTTGTTTCTTCTTTCATGGATTTCACCTCCCTTTGAAAAACTTCTCTTTATCGAACCGCAGACTTCTGTTTTTCTTCTTTACCAAACTTCAAAGGGTGTGGTTCCTGTCTCAGTTTCTGCAGGGTATCCTTCACAGACGGTTGTTTTCCTTCTCTTGCTTCCAGCTTCCCTATCTGCTGTTGCAATCGCTCCGTTTTCTGTTCCAGCTTATGGATACTCTGCATGGATTGGAATAACACCTTCTGGGTTTGAAAGATGATTCCCTGTTCGGGATTGCGTTCTGTGAGCTTTCGCACCTCTTTTCCACCCGCTTCCAGAAATGCATTCCGCAGATGCCCTTTGGCAACATGCAGTTCTTCCACCATGCTCCCCAGACGGTCAATCTTCTGATCCACCGACAGCATCACCGTATGCAGAGACGATTGGATTTTTTGCAATCCCTGCGTAAGGTGCATTCCCTTTACCGCACAGGCAAGGGCATCTTTTCCCTTTTCTTTAAAGTCTACAACTGCCTGTTCTGCCCGTTCCACAAACTTTCTTTTCCATTCTCCCACCTGAAAACGAAGTGTTTTCACCTGATGTTCCGCCTTCTGGATTGTGTTCACCGCAAAGAGTTTGACCTTGCTTTCCTGCATCACACCCAGTTGCTTCTTCACCTCTCCCAATTCCTTTAGGACAGTTCCCAGCTGCATTTCCATAGAATCAATATAGTCTGCCATACGGAGCACATCCCCTTTTTCCTGCTCCATGCCCTGTTGTTCCAAAAGTTCCAGCAATGCCCGGATACTGCCCTGCTCCCGAAGCGGTTCTCTCGTTTCCTGGATTTCCACTGTTTGTCCTTCTTCCATTTACATTCCCTCCTTCCCAAAAGGATGCTGCCGAAGAAATTCCAGCAACACCCTAAAAAATCTCTTTTCGACTAACACTCTCCCGGTTTCGTTGTCATCAAGCGGTACAGCTTCGTATTCTTCGGGAAGCTGTTCTCAAATGGCACCAGATTCCCGGAACACCGGATCAGTCCCTTTCCTGCACCTACATTGGTGATATAGGATAACTGGTTCTCGGAAATGTTCAAAAGGGACGCCAGTTCATCCCGATCTGTGGTTGCCTGATTCAAAAGGATCAAAAACTCACTGTTTGCCAGCATCAGCCTTGCCGTATCGGATTTTAACAGTTCTTCTACGTTCTGCGTTAAACCTGTGACAAATCCCTGGTATTTACGAATTCTCTTGTAGAGGCGGTAGAAAAAGTCAGCGCTATATTGGTACCGGAACAATAGATAAAACTCATCGGCAAAGATCCAGGTAGTCTTTCCTTTCTTCCAGTTCTGGATCACACGGTTGAAAATACTGTCCAAAGTAACCAGCATCCCCAGGGGCATGAGCTGCTCTCCCAGTTCCCGGATATCATAGGCAATGATACGGTTCTTCGTATCCACATTGGTTTTCTGTGCAAAGGTATTGAGACTTCCATTGATAAACAGTTCCGAAGACAATGCAAGCCCTCTGGCCTCCTCTTCCGGCTGGAGCATGAACTGTCGGTACAAGTCTTTCAAGGTCGGCGCTTCGCTCTGGTAACCGCTCCGGATATATTCCCGGTACACATCTGCGGTACAGCGGTCCAGAATGGATTTCTCCTTTGCCGACAGATTGCCAGCCCCCACTAACTGTTCAAACAAAGACAGGATAAATTCCGACTTTTCAATCAGCGGATTCTTATCGTTTCCATAGGCAGAATCCATATCCAGTGCATTCAGATGGGTGTTGGATGTGGCGGAAATTGTAATCACTTCTCCATTCAGTGCTTCTACCAAAGAACCGAACTCGGACTCCGGGTCTAAGATGAGAATGTCATCTTCCGTAGACAGGGCAAGATCCACAATCTCTTCTTTTGCCGAGAAACTTTTTCCCGAACCGCTGACACCCAGACGGAAGGAGTTTCCATTCAATAACTTCCTTCGGTCTGCCACCAGCATATTTTTGCTCACCGCATTCTGCCCATAATAAATCCCACCCGGCTGCATGATCTCCTGGGTATGAAATGGGATCAACACTGCGGTAGATTCTGTAGTCAGGGTACGAAGGGCATTGATCTTGCGGATGCCATAAGGCAGTACCGTATTGAGTCCATCCACTTGCTGCCACTTCAAGGTTGCCATCTGGCACAAATGCTTTCTTGCCACGGATAAGATGCTCTCTGTATCCGAATCCAACTGTTTCTTGCTGCCTGCCATATGCACCATGGTAAGGATGCCGAACATCATCCGCTGATCCCTGGTGGTCAGGTCATCCAGCATCTCTTTGGTCTCTTTCCTCTGCAGTTCCATATCATAGGGCACAATGGCAGAAAAGTTATTGTTAGCATTCTGGCGTCTCTGCCAATTGGTCACGTTCGTCTCCACGCCGAGCAAACGGTTTTGGATCTCACGCACTGCTTCGTCTGTTGGCACTGGGAGAATGTCAATGGACAGCATCAGATCCCGGCCCAAATCACATAACTCCGAAATCATGTCATCCTTTACATAACTGGCATAATCCTGCATATACAGCACCCGTCCATACCGCTCATTAATCTTGAAACAGTCTTTGGAAAACTCCATGGACTGGGGACAGATCCAGTCCTTAAAGCTGCTCCCCCGTTTGGCAAACGCCTTCATATCAAACGGAAAGCACTGGGGCTGGTCTACCTGGAAGAAATCACGGAAAATCTGCAGGCGCTGTTCCGCATCCAGTTCTTCCCCAATGGAGGACAGCTTGCTCAGATGGGTGATGATATCCGTTCCCACACGGGCAAAATACGTCCTTGCCTCATCAATGTTCTTCTTATGGACACTAACCGTCAGATACCGTTCCTGATAAATGCTGTTGTTGGTGCCGCTGACCTTGGATAGCAACATTTCGTTGTATTCCTTCCGGTATTCATCCAGCCCGTCCTCTTTCATCGGCAAAAGCAAGGAAGCTTCAAACTCTTCCTTATTGATTCTTCTGTTGTTCAGGGTGATCTTGGCAGATGCGCCGGAATCCAAAGCATTTAACAGCTCACTGTAATCTAAGAACATTTCCGTTTTATCTTCTTTGCTTGCAATGGCATAGTTGATATCCGAAAACCGAAAGGATTTGGAAAATTTCGTCCCGGACTGGAACACCCCATCCGGCCAGATCCGCTGGATGGGAATCGCCTTCTGGACAGACCTTGGGACTTTGAACTTCTCCCGGTCCATTTTTAATGCCTGCTGTAAGGTTTTAATCAAACGCACCACTCCTTCCTGACTTCTTTTTCTGCTTCATCTGTTTTTTCCTTGCCCGCTGTTCCCGCTTTCTCAAAAGGGCAGCACCATCTCCCCTGGTCTTTTCTCTAAGGCTCATAGTTTCTTCCATGCAGGCATGGTACAGATCCTCGCTTTGAAACAGCAATCGCTTGGGGTATAAAAACTCGGACTTGATATACGCCCAGGCAAACTGCTCCGCATTCATGCCATGATACTGGAAGAACCCGCAGGCTGCGAATGGGGCAGCGCCTAAGATACACAGCCACCCAGTCATTTCCTTCCCCACATAGTCTCCCAGACCAAAATAAATCCCTACTGCCACAGCGATGGCAAGTAGGGAAAAGATACACTGGCGCAGATTCAGCCCCATAAACATGGACTCCTGATAGTTACGGATTTCTTTATTCATTTTTACTTCCATATATTTTTATCTCTCTCTTTCTCTTTTCTTTCTGCCTGCAGGTTTCCCTTGTATTTTTTCCGATTCTTTTGGCACATCCAGTCCCCATTGTCTGCAAAATTCTTCCACCCCTTCCCTGTCATACTGGGCAAGCCTTGAAAGGTCAAACGCCACTGGGGTGTAGGTAGCAAAGCCTGACCGAGCCTGTCCCGGCAGTCTGTTTCCCAGCCTGTTCTTTTCGATGAATGTCAGCTTGTCCTTCGTAAAATCACCGCTTATAAATGCCTCTTGGGGTTCCAGACCATATCCGCCCGGAAGATTTACCGTCAGATCATCAAACAATTCCAACTCCCCTTCCTCCTGGCGATACATCAAAATCGCAAGTCCGTTTCCGTAAGCATAGCTGGATACCTTCAAAGTAATTTCTTCCTGCCCGTATTCCCAAGGAAATGGCAAAGTCTTTCTTTCGTTTCTATTTTTCTTCTCATTCATGGTTTTACTTCCTCCTATAATCCCATCATTTCTTTTACAATCCGGTCGGATGCTTTTACCGCCCCAACCAGTACCAATAAGTTAAACACCAACTCTCCGATATAATTCCACACAATGGTCACTGCACTTAAGGACGTATCCCCAATGGCCGGGGGACTGGCAGAATACACGGAAAAGATAATGCAGGCCAGTGCAATGATCGCCCCTTCCAGACACACTCCGGCATAAGACTTGATAAAATTCTTTCCCACCGACTGGGAGGGTTCTCCCGCAAAAGTGGAAATGGGGATGGGCGCAATGGCAGTATACATATACAGCTTAAACATCCTTCCATATACGGTAAGGATCATAATGAAGGACAGCACCGTAATCAAAAGGCTTCCAAGCAAGGTCACGATCCACAAGGGAATGGATTCCAACATTCCCACCGCTTCAATCTTCTCCACAATCTCTGCCGGAAGTTCTGTCACACCCCCGTTTGTCATACCTGACTGTGCCATAATGGTGGACACAATCCCCTGCACAATGGAGAACAGCGCTGTCATCAGTTCCATGCCATACATGATGGCGCCTTGTGCCAGAGCAAACCGGATAAAGGCTTTGAGGGCATGCTCCGGCTTCTTCATATCTGTAAAGCTGCCACAGGTCTTTACAATCCCGGCAGCAAAAAACAAGACTAACAGTCCATATCCAATGGCGGTCAGCGCTCCGTTGATTCCAGTGATGACACTCCAAATATCTCCCCCCTTAAAGGATTCCGGGCTTTGGGTAAGCAGTGTCCAGATTTCTGCCAGTTTCTCATTCCAGGTGTTCAGTGCAGAGTTTAGGTTCTGCACGATCCAGTTATCACTCAAACAGCTTCACCTCCTTTGCCGGGGCAGGAAGAATCTCTCCCCGCCCCTTTCCATTTCTTCCTGCTACCCAACGATCAGGTCCAGGATCTCTTTTGCGAAGGTGATGATGACGCCGCCTGCCAGCGTCAGAAACCCGTTGGCTCTCTGGCTGGGATCGTGGCTCTTTAGGCTCAAGCCTACCTGTACCACACCAAATCCCAATAAGATCAGACCAATGGCCCGGATCAGGGAAAAGATAAAGGTGGACAGGTTATTAATGACCGCCAGCGGATCTCCGGCAGCAAGCACCGGCATTGCCCCTACCGTCATGGACAGCACCAGTGCCACATAAAAGGCAAAGGGATATTTGGGCCCTTTTCCCATCCGTTTCGGTACAAAGGCACGGCTTCCTGTTTGATTCTTTGGCATTTCATTTGTTTTCTTCAATGGCATTCCTCCAATCAAAAAGACTGCTCCCCTCCGAGGATTTCCTCAGCTGAGAGCAGTTCATAATCATCCAGTCTCCTGGTATCAATGGTTACATCTTCATGGGACAGCGGTGCTTTCGCATAATCATAGGGAGGCGCACCGCCATCCTCGGTATATTTCACATTCACATGCTTATGCAGATCATATTTCTCATCCAAAATGGGACGTTCCCCACGCACCAGCAGCACCGCTTTCCGGTTATCCAAAAGTCGCACTTCATCCGGGGTAAGAAGTTCCCTTCCAGACTGTTGGAAATTCACAGAATAACTTCCGCTTCTTCCCTTGGTCTGCCCGTAGGTATTGGTATCCAACGTTTCTTTTCCCAGTAGTTCTGAGACATATTTATGCCCCTCTTTTTCATTACCACCCAGGTATAAAAATTCATCGCAATTTCCTATGAGACTTTCCCAGCTGTCCTTAAACAAAGCTTTCATCTGGGCAATATTCTGAATGATGATACTGCAGGAAATTGCGCGCGACCGCATGGTTGCCAGAAGTTTGTCAAAATCATCCGGCAATGCCACGTTGGGCCACTCATCCATGATGCAGTGTACCGGAATGGGCAGTTTCCCATGGTATTTCCGGTCTGCCACATAATAAAGGGTCTGGAAGAGGTTACTATAAATCATGCCCACCAGATAGTTGAGGCTGGTATCTGCATCCGGGATACAACAAAACAACGCCACCTTTTTCTCCCCGATGCTGTAAAGATCCAGTTCATCGGTGCAGGTTAAATTGGCAATCTGCTTTAAGTTAAAGGCTGCCAGACGGACACCCACGGAAATCAGAATCGACTTTGCAGTTTTTCCAGCCGCCTGCTTGTAAATGGCATACTGCTTGACTGCAATACTTTCCGGATTGCGCATCTCCAGTCGTTCAAACAGGATATCCAAAGGCGACTGGTATTCCTCATCGTCCTCTTTCACCTGGGCAGAACCTAACATTTCCATAATCATGGAGAAGTTTTGTTCCTCCGGCGGCGCTTCATGTAACAGATACAGCATCAGTGCCTGCAACAGCGCGGTCTCGCTTTTCTCCCAAAACGGATCCGAACTCTGCGCCCCCTTCGGGGTGGTGTTTCGGATCAGGTTGTTGATGAGCTTTAGCACATCCTTGTCATCCCGCACATAAGCAAAGGGATTATAACAAAAGGACGTTTCCGGGTTAATCAGATCAAACACCCGCACTTCATACCCTTCCCGTTCCAGCAGCCCTCCGGTTTTCCGCAGAAGTTCCCCTTTGGGATCGGTGATCACCATGGAACAGTTGCACTGCATAATGTTGACTACGGCGTATGCCCGGCTTTTTCCCGCACCGGAACCGCCCACCACAAGGACATTCAAGTTTCGTTTATGCTTATAACAGTCCAGCACCATACGGAAGTTCTGGGTTAAAATGAGATTCTGGGTGTACCGCTTGTCCCGGTAACGCTTGCAGATGGAAGCTGCATCGCCCCACTTGGCAGAGCCATGCTCCACCCCTCTTCGATAATTTCTCTTCTGGGAATAATAAATACCGATGCCTAACACATAGGCGATTGTGAATGTGAACACACACCGCAGTGTGTACGGTGTATAGGTGATAGAAAATGGCTGATCCAGTTTTTCGGTCAGCACTTGTAAGATTTGTAACAGATTGGTATCCGGCTTGATGGCACAGGCAGTGATGGCGCCTGCCCACCAGACAACGGGCAGAAACAACAGCCACACCCAAAGGTCAGAACGTTTCCATGCTACCTCTGCTGGCTTCGCTCCTTCTTCTCTTTTTCGTCTTTTGGCACTTCGTTTGCTGGTCCGTCTACCCTATGAAAAGAATCCACACTGGGAACGATGGCAAGGCTCCGCCCATTCTCCCAATGCATGTGAATCTGTCCGGCATCATCGATAAATGCTACCGTTCCCTGCAATCCCGGCGGCATCCCTGCCTCATCCATAAAGTCCAGGCAGAGCCTTGTTCCTTTTGGATACCGCTTTCGTAATTGTTCCACTTGTTTTTGATCATACATCCTCATAGACATCCCTCCCTTCTGCTACCAGAAGAAGCGCCTGCTGGTGTTTGGTTTCATGACCTTTAAGATCACGCTGTCAATGCCGTCGCTGTACCTGCCCATGGCCAGATACTTATCCCGCAGCCGGTTGAGGGCATTGCGAAGTTCCCTCTGTTCCTCTATGGTGATGGGAAGCCTTTTCTCGGAAAGTTCATAGGAACGGACTTTCTGCATCATGGCTTCTGTAGCTGGGCGAACCTTTCCCATCTGACTCTGGGCTGCCAGTTCGTCTTTTAATGCCACCGTAAACATGTTTTTCATGATATTATCTGTTTTCAAATAGTAATCTGCCATCTTCGGCACCTCCTTTGTTACACCCAACATACCACAAGAGCCTCACAATAGCTATCCCAAAGACGGAACTTCTTTCAGAACTTACCGCTCCGACTGTTTCTCTTTTTTCTCCTTCTTCGGTGCCTGCTTTGGCGGTTCCTCAAAGGAAAAATCATCCTTCGCAAAAGTCTGCTCCTGTTCCCCAAAGTTCCGTTCCATATGATTACGGATGGTATAGGCTGCCTGACGCACATCATTTAAAAAGCCACGCAATTCCTGGGGATCTTTTTGCCCATTCGCCTGCATTTCTGCTACTTTTCCAAACTGGAAACCGGACACCTCTGCCCCATACCGCTTGCCGATTACATAGGCGGCACAGTATGCCTGGGCATTGACTTTCTTCCTGACATAATTCCCATCATGCTGGTCTAATGCTGCACACGCCAGTTCCCGGTTCACTGCATGGAACGTTGTATTCTCATCCATGCCATTGCGCACATATACGGTACGCTGTTTTGGGATATACTGTGCCTGGATGCCTTCCGGCAGATTGTCTGCGATCTGCATCCGCACTGGCTGATCCTTTAAAACTGCATGGATCAGTTCTTCCATGGAACGCTGCGGACGTTCCTCCAGAGGCTTTCCACTCATCTGGCTGATGTCAAAGCCCTTACTGATGGTATAGCCTGTCCGCATCTCTCCGTCTTTTTCATATTCGGTGCTGACCATATAAGTGTATCCATGCACCCCGGATTTTGGAGAACGGTTCTCTGCCTTCCAGTAATCATAAGACTTTACCTCGGTTGCCTGTGGATTCTGTCCGTAGATCAGCAGAAGGTTGGGCGTTTTCTGAGTGTTGCACTGTGCCATAAAATCCAAGAATCCTTTTAAAGATCCTCCATTTTGGAACACTGCCTGCGCCTGGGTGTCAACCTCTGCCCACACTTCTTCCCTCTGCTGTTTTTTCATGGCTGCATACTCTTCTTTTGACAGCCGCTGCTCTGGAGCCTGTTCTTCCCCTGCTCCACCTGGGAGCATACTCGTTAAATCCATATCATCTTACCTGCCTTTCACTTTTTTCTTCTTTCGTTGCTGGTTTCTCGGTTTTCTCCGACTCTTCTGTGTCTGCCTGCGCTGTTTCTGCTCGGCTTCAATCTTCTTTAGTTCCTGCCGGACAGAGGGCTTGTCCCTTTTCCAGCTAGTTTCCTGCCCGGAAAAAGAATCGCTGTTGTGCGAGGAAGGTTCGGACAGATTCTCTGCCTTCTCCGCCTGGGTAAAAATTTCCCCCGAAGGAGAAACTTCCCCTACATCAAACAAATGCTCTTCTTCATCCAGTTCAAATTCAATGGTTCCTTCCGGCAGCACCACCTTTTCGGTCTTGACTGGAAGTTCCTCTTTTCCCTCAGTTTTCTCGGTAAACTCTGCATCGATCACTCGCTCTGCTTCCAGGACTGGCGCCTGCTCCACAACCGCTTCCCCGGCTTCGGATTTTACAAAGTCCAGATTCATCTTATCCAGCACCCGGTTCACCTTCGCTGCATCATCGGCAAACACCATGATCTCTGCGGACTTGGGATTTTTCTTATCCCGGATGACCACATACAAAAGCCCCCTGGATTTGGCTTCCCCGGCAAACTCCCGCAGCCTGTCATGGGGAATGGTGAAAAACTTCATTGCCCGCTGTTCCTTTAACATCCGAAGCAAGTTGGTTTTTCCCCTGGTCTTTTTCTGATCCTTCATCACCGCTACAATCAGCACCGCCAGATTTTTTGCAATGCTCCCGCTGATTCGTAAGGTATGTTCCATGCCTTCCATGGAATACCGGACAATCTGATCCGCCGCATCACCGCCATAGTTCATACGCTCTCACCTCCTTACCGATTCCGTTCTGCCTCTCTTCGCTGTTTCCCTGACACTTCCTGTACCTCCTCCTGTTCTTTTGCCTGCCTTAACCGCTCTTCCATTTCAAAGGACTGTTTTTCAATCTGCTGGCTTAAGCGGATTCTCTTACGAAGTTCTTTTAATTCCCCATTGATTTCCTGAATGCGCATACCTCCCGGTTTTTTCCGGTATAATTCTCTGCGCTCTTTCATCAAAGAAAGTACCTGTTCTTCCAAGGGTTTCCGGTATGCTGCCAGCTCTTCCCTGGTGGTAATCTCTTCTTTTTGCAAAAACTCCATCTGGCAAATCCTTTGGTCCAGCCTCCGAATATCGGAACGTACTGCATAGGGAATCCGCTTTGGCTTCTTCGGAAATACCCCCATCTGATATAAATAGGAATAATACAATTTCTGTAAGCCAGTAAGTTTCCTCTTTGGAAACTGCATCTGTGTTGTTCCATACACCTGCCGGATCTTTGGACGTAAGATTTTCTCCCGGATTTCTGCCTCCCCATATCCTTTTCCCAAGGAACGCAGGCGGATATACCGCTCCATCCCCGGTGTCTTTAAGGATGGGTACTTCCGGTTCAGCTTCCACGTATAACCCCGCTTCTCCATTTCTTTGATAAACTGACTCCAGGAAAAGCTCACGCCAATGGCATCCCGGATATCCATGCGGATGGCAGTCCTCCAGGTAGATTTCCCTTCCGCTTCTGCTTTCCACTGGGCATAATGCATGGCTTTTCCCTGATTCGTCTGGATCACCGAGAGACCATATTTTCTGCATAATTGGTCGGAAATCTGACGCACTTCGGTAAAATAACTTTTAGCATTGCTGTGGTATTTCTTCCCCTCCACCATGCTCACCGAATTCCATACCAGATGGTTGTGATAATGACTGGTATTCAAATGAGTAGTGATCACCACCTCATACTGCCCTTTCAATAGCTGCTCTGCCAGTTCCTGCCCAATGAGATGTGCCAGTTCCGGGGATACTTCCCCTTCTGCAAAGCTCTGCACCAGATGGTAGCCCTGTACCCCGCCTTTCTTATGGAAGCACTCTTTGGTCTTTACCATGTCTGCATAAGCATTCTCACAGGTACACCCCATGGCATCCTCAAAAATGGTCTGTTCCGTCTTTTCCCGATTGAATGCATAATCGATAGCTTCTTCCAAGGAGCCTGCGCTTTTGGTGATCTTTGTCCGGTCTTTCACATAATCAATGGAACGATCCAGGCGGTGGACGGGGAGGACGCTGGTATATGCCATCTACCATTCCTCTTTCACCAGACGCCAGGTCTCTTTGGAAATCCGGAGCATTTCCTGGACGCTGGCTTCCCCTGCCATTCCGGTGCCATTGGCGACATGGGCAAGCTGGTTGGCATTATTGCAAAGCCCCGCAATCTTTCGAAGAAGTTCTACGTGATGTTCACAGGGCTTTGTCTGCAGCTGTGCGCCTAAAATCAGGGAACGTAAGAATTCTTCCCTGCTTAATCCACTCTTTGCTACCTGACCGTCCAGATGCCGAAGTTCCTTTGCATTCAACCGTACCGGAACCACATGGTTTCGTTTTCTCATTCGACCACCTACCTTTTCTTCTTTTCTGCTGTTTCTAAGGGATACACCTGGATCCCTCTGCGCTCCATCTGCCAGAGGAATTCCCCGATCTCCCAGACCTGCCCATTCACATCCACCTGCTTTTCATCCACAAAGCGGCAAAGCCCAATCTCTTTTGTTCCGTCCTCCGCCATCATGCAAAGACTTTCCCCATCCAAAAAGGGAGAACCTCTCCAACCCTTCCATATCTCGGAAAAGGATTGTTTTCAGTTCTCCCTCCTTTTGTCTGCGTATCCGCATCTGCTCCATCTGCTGATCTTCCCGCTTTCCGGCAACCACACAGCACATCAATCCAATGCCAAAGGCTGCGCCTGCCATTGCCCCAAGAGCCATTCCTGCAAAAAACATGTTTCTTCTCTCCTTTCTCGACTGCCGGGGGATTGGGGTTCTCCCCAAAGTGCGTTTGGATATCCAAACGCTATGCTTGCAAAACCAGTCGCACCAAATAGTCAGCCATAACTATCAGTTAAGTATTGCTGACTATTGATTTTCCTTGATTTTAATTAGCCCATCCAACGTGGTGCAAATGATATGGAGCCGGTCTGCCATGCTGATTTCCGTATTCATTGTTCCTGTTACCTCCCGACCGCAGACCACTACCATACGGCATCTCCTTAAGACTAAGTGCGCCATCCGGTTGAAAGCCTGCTGATCCTCCGCCTCACTTTCATCTAAAAATGGTGAGAAACCAAACTGAGGACAGATAGGCACATACCCCATTTCAAAAATCTTACGGCAGTATTTCTGCAGCTTTGTCCGGCTCTCCTCTGCCGGACAGCATACATAAGCCAACGCCTGTTCCAATACACATCCCTCCTTTGGGCATCCCTGTGGATGCTCTCATTCTCCTGAACATGATTTCAGGGCATCCATATGGATGCCCTGATTACCTCGCTCTTTCTCCTTTTACACATTTTTTCACCCTGTCCATATCTGCCCGGTACTCAAATACCTCATTCCCTAAAATTTCCTCTGGCGATACGATACTCTGGTTAATTTCCCTGACCATACTCCGCAGTTCCTTCTCTGTTATGTCACAGTCCTTCTTTCTCAAAATGATTAGTTCGTGAACACTTGAGGGGAGTATGTAATAATCGCTTCCAATCTGTTTGCTAATCTCCTTAAGCACATCTGGATACAATGCTACCGTGGCTCCGTATTGGTTATTTTCATTACTCAATATATGCATGGGTGTATCGAAATCCCCCTCTGCATTTAATGAAAATATCTCATCCATTGCCTCATTCATAGACTGGAATTTTACTTGATTGCTGTTCTGCGTATTTTCTAATGCTATTTTAAATAATTCTGCTTTGGGTACCTTCCATGACTCTGCCATAGCATCTGTCACCTGTACATACATACTTCCTGACTCATTTTTCTCCAACTCCAAAAACAGGATCTCTGCCCCCATCGGATGTATCTTATAGGGTCCCTGCTTATAGTATGTCTGGTTATTTTCTTTGTTGACCAGCCGTACCCGGAGCTTATCTCTCATCTTTCCATAATCAGCAAAGTCGGCATGGTCAAATTCAGGGATTTCCTGACTCTGATAAAATCCCACCATTTCCCTGCTGATCTGGTGCAGAGGCTTTCCCTTAAGGTAAGATTGATAAAAATCATTCAGATAAATGACAGGTGCTGACTTGCTGCCATCCTGCCTGATGGACAAACCTGACAGGACTACATTATTTTTCTGTGTCTGCGTCAGCTCACAGTGATATGTTCCATTTCTGTTCAGGTTCTGGCTGACTGACCGCATCAGGGTTTCCTGAAAATCCCGATATGATAAATTATTCTCCATTGCTGCCATCCTCCTTTTTTCCATCTGTAGCATTCAGCGCAAACCGTACCCGGTCTGTGCCCAGCTTATAATAAGTATCCGTCACTTCAATACCCACTGCCCGGTAGCCTTCCTGTGCTGCCGCTAAAATCGTTGTTCCCGCTCCTGCAAAGGGGTCTAAGAGCATCCCGCCCGGTTCACAGATCTGGATGACATCCTTCATCAGCTGCAAAGGCTTTTCCGTCACATGGATGCGGTTCTGGGGATTCCCATAGCGGAACACCCCCGGAAGGCAGGACACTGGACGGCTCACAGGCATCGGTCCGTTACTGCCCCACACAATGTATTCTGCCTGCTGGCGGAACCGCCCTTTCTGCGGACGGGAGTTGCCCTTATCCCACACAGCAGTCCCACGCCATATCCAGCCTGCCCATTGCAGGGCATCCGTAATGGATGGATACTGTCTCCAATCAATAAACAGACAGATGGGAGCACCTGATTTACAGGCTTTCCGCACATCATACAGCCACTCTGCCATCCAGTGGGTCCAGGATCGCTGGTCCTTATTATCCCCGTCAAAGTCCGGCAGGGCATTCCCACTTTTCATGCTGCTGTATTTCTGGTTGGTCGTGCGGTTCCTCTCATTCTGCTTCGTACCTCCCGAAGCATAAGGCGGATCTGTGATTACCGCATCAAAGATTCCGGGGTTAAATGCTTTTACCAGCTTCAGGGTATCCCCGTGAAGAATCTCCCAATTCTCACCTCCTGTGTGCTCCTTGGGGATATCCCCCTCATTCATCATGG
>BAIF02000045.1 GCA_000509105.1 Clostridiales bacterium VE202-21 | reverse complement strand
TGACTAGATTGCAAAATTAAAATTCAAGGGAGAGATGAATTTCAATCCACACTCCCACGCAGGGAGTGACTTTACAATATTCACAGCACTTTTCATAACTACCTGTATTTCAATCCACACTCCCACGCAGGGAGTGACAAACATCACAAAAGAAGACCCCAGTGTTATCATGATTTCAATCCACACTCCCACGCAGGGAGTGACAATATAGAGAGTATAATGATTTCCAGTACTTACGCAATTTCAATCCACACTCCCACGCAGGGAGTGACTTGTCAGACAAAAGACATATATTGAGAGAGTGATATTTCAATCCACACTCCCACGCAGGGAGTGACAGCAGAATTGCACAATTTTTACACATGATAATTATACATTTCTCCTAAAATTCTATAGCATTTTCCTAGAAATTACAACTGTTTTAGCTCAAACTCGCTTTTTTTCTCGTCTCAATATAACATTTTATAGATTTATATGGTGCGAATCTCCCGGGGAATTTATGTTCACTTCACATTCGCACCTAAAACACCATAAATACTATCAGAACATTCCCATCAGCAATTTTCTTTTAATATTTTCTATATTTTGACAGTTTACTGATAATTATATTCCCCAAGGTCTCCATGGTGCAGTCCCTAAATGAACTACATGCTCCTACCGTAATATTATTATACTGTTATCGTAAGGTAATAGTTTAGGCATAACTGTTACGTATCCAGCTCATTGAAATTCATCTATGATGGATAGTGCCGTACGCCATTAGCGCACGGATAGCATGAAACGAAGTGGATACTGAATGTCTGAAACCATCATGTTTCATTACAGTCTGTGCAATAAATGCACAGAGCTGCCTGACCTTTTACAAAGAAACATCTGTATCTCAAACAATATCCAGGTAAGTCTTTCGCTGTGGAGCTGGAAAAGCTTCATCCAACAAATGATACTCTTCCTCCGTCAATTCAATTCTTCGTGCATCCCAGTTTTGCAGAACATGTTCCTTTTTTCCACTGCGCGGAATCGCGATCACATTTTTCTTATACAGCACAAATGCCAGCAGAACCTGCATTTTTGTAATTCCATGTGCTTCTGCGACCTTGCGGACGCTCTCATCAGACAACAGTTCTCCTCTGAGATCTCCCGCTTGTGCCAGTGGGCAGTATGCCATCAACGGAATTTTATGTTCTGTCAGCCACGGCAGCAAATCGTATTCCACGCCCCGGGAGCCGAGATGATACAAAACTTGATTCACAACGCAGTTTCTGCCAGACGGAATACTGAACAATTCTTCCATGTCATCTGTGTCGAAATTAGAAACGCCCCAGCTTCTTATTTTCCCGTCTTTCACCAGTTGTTCCATACAGGATACCGTTTCCTCCAGAGGAATTGACCCGCGCCAGTGAAGCAGATAGAGATCCAGATAATCAGTTTTCAGGTTCTTTAATGTCATCTCAACGCTTCTAAATATATGCCGGTGCCCGGCATTCTGCGGTAAGACCTTTGATACAAGAAATAAATGATCCCGATTGTATCCTTTTATCGCTTCACCAATAAGCCGTTCTGATCGGCCATTCCCGTACATCTCGGCAGTGTCAATTAGACACACGCCTGCATCCAGTCCGGCCTGCAGCGCTTCAAGTTCTTCCTTTTCCGTTTTTATACTTTCACCTAAAAGCCAAGCGCCCATGCCAATGCGGGGCATTTGAATACCATTATTTAGTTGTAACCCCATATTAAACTCTGCCATCAGTCTACGCCTTTCTTCATTGTTTAAAGAGAACTTACAGGATGCTACATAATCAACGTCTGATCAGCAGAAGTTCCCCTTTCGACCCCAAAATGTTCAACCCTGGTCTTATAATTATTGCCTAAATAATAAAATCTAAGACTATCCACGTTCTCATCAATGATTTCAGATAATATTGCCTTCAGCCTGACACACTGTGCATGATCCAGTATACACTCAAATACTGAATTCTGCACTCGTCTTCCATAATTGACACATTGTTTCGCCACTTTTCTCAATCTGGTTTTTCCGGCAGCCGTTTCCGTATTCACATCATATGTAATCAGTACCAGCATTGCCCCACCTCATTTCCACAAGAACACGGGATATCCATCTAAGTCACCTCTAAGGTACCTGGCAAGCAGCATCGCCTGTACATAGGGTACCATTCCCCATTCCACTTTTTCTTTCAAATATGGATGCGTTAAAGTTTCCTTCTTTTTATTCTGCCATTCCGTCAATACAATTCTACGAAGCTCATCATCCATAAGAACCGCGCCATTTTCTTTTTTATCAAAGTTCTTTCCGCTAATAATCTTTTTATTGATCAAAGACAGTACAAAACGATCCGCTAACACAGCACGAAGCTCTTCTATAAGATCTAATGATAATGATACCCGTCCCGGACGTTCAGTGTGCAGATACCCGATGCACGGATCTAATCCTACGGTTTCCAGCGCAGAGGTTATTGTATTTGTTAGTAATGTATAAACAAAAGAAAGCAAAGCATTTACATGATCCAGGGGCGGTCTTTTATTCCTCCCCTGAAAAGTAAACTCCTTTTTCTGCTGCAAGATCAATTCGTCAAGCACGCCGAAATAAACGCTTGCCGCTTCTCCCTCGAAGCCTCTCAACTGCTCTTTTGACTGGCATGACTTAATAAGTTCTAAGGATTTCCTTAATTTATCGGACGCACTTTTAACTTTTTCAACATCGATCTGCATGCTATGGTCTCTCGTTGCTCTCTCAAGTACCCAGCGGGCATTATGTACTTTTCCTATAATACAATTCTTTGCGATTTCCAGACTCTTCTCTTCGCTCTGGCTGCTTGCATATTGCTGCTCTCTCAAGATAACGTTTCCTTTTATTTTTCCCGAAACTCTTGCCAGAAACTTTCCCTGCGGCGTCAGGTAACATAACGAAATATTCCGGTCTGCGCAGGCTCCCATCAGAGCAGGGCTTGTACCACGGTAACCAAAGGAAACAATTCCTTCCAAATTATGCAGAGGAAGCCTGCCAACTTCTTTCTCTGAATCCAGCACTACAATATTTTCTCCATCCAAAGATAAATAGCTGTTTTCAGATGTAACGTAAAGTGTGTTTAGTAGTTTTTTCATTCCTCCCCCTCCTTCAGCATCTGATCCATGTATTCCTTCACGGAAACAGCCTTTCCCAATTTAGGAAGACAGATATCTTTAAGAGAGCATGCATTACATGCTTTGCTATACTTCACTTTTGGAGTGTATTGCCTGTTGTAGTATTGGTGCATCTCCAGAAACATATCCTTCACTTCTTTTCGAAGTTCCTCTGTTATTTCAATGACTTCCCGTCTTCTCGTCTCACCGTAGAATATTGCCCCCTCGGGGACTGGGATGGAAAACATTTCTTCCAGACAAAGTGCCTGTGCAGTAAGTTGAAGCCGATCTTCCCCGGTTACTTTCGGTTTTCCTTTTTTATATTCAATTGGATAAACTTTATAAAGTCCGCGATGTCCGTGCAGTTTGATTCCATCTTCACTTTTTTGGAACTCTACCACATCACACTCTCCGCTGACTCCCATTGTCCTGGAAGACACTGGAAGCGCCCTCGTGATCAAAACATCTTTCCTTTTCTCCGTTAAATATGGATCATGGACTTTTTTGTGCATTAATTCACCTACCACCGTATGAACATTTTCATCCCATTGCTGTTCAATATGAATCAAAGCCCACTGCCGCCGGCAAAATTTAAAATGCTGTATTCCTGATATCATCAAATAATCATCTTCTGAATATTCCATTATATCTTCCATTTCACCTCTATTGAATCCGGTATCATGTCCTCATGTATTTCTACTGTATAATCCTGATACTTTCTCGGATACTGAACATCCGCCTTTCTCTTCACCTCAACAGCATCAAATAATTTGTAAGCCGGGCAGTCGCCCAACTCTTTGCTGTGCTTAAATACAATCAGTTCCCGGACTGCCATCTTCCCTCTGGCGGCAGAGTGGTCATGCTCAAACATATTAATGACTGCCTCCCACAAAAGTTCAAGATCTTCCTCGGAAAATCCAGTTACCTTTCTGGCCAGGTTGGCAGAAATATACCCCTCCACACGATACAGTGCATATGGAACAATATTTTTTCTTCCCATTTCTGTACTCTTATTTTCAGCATCTTTTTCCGTTGTAATAGCAACTCTGGTAATTGTTACTTCCTGACTGATAATAGGGTCAATACTTCTTGCAAAACCAAGCTGTACCGGGCCTCTGACTTGACCACAGTTCAGTGCCGCTTTCACAAAGGTAGTCATCACAGCTCCAAAAGTTCTGATGTCATAAAACTTCTCACACATAAAATCCCTGATTTTCACATCTGCATCAGGATCTTTCTTTTTCAGTTCTTTTATTGTTTTATCATTCACGCCCAGATGTATATAAGCCTCGTTATCGCTTCTGTTTAATGGAACATCTTCCTTGATATATATCCTGTATCCTTCCGCATCCTCTTTTACAGTCTCTACATAATTCCTGATTTTTCTTTTCAGACATACATCTGTAACAATACCATATCCGCTCTCCGGATCGATTCTCGGCATATTACCTGCATCCGGATCTCCGTTCGGGTTACCATTTTCTACATCAAATAATACGACAAACTCATACCTGTTTTTTATCACTTCGCTCATTTACTTATCCTCCTTTTTCTCATACCTTTTCTGTACCTGATGATAGTAACCTAACATAAATCTACCCTGCGCTTCCAATGTCAGGCGCTTTGGATACTGGTCCAGCTTTCCCATAAGATTCGTAAGAAGTTTTTCATAGTACACTTTTGCAGCTTCTTTTGTTCTATCTATTTTTTTGATATGACTATTCTTTAATTTAATCAGGATCGGAAAAATAGATTCCGGTGTAGTACATGCCGCATTGAAGTATCTGTCCCGAATGGTTGCATTTATTCCCGGGTTCGCTTCTTCCTGAACAGCTTCCAATACAGAAAAAATTCGTCCCAATACATATGCCGCATCATTACAATCTTCATTTAATCCCATAAAATCATCTCCTTTACCCCATGTACAATTCCTTATTAAATAAGCCTTTATAATCCCTGCCCTTCCCCATGTTATCTTTCCCTGTTCTGCTCGGATTCGGATCATGGTATTACTGTATAGATTGGCCGGGTATCTGCCGCCGGATAAGACAGCCTGCAAAACCATCGCCGCCATATTCGGTACAGGTTTCTTATCTTTTGATTTTTGATTCACCGTCTCCTGGAGCATCTGGCCTATTCCCAAATATTCGCGCTCCTCCCATGAAGGCTTTACAATTTTCATTCTTTCATAATGCCTGGAAATATTATTTAAAATATTCCCAAAAGAGTTCTGATAAAAAAACCGGACAGCCAGCCGGGCAGCATTGGGTGCTAAACCTAAAATATAGAATTCCTGCTCCGTATTTATCTGAATTCCGCCAATATCAATAGCTTCCTGTTTTTTTAATGCATCAAATACCCCGCGTACCGTCTCCTGATTATCCGGTTTCGGATCTACTGACCAGGAAAATATATCCTGATAAACTTCATTCCCATCTTCCGCCCAAAATACAACCATCGTGTCGCCAAACTGAAAGGTGTAATTCCTCTGGGCCAGCAGATAATTCAATGCTGTTGTATATGCAAATGCAGCATATTTACCAACCGGGGCATTGTAACTCTGCGCCTTCCCATAGGATTCAAATGCCGGGGCATTAAAAGATACCAGTGCCGCACCGCTGGACTGCGCTCCTGGCACGCCTTTAATTGTGTTATGTATTCTCGAAATTTCCGCTTTCTCACCCGTAACCAGGCATGTCCCTGTAACCTGTTCTGACCCTGCTGCCAGCGCCTGCTCCCACGCTCTTTTTATTTCACTGTCGTCTTGCGCATAGTCTAAGCTCATACAGAATATTAAGTTACCGCCCTCCGTTATTTCATCCCAGTCTTCCTGCAGTTCCGGATTGTCAGCCGCATGTTCAGGTTCCCATTTTTCGAAATACTTTTTGACCGCTTCCGCCATTTCACTGTGGACATTGGCTAATAATAACAGGTGTTTTTCCTTTGCCGCCTGAAAACAATCTAATACCCTTTGATTTGTCCCCTCCGCATCAATTCCCAGCAGATATTTCGAATTGTCGCACAAAAAATTCGCAGACACTCCTGATGACCTTGCGACCATCTCTGGAACTATAATTAAAGAAGGAAGCCACACTGTTTTCTTTCCTCGCTCCGCTTCACGTTTTAGTGATATAATCCCTTTTATATCTCCGTCTTTTGAGAGGTTAATTCCAAATGACACTTTCGCATGGCACCAGCCCTGCCTTGTAACTTTATCTGCATCTGCAAGCGTCTCATAATGCTTCACCAAAGCCTGTAAAATCATCGGATCACCTCACAGTCTCTTAGATCTAATACGCCTTTTTTCATAACAGCCCGGAAAAACATGGGCCTGATCTCCCCGTCGTCTAAATATTCCATATCATACAGCATAAAGCCCAAATCCTTCTCTTCCACATCCTCATAAGCCGTTGATATTTCCGCCTCCTCACAGAGCTTAAAATTAGCCGGAAATTCTCTGCATCCAAAATAGGGGTTGTGAAAACACTCCCCCCTCTTCAGCCGCCTCATGATAATGTCTTTAAATTTCCCGGGATTATCAGTTGCATTGGCTTTTTCCGTCATATTAAAATGCGCTTCGATCACATATTCCACATCGCACAAAAGCAGAGATGCCCTTTGTACAATGTCTTCCCTGGTGCTGATATAAAGCGGTTTTTTTCCGCCATTATATGCCGCCAGTGCATTGCTGGTGGATATTTTGCTTTTCACCTCATTCCTGCGTATGCTGGTAAACTGTATGGGGTTTACCACATAGATCCGGTCAATCACCCAGCGCATGCCGGGATGCCAGTATACAGCCTCTAAAATCCCTCTGGCTGCTGAAGGCGTCATGACATCGTAGGAACATCTTTCCACTTTCATCTCAGGTCTGCCGAAGAGTGCATACTCCCCCCAGACCCTTACTTTCACGCCTATCCCCATACTTCTTCCTCCTTCCCGTATTTTTTGAAGTACGCCCTGGCGTCCTTGCAGCGAGACACGCGCATGCTCCGCATGACATAATACCTCTGCGTGCCTCTGCCATCCACCGACGGCTTTCCCCTGGAAGGAGATTATACTCCCGCCAGGACGAACTTATTATTTACCTGCCACTTATATCGGTGGGAGTCTTATCTGCTTTCAAGATAAAATCTCACCCGAGCGATAGCATGCAGCTATATAATCCCTTGGCTGATAATAGAAATCCGTATTATAATCTGACAGATGCTCATCAATCCAGGAATGATAAACCTCCCAGATCCCATCTGTTATCGCTTCATTTGAATACAAATCTTCTATCAGACGTTCATACACCTCCCCCATGGTCCAATAATCAGGAACTCTATATCTGCACTCCTTTTCATTATCAAAATCGCCTTGTGTTATTCCATATTCTTCTATAAACTCCACTGCTACCGTTTCAATTGGTTCACAATGAAAAACATCTGCATACTCGTAAATTCTTTCAATAGCCTCTTTCCCAAGCTCATCTGTAATTTCTTTTCTTGTCCTTTTCATCCTTCTTCCAATATATTCAATTAAGCTGCAAGTAAAAAATAGTTTATCATTATTTTTTGTTCCCATACACTACCTCGCTTCCAATAAAGTCGAGAGTATCAAGAGCAGAAATAGTATGGAAACTAATTTGATGAGTTGGATGATTAAACTTTACAAGTTCCCAAAATGCTGCCCTTGATATCTTCCCATCCATAAAGTTCTGAACATAATTAAATATTGAATCATCAGCCATAGGGCCTTCTACAATATCATAACTGTGAGACGCTCCGTTTCTGCAAGCGATAATAAAATCCAACCACTTCTCCGTCATTTTACTGAAGCTTAAGATCTTTAGTTGATCGTTAAGAGTGTACTCATACTTATTAATATAGCCATCTTTTCCAAAACGTGTTGCCCAACGTTCTGCCTGTTTTTCATATTTTGTACAATAGAAACCAAAATAGAAGTTCTTGTTATATCGGGCTTTTCTTATTTCTGGATAATCTACAATTTGTTTCCATGGTACGGGATCATATTACTCACCCTTATAAAAAATATACATAGATTATTCTGACCATATTTTTCCATCTGACACAGTCAGTATTAAACAATAACCTCCTAATTGCACCCCTTACTTTTTATAACATGACTGCCCTGCCAAACTCAACATCCAAAACCAGCCCCATTTCTTCTGTATACTGCTCTTCCGTACGCAGCAAGAAAAAATCTTCTTTCATGTCTTCCGTAATTTCCTGAAGCATGCCCGCAGCAAAGAGTTTCTGAAATTCGTTGTTATATACATTGATGCAAAACTGCCCTGCCTGTCTCATTAGTCTTTTTGTAAAACCTTCATATTTTAATCTTGTCAGTATCTCATCCGCCGCTTGTTCTCTGTTTATAAAAATAGTCTTTGTATTCTCTTCTATGATTTTAAACTCTCGGCTTACTTTAGCAAAAGGGAATCTTCCTTTTCTAAACTCTCCTAAAATATCTTTTTTGTCCAGACTTTCTCCCCGGAAATGATACAGCATTCTAAAATATTTAGACACGGATTCCAGCGAAGATATGTCAGCTTCATCCTCCAGTAAATCTTTCGTAACCGCAATCTGTTGTTTCTGTCCTGGGACATATTCTTTTTCAACAAATTGAAATATATAAGTCTTGCTCTCCTCGACGCCTCTTTTCCCCTCTCTGTTGCATCTTCCCGCTGCCTGAATGATGGAATCCACTCCGGCTAACTGTCTGTAAACTGATTGAAAATCCAAATCCACTCCGGCCTCTACAAGGCTGGTTGATATCACAATACATCTTTCTCCATCCTGCAAACGCTTCCTGATCTCATCCAACACACGTTTTCTATGGCAGGGGTACATGCACGTAGAGAGATGATATACTCCTTCATTTTCCAGTCTTTTATAGATGTTTTGTGCCCTCTTTTTCGTATTCACTATACATAGTGCCTGGCTTTCTGTTTCCAGTCTGGCAACTAATTCATCCTCCGATATCGTTTTCAAATTTTGAAAGGATACACGTTTAAAAAACTGGAACTGTTCCTTGCATCTGGGACACAATTCTTTTGGTGTTACATCTTCCTGAAAAAATTGTGATAATGCCGGCTGTGTCGCTGTACACAGAACAATACTTGACCGATAACGTTTTAAGAGTTCTTCCATCATCGCTATACATGGCTTTAAATAATCATTCGGCAGCATCTGTGCCTCATCAAAAATAATCACACTGTTCGCAATATTATGGAGCTTCCTGCACTTAGATGATTTATTTGCAAAAAGAGACTCAAAAAACTGGACATTTGTCGTAACAATCACTGGCTTATCCCAATTTTCTGCAGCCAATTGCATCGGCTTTAATTCTTCATCACTTTCATAATCTACATTGCAATGATTTTCCAGGACATTATTCTTGCCCAGAATCTCACTGAAAACTTTGGCATTTTGTTCAATAATACTGGTGTAAGGAATCACATAAATAATTCGTTCCATATTGTTCTTAACGGCATGTTGGAGGGCAAAGGCCAGCGAGGCCACTGTCTTTCCGCCACCAGTTGGTACTGTAAGGCTAAAAAGTCCTCTGTCTGAATTCCCCATATCCAGACAGTTCTTAAGTATTTCCGTCCTTCTGCCATTTACCGTTTCAATATCCGTATTAGCGATCCAGCCTGAAATATGTTTTTTTAGTCTTCCAAGCAATATTTCTACAGAATCACCTGGATCTCTGGCTGTTTCCCCTGGTTTCATAAAATTTTCAGTATCTAAATAATCAGCATCTACCAGACAGGAATAGAGCATTCTGATAAACGTACTTAGCGTAAAATCTATATTTTTGGCGTCCTTTGGATTAAACGGAGGATTTGACAAAGGCGGAACACTGATCTCTTTTTTATATGCCTGATAGTCTTTCACGTTTTTCTTCAGCCTTCCCTTTAAGGTAGACGCCGTACTTGTATTCGAGTCCTCTCCCGTATCTGGCAAGCCTGTATGATGCCCAGCTATACAGTAACTAAGAAAGCCATACATGCCGCCTATTTCATAGCATAATTTTGCCCCAGCGGTAGAATGGTCAACACGTATATTGCTGCCTGCCAGGCGTTGCTGAAATTCCTCGGAATATTTTCCAATATCATGCAGCATACCACAACAATAGCCCCAATCATAGCAGCCAAAGGACTTTGCAAATTCTGCTGATAAATCGGCTACATTTATCAAATGCTCCTTTAACGTTTGTTCTCCTGAATCTTCTTCAATATGGGCTAAATATCTCATTAAGTTCCTCCTTTTTTTCTAACATAGTAAACATAACAAATCCAATGATAGTACTGTAAAGGAGATCGCCTTTTCTTAGCCTTGCTCAACTTATGCCCTCATATCGACATCTTGTACCTTGTAGCTGTGTAGGAAGTGACCATCACTGTCAGCACAGGTAGATGAACACTTGGATATTTCAATCCGCACTACTACAAGGAGCGACCATATAACCAAAGGAGGCATCATCACTATATATGTTTCAATCCACACTCCCACGCAAGGAGCGACGATATGTATACAAAATTATTCAAATACTAATTTGTATTTCAATCCACGCTCCCACGCAGGGAGTGACCTTAAGCACGTCAGGTTTACCGACCTATCGGAAGGATTTCAATCCACACTCCCACGCAAGGAGCGACGAGAGAGGCATTGAAACAAATAGTGTTGTATGGATA
>BAIF02000046.1 GCA_000509105.1 Clostridiales bacterium VE202-21 | reverse complement strand
TGACAGCGATAAATTATGGTTACCAATTTATCGCAATATTTCAATCCACACTCCCACGCAGGGAGTGACAATATAATTGTAGCAATAATACTGTCCAAATAAATTTCAATCCACACTCCCACGCAGGGAGTGACATTATCGAACAACTTTATACCGGCGCAAACTACGATATTTCAATCCACACTCCCACGCAGGGAGTGACTGTGGTGGGCTGTTACCAGCCCCAAAATAAGGAATTTCAATCCACACTCCCACGCAGGGAGTGACAGCATGTATATTTCCGGATCAGAAACTCTTTACAATTTCAATCCACACTCCCACGCAGGGAGTGACTAGGCATCTTGGTTTTAAACTAAATCGACAGCGATTTCAATCCACACTCCCACGCAGGGAGTGACACCCTATTTGGAGTCTATCTCCTGTGTCTGGAGATTTCAATCCACACTCCCACGCAGGGAGTGACAACAATAAATTAAGTGAGATGGCTAATAACGGGATTTCAATCCACACTCCCACGCAGGGAGTGACAGAGTGGGTGCTATGTTTTTTGACGAGTATCAGGATATTTCAATCCACACTCCCACGCAGGGAGTGACTTTAGACGGGATGGTGTTTGTTTTTGCAGTCTTATTTCAATCCACACTCCCACGCAGGGAGTGACCACGTATCAGGACAGAATTCCAGAAGCAGTGCAATTTCAATCCACACTCCCACGCAGGGAGTGACCAGGGATTGCAGCTCAGCAGTGATTTCTGCGTACATTTCAATCCACACTCCCACGCAGGGAGTGACTTAGACTCACAAGCATATTTAAAAAATCTCTATATTTCAATCCACACTCCCACGCAGGGAGTGACATATTTTCCCTTTTTTCTTACGTCAGACGTTGTTATTTCAATCCACACTCCCACGCAGGGAGTGACACTGAAATGTACAGACAAACTGGTCTTATGACACATTTCAATCCACACTCCCACGCAGGGAGTGACCGGACTTCCAAACTGCACCGCTTATTGTTGGGGAATTTCAATCCACACTCCCACGCAGGGAGTGACAAAAAGGTTAAAATACCTTATAATTAACATATAGAATTTCAATCCACACTCCCACGCAGGGAGTGACGTCCCAGTGACAAGCAGAGTTTGGTGGTGATACAATTTCAATCCACACTCCCACGCAGGGAGTGACGAACCAGGACATCCGCTTAGATGACGGCCTGATATTTCAATCCACACTCCCACGCAGGGAGTGACTCATCCCGGAACTGTGGGATGTGTTTGATGATACAATTTCAATCCACACTCCCACGCAGGGAGTGACCTGCATGCCAGCGTCCGTTAATCGGGGATCTGTATTTCAATCCACACTCCCACGCAGGGAGTGACAAGTATGCTTTAGATAACTATGCATCATTAGTGACCATTTCAATCCACACTCCCACGCAGGGAGTGACGTTTTAGAGGTATGTGGGGATTACTCGGGTTACATTTCAATCCACACTCCCACGCAGGGAGTGACAATTAAGACCTCCACATAACTAAGTTTTTCTTCTATTTCAATCCACACTCCCACGCAGGGAGTGACAGCAGATCGGAAAATGCTCTAGCAAAGAGAAAGCAATTTCAATCCACACTCCCACGCAGGGAGTGACGAGATCTCAGAGCTACTTACGAAAAAAGATGGGGAATTTCAATCCACACTCCCACGCAGGGAGTGACAGTCTCGGTAAGCCTCTTCGGGTTAAAATACCAATTTCAATCCACACTCCCACGCAGGGAGTGACACTTACGGACTCAGGGTGCTGTGCGTCCGTTTTATTTCAATCCACACTCCCACGCAGGGAGTGACGTGCAGCCAGCAGCTCCATCTGCCGGTTCTTATAGA
>BAIF02000047.1 GCA_000509105.1 Clostridiales bacterium VE202-21 | reverse complement strand
TGACTTACAGTCTTTCAAAGTTAGCAAATATTTGCATATTTCAATCCACACTCCCACGCAGGGAGTGACGCTGATACAGATTCTATACATCTTAAGGGGTACATTTCAATCCACACTCCCACGCAGGGAGTGACGGATGTTGTTAAATTTATAACACATAACGAAAACATTTCAATCCACACTCCCACGCAGGGAGTGACGACTTGAAGTATATGAATCGCCTACCGAAGTAGACATTTCAATCCACACTCCCACGCAGGGAGTGACAAAGATGACCCCAAAATAGTAGGAAGTATTGAAATTTCAATCCACACTCCCACGCAGGGAGTGACGGCAAAATCACACAATTTACACACAAGAGAATTATGCTTTTCTCCTAAAATTTTATACCATTCTCTTAGATATTACAATTCTTTTCGCACAAATCCCCACTTCTTTTGTATTTTATATTACAATTTACACGTTTATTTGGTGCGAATCTCCCAGGAAATTTATGTCCACTTAGCATTCGCACCTTATAATTCGTATAATATTCTTACCATTTTACTCGCATCGTAAGTAGGTAAACATCAGTGCCTTGACATAATAAGATAATGTTACAGGATACGAAAAATAAATACAGACTTTATGACAGAGCCTTCAGCTCCGTAGCCGTTGCGGTGAAAAATACACCTATAAGTACCTATATTTTACACACAGCTCCGTCCATCTGTTTCTGTTCATCAATAATAAAACAGATAATAATTTAAAAAAGCCCCTATATCAAGCTGTAATCAGTCAATATAGGGAACCACTGCTTGACGAAAAAACGCCACCTGCCATAGAGTGACGATATCCTGTTCTGATTATTCCAATCTTATCTGATAAGCCAACTGTAATCCTGTCTGCAATCTACCACATAATCGGCATAGACTATATTATCTACTATCTGGAATATTATCACATAGCGTTTTTCAAACAGGATAAAACGGTAAGCATTTCTGGGAATATATTCACCTGTAAGCCACGGACATCTCTGCGGCATCATTTCCAACGAATTTGCTGTCTTTTCAAATTCAACTGTCAACCGTTCTGCCGCTTCGGGGCTAACCTGTGACAAAAATGCTGCATGAAAAATAAGCATCTGCGTTGCCCTTTCCGATATAATGACACGGTATTTATTCTGCTGTTCCACGACCTGCTGCCTCCTTGACTGCACTACGCATCATCGTAGTAACTTCACTGACAGAGTATCCTTTGCTACCATGCATCCTGTCCTCCTCGACGGCAAGCAATTCCTCACGAAGCTTCAGCATTTTTTCCCGTCTATTATAGGTTTCAATATCCATAACAACCAAATCTCCCTCGCCGTTTTTAGTAAGGAAAACCGGTTCTGCGGTGTTTCTACACATTTCTGCAATCTCATTGTAATTCTGACGTATTGCTGCAGATGGACGAATATTCATAACGGCACCTCCTTGAGTTTGTAGCGGTAGTAATATTCTAATCATATTATATTCATTTAATACTATAAAGTCAATTGCAACACATAAATTTTCACAATTACGAATCCAGCATCTCTTTAACAACACGGTCTTCCATTTTTCCCGCACTGGCAAGGACAAGCATATTGGACACAAGCGCTTCGATATAACGCAGTACCATCCTAACTGCCACCACATTTAAAATAACGCTCCGCAGGTAAGCCGCAAACACAGAAAAGATAATACAGACAAGCACAATAATAGCCCCCTCCGATAGACAATAAATAATTCTTGTTAAAACGCTTTCCAACACTCTGGCTCTGCTCTCCTGCAAAAGCAGATCGCAGCAATTTCAGTAAGGTAGCTCAAAAAACTGCCATATATCGCTATAATCATGATGAATGAAGGCACCGTGATGAAAAGACATCCAATGAGCTCAACCACTCATAAGGGGATACACTTAAAAAAGCCGTAGTTCTCTATTATGTCGCAAGCTCTATGGACAATACTATCTGCTGTACTGCCCCAAAAACTGCGACGTTCATGTTGATGAATATGATCCACACACAATCTGAAACAAAACCTCATAAATCAATCTAAAATTCAAGCAAAGCTAATCCCCCTCTTATGGTAAATCCGCCTTACAGCTAATGGTTTTCCTGGCTACTAGCGCTTTCGGACAGTCTACCTTATTTTGTTTATCAGTGTGGATTCTATATGGCTATCCACACTCCCACGCAGGGAGTGACGAAAATGTTTCATCCTTAAGCCGCTGCACCTTGGAATTTCAATCCACACTCCCACGCAGGGAGTGACTTCGCAGAATATCCTGCTTCTGCAAATTTTCCTATTTCAATCCACACTCCCACGCAGGGAGTGACGATAAACTGTCCGAAGCGGATATAGCATATTTCGATTTCAATCCACACTCCCACGCAGGGAGTGACGCAACAGGAGACGAAGACTTCATGAGTGTTAACGATTTCAATCCACACTCCCACGCAGGGAGTGACCAACACAAAAAATTGCTTGGATCACCGAAAACGGTATTTCAATCCACACTCCCACGCAGGGAGTGACAATTTTTGATGACGATGACCCTACAATGGATGATATTTCAATCCACACTCCCACGCAGGGAGTGACCGGAGCAGTCCAGAAGTTTTACGGATCCGTCACAATTTCAATCCACACTCCCACGCAGGGAGTGACCCGTGATAATTCGGTCTACAGTCTTGATCAAGGCATTTCAATCCACACTCCCACGCAGGGAGTGACACAGATAGTTGTCAACGGTTACCGGCAGTTGGGGATTTCAATCCACACTCCCACGCAGGGAGTGACAAAGTTTCAGCGCAATCCGCGGAAACGTCAGCAATTTCAATCCACACTCCCACGCAGGGAGTGACCTGACACAAAACCATCTGGGGTTAATTATGTAGTATTTCAATCCACACTCCCACGCAGGGAGTGACTTGGCGATGGATACGAAGTCTCAAGCATGAAGGATTTCAATCCACACTCCCACGCAGGGAGTGACCATATAGGCATGGACTGGAGTAAGGTTACCCTGGATTTCAATCCACACTCCCACGCAGGGAGTGACCAAGTTGCTCGTCTTCCGTAATATCTATGTATTTTGATTTCAATCCACACTCCCACGCAGGGAGTGACGGAAATGCTTAAGGATATATTAAAAGATTTTTTATTTCAATCCACACTCCCACGCAGGGAGTGACGATAAAGATGTAAAGTTGGAGAGAGTTGAAAACGATTTCAATCCACACTCCCACGCAGGGAGTGACCGTAATGTCCGTATTAGACGTTGACATGTAGACGCAATTTCAATCCACACTCCCACGCAGGGAGTGACGAGACAGACACGCTTACTGTGAGATAACAGAAGAGA
>BAIF02000048.1 GCA_000509105.1 Clostridiales bacterium VE202-21 | reverse complement strand
TCAGATTAAGCGGTGAATGTGTTCGGTTCCGGCTGGTTCTGCGGATTTCCTCTTACTGCTGCTTGGCGCAGCGGGCTGTATTTCCAACAGGGCAGACACTTTCCGCAGCATCTCCCGGCTCACGTTAAGCGTCCCCCTCCATCCGCCCCGGGACTAAAGCTCGCCACTAAATCCCGATTTTCTCTTTTCATCTGCCGGATCATGGAGTATAATGCATCTAAATACTTTTTAGGAGGCCTCAATATGTGCAGACCGGAATATGATCTGACCTACGATGATTTGAACCCCACGTTTTTGTTTTTTTGTGAACTTAAGCGCACGGAGTCTGAAAACAATTACCACTGTCATGAACACATCGAATTGTCCATTGTGAAGAAAGGACATTGTACTTTTTACATAGACGGTAAGGAATATCCCGTAAAGCAGGGCGACCTAATCATCCTGAATCCGGGAGTCTACCACAAGAGCCTTTACACCTGCCCCGGCGACAGTGCAGTTGAGTATTATATTGCATTCTCGGATCTTCATCTGCGTGATCTGCCTCCCAACACATTTCCGCTCCCTGGGGGGAATGTGATTCTTCCCATGAAGGAAGTCATCCGGCAGGAGGTATTCCGCATTTGTGCATCCATGGGGAAGGAGTTCCAGGCTTACCGCCCGGGGCGCTATTTTATGCTGAAAGCCTACCTCATCCAGCTGATTCTTCTGCTTCTCCGGGAGCAGAAGGAAGCGGCTGAGGGGATCAGGAATACGAAAGGATGTATTTTTGAATCACCGAATAAAAAATACGTCGTCAATCAGATGATCCGCTATTTCAATGAGCATTATCAGGAAAAGATTTCCCTGGACCGGATTGCCCGCAATATGTATCTGAGTACGTTTTATCTTTCTAAAATATTCAAAAGCGAGACCGGCGACACGCCGATCAATTATCTGATTGAGCTAAGGATGGAAAAAGCCCGGGAGCTTCTCGAAGCAGCTCCCGGACTCAGTATCCAGAATGTGGCGGAAATGGTAGGGTATGACGATGCTTACCACTTCAGCAAATTATTTAAAAAACATTATGGGGAGCCGCCCACTAAGTATAAGCGGAGTTAGGAAGCCAAGCGGCCGTATCAGCAGCCGGCCAAAAAGCCGTTTTCCGCGATCATCACATCCATACAGTGTTTATGCGGTATCCCACTGCTGCTGCAGTCAAAAATCTCTTCCGAAAAGCTGCGCAAATGCCAGTCGTGGTATAACATTGCCAATTCCCCGGAGCGCCATAATGTCTCGGGGGACTCCTCGTCCGGCGGAAGTGAGAGAAACGGCTTGCTTACAAATACATTCAGCGCATGGATGCCTCCATTCGCAGTATGCTCCTTGTAGGACCGGATGGCTGCCTCTCGGATATCCTCCGTCAGATAGTGCAAAACACCTGAGGAAAAAACGATATCAAATTCGGAATTGGCTCTGAAATCCAGCACATCAGCCTGAAAGAAATTCACTTCCACACCGTATACAGCCGCCAGCTTCTTCGCCTTTTCAAGGCCCTGGTCTGCAAGATCAAATGCAGACACGTCGTATCCATTTCTTGCAAAGAAAACCGCATCCTTGCCCTCTCCGCAGCCAATATCCAAGACCCGCCACGGCTGCGTGGGAGGCTTTAGCCGCATGACCTCATAACACAATGGGGAGGCTCCAGGCCCCAATAATAATCTTCCTGCAGATACTTCGCCTCATATTGGGTCAATTTTTCGCGGGACGGCGTATGGCCCATCAACGCGTCCATGCTGATATGGAAGATATCTGAAATCCGAACAAGCTGTTCCACATCGGGAAGAGATTGATTGTTTTCCCACTTGGATACTGCCTGATAAGAGATTCCCAGCCGCGTCGCCAGATCATCCTGTGTCAATCCGTTCTTCTTTCTGAACCATACCAGATTTTGTGCCAGATATGACATTACATTCACCACCTTTTCTTTCATTATACAAGGCAGTAAATTCAAAGGCAATCACCCATTCATTGAGATTCTGCGTAAATTCTACCAATGGTTGAGACCGGTGCCGGAAGCCAGGGCCGCTTCCTATTCCTCGTTCCCTTTCTCCCGATACAGCATAACTGCTTCATAAGGCCGGAGCACGGAAAGATTGCTCTGGGGATAGTTTGATAGGATGCTTCTGCAGTCCCCCGGTATTTCCATCGGTATTTCTACATTCCGGGGATAGTAGTTGCAGAACACATAAAGTTCGCTATGTGCATTGGCCCGCTTATAGGCCAGGATCTGTGGATGGTCTTCAAGAAGTGCTTCAAAGGTTCCGTCCGCTATGACCGGATAGGTTTTTCTAAGTTCAATGAGTTTTTTATAATATTGGAAGATAGAATCTTCCTGGTTCCGGTCCAGTGTATTGATCTCTTTATAATTCTGGATTACGGATATCCACGGGGTTCCATCGGTAAACCCTGCATGTTCTGTGTCATCCCACTGCATCGGGGTGCGGGAGTTGTCTCTGGATTTTTTGCCCAGAATCTCGTAGATCTCCTGTTCGTTCTTGCCCTCCTGCTTCAGGATGTTGAAGTAATTCAGCGATTCTATATCCCGATACTGGCCGATCTCTGTATATCCAGCATTGGTCATCCCGATCTCTTCTCCCTGGTAGATATAGGGTGTCCCCCGCAGTCCGTGTATGGTTGTGGCAAGCATTTTTGCAGATTCCAGGCGGTATTCTTTGTCATCCCCAATACGGGATACGATTCTGGGCTGATCGTGATTGCACCAGAACAGCGCATTCCATCCTCCGCCTTTTTCCATCTCCCTCTGCCAGGTAAAAAGATTTTTCTTCAGATCGTGGAATCTAAAAGGCTCCACTGCCCATTTATTTCCGGACGGGTAATCCACTTTCAGATGGTGGAAACTGAAAATCATGGACAACTCCTCTGATTCCGGGTTGGAATAACGGATGCTGTTTTCCAGGGTTGTAGACGACATCTCCCCAACCGTAACGATGTCGCCGCATCTGCCGAATGTCTCCCGGTTCAGCTCATGAAGATAATCATGGATCTTTGCGCCGTCCGTGTAAAATGTATGCCCATCCCCAATCAGGTCGTCCTCGTATACCTCTGGTTTGGAAATCAGGTTGATCACGTCAAAACGGAAACCTTTTACCCCTTTATCCATCCAAAAGCGTATGATATCATAACATTCCTTTCGCACATTTGGGTTTTCCCAGTTTAAATCCGCCTGTGTCACATGGAAGAGATGCAGGTAATACTCGTCTGTCGCGGGCAGATAGCTCCATGCGTTCCCCCCGAACTTGGACACCCAGTTTGTCGGGGGCAGTCCGTTTTTCCCTTTTCTGATGATGAAGAAATCACGGTAATATGGATCTCCTTCCAGCGCTTTTTGGAACCATTCGTGGCGGGTGGAGCAGTGGTTGAACACCATGTCCATCATCAGATACATATTCCTCTTTCCCGCCTCGGCTACCAGGGTTTCAAATTCTTTCATCGTGCCGTAACGGGGATCAATCCTGCGGTAATCCGCTATGTCGTACCCGTTATCATACTGGGGGGATACAAAAAAGGGCGTAATCCAAAGGTAGTCTGCTCCCAGCTCTGCCAGGTAATCCAGCCGGCTGATGATCCCTGCCAGATCTCCAAGGCCATCCCCATTGGAATCCTGGAATGACTTTGGATAAATCTGATAAACGACTTTATTTCCTAAATTCATATATCTTCTCCTTCTCATAGTCTCCTGATCATAATGATTATCGATTCATAATCTTCCTTTTAATTCATGTTCTTTTCTGTCCATTGATGTACTTCCTATTTATTTCCGTAATCTTTCAGTTTGGTCTTAGACAGAAGAACGGTAAAAAGAAATGCCAGAACAATGTCAATCACAATACATACGATATAGATCAGCATCTTATCTCCGCGCATTGATAAAAATGCAGGGATACCCCCGACTCCGACGCTGTTTGCAATCACCCCAAATACCCGGGATATAATCCCCATGACGCCGCTTGCCAGCATAGCTCCGATAAAGGGATATAAATATTTCAGATTTACACCGAACATTGCCGGTTCCGTAACTCCCAGGAACCCTGATACAAATGAGGGGATCCCCACTTCTTTGACCCTTGCGTCTTTTTTATGAAGAAATACAAAAGCCATTACTGCGGAGGCCTGTGCAATGTTGCTTAAAGCTACAACCGGGAATGTATAGATTCCGCCCATGGCTGCAACAGTCTGAAGATCAATCGGCAGCATAGAGTGGTGCAGCCCGGTGATCACCAGCAATGGATACAGGAGTCCGTAAATTCCGCTGAAGAGCCAGCTGAATGAGGAGCTGAATCCTGCCATGATAATGCTTGCAAGGCCGTCGCCAATCATCCTTCCGAATGGGCCGATTACGGTATGTGCCAAAAGCACCGCCGGTACAAGGGAACAGAATGGCACGACAATCATAGAAATCATTTCCGGCACACGTTTTTTCAGGAACCGGTAGAACACCGCGAAAACCAGGCCGACTAAGATGGCCGGTATGACCTGGGACTGATATCCTACCATGTTGATATGGAATGCGCCGAAGTCCCATGTTTTCACCGCTTCGCCTGCTTCCACAGCAGCGATGTAATCGCTTGCCGACATCAGCTGCGGGGAGACGAGTGTGATACCAAGCACGATCCCCAGCATCTGGTCCACATTCATCTTCTTACATACGGACCATGTGATACCCACCGGCAGGAATACGAATATGGCCTCGCCGATCAGCCACAGGAAATTGTAGATTCCCGCCCACATCTGGTACACTTCGGTAATGGATTTTGTCCCGTCCTCCAGAAGCTTGATATCACCGATGATATTTCGAAATCCCAGGATCAGACCGCCGACAATGATGGCCGGAATGATCGGCGCAAATATCTCCGCAAGGTTCGCAACGCCCCTCTGCAGAAGGTTCATCTTGCCTTTGGCCGCCGCTTTTACTTCCTGTTTATCCACGCCGTCCATTCTGCTGATCCTGGAAAACTCATCAAAGAAAACGGATACTTTGTTACCGATAATTACCTGGAACTGGCCTCCCTGTGTAAAGCTTCCCTTTACAGAAGGCAATTCCTCGATCTTTTTTACATCTGCCTTTTTCTCATCTGCGAGAACAAAGCGCATTCTGGTGGCACAGTGGGTGAAAGAGACCACATTCTCTTTCCCTCCGATCAATTCTAACAGCTTTTCAGCGTCTTTTGAAAACTCAGCCATTCTCCCTATTCCTCCTAATTTTGAAGTGAATCTCCTTTATCAACTTATACGTATATGTTAATTTTAAGCTATCATATACGTATTTGTTAGTCAAGCATTTTAGGAAATAAAAATGGTGCCGCACTCATTTTCGGCACCATTCATAAATTTCTATTCTTTTCTTTGTGCAAATCCTACAAAGCGGAAGTGGTCCGGTCTGTGTCTCGATTCCGTAAACTGGAACAAACAATGATCCCGCATGTACGTATAGCTTTTCACTACCACCACCAGGTTATATTCTCCCAGATCCAGATACTTTTTATCCTCATCATTTGCTGTCTCTACGGATATTTCTTTGGAGGCATAGCCAATCCGAATTCCCAGTTCTTTTTCCAGGTATGCATAGACAGAATCCCTGCAGGCCCTGAGAGGAAGGTTCGTCACCACGCTTCTTTTGAAATAATCATGGTCGATAATCACCCGCTCGCCTTCGATCTTCCGGATGCGCAGCAGCTCATAGATTTCTTTTTCCCTGTCATCTCCAAAAACTGCCATGATCTGCTTCTTATCCGTCAGAATCTCCAGGTTCTCCACCTCCGTCTCCGTCCGCCGTCCCAGATTTTCATTCAGTTCCTTAAAGCTGGCAATCTCCGCGAACGGGAACTTGTAGTCCTTTTTCTCAACAACAACCGCTGCCTTTCCTCTGGACTTCTGGATATACCCCTGGTTTTCCAGCATCCCCAGCGCTTTGCGCACCGTGTCCCTGGATACCATGTATTCCTGCATCAGCTCCCCTTCCGGGGGAATCAGCTGGCCTACGCCATATTCACCAAGCTCAATCTGCTTTTTTAATGCACTGTAGACTTTTACGTATTTGCTTGCCATAAAGCAACATCCCAACTTTCCTATATGTTTATACTTATAAGTATAACTATTTTTTAAAAAAGGACAAGTAGGAATTTTTATAGAATGCGCCTCTAAATGATAACATATACCATTCGCCATTTAAAATAAGCCAATCACGCCCTGCCCTTTCTACAAACCGCTGCTATACGCTCCCGCCATACGATTCAATATGCTTCCCAGCTTACAAAGCGTCCCCTAGCAGACGACCACTACTACCGTTTGGACGCACCCCCACCCGTCCCTAAAAAGCTAACCACTACCGTCTGATTCTGCTCCCCAGACATCCCCGTATGAAAGGTAACGTCTGGAAACTCATCCGTGTTTGTCAATACAAGAACGCAAGTCCTCTCAAACCCTCTCTCCAATATGAGGTCAGCATCAAACTTCAGCAGTCTGTCCCCGGCCTTTACCTTATCACCCGCTTTCACGAATAGTTCGAATCCCTCTCCATTCATTTCTACGGTATCAAGCCCCTCATGAATCAAAATCTCGGCCCCGTTATTGAGTGTCATTCCCACTGCGTGGCGGGTATCTTCCATGATAACCGATATGACGCCGTCACCAGGGGCTGTTATGATATTGCCCTCTGGTTCTATCGCAATGCCGTCCCCAAGCGCCCTGGATGAAAATACCTGGTCTTTTACTTCTGTGATCGGAATGACTCTGCCGGATATACATGCTTTCAGCTCTTTTACGGTTTCCTCCTGGTTCTTTTTCTTTAAAAATGATAACATAGCCCTACACTCCTTTCTTTTCATCTTCCAGACACTGCCCGTTTGTTTCAATTACGTTTTTGTACCAGTAAAATGATTTTTTCTTATATCTGTTCAGCGTACCGCTGCCGTCGTCATTTCTGTCCACGTAGATAAATCCATATCTCTTCTTCAGCTGTGCCGTACTTGCACTGACCAGATCGATGCAGCCCCAGGTAGTGTATCCCAGCAAATCTACGCCGTCTTCTATGGCTTTCGCCATTTCCCGGATATGGGCGTCCAGATACTGGATTCGGTAATCATCCTCCACAGTCAGTACACCGCCCTCATCTGCCTTGAGCTCATCCACGGCTCCAAGGCCATTTTCTACAATAAACAAAGGCTTCTGGTATCGGTCATACAACTGATTCAGATAGTAGCGCAGCCCCTGCGCATCGATAGGCCATCCCCACTCGCTGACCGGCAGGCAGGGATTGGTCACGCCTCCCATGATATTGCCTTCCCCCGTTTTGGCTTTTGGGTCTGCAGATTCACATGTGCTTCCGTAATAACTAAAAGATATGAAGTCCACCGTATTTTTCAGAATTTCCTCGTCTCCGGGAAGCATCTGTATCTTCACGTTATTTTCCGCAAAAAAGCTGTCCATATACCGGGGGTAATATCCCCTTACCTGTACATCAGCAAAATAATAATTCTCCTGATCGCGCTTCATCGCCTTAATAACATCGGACGGATCCGGCGTCAGCGGATATGTGGGGTTTCCCAGAATCATGCAGCCCACCATGGCCCCCGGCATCATCTCATGTGCGAGGCTGACCGCCCGTGCACTTGCTACCAGTTCATGATGGATTGCCTGGTACAGATCCTGCTGGGAGAGAGACTCCTTCGGCGTCATGATTGCTCCGCTCATAAAAGGGGCATGAAGGACGGAATTGATCTCATTAAACGTCAGCCAATACTTCACTTTCCCTCTATAGCGCTTAAAAATAGTCCTCACATAATTTTCATAGAAACCAATCAGTTTCCTATTGGTCCATCCATTGTACTCTTTAGCGAGATGCAGGGGCGTTTCGTAGTGAGAAATTGTCACCAAAGGCTCTATTCCATATTTATGGCATTCATCAAATAAATCATCGTAAAACTGAAGTCCCTTCTCATTCGGCTCTCTGTCGTCCCCATGCGGGTAAATCCTGGACCATGCTATGGAAGTCCGGAACACTTTAAACCCCATCTCTGCAAACAGCCTGATGTCTTCCTTATAGCGGTGATAAAAATCAATGCCCGTCAGTTTCATATTATCTTTGGTAGGTGTTTCAGTGGGCGCCCCCATAATCCCTCTCGGAGTCACGTCCTGTATGGAAAGTCCTTTTCCGTCCTCCAGATAAGCGCCTTCACATTGATTGGCCGCCACCGCACCTCCCCACAAAAATGTTTCCGGAAATATCTGTTTCATCTTTCTATATCCTCCTGATAAAAATACCATTTCACTCGCTGCAGCTCCGGTTTTTCCAACATCAGCATGCAGTACCTCTCGTCTCCGTTCAGTATGCGGCCTCTTCGGAACTCACCATCTCTAAACTGCCCTTCGCTGTATTCCAATATGCCTGCCTCTCTCATCTCGTTTTTAGGCGGAAGCAGTGAATATCTAAAATTCACGCCTGCGGCATAGAACTCCCTGTCCCCGCTTTCTATAATCAGCCCTGCCGACTTCGGCGTATCCGGCTTCTGGTCTATATAGCCGATCTGCACATCGCAGGATGAAAGGTGTATGACCGTTCCCTTATCATGTTCATTTTCCCGCAGAAATCCATGCACTTTCCCCATTTTCTGATATCGGTATATCACATCCATGGAGGAAGCCAGCAGTTGATATGCCAAGCCCAGAAAAACACCTGTCTTTTCGCACTCCCATGCGCTCTTATCGATATTTAGGATTTTCATAACCTCCGGATTGCCGATCCCTGTCCGTGTCTCCGGCGGCATCAGAAAATCCTCGATGCCAAAGGGTGAAAAGCACAGAGCCTGGCACGCACCTGCTGCATAAAACAAATGGCTGATATTCCTGATATCGCGTCTGTGCTCCGGAATCAGAAGCGGATTCCCCGCCGTCTTATATTCCCTGCAGATCCCTTTGAAATCTGAGGTATACACATCCGGGCATACTGCATCTATATCAGGTGCAAATCTTTTCCAGAGCGGAAGGAAGCGGGCGATTGGGCCGCCGCTTGGATATCCGCCCGGACGCCATGGAAATTTTTCAATCCATGCATTCACGCACATCGGAAGCGGGTACGCCTCTTTTCCGGCTTTGGCAATCCACCCTACGGCACGGGCGTAGGCATATTCCATGAAAACTTCGGCAGCCTCTTCTCCAAACGCCTGCTCCCAGGAACCGCTTCTCTCATACATCCCCGAAACCTCCCCGGGAATTTCTTTCGCAAATAGCGCATTTGCTTCCGGGGAATAGTCTCTGTCGCTGCCCAGCAGCCCCACTTCGTTTTCTACCTGTACCAAAATGACGTTCTGCGTCTCTTTATTTTTCTCACCAATGTGTTCCATCAATCTGCCAAATGCCTTTGCGTCCGCTTCTACAGCCGCCTTGCAGAACGCGGAAATGACATCCATGGGCCGGTTATATCTGTCTTCTGACCGAAAGAAGCGTCCCGGATCCTTCTTCACCCACTCCGGGGCATAGCTGGAGATTCCGTTTTTCCACAGGCCTAACCAAAGTATTCCAAGTTTGACGCCTTCCCTTTCTGCCTGTTCAATAATAGCATCTAATACATTAAAATCAAAATCCCCCTCCTTAGCCTCTATCATTTCCCAGTAAACCGGAACCAGAAGGCTGTTTATATGAAGCCCTTTCAGAAAAGGCCATACCTGCTCTTCCATATATCCGGCATCGGACGCCGACGAGTTATGCACTTCCCCACATAACATGGTAAATGGTTTCCCATCCACAAGCAGCGTCCATATACCGTCAATTTTTCTTATTTCAGAAATATTCTTCATATTATGAGAACCTGAAATCCAGCATGTCCATGGAGCCTGCGTCTGGTTCAAACCAGAAATAGACTGCATGAATGCCGTCGGAAATAACTGCGGGCGCAGTGCAGGACTGCCATTCTTCGGAAGTGTTTCCCACATGTATCACGGCTGACGGGCTGTTCTTTTCATCATCCAGGCAGACATGAATCCGACCGGATGCGCCTTTGATTGTGACCTTGATCTCTGATACGCCTGAAAATTCCAGGTATTTTACCCCACAGGCCGCATTTTTCTGAAGATTCTTCAGATATAATATCCGCTGCTCCCTGTCCTTCGCTTTTGTTTCCCACAGATAAGGAACTGTCTCGTCATAAGGAGGTTTAGACGGTATGTGGCAGGCAGGTTTGGGACCGTGCAGATTGCAGATAATGTATGCCGGATATTGTGCTTTTGCAGACAGCGGGCCGCGATTCAGCCCGCAGCTCGTGATCTCCGTTTGCGGGATACTGCCATCTTCCATGATCCGTATTTTTTCCGCACACCCCTGACGGCTGAAATGTGTTCCGTGGGTATGGCGGTGATAAAAAATGTAGTACTGCCCCATAACTTCCACGATTCCGCCGTGATTATTTGCATCATAGGCCCTCTGCCCCTCTCCCAGGCCGATATCACCGTTCGATACAATTACTCCGCCGTAGACAAACGGCCCCTCCGGGGAATCGGATACTGCGTAACACAACTCATGTCCTTGCAGGCTGGAGTAAACAAAATAGTATTTCCCGCCAATACGCCGGATACTGGAAGCCTCAAAAAACGGATGCTCTTCGAAACTGGTTCCTTTCGCAGAAGAATAGCCATTGGCAATCAGAACCGGCTTTGAAACCGCTGTTTTCATGTCCCTGTCAAGCTTCACCATGTATGCACCCGGCATAATCTTTTTGTTCATGACCTCAAACTGTCTCTTAGTTTTATCATCTGCTTTATGTGAAAAACCATAATAAAGATAGATACCGTCTTCTTCTGCTAGAATCCCCGGGTCAAATGCCAGCCCCTCCAGACCACTGCCGTCTTCATATGCTACTCTTCCGTAATATTCAAAGGGGCCGGCCGGCGAACTGCTGACCGCCACCCCTATGTATTCCACATCCGAAAGCCCGTAATACAGATAATACCGTCCATCAGGCCCCTGCGCGGCATCCGGCGCAAACATCAGCTTCTTACCGTCCGGGTTCTCTTTGTCCTGATTTTTCCGATAGATCACGCCTTCGTATTTCCAGTCTCCCAGATCATCCAGCGGCGCGCTCCAGCCTACGTAGTCCTCCTCACAATAGGTGGTTCCATGTGAACGGTCATGGGATCCATATACATAGAGCCTGCCTTCAAATACATGTGGCTCCCCGTCCGGTACAAATTCCCAGGACGGCAGATACGGGTTAACTGCCGGTTTCTTCATTATTTACTCCTCCTCTTTTACCATAGAATCATTGAATCCAAACAAATAGGTCAGTACCGCACTTCCAAAAAATCCGATTGCAGAAGCAATGATAACCGATACACCGCCCAAACCAATCAACGCCGGCAGGGTTAAGATACAGGTTGTCATAACAGATGGGAACATGACTCCCGACATTCCAACAAAGATACCGCCCACGCCGGTACACAGGCATGCGATAAAAAACGGACGTTTATATTTCAGGTTCAGTCCATAAATAGCCGGTTCGGTAATACCACCAACCAATGCCGACACGGCTGCCGGCAGAGCGGCGCTTTTCACGGAAGTCTTCTTGGTCTTGAGCCAGATCCCCAGTGCTGCGCCGGCCATTGCAAAATTAGTTCCGGCCGTACAAGGGAGAAGCATATCCCCTCCATACACGGTGATATTATTCATTACAACCGGTACAAGCCCCCAGTGAAATCCAAAAATTATCAGGATTGGCCATAGAACGCCAAGCGCAAAACCAGCCACTGCCGGAACCGTCTCTACCAGCCACCCAAGTCCGTTCCCGATTCCTGAACCGATCACATCCGTAACAGGCCCAATTACAATCAAGGAAACAGGTACGATAATCAGCAATGTTAAAACCGGCACAAAGATGGAACGTATCATTTTGGGGAAAATCTTATTCAAAACCTTTTCCAGCTTACTCTGCGCATATACCGCTACGATAATCGGCAGTACAGATGAAGTGTAGCTGATCAGTACGACCGGAATCCCCAGAAACTGTGTCTCTGCGCCGCTGCTATACAGTGCCGTCAGATCCGGATATACCATAGCCGCTGCAATTGCAACCGCTGCAAAACGCTCTGCATCGAATTTTTTCGCCGCCGTAAATGCCAGGAAAATCGGCATAAAATAGAAAAATCCGTCCCCGATTGCATATAAAATCGTATACGTTGTGTTATCGGGTGAAAGCCATCCGAATGTGGAGCACATAATAGCCACTGCCTTCAACAGCGACGCGCCCATCATAGCGCCCATCAACGGAAGGAAGATTCCCGCCACAGTATCTATAAATATATTCACAATATTCTTCGGTGACAGCCTCTCCTTCCAGCCCTTCTTAACATCTTCCGGCTCCACCGCATCAATTTTTCCGCCATAGGAAACACCGGTCACTTTCTCAATGGCCGCCATCACTTCATCCACATGCGTGCCGATCACGACCTGATACTGCTCACCAGAGATCATTAACTTAATGACTCCCTCCGTCTGCTGCAGTTTCTCTGTATCCACTTTCTCCGTATCCTGCAGCTGAAACCGCAACCTTGTCATGCAGTGGATCAATGACTTAATATTTTCTTTTCCGCCGACGCATTGAACAATCTGTTCCGCCAGCCTGCTGTAATCCTTTGCCATAATTCTCTTCCTCTCTTTCTTCCTGATAAATTGTTTAAACTTATCTCTTGTGTTTCCTTAGAACATCACATGTCCGAAGTGAAATCTATCCGTCCCTGCAGGAGACCTTAAAACACCGTAACAGCGGTATTTCCCAAGTTTACAGATGCCCGGAAGCATCAGCTGCAGGTCATATAAAATGACCTGATGATAACAATGTGGCCAAGCCCGTTTCAACTCCCCATCCCCTCACTCATAAGGGGCTTGCACATTTTGGCGCCGCCGCGATACTGCCTTGCTGCTATATACCTTATCGAGGCGTGTGCATCCCCCAGAGGGTTTTATATAATAGGAAAATGCTAAGCACGTTTCTATTATATATAAAAATGACCCAGAAAACCTAGCGGCAGTTTAAATCGCCCCCCTTGGTTATCCGGATCATGCTGAACTAAATCATAACATTCCTGTTTCACTATCTACTTATACTTCCAGCGGCCCCTCATGTCATCTGCCGCCCCCACTACTTTATTGTCTCGAATGCCGTGCAGCTTGGTGCACGGCCCCGTGAATAGTAACACGCAGCATTCTACACCTGCTGCTTCCTGTTCATTATCTGTACCAGGTGCACAGTCAGATACAGCACCTCGTCCTCATTTACTTCGTAATTATATTTCTTCTCAATAAACCCGCACACCTTCTTGCTGCATGCGTACTCTTCTTTATATTTCCTCAGCGTAAGGTTCAGCGGCTTCACATCATTCTCTTCAAAATAAGTCTTGGTAAGCACCCTTTGCGCAAAGAATTTCAAATGAGTCATATATCTGCAATAAATCAGAGAATTCTTATCCAAAGCCGCCATCTTCTTACCAAAATACTGCGAAATAATCCGGTCCATCTCATCCACCAGCGTAATCACTGCCCTGGTCTGGTCATTTTCCGAATTAGACTGGGCATTCACAAAATGCATTGCAATAAACCCCGCCTCATCCTCGGCCATTCGGATTCCCAGGCGTTCCTCAATCAAATTCAGCCCCGCCTCTCCGATACGATATTCTTTCTCATAAAACTTTTTTATTTCCAAAAGCAATGTATTGTGTAATACCACATCATTCTTATAATTATCCACCGCCCCCGCAATATGATCGGGCAGCGAAATATGAATAGACTCATCCAGTTCCGTCCCCAGCCAGTCATGTGCCATCTCAATCAATTCCTCCGCAAGATCTACGATCCCATCCGGCACCCGTTCCAGCAGCTCCGCAAACCTTTCCACATGCTGCCCCTCCTGCAGAACAAAAACCTTCTCAACCTTGGTCTTATCCACCGTATCCTTCGGCCGCTTAGCATACCCAATCCCATTCCCCAAAAGAACCAGCTCTTTCTCATTATCATCTAACACAATCACACAACTGTTATTCAAAACTCTGGAAATCTTCATCTGCTTTCCCCCAAAGTAAAATAAAAAAAGACCCGTACGACGATTCCATATAAACTATGAAATAAACATCTTAACGGATCATGCTGAACTGAATCATAACATTCCATATAATCAATTTTCTTACAAAAAGTACTATAACAAATCAAAGCCAAAAAAACAATAGTAAAAACTACCTATTTTACCGCCCCCAATTTATGCACATCCCACAAAACCAGCATCCATTAATTTCCACATCCACCTTGCTTCCCGGTTAATCTTAAAAATTCAGTACCACTCCATGTTCTTTAACAGAAATATCTCAATCCAAAAGGCTCCAAATAGCCCACCCAAATACGCCTTTCCCGTGACGCCGCCCTCCCGCCCGGATGCCGCCGGCGGCGCGAATGCATCAGCATTCGGGCCAACTGCGGCAAACACCCTCCATATTCCCTGTTTTTTCGCTTACGGATTCTTCGTGAACGGAAAGGACATTGACATGGCATACACTTCCCCGGAGGGAACCAGACTCGCCTTTCACTCAGCGTCCCCCTTAGACCTCATCCCTGACCTCCTTAAAGCACTTCACGATATAATCAATATCCTCTTTCGTATGTCCCGCACTAACCTGTGTTCTGATCCGCGCCTTCCCCTTAGGCACCACCGGATAAGAAAAAGCCACGACATAAATCCCTTTCTCCATCATCTTAGCCGCCATTTCCCCCGCCAGCTTCTCATCATAAAGCATTACCGGCACAATCGGATGTGTACTCTCAATAATATCGAATCCTGCCTCTGTCATCTCTTTTCTGTAATAAGCCGTGATCTCTTCCAGGTGATCCCTCAGAGAAGTATCGCTCTCCAGTATCCGAAATACTTCCAGGCTGGCTTTGGCAATAGCCGGTGCAAGTGTATTTGAAAAAAGGTAAGGGCGGCTGCGCTGGCGCAGCAGATCTATGATCTCTTTTCTGCCGGTGGTATACCCGCCGGATGCTCCGCCCAGAGCCTTTCCCAGGGTACCTGTGATCACATCCACTCTGCCTTCTGTTCCACAGTGTTCCGCTGTTCCGCGCCCTGTCCTGCCCACAAAACCGGCCGAATGGCTGTCATCCACCATTACGAGCGCCTGATATTCGTCCGCCAGATCGCAGATCCCCTTCAGATCCGCAATGATACCGTCCATGGAAAAAACGCCGTCCGTAGCAATCAGTTTGATTCTTGCACCCGCTTCATCCGCTGCTTTCAGCTGTTCCCGCAGGTCTTCCATATCGTTGTTCTTATACCGGAATCGTTTTGCCTTGCACAGACGCACGCCGTCGATGATACTGGCGTGGTTCAGCTCATCACTGATCACTGCGTCATCCGATGTCAGAATGGTCTCAAACAGCCCGCCGTTAGCATCAAAACAAGATGAATACAAAATTGTATCCTCCGTACCGAAAAAGCGGCTGATGGCAGCCTCCAGCTCTTTATGCACATCCTGCGTCCCGCAGATAAATCTTACAGAAGAAAGCCCATATCCCCTTTCCTCATAGGATTTTGCAGCAGCTGCCATGACCCTGGAGTCATTGGCAAGTCCAAGGTAATTATTGGCACACATATTCAGCAGCTCCCGGCCGTCCTCCAGTTTTACTTTAGCCCCCTGCGGTGATGTGATCAGCTTTTCACCCTTGAACAGGCCGGCTTCTTTTATATCATCCACTTCTTTTTTATAGTATGCAAGAGCGTCCTCTTTTTTCATTTCAGTCTTCCTCCCAAAATCAATATATTCTATACCGCTAAAACGTGTATAATCGTAACAGTTCATGCAAGAATAAACTGTTATTATATGAGCATTCCCGCTTAACCGGACAACCGGCAGGGCAAATGAATTTTCAATCATGTCCAAAGGACAGCCCGTAATTTTTGCCCTTTGAAAGGATTTGCAGCAAGCTGCAATAAAGTGTGCACTAATACAAAGATGTCCAGTCCAATACTACTTTGCCGGAATTTCCGCTGTTCATAACGGCAAATCCCTCTTCGTAGTCCTTAATATCGAACCTATGAGTAATAATTCGTTCAATGTCCAGCCCGCTCTGAAGCATAGTATCCATCTTGTACCATGTCTCCCACATTTCTCTTCCGTAAATCCCCTTGATGGTCAGACCGTTAAAGATCACCTTGCTCCAGTCGATCCGGGCATTGGATTTCTGAAGTCCAAGCAGCGCAATTTTTCCGCCATTTTTCATATTATTGACCATATCATTAAAGCCGGCTTCATTTCCGGACATTTCCAGCCCCACATCGAATCCTTCCTTCATCCCCAGCTCATACATCACGTCTTTCAGATTCTCTTTTGCGATATTGACGGCGCGGCTGGCCCCCATTTCCCTGGCAAGCGCAAGACGGTATTCATTCACATCCGTAATCACTACATACCTGGCCCCCACATGCTTACTGATCGCAGCCGCCATAATTCCGATGGGGCCCGCCCCTGTTATCAGGACATCTTCGCCGATTTCGTTAAAGGACAGCGCCGTATGCACCGCATTTCCCAGCGGATCAAAGCAGGAATACAATTCTTCTTTGATCTGAGGAGAACACTTCCACACATTCGTAGCAGGGATTACAAGATACTCCGCAAACGCCCCATTCCGGTTTACTCCAACTCCCTGCGTGTTCCTGCAGAGATGGGGAAGGCCTGCCAGACAGTTCCTGCATTTGCCACAGACAATGTGGCCCTCTCCGGATACCTTTTCTCCGACATAGAACCCCTCTACATTTTCACCGGTTTCAACGATCTCTCCGACATACTCATGCCTGCCGTCAGGCCGATCGGGATTGTCTCCTGCGCCCATTTGTTCCAGTTGTATATATGTACATCCGTTCCGCAGATGGAAGTTTTCAGGATCTTGATCTTTACCTCGTTCTTACCGACCTGCGGAATCTCCACGCGTCTCATCCAAAGCCCCGGTTCCGGTTTTTCCTTCACCAGCGCCCACATTGTATTCTGCTCTGCCATACCAACCACTCCTTTTCACATCTGCCCCGGAAAGTGTTTAAAACCTCCATGCAGCAACATCCTGCATCTTGCGCTTTTCACAGCTCCCCTGCAGTGTATTCTATACATTGTTCCGCAGTTTTCTGCGGATCCGCCCGCAGGGCATGAATTACGGGGTGCCCTTTGGGTATACCTTATTCTGCAGCTTTGCTGCAGACCCGCCCGCAGGGCATGTATTACGGGGTGCCCTGCGGGTATACTTTATGCTTCTGTCTCAGGCCCAAGATCTGAATCTTCCCCCAAAGCCCGGATGGAAGCGGTTCCGTGATCATGTCTCTCTCCCGCCAGTTAAAAAGCCTTTCTTTTCTGCACTGATCCAGCCCGCCGGTCGCATATGGCCACTGGGGGATCATCTTTTCCAGCTCTTTTTCCGGATATCCCGGATCTATCATTCTGTTAATTAACAGGTTTACAGCGACAATTTCAATTTTGTTCTCTCCCACCTGCAACAATCCGGTAATATCCGCCTGATAAGGACGTTTAATCAGGGTATCTGCCAGTCGGCCATTCACATAGATTTCCGCTGTTTCCCCAACATGTTCAAGCTGCAGCAGAATCCTGTCCTGGACGGAAAATTTCTTCCACTGTCCTTCCGTAATCCGGAACACTTTCTCATATTTGCCGCTTCCAGAATAGTACTTAAGCTCCGGCTCCTGTTCCCAGCTTTCCAGCTGGTCATAGCTTCTCTGTACAGATCTTTCCGGTACTTCCAACGTCCATCCGCAGGAAATATCCAGCAGTCCGCTCTCCTCAGGCTCTGTCTCAGTCAACGGCTGTTCCATCCCGCTGCCAAATACAAAGATCAGGGATTGAAATGCTTCCAGATATAATTTAACTTCTATTCCGTCTATATCTTCCAATACAGACCGTACCGCTTTTTCCTGACCGCTCATGGGATCAAACACACAGAACCCATTTCTTGTATTTGTAAATTTTATAGTTTCTTCATATCCTTTTTGATTGATATTAGATATAAAATAAATATCTTCCGTCTCTGTTCTGCGATGCACATATCCCACCATATCAGGGTGCATGCCGATCCTGACATCCGGTACTTTCCCCCTGCGCAGTTCCGCGATGAGGCTGCCATATTTATCTGCCGTAACTGCCACTCTGCCGCAGCTTTGCAGTTCATTTCCAATCTTCAGGACCTCTTCTGTATTTTCCTCGTACCCAATGCGTCCGCAGGATTTCTTCGGAAGCCGGTCTGCTGCAATCACCTTACCGCCATGCTCCGCGAATTCCCGGATTCTTCTCATTGTACCGGCCGGAATACTGTCACATTCTATAAGGATCAGGGTGTCGTACGGATATGCATCCCAATGTTCCAGTACATCGTCATTTACATAGTCAAACCAGTATCCCGCTTTATGGACCGCATCTACACAGGCCGCATCCAGTCTCTCATCCAGCTTCATGCACATATGCGTATCCGCAAGGGGCGTCTCCGCCCAGATATCATGCTGGGGAAGATAGACCGCCGTCGTAACAACTGCCTCGCCGCGCTGCAAGAAGTCACATACCCGGTTGATATAAACGCTGATATATTTATAGTATTTCCACCATGTATTTGTATGGTTGATGTTGGTAGATGCATAAAAAGCCAGCATCTCATCCCCATCCGCCCTGCTGTAGCCATAGCCGTGATTGACAATCTGGTTGATTCCATCCAGGAATATGCTGTCTGCGGCCGCCTTGATATTCTCAAGTGATACCACAAAGCGCGGAAAACGGAGCCATGTAAAAGATTCATTAGAAATAACCGGCCTGTGATATACATGGCCTGCGGAAACAGCCAGCCTTCTGTGCACCGTATTTACTTCATATCTGTCAAAGGCCGAGAAGGTCTCTCCCTCCGGTATATCTGCCGCGCCATATGCCTGCAGGATATCCCCCCAGGTTCCATGCGCCTGGATTCTGGAGAGCGCGCCTTTCTCATGGCACCAGTCTGTCAGTTCTTGGAAGAAATTCTCCACCGTCAGCTCTGCCATGGTCTTCTGAAAATCATATCTTACCTGCTCTGTCATCCCGCGGATTTCTCCCCAGAGAGCATAGATATACGGCCTGAGTTCATATCCGCGCCTCTTTTTGAATTCTTCATAGAGAATATCCGTCCAGTTATGCCCGAATACTTCGATGGAATCGCAGAAAAAGTTCCGAATCTTCCCCTCTCCCACGGCTTCCACAATGGGGTCTCCGCCGTATTCCAAAAATGCCCGCAGAGACTCCTTTCTGTTGTGGTCAATAATCAGCCCGTCACCTCCGCGCAGAGGTTTAAGCACCCGCTGTTTCTTATCGCTTGAAACAAACAGTACGATCTTGTGCAGCCCTTCCGGCACCTGGATCTCGCCAATCTCGGTACCCCAGGGCCAGTTAAACAGATACTTATCCACCACCCGCTCCGTAATATCCACAATGGTCTCCGGAAGCATGCTGACTCCTTCCATCTTACCAAGCACCGCCCCGACTACTTTTCCATAGATAACCGTAGTCAGGTCTTTATAAAAAGTGCAAGGCCCTTCTACATCAATTGTAAACGGCAGAACGCTCTGTCCGCTTAACTCTTCCTTAAGGAAAGGGCCTCCAAAAGGCCAGGACGAACCGAGGGTCAGATCAAACTGCATGTCTCTCTTTGCTGCCTCATCCGCCGCAAACCGTATCATATCCATAAATCCCGGCGACAGATATTCGTAATTATGTATGCCTTTTGCCTCATCATCCGCCTGCAGGGGATAAAGTATCTGAAGCTCCACTCCACCAATCCGGGCCTCCTGCATCAGATCCAGTTCCCGTACAATTTCTTCTTTATCTACCGCACAGCCGTACCACCACCATCGCGTCCTGCCCCTTGTCTCCCTGCGGGGATGGCACAGCTGGTCTCTAATCTCCTTTTTATTCAATGATTCACCCTCCCTGCCTGTTTCATTGCTTCCTGCAGCCTGCTGATATAGTATCTGTAATTGTCCAGAGAAGTAGACGGCGCCACCTGATGGTCTGCCCCAGGTATGTACCCGCCCTGCCTGATCACCGGCAGAATCCGTTCAAATTCCCTGTCTATTGCCTCCGGCCCTTCTGCAATGCAGAGCTTATTAAAACCGCCCACGAACTTCAGGTTTGGAAATCTGCCGCGCACAGCTGCAATATCCATGCCCGCATTCACATCCATGGGAAGAAATCCGTCTACACCTGAGTCAATGAATTCAGGAATCAGCTTCATAAAATCCCCGTCCGTATCCACAAAAACATTGCCGCAGCCGTGTTTTTTCAACAGCGGAATTAATTTTCTGTAATAATTACCCACAAATTCCCTGAAACAGTCCGGCGATATCATCGGGCCGTTCTTTCCGCTCAGGTCTTCCTGAATATAGATCAGATCGGGCTGTATCACGGACAGCACTTTTGGAAGATATGTTTCATATATCTCCAGGGTAAAACTGTTGATTTCATGAATGAGTTCCGGTTCGTCATAAAAAGCATACAGATGCTCTTCCACGCCCAGCAGTTCCCGGGGTATCCAGAAAAAGCCCTCTATATTCATGCGCACAGAATAATCCCCGTTTTTATGCCCTTTTGCAAGGCTTCCATATACCTTTTCTATGTTTTCATCGGTAAACCAGCTCGCGACTTCTTTTTCAGAGGCCTCCCGAACCGCCTCCCAATTGCTGGAAGACGAAATCCGCAGTCCGGATTCGCCGCCATGGGGAATCAGAAACTTCGCCCTCCTGACCGGATCAAACCCGAGATAAGATTCGTACGCCATCACCGGCTCTCCAAAACTCACTTTAAAATACTTTTCACAGGCTTCCTCTTCTTGCTGTATAAGCCCTTTCCAGACTGCTTCGGGAAGGCCCTCCCCGTGAAATCTGCCGACAGTCAGATCCCATGGATAGAATGTCTCCTCCACAGATCCGCGCCCCTGCGGCCGGCCGAAATTCAAAGTTGCCTGTTCTCGCTCTCGATTTGTCATAGATTCCCTCTCTAAATACCGTTACCTCTCCTGCAGCGCCTGCTCCAAATCCTCGATCAGCACATCTGCGCCTTCCAGACCACAATGAATGCGGATCAAACCGCTGTCATGTGCATGCAGATTTAAAAACTCCAATTCTTCCTGGCTGTAGTGTATCAGAGGACACAGCGCCAGACTCTCAAATCCGCCCCAGGAACATCCGATCTCAAATACCTTCAGTCGATTGACTGTCTCTGCCGCCTTTTCGGGCGCCTCCTTCAGCACAAAACTCATAAGGCCTGTGTGTCCTGTCTGCTGCCTTTGAATCAGTTCAGCCTGCGGATGCGATGCCAGTCCCGTATAATATACTTTTTCGACCTTCGGATGCTTTTCCAGATACTGAGCCACAGCCATAGCAGTCCTCTGGTGTTCTTCCACCCTCACCTGCAGAGTGCGCAGCCCGCGAATCCCCAGCCACGCCTCCATCGGCCCAAGGATGCCCCCGAAAAGCGCTCTGACGGTTTCCTTCAGATATTTCCCCAAATTCTCATCTTTTACAACGAGGATACCTCCGATAATATCACTGTGCCCGCCAATATATTTTGACATCGTATGCATCACGATATCAATGCCCATTGTCAGAGGTTTCTGAAACAGCGGCGTACAGAATGTATTATCAATATAAGTTCTGATTCCATGTGCCCTGGCGATTTTTGCCGTCTTCGCTATATCTGTTACCGTAAATACAAAGGTTGCGGGACTCTCCAGCAGAATCATATCCGTATTGTCCTGAATCATCCCCTCCAGCACATCCATATCGGTTCCGTCCCAGTACGAAACCGACATGCCCATACGCGGGATAAAATAGTTGTTCAGTATATTTTTCACAGGCTGGTAGACATCCCGCATACATATAATGTGGCTGCCTGCACGGCACACGGCCAGGATTGCCGCCGATGCCGCCGCCATACCGCTGGAAAATGCAATTCCTCTGCAGCCCTGCTCCAGGGCAGCCACCTTTTCTTCTAGGATGTTCACCGTTGGATTTGCCGCCCTGCCGTAAACATATGCCTCGTTCTCCCCATGAGCCGCATAGGATTCCAGGCTGTCAAATATATGCAGAGAATTCATAAAGACCGGAGGAACCACCGCATTTAAATACTGGCTTTGGTCTTCCCCAAGATGTGTCACTGCCAATCTGTCTTCTCTCATAGATTCCACCTATTCTTTCACGGCTCCGGCCGTCATACCTTCCACGATAAATTTCTGCATGGCCGCAAACATGACCGCAGTAGGCAGCAGCGCCATAACACCGCCGGCCATTAGCAGGCCCCATTCTACATTGTATTTTCCGATCAATGTCTTCAATCCCACCGGAATCGTCCACATCTCCGGGGTGCTGATAAAGATAGAACCGGCAATCAGCTCGTTCCATGCCCCGATGAATCCGAATACAAATACGGACACAATTCCCGGGAACATGATCGGAAATACAATCTTAAACAGCGACTGCATCTTCGTACACCCGTCTACTCTGGCGGCTTCTTCCAGGGTTACCGGTATCCGTTCAAAGAAGCTCCGCATGGTAATGACACAGAACGGAAGGTTCGCCGTCACGTAAAAGATAAACAATCCAATATGGGTATTGATCAGCCCCATCTTCGAGAAAATGATATACAGCGGGATGATAACCAAAATCCCGGGGATCATCTGTGTTACCAGGAAAAAGAGGATAATCGTCTGTTTTCCCTTAAATTTATAACGAGCAAGTGAATATCCGCCCAACATGGAAAATACAGTTACGACCAATGCGGAAGCCACAGATACCAGGAGGCTGTTTTTCAGCAGAACACCGTAGTTAAACTGCTCAAACAGATCCGTATAGTTCTTCCACGTAAATGCCTCTGGAAAATAGGTGATGTTATTCAGATCCAGTATTTCGCCGCTGGATTTAAAGGAGGTAACCACGATCCAGTAAATGGGCAGCACAACCAGTAAAAAGAAGAAAATTAAAATCAATACACGTATGGTTCCGCCAATTGCATTCTTTGTTTTTCTGCTCATTTAAAAATCACCTGCCTTATCATATTTGGTAACCTTGAGGAATACCATCGCATAGATTCCCAGTATCAGCATCAGAATCACACCCAGAGCCGCCGCAAATCCAAAGTCATAGGACCCAAACGCCTTGGAATACATGTACGCCGGAAGCGTCTGCGAGGTGTTTGCAGGTCCGCCGTCCGTGATAATTACCACCAGGTCCAGGGAGTTGAAGATCCAGATCGTCCGCAACAGAACCGTCGTAATCAGTGTCGGCTTTATGTACGGGAGCGTGATCTGGAAAAACTGCCGTACCGTACCGCAGCCGTCTACATCCGCCGCCTCATATACGTCGGAAGGGATCGACTGCAGCGCCGCCAATATCATAATGGCAAAGAAAGGAATTCCCATCCAGATCATGGCCATAATGACAACCGCCAATGAGAATCCGGGCGTGCCCAGCCATGCAATGTTATGATCGGTCAGGCCGAATTTCATGAGAAGGTTATTCACAATACCATATTCCCCATTAAATGACCAGCGGAAGATCAGGCCGACTACAAATCCGGAAAAAGCCCAGGGAAGAAATACGATGGACTGGTAAATCCCTCTGCCGCGGAACTGTTTTTTCAGCGCCAGCGCCAGCATCATCCCCAGCAGAAACTGCCCGAGAACGGATACAATCACATATATAAAGGAATTTTTCAGGATCATCATGCTGTCCGGATCACCAAACAATTTGGCAAAATTCTCAAGCCCGTTAAACTGGATATCATTCGGCGCAGTCAGCTTATAATTTTGAAACGCCATAATAATACTGTTAATCAGCGGATAGCCAAACAGCAGAAGCAAAATAACTAGTACTGGAAGTAAAAATAACCACGGTTCCATTTTCTTTTTCATGCAGGTATCACTCTCCTTTGTCGGTTCGTTTTCATGTATGCCCCGATACTTCTGCCGCGAGGCGCAGCCCAAATGTTTTTAACTATGAAGCTAAAACAGGGGGATTAATGTTTTAAAGTTTCCACATTAAATCCCCCTTTTAAATCTTATCTTAATATACGATTAACTGTTTCCTTCCCCACGCCTACTGCATCGTCTTCGGTGATTCAATCGTAGATCCTTCATTATCTGCCAGGTATTGTTTCATTCTGGTTGTAAGTTCATCTCCGATGTGGTTCAGCACATCTTCCGCTGACTGCTGCCCAAGCAGATACTTCTGCAGTTCAGTATGGAACATATCCTGGTGCAGGTCTGTATAGTTGAATGGTCCATACATCGGCGGAACTGTAAAGTTCGGGTCATTCAGCTCGTCTAAGAATACTGCATAAGGTCCGTCTTCACCATATGTATCATCGTCTCCGACATCATTTTTGATCGGAATCAGGCCGCCCATCTTGCAGTACTCAATGTTATTGTCAGGTCTAACCAGGAAATCAATCAGTTCCAGTGCCTCATCCGGATATTCAGAGGTCTTTGCAATCGTGTAGGAATATGGGCTTCCTGCTGTGTTCATCATCTTTCCGTCTACAGTTGATACCGGCATCGGAAGTACGCCCCACTGTTCCGGATCCATCTTCTCTTCACAGGCCATTGCCACTTCTGAATCATTGGATATTGTACCTGTCAGGCCGCCGGTAAAGTTATCGACCATCTCAACAAATCCCCAGTTAACAGAGTCTTCCGGCACATAGCCGTCTGTATAGATCTCACACCATTTTTCTAAGGCTTCTACGCATTCCGGTGTGTTCAGGATGAAGTTTCCTTCCTCATCGTATACATAACCGCCCGTAAATGACTGTAAGTAAGCCAGCAGCGGGTCAAATGCACCCCTGGCGCCTCTGAAAGAGTTACCGTAACGCTTCTGGTCTTTGTCTGTCAAAGCCTTGATCAGATCAAAATATGCATCGTATGTCCACTTATCCCCTGTTGGAATCTCATAGCCGATCTCTTTAACCCAGTCTTTTCTGTAGAAGATACCCTTCACCATAAACCCGTCCGGTACAGAGTATACATGTCCGTATCTCTCTTTTTCCTGTGCCCAGTTGATCTTCTGTACTGCCTCTACGAACTGGTCGCCATTCTCCTCCACATAATCATCAATCGGAATTACCCAGTCAGCCTCTGTGAACTGTCCCAGCCAGAGCGGGTGTGTTGTAATAACATCCGGCAACTGTCCTGATGTTCCAAGCACGGTCAGTTTATCTGCCGCATCATCCCACGGAACACTCTCATACTTAACTGTAATGCCTTTCTCCTCTTTAAACTTCTCAAATACGCCCTCGTAATACTTCTGACGCTGAGGGCTGGGGCTGACATCGATGAAGCGCAGTGTCACTTCCGATTCTGTTTTTGCGGTATCTGCGTCGGTCTTTTCCTTCTTATCGGATGAACCGCATCCTGCAAGCAGTCCGCCTACCATTACCGCTGCCATGAGTGCCGCCAATAATCTCTTTTTCATATTTTCCTCTCCTTTTTCTGTTTTTTCAGACCACAATACCAAATGATCCGAACCCTTTTACTTTTTTGTAACACTTCTCCCTTACCTGGTCCTGCCGGTCACTGGCGTGAGGTATTTCCGGTCTGACCACTTATGCAATTATCCTAACATCTAACCAATTAATTGTCAATAAATTTGTAATTTTTATACTTTTTATCTAATTTATCCATAACATTTTTGGTTATTTTTTATTACTTATCTTCTAAAATGCGCTTGACAACCCTGTTTAATTTTTATATTCTTAGCTTAATATACTTTCCCTTATCTGCTCTCACTTCTAAGTTATTTTTAGCACTGCTATTTTCCAAATTTCAGAAAGGAGCAGGCAATACACAGTTTGTACTGTCTATTGCTTAATAAAAGATGAGTAAAAAATACACTGCCACAAGGCGATGCTACCTGATTGACCATCATTCTCCGCAGCCCCCCGATGTTTTACTTAACCATCTGGATATCAAAGAGTACGAGGACTTTTTTGAGACCGCACATATAGACTCTCTTATGGTATACTGCAAAGACCACTGGGGGGTAACTTATTATCCGAGTCATATTGAAGGGGCCCAGAAACATCAGGGAATCGAAGGTGACTGGATCCGCAGGGTCAGTACTCTTTTGAAAGAAAAAGACATTGAATTTGTTGCCTACTATTGTATTGAATATGATGAGGGTGCTGCCAGAAGATTTCCAGAATGGCGTGTAAGGCGGCCGGACGGCGCTCCGCTGATCCGTGACGATGAATTCGCCAAATGGAGCCTCTGCTGCTATCAGACCGGGTACAGAGAATACTGCCTTGCGCAGCTGGAAGAAATCGTAAAAAATTACACCCCGGACTCCCTGTTTCTCGATATTTTCGGCGCTTCACTCTGTTATTGTGATGCCTGCCGCAGTAAATTTGCTTCTGTCTACCACTATCCGCTTCCTGAAACCGACGGGGATATTCTGGCACACAAGGCCGATATCGTACAGTTTTTAAATCAAAACGCAAAAGATTTTCTGGAGGAACTAAAGCAACGGGTGAAAGCCATTGATCCTGATCTTGCTGTTACAATCAATTTTTCCTGCCACTATCCGCAGGAAATCCGTGACATGCTGGACTATCAGTTTTCTGAGCCTCTGCTCAAAGACAACTGGTTCTCGTCCGCCTATGCGAGGGACACTGCCATCGGACAGTACCCGATCTTGGTACCCGGAGAGGCATCCCAGGTCTACAACTACAGTTCCGTCAATGAATATATCTGCGATCTTTCTTCAATCGCAGCCCAGGGCTGCCGCGTCGGAATGTACAGCGGATCCCAGCATATCGACGGCACCCTGGATTTTGAGGAGGCCCGACGTCTGGGAACAGCATTTACCGAGATTGAAAAAATGGAGCCCTATCTGACGGGACGCAGTCCTGTTAAGTGTGCCGGCATCCTGCAGAGCGATCTGTCCATGACCGTTAACCTGCCCGCTCTTCATCCGGATGCCATTATCCGCATGAAGCGTCACAACCCGCACCAGAATGCCGTACTGGGTGCAATGCAGCTGTGCGAGCATGCCAAGGTTCCTTACATGGTTCTGCCGGAGCGGACATTAACCCCGTCACTCCTGGCGCAGTACAATGTGCTTCTCTTGCCGGAGGTTTACGTCATAGAGGAAGACACCGCCGTACTGTTAAAAGAATATGTGGCAAACGGCGGCCTTCTCATCAGTTCGGGCCAGAGCGGCCTCTGGAACGCCGATTCCACAAAGCGTCCCGCATCCTCCATCAGTGAGCTGTTTGGAACGGGAGGTGCTGCTATTAATACCGAATATACCGCGAACCGCTGGTCCGCTTACCTGAAAAACACAGAAACCAAAAGTTTTTCGGGCCTTTTGTCCTGCACCACTCCACCGGTGAGCGAACACTTTATAGAAACAGAATCGGCTGCAGCAGCAGAGACACTTTTAACTTTTGTGCTCCCCTGTGTTGCCTGTGATGCAGAGCACTGGGTAAACTGGTGGAGCCCGCCGCCGGGAAAAGATGCAGAACTCCCGGCCCTGCTCTGCAACAGCATAGAAAAAGGCCGAACCTACTACATGGCCTTTGACTTTTTCACCATGGCATCCCTGGAGAGCTTTCAATATCCACATGAACTATTCCGGGATCTCCTGGAAATGGAAGAAATCACCCCCGCAGTCCGAAACAACACAGACCTGCCCGAGGCCATAAGGACCGCTTATTTCGAGACCAAAGACAGCTGGATCATCCACCAGATATCCATGGTTCCCAAACGTTTCCACGGAGATGCCTATCCCTTGAGCGGAGGTACTCTTGAGATCACGCAGCCTGTTGGACAGATCGAAATGGTTTATCCAGAATCCCGGATTCTGGAAACAGAAAAACAGGCTGGAAAAACAATCGTCAAACTTCCAGAATTCACCCTTCAGCAGATCATCGTATGTGGGAAGGGGGGGACAAAGGAGTAGGTGCGTAGGGGGACGCGAAATGAAGGGATGGCCGCAATCCTCCCAAGTGCACACATGCCGTTTTGATGCGCGGACACGGACCTAAGAAATTCTAGGAAGCCGCCAGCTGCAAAAGAGGGGCACGGGCTGACACATCGCAAGAAATCTAATGATTTCTCGCGCTGAGTCAGCCGATTTTGTGATTCGGTGATCACAAAATCTCCCTCTTTTGCGGCTGGCGGCTTCCAAGAATTTCTAAGGTCCGCTTTAGCGCTTCAAAACGGCATGTGTGCACTTGGGAGGATTACGGCCATCCCTTCATATCGCTGGTGCATCCAGCCGGCAGGGATAACTCGTTTGCCCGGGGGCTTCTTTACGGGGGCAGTGGATGGATTCGTTTTTTGGGGCTGCGTAGCCCCGGTTGAAAATAAGATTTCTCCCAACACGATTCATTGGGCCCATCCCCCTACCGGCTCGTTCCACCAAGGAGGCATCCAGCCTGTCGGGAGCGGGACTTCTGCCGCGGCCCGGGAAACTTCTGTGTCCCTTTCCGGATGCATAGAGTGCGCCGTAGGCTCTCTTAATAAAAACTACATCCGATTGGGAGGCTAAATGCTGCTTCCGAAGCAGCATTTAAGGCGGCCTGAGCCGCGCAATTCATCAGAATTGCGGGGTGAATGCCGCCGGTGCCTCCCAATCGGATGTAGTTTTTATTTAGAGAGCCTAGGCAAACGGCCCGCAGCCGGAAAGGGACACAGAAGTTTCCCGGGCCGCGGCAGAAGTCCCGCTCCCGACAGGCGACCTCCCCCCTTTAAACCGCCTTCTTCCGATACCTTAGCGGTGTTGTCCCCACGCATTGTTTGAAGTTTTGGATATAGATATTTACATTTTTATATCCCGTCATGTCTGCGATCTGGCCTACGGAATAGGCTGTTTCTTTTAACAGCCGCTTGGATTCATTGATACGGCAGCATTTCAGATACTCATAGGGGGATATCCCCATTGCTTTCTTAAAGACTCTTATAAAATAATACTTGCTCATAGATACTTTATCTGCCAGTAATTCTACTGTCAGGTCTTCCTGATAATGTTCCTGTATATAATCGGTTATATCCATAATTGCTTTTCTGTGAAGGATATACGCTTTATCCTGTTTGGGATTCAGCTGTTCTACCAGAAGTTCTGCGAAAATATTTTCCATGGTACTGGCTGTCCTGATGTCCGCGGCCCCTCCGCTCTGAGCCGCCCAGCTCTTCAGTTCTTTCAGGAGTTCATTCATCCTGATGGGATCCGAAATATCCAGAAATACTGCTCCCTGGCTTCGCAGCATCTCATAGTACTTATCGGCAGAGCTGCCATAAAAATGGATATATTTGAATTCCCATTCCTCAGACTCTGTGCGGTAAAACTGATGTTCGCTGCAGCTGATCAACGCCGCAGTATCCTTCGTCATAAAATATTCCTGCCCCTGATATTCCAGATACCCCTGTCCGGATAAAGTAAATAGAAGCAGATAGGTATCGAGCCCTTCTCTGTCGGTGTAGTATCCCGGATATGTATGGTAATGCCCCAGCGAATCCACATGAAAATTCAGGTTTTTTGCAATCGCGCCAGACGTATGCCTCACATCATAGGAATCTCCCGACAATGCATAATGATATTGTAGTTTCATCCCGTCTCCTTTATAGCAATTTTCCTATATTTTATAGCAACAATCCAAAACATTTCCTTTATTATACATGCTACGATTATACAAAATAAAAGCGCATAAATCAATTATTTTATAGGAGGTCATTATGAACAACCGTGAACGTCTGCACGCAATTATGAATTATGAAAAACCGGACCGCATGCCCGCTGTACACTTTGGATTTACGCCGGAGGTCGTTGAAAAATGGGTCCGGGAGGGACATGTCAGCAAAGACATACTGGATCTCGAAGAGTACTCCTTTGAGGCCGAGGCCATTCTCTCCGAAAAACTGGGGTTTGATTTCGGATGGCATGCAAACCGTATAACCACGACGGAATTATTTCCTTTCTTTGAGGAAAAAGTAGTAGAGCACCTGGACAATGGCTTTGACAAATATCTGAACTGTGACGGTGTCTTTGTCCTCCAAAGAACCGGTGCGAAATCTATTCCTACCGAAGTAGACCATCTCCTAACCGACAGAGACTCCTGGGAAAAACATTATCTTCCCAGGCTCACCTACACAGAGGAGCGATTTTCTCAGGCTGAATTAGAATATGCAAAGACAGAGCAGGCCAAGGGCCTCCCCATCGGTCTCCACTGCGGCAGCCTCTGCGGCAGGATCCGGGATTATCTTGGAATCGTGGGCCTCAGTTATCTGATGGCCGATGACGAAGAACTGCTGGAGGAAATGTTCCGCACCGTGGGCGATCTCTGCTATCATTCCGTAAAGCGCACACTGGAAACAGGCGTGCAGTTCGATTATGCACATTTCTGGGAAGATGTCTGCTACAAAAACGGCCCCCTGCTCTCTCCCGTGATGTTTGAAGAATACACCGCCCCCTATTACAAAAAAATCACTGATCTTTTAAACACGCATCATATCAGCATCATCAGCGTAGACTGTGACGGCCTGGTAGATTCCCTCCTCCCCGCCTGGCTGGAAAATGGAGTCAACACCATGTTTCCCATCGAAGTAGGTACCTGGGACGCCAGCATATCCCCCTGCGCGCCAAGTATGGAAAACAAGTGAAAGGAATCGGCGGAATGCGCAAACACCTCCTGTCCCTTGATTATGCCGCCATCGACGAAGAAATCCAAAGGCTCAAACCAATGGCAGAAGAATTGGGGTATATCCCCTGTCCTGATCACAGAATTCCCGAAGACGCAAAGTGGGAAATTGTACAGTACTACTGTGAGCGGGTGAAAGATATCGTTTAGGTGTGCTATAGAGTCAGTTACAGAAAAAAATGTGAAAAATAAAGGACAATATTTGATATCCGCATCAAATCTTGTTGCCGCCTGCGGTGCGAGGTGCGAAAGCATCGGCTTTCGGACCAAAGGCAGGTACCTCTATTTTTCACATTTTATCTGTTACTGCTTCCAGGCACATAGTGCGGGTTCTGAAACAGCATACACAGCTCCGTCCAGAGCCTGGATCTCCTTCTGCCCAACGCCCCTCCCACCTACTCAATCCGCTTATAAATCTCCAAATCCAGTGCCACTATTTTATCATATCGTTTCAGTGCTTCTTCCACGTTTCTTTCTTTCATCATCTGCACCATTTCCAGGTGGTAAGGGAACGTCTTTAGAAGGATCTGGAAGTAATCAAAGTCTTTTTCTTCAAAGTATCCGTACAATTCGTCGTCAAAGGTCTCGTACATCTCGATCATATTACAGACCAGATTGGTCATCTCCTGGTTGCCATAGCACTCGAGAATATATCTATGAAAATGATGGTCCATCTCTTTGGGCATGATTCCGGTAGACGCTATGGCATTCATTTGGACAGCCATATCTTCCAGCTTGTTCAGGCGCTCTTCGGATATGTTGGGAATCGCTTTCTCCAAGCTGTAACGCTCTAATACCGTCTTTACTTCAAACAATTCCAGGAAATTCTTTAAAGCCAGGTGGATGCTGAACTGTCTGCCTTCCACATAGTCTGTGACGAATGTCCCTTTTCCCACTTCCGCATGGACAATTCCCTGGTTCTCCAGCTCCCGGATAGCTTCGCGCAGGCTGGGGCGGCTTACTTTCCATTCTGCTGCAAGCTTCCGCTCCCCGGGCAGTTTGTCTCCGGGACGCAGGTTTTCATCTTTTATATATTGATAAATTTTATCCGACAATTTAGAATATAGTAATCTTTTGTTTTCTGTTTCTCTATTGTATTCCATATTGCTCCTTACCGGTCTGACCGCTTTTTATTTGATTATAAGTCAGCATCGGAGCCGAGTCAAGTCATATTCATTTAAATTCTTTTGATATATCTCGCTAAATATCAGTTAAACAGGGCAGAGAAAAAGCCTGATACTGCAGAAAGGATTTATGAAAATGGAAGAGCAGTGCCGGTTCAACATAGATTGCCGCGGCACTGCCCATATAGGGAAAAGAATTTGTCTCTGTTCAGAACCAGGAACGGTTCCATGAATTTTCCTTTTACTCAATTAATAATACACGTTATCGCATAGGTTTCCAATATATCCGCAATGCAGCGCATTTCTTCATCCCCCGGCGCCTGCACATCCGGAAGAAGATACGTACTTCCCAGCCGTTCATGTTTAGACGAACCCAGTTTATGATATGGCAGAATATTCACCCGGCTGAAGCCATTATCCCTGCAGAACTTTCCTATTGCATGAACATTGTCCTCCGAGTCCGTACAGCCTGGTATGATCGGATAGCGGAGACATGCCTTTTCCGGACAGGTATGCCCGATGAAACGGAGATTCTCCAGGATCTGCTTATTGCTGGCTCCGGTCATCTCTATATGTTTCTGCTCGTCTATAATTTTAATATCTGTCAGATACAGGTCAATATACGGCATGACTAGTTCCAGGTTCCGGCACGGCACGCACAATTCCGACTCAAGAGCCGTATTAATTCCTTCATTCTTGCAGCGCCGCAGAAGTTCTGTCACAAATTCGGGATAGATCAGAGGATCCCCTCCGGAAAGTGTAACTCCGCCTTTTCCCGCATAGTAAGAAGCGTCTCTATGTACCTTTTCCATAATGTCATCAACCGTCATCCATTTGCCGGTAATCTCAAGAGCATTCTGAAGGCACATTCCCACACAGTCATGAGTCTTACATTTATCGCATTTTTCCCTGTCGTGACGGACAAAACCATATTTTTCGATCTCTTCCGGCGTCTCATATGCCGTAACTGCATCATGGGGGCATACTTTTGCGCAGAACATGCATCCTGCACACTTCATCTTTGTATAGAATAATTGGGGTACAGCCTTCTGTCCCTCCGGATTGGCACACCATAGGCAGGTGAGCGGACATCCCTTAAAAAAGATATTAGTACGGATTCCCGGTCCATCATGGGTCGAAAAACTCTGAATATCAAAAACCAATGCCTTCATCTCATCTTTATTTTCCATATCTATACATACCATCCTGCTATCCTCTTTCGAGTCCGGCGGACGGCTCTCCTTTCTCCCAGCTTAGTACAAAATTTTCAAATCATAAACCAGAGTGTTTAAAATTGAGCAGGTTATCCACATTAAGTATTCTTTTTTATTAAAATCATGCTCTAAGCCACGCCGCAGGGGGGCGTCGGGGCATCCGAATTCCCCGCCCCTGCTGTCTAATCCCAGGAATCTAATTGTCTACTTATCGCCCCACACCTCTTCACTCGACGGCTGTTTCGCTACATTAACAAATACACACGCTATAAGGTAGAATATTACAGAAATCCAGATCGCTACAAAGTAGCTTCCTGTCGCATCACGAAGGGCACCTGCAACGTAAGGACCCATACCTGCTCCGCCTGCCATTCCGACCAATGAGATAAGCCCCCATGCAGGCGGCATCTCTTTTCGGCCAAGGATAACTCCGACGTAGCCTGCTACTGTCGGAATGTACATTCCATATACAAGACCGAAGAGAATTGCATAGGCCAGGAACGCCCAGTGGCTTTGTCCGCCATTTGCAGTAAGCCTGACTCCATAATTCAGCCACAGCGCCATAATTGCACATCCGACATAAGAGAATGTAAGAACTCTCTTGCGCGCCTTAACCGGATCACTCATCTTCTTTGTCAGTTTATCAACATAACCGCCTACCACTACTGCTGAAATAATGAACATCAGACCGATGATGCAGTATATATAGGTTGCAGAAAGTTTATCATAACCAAGATCCCTTGTAACATAGTTAATAGAATGTGAAAATACGATAAATTCTGCAAAGTTAGAGAAGAACCATAACAATGCAAGCGTCCAGAAAGATTTGTGTTTTACCGCCCATTTAAATGGGACGTAGAACTCTTCTTTTTTCTTGCCAGTATCTGCTTTTGCCAGCTTTGCCATAAAGTTGTCATAGCCCAGCGGTTTCTGGCCAAAGGCCTCTGGTTTACTCTTGGTAAACTGTGCCGCAATTGTAATACCTATCATCAGGACAATACCGAATACTCTCATCATGATCTGCCATGAAGCAGTTGATATCAGAATCATGGACAGAAGAGGCCCGATACTCATGGCAACACCGGCAGCAGCTGTTGTAAGGCCCATTGCAAGGCCTAACTTATCCATAAACCACTGACGAACCATAGAGGTAATAGGAGCCCAGAACGCGCCAGAACCGATACCGGCAATTACACCGTAGAATAACCAGTACTGCCATGGCTCTTTTGCGAAACTGCAAAGGAATAGACCAACTCCCATGATAATACCATGCATCGTGTAAGTAACACGGCAGCCAAGCTTATCAATATATGTCCCAACGAAAAAAGCAAAGAGCCCGTACATAACCATGAAGATTGAGCTGCCTGCTGAAACAGCAGCCGTTGACCAGCCGGTCGCTTCAACCATTCCATTGATTAACGTTGCAAATGAACCGCGGATTGTCATATGGAACAATACAATCACAAATGCCGCCCCCGTCACTGACCAGCCAGAGAATTTTACACTTTTTTCACTCATTTTCATTCCTCCTCACCGAAATTTTAAAGAGGAGGAGAAACCACTCCCCTCCTCCAGGCTTAAAGACTTATCTAAATTAGCTGATGAATCATCTGGTTTATACCTGATTGTATTCCGTACGGGCAATAACTTCATCCTGAATCGGTTTCCCAAGCTCGCACCAATAAGCACTGAATCCGGCAACACGAACCATCAGTTCACGGTAGTTTTCAGGATGCTTCTGGGCGTCGCGGAGCATATTCGAGTCAACAATATTGAACTGTACATGATAGCCGCCATTATTAAAGTATGATTTAATAAAATCTACAAAGTTTCTGCTTCCTTCTTCCCCGCGGATTGCATTCGGATGAATCTTCATGTTGAGCTGAACGCTGCGATACTCTGTAGGATCCAGCTTCACTCCGGAATTGAGGAGCGCCATTGGCCCATTTGTATCCGTTCCAGGCGATGCAGAGAGAATACCATCACAAAGAGTAACTCCTGACAGACGGCCATCTGCCGTAGCCCCGGTAACCCTGCCATGAGGCCCATGAGCAGATATAGATAATGCCGCCGTCAGCCAACGATATCCAAGATATGTAATCTCTGATGCACAGACTCTGTCATAGTCGTGCCACAGATCTACAAAGATGTTGTCTACATAATCATCATCGTTACCAAACTTCGGCGCCTCCAGGATATCCTTATGGATCTTCGCATATTTCATATGTAATGAAGGCTCGATTTCCTGGTTAAGCATAGAGAAGTTACCTGCAACAGCGCCAACCTTATAGCCAAAGTTGTTATCAATCGCCTCTTTAAATTCTTCAAATGTATATTTCTTTTCATCCCAGATCAGTTTCTTCATAGCTGCCAGACCATTGCAGACGTTTACTGTGCCGGAATCAAGCAGTGTGACTGACTTATTGTAACGGCATCCATTATCATCCTGCGGACGTCCAACCGCTACACAGTCATGCATCAGTACGGAGCCTGCAATCTTCGGATGAATCCCGCGGCAGATACCGATTACGAAATCCCAGTAACGCATGTAAACTCTCATATAATGCTCACGGATCATAATAAAGTTATCCCAGACATCCTGATAACATGTAATCGGTTTACAGCCTGTGAAACAAACTTCACCGGTTCTCGGGTCAACTCCATTATTTAATGCCAGTTCGAATGTTTTTCCTTCATTATAGAATGCAGGATGGTTAATGCCATGTGTGGTACCCTGCATACCAATCTCAACACATCCGGCTATACTAACATCTCTTGCATCCTCCAGAGTTATATTTTCCTCCGCATGACACCAGAGAAGGTGCTGAACCTGCATATCATAATTGAACCATGCGGGATATCCGCACCCGGCCTTCGTTGTCTCTGCCGCTTTCAAAAGCAGATGTTCCGAAGTCTTGGAGCTTACAAGAATACCCAGCGTCGGCTGCGGTGTCGGAATATTCACCCCTGCCTCAAGAATCATATCCTCTAATTCATTATCAATACACTGTCCAGTCTTCGGATCCAGTCCGCCTACCGTCATATGCTGGAAGGAGTTGGAGGATGCCATAGCAGCCCATGCTGATGGTGTGATATATTCTTCAGAACTGAACTTAATTCTCATGATTTCCCAAAGCTCAAGAGCCTCTTCTTTTGTGATACGTCCGGCTTCAAGATCCGCCGCATATAACGGATATAATAGCTTACCCCAGTGAGCTGGTGACAGTCCAAGAGAAATAGAATCGTTCCAAACCATCAAATGTCCGAGCCATGCAGCCTGCAGCCCTTCTCTAAATGTACGGGCCGGTTTAGCCGGAGCCCACTCAAGACCTTCCGCCATCAAAAGCAGCTCGCTCTTACGGGGCTCAGCTGCAGTCTCTGCCTGACGGCGTGCGTCCTCAGCATAGTGATTTGCCCATGTAATGATTGCCTCACAAGTATAGATGCAAGCCTGCCAGAAATAGATTTTCTCTGCCCCCTCTTTTTTGATCGGCTGTTCTTCTTCCAGATGACGCTTACACTCAGCAATCACATCTTCCAAGCCGCGCTCAACGATAATATCATATGCCGGTGTCCAGCGTCCGTCACATCCGGATGCAAGGCCGGAGCCAGGGAATATCCCCACTTTCTGTGCCAGTTTCAAATCTTTATAATATGGGAAGGATTCTTCCATTACTTTCTCAGATACATCTTCTATTGAACGTGTGCTCCAATACTCGAGACACTCTTTCATCGGCGCTACTTCTTCTTCACGGATAGAGAACAACTGTCCCAATTTGATCCAGCCCTCTTCTTTGATATTGTGAGCCTCATCATCACCGCTCACAGAAAAGAGTTTTGCTTCCTCATCCTCCGCCATATTCAAGAAATCAATCATAAATTTTGTAGAGAACTGAGGATACATCGTTGCACCACGCGTAAAACGTGTCTTTGAACCAACGATTACTTCATCTTCTTTTACGGTAGCGTCCATATTCTCAATCATATACTTATATGAAAGACCTCTGCGGATATACAGCGGCATGCCGTCATACTTTTTCCACGCTTCGGTATATAACAATGGCATCTGCCCGTCAAAACGGCATTTTGAATTCAAAAAATGGTCGAACAGCCTCTGTGTACGATCAGTAGACGGCTTACCTACCACTTCTTTTTGGACAAAGTCCGTCAATTCCCTATCTGCATTAGCTGTTGGCGGCCATGCTACCGTTTTCCCCGTTTCCAGCATTTCAAGAACGCGAGATTTTGTTTTTTCCATACTTTGTAATACCTCCTCTTATTTTCTCTTTTTTTCACTCGAAAGTCCGGATTCTTTCTATGCGATAATCTATATTTTCAGTATAGTGCAAAATAATATATTTGAAAATTAGGATAATTACCTATTTTTTTCAGATAATTTTTATAAATAGTCTTATTTGTCTATACTTCCACTCTATATAGCTATAATGTGCTACTCTCCTCCTTTACCTGGTCAAAAGTATTAGATTTGCCCCGATTTAATACTTATTTCTAATTTTTTTTTAACCGGATCTCTGGTATTATATGATTGATGGAGTATTGATCTAAAACGTAATGTTTTTCCTGAACCCCGGAATTTTCCGGAATAAAGACTTGGGACAGCACGGGCAGCATTACGGATTGCTTTTACTCTGAAGATCCTGTAAACGCCCCATATTGAAAGAGGAGGACTCCCAATGACACCCAAACAGACAAGTTTTGCATACGCCCTGGCAAAAATACAGCAGCTGCAGGATATGTATTCCAAATACTTTCAGGTGTCGATCACCATTTACAATGTGGATAACCAGCCTGTCACAATCCCTTCCAACCAGATCCCTTTCTGCAACAGTAAACTCACGGAAACTGACAGCGTATGTCAAGTTTTTTCTAAACGGCTGACACAGCGGCCTCCCGAAGCATTAACCGTTACCACCTGTCCTTACCAGTGTTTTTATGCGATTGCCCCTTTGGGGCTTCCACTGGACATCTCCGATACAGACAACGCAAATTTTTACATTATCATTACACAGCCGCAGCATCAGAATACGGAAGCACTTTTTACTTCGTTTCATGATATCGAATCCTTCTCTTCCGATCCGGAAACCACCGATTTCTACGAGCTTTCCAATCTAATCGTGTCCGGTTTTGATATCATATTCTCCCTAATGTCTTCCAACGACCTTGCACTGACATTCCACAAAAAGGACAAAATCAAGATTAATAAAGAAGCTCTCAGTGAACTGACTTCCCGGGAACAGGAAATAATCCATCTTGTAAGTATCGGTATGTCTAACCAGCAGATCGCCGGCCATCTGCAGATTAGTGAGCATACAGTAAAAGCACATATTAGCAATATTCTAAAAAAACTGAGTCTTAGTAACCGAACACAGCTAGCAGTTTACGAAATGCTGAATTAGCTGCCCCTGTCGGAAAGAGAGGTATTATGAGGAAAAAACCGATTGCGTTCTACATCTATATAGCTTTTTTGTTTATCCTTGTCCTGACACTCGGAACTCTTGGCAGTATCATCGCTTACCATAATTATAAGACAGCCAATAAAGGAGTCCTGTCCCGCCTGGATGTCGCCCTCAACGTAGCCAAAGACCAGATGCTTATTCACGAGACAGCCATTGAGCAGACCTTAGCCGGAATCTGCAATTACAATGACCTGAATGCATTGATCGCCGGCAAAGACTATCAGGTCTTAGATGAACTCCTTAAGCTCGCAGATAAGCAGGAACCCGGTTATTACCTTGTAGTAGATGAACATGGCACAATTCTGTGCAGTGCGGACCATCAGGCAGGCACTGAATGGGAACTGGATTATCTGCTTCAATTCTTTGAAAACGATACCGCCCCCTTACATACAACAGAGATACTATCGGCAGAGTCTGTCAATCAGGCTTCGCCTTCTTTCAGACAAAGTGTACGGCTAAATGCTAACACCGAAAACATCCCGGCGATGCTGCACCTAGTCCTCTTTCCGCTCTATGATGGAACAAGGCTGCACGGAGCCATTGTCGGCGGCTTCCTTATTAATAACAATAATACCCTGGCACACAATTATACTTCCGCAGTCCCTGGTACATACTTGTCTGTCAGCGCAGGAAAAGGGCTTCGAATCTGTTCCAATATCGATATCGATGACTTTTCTTACCTGGAAGGCTCCTTTCAGAACAGTGAACTCTACGAAACTACAAATTCAGGGAAACGCTGGCAGGGAAAGATCCTAATGGATGAAAGGAACGGATATGGAATCATTGTAGCTGATCCGCTGTATAACATAAAAAATGAAGTGATCGGGAATATCGGGGTCGGCGCACCTACTTACCTGTTTGCAGATCTTGGTTACGGTGATCTGCTGTTTATCAGCGTAATAACCCTGCTTCTAATCCTCATTGCAGCTTTTGTCCTCCGCGTTCTCTGCGGCCGTATTACTGCTCCCCTCCATAAGCTGCAGAGATTCTCACGCTCAATTGCCAAAGACAGTACACCCCCTGAAAATATTTTCTGGGATAACTGGTTTGTTCCAATAGAGATTCAGGAACTCACTGACGACCTGCTCACGATGTCTAAAAAATTGATTGCGGAAAATTTGATTCTTGAAAAACGTGTTTTGGAACGAACCGAGTATCTTATACATACGATTGACGAATTAAAAGAAGCCAACAAATGCAAATCCGCGTTTCTTGCCAATATGTCCCATGAGCTGCGCACACCGCTCAACTCCATCATCGGTTTCGCCTCTATCCTACATGACGAATTATTTGGGAAGCTCAACGAAAAGCAGAAACAGTATATCTTTGTCATACTTGACAGCGGCAATCATCTGCTCGCATTAATAGATGATATATTACATTTTGTTAAACTGGACAGACATGTTGAGACCCTATCCCTGGAAGAGGTAAATGTGGCTGACATCATAGAAAGCGTTTCCGTATCAGTCATGCCATTGATCCAGAGCAAGGACCAGCAGCTTGTAATCGATATAAAACCGGAGGATACCGGCCTCACAGCCATGTGGGATGTACAGAAGATCCGTCAGCTGCTGTTAAATATGTTATCAAATGCGATCAAATTCACTCCAGAAAATAAAGAAATATGCATTCGGTTCCGCCCCATTAATGAAACCACTTATTCGATCAGCGTAATTGATAATGGTATTGGAATAGAAGATGAATTAAAAGAAAAGGTTTTTTATCCATTTGAGCAGGTAAATTCAAGTTTTACCCGTAATTATCAAGGCGTGGGCCTGGGGCTGGCCATATGCAGGAGTCTTGTTGAGTTGCATATGGGCAAAATCTGGCTGGAAGATAATCCTCCTGCTGGGTTGGTCGTTCAGGTTGTGCTGCCTGTCTGTCCATCTATACCTGAGAATAATAGTCCTGCAGAATCCTAAAAGTATATACCTGCCATTTTGTGAAACACTCGCAGAAGCTTTTTTATCTTGGTAAGAAGACTTTCTTACAAGATAAAAAAAGCGCTGCAGTGTCTTCACTACAGCGCATCTTCCGTGGTCAGCCACTCCATGCTTACCCCAAGAATCTTTGAAAATGTTTTCAACTCATAATCTGTTACAAACCGTGTTCCTTTCTCTATGCGGCTTATGCTGTCTCTTTCCAGTGTGATCCCCTCAAGCTGAACCCTGGCAGCTAAATTGCTTTGCGTAATCCGCCTTTTTAATCGTGCCATTCGTATTTTTTCACCGCATAAATTTTTCTTTCCCCTGTACATGTAAATTTTCATTTTCATCACCCACAGAATGTGTTAATAATCAGAATTTTTCTTGACTTTAACACATTTTACACGCATAATTGTGTTAAAGGTCAGAATTGCTCGTTTTTATTTATAGAAGTTATGAAGGAGGACATATATGTCTAAAATATTAGTTGTTGAAGATGACATAGCCAGTCAGATGCTAATGACAGATATCTTAGAAAAGTACGGATATACCGCCGTAGTTGCGACGGATGGCCTGGAGGCGATCAGCCTCGCAGAGAAAGAAAAACCAGATCTGGCAATTGTAGATATTATGCTCCCCACCCTTAATGGTTATCAGGTATGCGAGCGTCTGCGATGCCTGCCACAGTGCAGAGAACTTCCGGTCATCATATTGACCGCACTGAATGAAGACCAGCATAGAATTCGTGCACTTGAGGCCGGAGCAATTGATTTCCTGAGCAAGCCCTTCAAACGCATCGAACTTCTGACCAAGATCAAAGCCGTACTGCTCATGCAGGAAGATAAGCTAAATATGATCTCTTTCGAAAAGATTACGCAGGGATTTTTATGTGCCCTTTCGCAGCGTAAACCTGATATCCAGATCAGTAATCTGCGGTGTGCTTACTTTACCAAACGTCTTGGCATAACGCTGGGGCTTTCAACAAAAGATCTGCTGACCCTGCATTATGCGGTTCTTCTTAGAGATATCGGATACTTATCGCTTCCCGGTGAGATTACCGATCTGGGAAATGACAGCGACAGGCATAATATACTGGGCGCTGAAATCGCAGAAAAATTTCTGCCGGAAGATATACATACAATTATTCTTTGTCATCACAGTAATCTGAAAGATACGGCCTTTCCCAAGAACCTTTCCGAACCATCTGCAACACTGCTTAACATTGCAATTGTATGTACTCGTTTTGAATACTTAATGAAGTCTGGAAATGCTTCACTGGATGAGGTGCATCACATTCTGCACCATGAAGGCAGTCTTGGACTGTGGCCTCAAAAAGAACTGGATCTGCTGCTTCAATTGACGCAGTAAATCCTATTATAACCTGTAAAAGCAAAACGGGCAGCCCCCTCATTCCTGAAGGTTCTGCCCGTTTTGCGGGTATATACCATGTCCATCAGACGTGTATCACGAATGATCAAACACTTATTAAGCCATATCCAATATAATCTGCCTGCGCAGTTCTCTGGCATAAGATAACTTTCTCTTTCTCTCCATACGGATATGGAAAAGGAAAAAGCCAAATCCGATAACCATGCACGCCCCAGCCACGGAACCTGCTGCCGCCGGCGCCGGTATCCTTATGTGGGTACCGCCGGAATTTCCCTTTGGCACTGCTGCCGGCTGGATCTTTGTAAATGAGACCTGAATCTCACAATCTTCTCGTATATCGGTGAGTGAATACCCATCCTGATATTTTTCAATATCTTCTTCCACCCCATTGACCAAGAGTGAGGATAATTCATACCCATCCTCTGCCTGGTAGGTAACAGGGAAACTTTCCCCTCTCAAAACCTTACCGCTCTCGCTGACCGTTCCATTTTCGCCCTTAACAGTAACCTGAAAATAGTAGGGCATCTCCGTCTTGTAAAACCGTATCTTTCTTTCACCAGCCGTGTTCGTAACATTGACCGCAGCAAGAAATACGCCCGGTTCGATCTCGCACAAAGATTCCGGCTCATCGTGTGTAATATTATCAAAACGGAAATCCAGCTGTGGCGCAGTGACCATCGTTCTTCTTGATATGGAATATACGTGCAGAAAATCTCCGATTCCCCAGTCAAGTGTCAGCGGGAAATTAAAAATGTAATCGCCGCACACGGCCAGATCCTGAAAATTATAACCCTTAGCCGATTCCGGGAAACTTCCCAACTCGTCCACAACCTGGAACTCTGAATCCAGAATCTTAAAACTATATCCGTCATCCACATTCGTCTGGATGATATACTGATCCGTATCCTCTTTGTAATCAATCCCAAGTATATTATAATTGTCGCTGATCTTTATCTTGCCCTTATATCCAAGTGTATCCGGATCCATTACATAAAGGCATCCCCTGTTCTCTGGATCAATATTGGTATACAAGGCAACATAAATCTCATTTTTATCCGGGTTATAGGCCATACCATTGCCATGCTCCCAATTCATATCGTTTACACGTTTTGCCAGTGAATACTGTTCCACCGGGTTGCCATCCTTGTCCACTTTATTCTTATAATAAGCTGACACAACATCCGGATCCTGATTCTCTCCCGTGTTCTCAATACAGATAATATAATCATCCGTAGCACAAATAGACTGGACCACTCCCACAGATCCAATCAGATTCTCCTCAAATACCTGCTCCCAGGCAAGATTGGAAAATGCATCGTCCCCTGCAATCTCCGCCTTACATTCCATACCAGAAAAAGTAAGGAGGGCGGCAAGCGCAAGAAACCCCTTAATTAATTTTTCTTTCATTCAGTTGTACTCCCCTTTGTAACTATTTCTCCCGTTAATTTATAATTATACCAAAAATGCAAAAAAATGGCTACTGTTTTTTAAAAAAACTAGCCATAAAACCAGACTACAACTGCAATCAAAACAAAGATTAACTTTGTCTCCAATGCCCTATTTGCAGTCATGGTTATGGACAGGCTTCATTTTATACAACTGCTCTTCTTTTTTCCACATCTATATGGCATTTTTCCCCACGTTATCTTTGCATCCCTTCGGTGCGAAGTATGTCACCCACACCGCCCCCTGTATGGATCAGATAAAATTCCTCTTTTGTATAGCCCGTCTTTTCCATCACCGAAAATGCAATGGCATCAAATGCCGAGATAAAGGCGAGTGTACTGGCAGAGGAGATAATTCCCCATTTATCTGGTTCTCTTTCCACTGCAATTTTTAATGTAATATCTGCATTCTTTCCTAATTTGGACTCTGCATTTTCCGTAACAGCAATAATGGTCAGTCCCTTTTGCTTTGCTGCCGGGATATAATTCATAATTTCCTGCGTATTCCCGCTCTTACTGATCAATATCAACACATCGCCTTTCTGCATTGCCCCCATCCCGCCATGGATCGAATCTGCAGGTGATAGAAAAAAAGACGGAATTTCAACTACACAGAGTGTATGGGAAATTCTTTTTGCGGCCATCCCTGCAGTCCCGCAACCTGCTAAAATTACTTTCTTACTGTTTTCCTTCACATGACAAAATATCTCAGCGATCCGGCATAGGACATCGTAATCAATCTCCTCCGACATCTTTTGTATGACATGCGCCTCTGCTGACATTACTTGTTTTAATCTTTCTTTCAAAGTGGTCCTCCTGCTTAATTTATTTTCATTTAAACAAAATGATGCCTGACAATTATTGACGCATCATCTGCTTTTAATAACACATTGGGTGTATGCCATCCTTATGAGCAGTTTCTTTATTGGACGCATTCACTATTGAACGTTTACGTAAACTATTCTTGTTTGTTTTTCAAATAGTTTTATAAACAAAACTCTGATGCTCTAACGTAAGCATATTACACTCAAATGCTTTACTCATATAATCTTCAATCCGATAGTCAATTTCTCTGCTATTACACATTATGTCCGGGTCTATTGAGCTATATATAATATCGCTAATCAAATTAGAACATAAGTGAAAAAACGGTTCTTTTTGTTAGAACTGCCCTAATTAAATAAAATACTTCTAATATAGTCCTGCTTCATTCAACTCCATTATATACATTAAAAATTTCGTTTCACGTTCTGATACAGGGAGTGACGTATCTTTTCCATTCGGTCGTAACTTCTGTGGGATTTCAACCCACACTCCCACGCAGGGAGTGACGCGAGCAATATGGCAAAGAAGGGGTGCCCGGGGATTTCAATCCACACTCCCACGCAGGGAGTGACAGTTGTAGGATAAAATTTTTGATAATTCATCGTGTATTTCAATCCACACTCCCACGCAGGGAGTGACTATACCAAAACATAGCGCCACAACAAACGATCGATTTCAATCCACACTCCCACGCAGGGAGTGACAGGAATCAAGGCGCAACGGGCAGAATTAAACAAAATTTCAATCCACACTCCCACGCAGGGAGTGACTGAACAGGATCGCAAAGAGTATCGCGACTTTTCTATTTCAATCCACACTCCCACGCAGGGAGTGACGTATGTGTCGGATCAGTATCCCAAAGAATGGGCATTTCAATCCACACTCCCACGCAGGGAGTGACGTTATTTACCATGCTAACAATGGTAATTGACATATTTCAATCCACACTCCCACGCAGGGAGTGACGGCATGGTTGGGGCTACAATCTCTCGGATTTTAAATTTCAATCCACACTCCCACGCAGGGAGTGACGTCATCCTGTCTATGATAGTTTAAAAGCTCTTATATTTCAATCCACACTCCCACGCAGGGAGTGACGAAGCTGTAACCCGGAACATCCGACTCACTGGCTATTTCAATCCACACTCCCACGCAGGGAGTGACTTACTCCGCAGACTGTTTCGCCTGTTCCTTCACCATTTCAATCCACACTCCCACGCAGGGAGTGACGTGGGAAAACCCAAGATGTTTTCGGGTGATCCACCTATTTCAATCCACACTCCCACGCAGGGAGTGACGAAGCAGATTTTTTCGCCACAGCAAAAGTGATCAATTTCAATCCACACTCCCACGCAGGGAGTGACACACGAATCAGAAGGCGGGCATGTGGCAATAGTGATTTCAATCCACACTCCCACGCAGGGAGTGACACTGTTCGCGGACGTTAAAAAATCTTATGTCACACAATTTCAATCCACACTCCCACGCAGGGAGTGACAAAAATTTTCGAAGGGGAAATTTAGTACAATTTTATTTCAATCCACACTCCCACGCAGGGAGTGACTGATCGTTTGTGATGAAAAACAAAAGCTAACGATATTTCAATCCACACTCCCACGCAGGGAGTGACACACTACCTTTAGCAACACTAGCCATTGTTGGAATTTCAATCCACACTCCCACGCAGGGAGTGACGGACACGAGTATGACGGAAGACCAGAATACGGTATTTCAATCCACACTCCCACGCAGGGAGTGACGTTAACCCCGTTTATGCACACCAAGTAATCGAGATTTCAATCCACACTCCCACGCAGGGAGTGACTTTCATCAGCAAATTATGACGAGTATCTTGCGATATTTCAATCCACACTCCCACGCAGGGAGTGACAGTAGCTCCGTGTATGCCCCCCGTCTCAGAAATAATTTCAATCCACACTCCCACGCAGGGAGT
>BAIF02000049.1 GCA_000509105.1 Clostridiales bacterium VE202-21 | reverse complement strand
GTATGGAATATAGATAGTGATGCATGTCCCCTCCTCCCATTCACTTTTTATCTGCAGTCCGCTATTCTCCCCATACATCAGTTTCAGCCTCTGGTGGACATTTTTTAGCCCGAAACCGCCCTCATGGATATCCTTCTCTCTGATTTCCTCTGACTCTAAATCTGCCATAAGCTCCGTAAGTTCCTCCGGCAGCATGCCGATCCCGTCATCCTGAACACACAGGATCAATCCGTTTGCATCCTGATATGCGGATATCTGTATATGTCCTTTTCGTCCGGCATCCCGGATACCGTGGTAAATGCTGTTTTCAACTAGGGGCTGCAAAATAAACTTCATGATTTTGATCTCTTTCAGCTCTTCTTCAACGGTGACATCCCATGTGATTTGTTCCGGAAAACGAATATTTTGTATTTCCAGATAACACTCTGCATATTTCACTTCCTTCTCCACTGTCACAAATTCCTGTCCGTGGCTTAAGCTGATCCTGAAAAAGTCAGAAAGCGCAATCACCAGTTCTTCGCACTGTTCATCATGGTTCTTCCGGGCAAACATACTGATAGAATCCAGTGTATTATAGAGAAAATGGGGATTAATCTGATACTGCATGGCTTTTAGTTCCAGAAGACGCTGGTTGGTTTCTTCACGCCTGATCCGTTCCACCAGCTCGCCTATTTTTTTCGACATCCGGTTCATGGTGGCTGCAAGCTGTCCGATCTCATCCTCTCCGCTGACAGGCACTTCTGCCTCCATATTGCCTTTTCCGATCTGCTTCATGGCATTTCTGATGTCTGATATAGGCCTGGTAATCCTGCCGGAAAGATATATTACCATACATATGCTGATTACAAGCAGAACCATCAGCTCCAGAGTCAGTATTTTGAAAATCAGATAAATAGAAGCATATGCCTCATCTTTATCTATCCATGTCTCCAGCCTCCATATCCGGTTATCATACGAACTGATTATATATTTCTCCGCAGAAAATGTGTCCCTGTCTGCAGCAGACGAGATTCGGAAATTACCGTCCGCACTTTCCAGGCGGTAGTTCTGTGTATCTTCCAGAAGGAGCTGCTGGATGCGGTCTACAAAAAGACTCTTATCAATTACCATGCAGATGGCGCCGATCTTACGCTTCAGATCCGTTGTATTATTGTTCACAATCCGGTACACTACGATGCTGCTGTCATTAAAGTCCGTAAACCATACGGCAGAAGCGTCGCTTCTTTTTCTCAGTTCCTCTTTTGACTCCAAATACCCTGATATGGCCTTATGGGACAGGTTACTGTACATCCTCCCGAAATTATCGATCAGGTAAATCGATCGAATTGCACTGTCATAATCCGTATAGGACAGAATCCGGTTTCGCATCTCGGCCGTCATAGAAGGCACATAATTCCTGCTGCTGTTATCCGCGGATTCCAAAAATTCCTGAATGTCGGAATCTCCGATCATATTTACGGTATAATTTTCTATCTTCATCTTTGCCGATGTAACTTCCCAGAATGCGGACTCCGTAAATTTTTCCAGATGTTCTTCATACATCTTCGTCAGGGACGGACGCAGATGAAAAACCGCAAACAACGCCATAGCGGCGATCTGAAAGACCGCCACTCCAATAAAGAATACCATGATCCTGTTTTTTATAGATTTAAATCTGCGTTTCACCCTTTCCTCCTTTCCCGGTATTCTTTCGGGGACAGCCCGGTGTATTTTTTAAACATTGCGCTGAAATAATTTGCATTTTTATATCCAGTTTCACCCGCAATCACATAGCTTTTTTTATCAGTATGTTCCAGCATCTCCTTTGCAGCATTCATACGTACCTTTGTGATATATTCGATACAGGTCTCGCCCGTCGTGCTCCGGAATATTCTGGACAGGTAATTAGACGTCAGCGCAAGCCGGTCGGCCAGGCTGTTAACGGAGAGGTCTGGATTGGAATACTCCCTGTCGACAATCTCTTTAACCTGTTCGGCGATCACTTCCACATATCTTCTGGTAGAATTTCTTTTTTTCTGAATCATCCTCTCTGCCATTTGATGAAAGGCCTCTTCTATCCCTTCAAAGTTCATGATACTGCTCTGGGTATCTCTGAACTCGTCAAGTTCATCTATTCCCATATCGTTTGCGGTACGGTTCATAGCCACCAGCAGCTGGAACAGCATAACCTGTGATTCCTCCACCGGGTACTTGGGAGGCATTATCTTATGAAAAAATGTCTGCAAAAGCCTGTCATTTAAGGTATCATGAAACCGCAGCATATCCAGGATCTGCTTCTCATCCGCATATGGGTATTCCGGTTCGCCCGCACGTTTGAGGGCGATATCTGCAAAATAGAGGTAATACACCTCTTGTATGTCCCGGATCGACTTTGCCGCTTCGACTGCTTCCCTGGCAAGCCGGCTGATCGTTAACGGCTCCTTTCCCGTTTTGCTGATGCCAAAGCATACGTCCAGCCCCAGATTCTGCGCAATGGATTCCTTCATGATTTCCAGCTTAAATTGGAACAGCCTGCCTTCCATGATCACCAGCTCGGTACCGTCATAGGGCATCAGGTAAATAGCTGCATCTCCCAATATCTCATCCACTATCTGCCGCAGAGCAACCTCCTTTGTAAGGCTCGAATCCTGATGAAAATGACGGATTGCAACACAGGTAATCTCCTGCTTCGGAAGACTGACAGACGCTTTTTGTGCGCCCAGCTCCAACTGTTCCCTGTCCGCAAAACGTTCCCCCAACAGGTCATTCCAGAATTGGTTTCGCAGAACCGGAAGATATTCTTCCAGCTGTTTCTCGGCAATCGCAATCCAGTCCATGAGCTTCATCCGCTCCGCAATGTCTTTCCTGATGTCCGCGAGTACCTGCTTCAGCTTTTCGGGGGATACCGGCTTTAACAAATACCTCTTCACCCCCAGCTCCACGGCTTCCTGTGCAAACTCAAACCGGTCATGCCCGGTCAGAATGATAATGTCGCAGGTCAGGTTCTCCTTCCGTATCATCTTAATAAACTCCAGGCCGCTTAAGACTGGCATGTAGATATCGGTCAGAATAACATCAACTTTCTCCGTTTCCAGATATTCGAGCGCTTCGATCGCACCCCCGAAAAGGACAGGCGGGTCAAAGCCCGCCTTCTTCCAGTCCAGAAGAGAGACCAGCCCCTCACGAATATTATCCTCATCTTCCACTATCATAATTTTCATAAGACATTCTCCCTATCCAAGCAGAGGGGTCTGACCCCTTTGGTTTATACTCGAAGTATTTACGCCGGGATCCGCTAGCCTTTCACCGCACCGGCCGTCATACCCCCTATAATCTTGTCAGTCAGCATTGCATAGATCACAATGGTAGGAAGTATAGAAATCACCATCGCAGCAAACGCATAGGCATAATTGGCTTCAAAGGTTGTTAAAAAGGAGCGGATCGCCACCTGGATCGTTCTGGAGGAGTCACTCTGGTTCAGGAGATTTGCAAAGAGCAGTTCATTCCATGAATTAATGACAATAAACACACATGCCGTAACAATACCGGGTTTCGAAACCGGCAGTATAATCCTTCGAAAAGCCTGTCCCGCCGTTGCGCCGTCTATCTTTGCCGATTCCAGAAGTTCTCCGGGAATCGTCTCCATATATCCCCGTATTACCATCAGGCTCATTGGCAGGTTCACGCCCGCATACACCAGCGCTATGCCAAGAATGTTATCATAAAGTCCGATTTTATTAATCATGACATAATACGGAACCAAAAATGCATTGGTTGGAATAAACAGGCACATGGAAAAAAGTACGGTCAGGATTTTTCTGCTCCTGAATCTGTACAGCATGGCGTAGGATGCTAAAGTGGCTGACAGGATCGAAATAACCGTTGCCAGGGCTGCCACTCCCACCGTATTAAAAAAGTACAAAACCATCGGATGGCTTTCCATAACTGCCCTGAAGTTTTCCAGAGAAAGATGTTTCGGCACTGCAAACGGTTCATTGAACAGGTCCGCGTTGGGCCGGAAGGAAGAAACCAGCAGCCATAAAAACGGTACCAGCATAAAGACAAGCACCACGGCAAGAAATATGTACATCACTGTGCGCCCCGGTGTTTTTCTGCTATTCATGACGGCTCCCCCTTTCTCTTTGAAGCACATTAACCAGCAGCATAATCCCAAAACCAAGCAGTACGGTAATCAACCCCGCTACCATAGATATTCCATACCTGTTGGATCCGACCATTTCCCTGTAAATATATAAAGAAAGATTCGTGGTACTGTTAGCCGGCCCGCCGCCCGTCATCAGGAACGGATATTCGAATGTCCTGAGGCAAAATGCCATGTTCAGCATAATATTCGTAATGACTGCCGGTTTCATCATTGGCAGATATACATGAATATCAATCTGAAATCCGGTGGCGCCATCCACCATGGCGGCTTCTTTCAGTTCCTTCGGCACGGTAGACAGCTGTGTCAGGAATATGATCATTGTCAGCCCCACATAGAAAATAAACGGAACCTGATTACAGATCAATGCGGTTCCCGGATCATTCAGCCACGCATGTGCCAGCTTTCCCAGCCCAATACTTTTCAGCACACTATTCAGGAGCCCCACATCAACATGATAGATAAAATACCACAGAAAGGCAACTGCCGTCGTGGAAATTACATTGGGAATAAAATACATCACCCGCAAAAATTTCCATCCCCTGGGCTGCTTATTTAAAAGCAGTGCCAGAAGCAGCCCGAAGGGAATGTGTAAACACAGGGCTGACAGAAGCCAGATAACAGTATTTTTAAACGCCAGCCTGAAAACCGGATCTGAGAATACATATCGGAAGTTTTCGATTCCTACAAATGTCTTCGGTCCAAGTCCGTTCCACTCGAAAAAGCTTACATATCCCAGATAACAAAGCGGCCCCAGAAAAAACGCAAGTATCAGAATCACTACAGGCGCCATATATAATACGGTCTGCCGTCTTTTCATCGTTCGTCAGCCCCTTTCTTTTTCTATTGATTTTCTTTGGACAGCTGCTGTATAAATTCATCCGGAGTTACACTGTCCAGTGCAAGGCTTTCCAGAAGAGACGGAAGTTTTGTATTTGCCGTGGTCGTCAGGTTTCTCTGGATATTGACTGTACTTCCCTCTACCACAGAATTCAGGGCAAGATATTCTCCAAGAAGACCTTCCGTATTCTTTACATCCGGGTCTTCCATATTCAGCTTCGGTGAAAGGAAAACTGCACCTTCCAATGTCAGCTGTTTCACGCTTTCTTCGGAAGTGATATACTTCATAAATGCAACGATTGCCTCTTCCTTTTCCGGATCATCCGTCTTAGCCGCTGCCCACGGAGTCTGTGCATCCGTCACCAGATAATTCTCAGCCACTTTTCCGTCCCCAAATGTAGGCGCTTTTGCAATTCCTATTTTATCCTGTATCTCTGAGAGGGAACCGATCAGCCACGGTCCGTCAATCGCAATGGCTGTCTTGCCGGAAGCAAAATTATTCATGGCTACAGAGTAATTGGCCCCGATTGCATCTCCTGTCGTATAATCCCAGAATTTTCTTAGCATTTCTGCCGCCTGTTTCATTTCCGGAGTGTCAATGCTTCCGCCCTCATTCAGCGTCTCTGTTCCCGCATAGCTTGCGGCCAGATAAGAGAATAAATTACACGTATACCAGGCATCGTCAGCCGTATACAGGGAAAATGGAGTGATTCCCTTTTCTTTTAATGCTGCGCATGCATCCAGAAGCCCGTCCCACGTGTCGGGGAATTCTTCGATTCCTGCCTGTGCAAAGAGCTCTTTGTTGTAATAAAAGACTGCTCCTGCCTTTTCAAACGGGATGGATGAGATTTCCCCATTCACGGTCAGCGTCTCAAGATCCCCTTCGCCGAACCTGTCCGCCCACTCATCATCCATATACTTTGAAAAATCCATCAGCTTGCCGGACTCCTGCCTGGACAGATCGTTCGGGTTAAAATTGTAATGGAAGATATCCGGCGTCGTATCTGTGGAGATCATGGTCTTTACTTTTTCCTGATATGCCGGGAAATCCGGATTCACGGTCACATCTACTTCGATCTTTCCCTTATTCTCTTCGTTGAACTCCTGAATTAACTTATCCAGCGCCGCACCCCTTTCAGAGTCAGTGCTCCAGCTGTGGTACATATTCAGGACAACCGCCCCCGAATCAGACTTTTCTGCTTTCTGCTGCTCTTCCTTATTGGATGAGCCGCACCCTGCCAGCATAGTTACAGTCATCGCTGCCGCCAGCAGCACACTCAATACTTTTTTCTTCATCATTTTTCCTCCTTTTGTTCTGCCTGAGGCAGTTCTCTTATATATCTATCCACGCCGTCTATTCCGGCGGAATAAATCCATCCGAGTGTTCCCCAGATATCTCCTTTTTGTATCATTCCCTCATCCATTCCCTGGGGCATATGCCAAATCCTTCCGGCTGCATTCCGATATCTGCGAATCCCATCCGGTCACCCGGCCAGGACATGATCTGATGTGCGGCCGTGCTGATCCATTCTGCCATCCGGATCATAAATTCATCCCCGGTCTCCCGGCCCGTCAGATACAGCTCCCGGATATGGAACAGGGAGTAGATATCGACCACGCCTCCGCACCAGATAGAATTAATGGCACCCATGCCCTTTGTCCGGAACTTTTTTTCAGCAAGGACCGTTCCCTCTTTCACCGGTGCATTCCAGATATAATTCCATGTCACAAACTGTTTCCCGGCCGTCGCCGCACCATCCAGAAACCGTCTCTCACCGGTTTGTTCATATAAGTGCCAGCATCCGGCCATTGCATATTGTGCCGCCTCTTTGTCCACCACATTGGGATTATCCAGTGTTCCTCCCTGAAAGAGTTCTTCCCTGCATCCGCCGGAAAGGACATATTCACCGGCCCTTACTGCGGCGCGCAGATAGACGGATCGTTTCGAACCAGCTGGCTCTGTATTCTCAACGTCTGTACTGTACTCCCCTTCGGACAGATATTCTGCCAGATTACAGAGAAACACGATCGGAATGGCTGACGCGGCTTTTCTGCCCCGCTCTCTTTCCTGCTCTGTCATCCACGGTTCCTCCAGCATAAAAACAGGAGTCCCGTCCGGTTCGTACGCCCGGTACCAGGAACCGTCCTCATTCTGCAGAGAGACCAGCAGGTCTGCATAGCGCATTACAGCCTCCAGCCATTGTTTCTTAACATGGCCCTGTTCCCGGTACCATTTGCAGTATTCCAGTACATCGTTTACCGGCTCCGTCATTGTCCTGAGATAGTTCCCTTTTGCTCCCCGGTAATCCATATAATGAAGCTTTGGAGCATCCGGATCCCCAAAGGAGAAAAAAGGCTCCTCCCGATCCAGGTCATAAAGTGAATACACCCACCCATTCTCCATCATGCAGTGCTTCAGGAAGAAGTCCACTACCTTCTCTCCCTTTTCGATCCATTCACCGCCTTTATCTCTGGCCAGGATCAGCGCCGTATGATTCTGCCGGCCGGTAAAACCGTATTCCAGAATGTGTACATACGTGCTGTGGGGTATTGTATTGAAAGAGGTTCCAAAACCGGACGGTTCTGAACCGTACCCCTTGCGCGGATCAAAATGAAAGAAAAATCCCGCCCCGTCTCCTCCGAATTCCCGGTAGCTCCGCATGAGGCTTGTCTCACGGCAGATAATCTCTTCCTTCAAAGTGAACGGAAGGCTGACTGTATGATGCCCTTCTGTTTCAAACTGCTCTGCCAGCCCCGAAAAAACGTGATACAGAGCGTCAGTAAATGTTCTGTCACAGGTCTGCTGAACTTCATAATGCAGCACCATCTCCCAGGCATTCCCGTCTATAGGGTAAAAGGCCTGAACAGGCGTCCCCTTGGCATCCAACGCCACACTCTTTTCCATCTCCTCGTATGGCCAGCGGGCACACAGAATATTTTCCCTGCCTTCCCGCCATTCATATCCAAGAGATCCCACCTCCGTCTTGTGCAGATAACGGGAATCCCCTGTTTTTCGTATTTCCTTTCCCGTATCCGCAGGCGGCCTCGTCCTGGCCACAGATACTGCTGTCCTGGCACTTTCATCATATGCCATAATGACCGGCGCCGTCAGCCGCTCCTCCATATAGGTATGTTTCCCCGCCTGTCCCGAAGAATACCGGCAGGAAGGAATGCCATATCGTAACTGTTTTCCCTCCCCGAGCAGAATCTCCATACCGAATGCAATCCCGTTTTTTTCAATTCCTGTATCTGCCTTTCCATTTGCCCGAACATGGCGGATGACCTCAATCTTATCGTCCTTTTGTAAAATAGAATCTTCAACCGTAATCTCACTGCCTGAAATTTGAAACATATGAACCGTTCTCATCTCCCGCTTATCTAAAACAGTCTCCGCATAAATCTTCCGGCCTTCCTCGCCAAGAAACGTTTCATACCAGCTGATGAATTTCAGACTATCCATGCTTCATGCCCCCTTTCTTTGCCTCTTTTCGCTTCTATTTTACATCACTTATTGAGCAAAAAAATCAACATATCCGCACAAAACATGATAATTTTCTTTCAATTTCATAGCATTTTACTTAAAACGCTCAAAACTTTATACAAATTGCACAAAAATAAAGTTCCGCTTGCGAAACTCGTACCTGCGGCGGTTGCATAACGCCACTTGCCTCTTACGCCGCAGTGCGCATCCCGCCGGGAGGATTTTTATCTGATAGGCAGACTTCCCTGTCAGATAAAAAGAGCCTATCCATAGTAATCGGCACACTGCCGCAAACTACGAATAGGCTCTGCTTTCACCGCATATCTTTCTGAACTAAACCGGCCGCTTACAGTCCGCCTGGCGTCCCCCAAAATCCTATCTTGAGGTTACAGACATTTTTTACACGGACTATATCCTTCCTTTTTCAGTTCCTCTATCTCTTTGTCCGTCTCTTTTTTATTTTTTCCGCCATCTTTTTTACGCTGCTGCAGGACGGCCGATGGATTTTTTTTGTACTGGCATTTAAAATATATCCATCCACACTCCTGGTCCCTGCTGCCTTTTTCTCTGCCTTTTGCACAGTGCCCGGACCACCGCTGTCCTCATTGCCAGCGGCTCCCTTTGGTTCGCCGGCCTTCCAGCTATCATCCGGGGACATGTTCCAGGTGATTTTCCTGCCGTCGGAAACAGCCACAATGGTACCCTGCTCGTCTGTACGGAATACCTGGACGCCTTCCCGGCGCAGCAGATTCAGAACCTCTGCGTGGGGATGCCCGTAGGAATTGTCTTCCCCGCAGCTGATCACGGCATATTGGGGATCTACTTTCTCCAGAAATTCTTCGGATGTTCCCGTTTTGCTCCCATGATGGCTCACCTTATACACATCGGCGCTGATATTCTGCTTACTTTTCAACATCTCATGCTCGGAATCCTCCTCCGCATCCCCCACAAACAAGAATGCATTCTTTCCGTACTCAAGCCGTACTGCAATCGAATAATCGTTGGCGTTGTCAAATTTTTTATCAGCCGGCGCGGTTACGGTAAATACAGCGTCTCCCAGCTGGTACGTATCCCCTGCTGCCGGATGCGTCGCCCGATAACTTTTGGCTTTCAAAGTGTCTTCCACTTCGTCATAGGTTTTTGTATTCTTCTGGTAATCCGGCAGCAGCACCTCTCCGCAGTCAAATTTGTATATGATAACGTCAAGCCCCCCGATATGATCGGCATCCGGATGTGTACCGATCACATAATCCAGTTTCTTGATGCCCTGTTTCTGCAGATAGTTCTGAACTGCCGTCCCCTTGCTGTTGTTTCCCGCATCGATCAGCATGGCATGCCCGTCCGTCATAATCAGCGTCGCGTCCCCCTGGCCCACATCCATAAAATGTACTTCCAGCCTGTTATTCCCACCCGCTGCCTTTGCCTCATCCGCCTGCGGTGCGCCTGCCGCAAGCCCAAAAAGCATCAGAAAAGCCGGCAGTATAAGTGCCAGAATTCTCTTTTTCCAACTTCTTCCGTCCATTGATCCATCCCCTTATTATGATTTTGTCTTTTCCGGTATCCCTGTTCATAAGCACTGCTGTATACGCAAAGGAGACTCTGCCATATCAGACAGAATCTCCTGCTCTGCATATCTGATGCTTCATAAATTACAGGACTTGCTTACGGTTCCGTAAACTTCACTGCAGTACCGTAGGCCATAACTTCTGCAGCCCCGGCCATAACTGCGGAGGAAGCATAGCGGATATTAATCACCGCATCGGCTCCCATGCTTTCCGCCTCTTCTGTCATACGCTTTGTAGCCAGAGCCCGCGCATCATTCATCATCTCATTGTAGGCCTTCAGCTCGCCGCCGACCAGAGTTTTAAAACCCTGTGTAATATCTTTTCCTACATTCTTTGACTGGATCGTACTTCCCTTTACAAGACCCAACATTTCAAAATTCTTTCCTGTGATATAATCAGTATTTACTAAGATCATCTTCTTCTCCACTCCTTATCTCTTTAATCCGCTGGATACAGACTCCCAGCGCCACTCCTGCCATAGCAAGAGGTATAACTGCGCCAAAAATGCAAACCGCCAGAGGAGGCCTCAGCATAAATACCACCGCCGCAAACCCAATAAAATACAGCAGCAGCAAAATCGTTATAATGACTGGCGCTATCATCTTCTTTCCATGTTTTTTCATCGCTTTCTGCCTTCCCAGGTTTTATAAATTGCTTCCATTGCATCTACAACTCCATCCACCCCCAGCAGACTGGCATTGAACAGGATCTCATGTGACTCACTGCTGCCCCACTCCCGTCCGGTATGCGCTTCATAATAAAGCCTGCGCTCCTTATCCACTTTCTTGATCTTATCCCATGCCTGTCTTTCAGTGAGCTTATAGATATTCATAATCCTGCGTATTCTGTCATCCTTAAAGGCATGAATAAAAATGTTGATACAATTCGTATAATCTCCCAGCACATAATCCGCACATCTGCCCACAAAAATACAGGAACTCTGAGCCGCCAGCTTCTTAATGATCTTCGTCTGCGTCTCATACATCCGGTCACTTAGGGGCACACCATAAGCTTCCTGCTCATAAATGCCGTATAATCTCCTGTCCCAACAACATATGCGGATAAAAACCTCCCCAGTATAGTTTCATCAACACGGGAAGCCTCCTCGTCGCTTACCTTCAGCTCTTTGGCCGCCATCCGGATCAGGTTGTGGTCATAAAGCGGAATATCCAGCCGTTCTGCAAGGCGGTTCCCAATTTCATGCCCGCCGCTCCCAAACTGTCTGCCAATGGTAATAATCGTGTGGTCTGTCATATTATCAACTCCTCATCTCTGACATTGTAACACCGCCTCATTGTTAATTATATTATACCCCATCGTGCACTCACAGTTCAATCATTATCATCTATTTCCAGAAATAATCGTTACTTTACTTAATTTTCAAATTAAGTTCCACCCTGACATGAACGTTAATCGCGTCAGCTATACTCCCTTACAAATATAAGATCTCATTCCCCTTTTGATTCCCGTAATTCTGGCTAACAATATCATACTGCCGCAGAGACAGAAGTATCGGCTGAAATTCCTGTTTCCCGGCATTCCTCAGCGTAAGGTTATCATAAAAGCTCTCCTTGTTGCCCACCATAGTCAAATAATCCCTTCTGACTGCCCTGTTCTGAAAACTGATAATCAGAACCAGATTGGCAATTGCCATAGCTGTCTCATTTAATATAAGCTCCGGATAAAGCATTTGAAATATACATAATAGAAACGTGACCGATGGAATCGTATAAACCACTCTCTCCCGCAGTAAAGCAGTCTGTTTTATATTCTATATACTTTTCTGATCAGAAAGAAGCTGATAAATACAATCATCATACAGCCGACAAGGCTATACATTCCTGTTCCCGCACCGCTTATCTGTATGATAATTCCAAACAGATTCGTCATGACAAAACCGCCAATACCTGAAAACAGCAACGCCGCTCCCATGCTGCGTGATGCAAATTCAGATGACACCATTTCTGCCGGCAGACACCACAGCGGCCCAACTGACAGATACATCATGCCATAGGCAAGAAAATAACATATCGTCAACCCTGCCGCAGAGAGTAATCCACCTATTCGCACTATAATGAAAAACAAAGTCATTGCCCCCCCAAATGAGATCAGCCCTACCTCACAGCGTCTGGATCTGAAGAAATGGTCACTGATAAATCCTCCAAAAAGCGCAAAAAAAATACTGCTCAGAGTACCAACAGACATAATAGATGCTGCGCTGTCCGAGTTAAATCCGCAGTAGGTAAAAAACAGGGGTATTATAAATCCAATGCCATACGTGCAGGCACCATTGAAAAAAAGGAGAAGTCCGATAAGCCAAAAACCCGGGAATGTAAGTGACTCCTTCCAATTACAGGGCTTATCAAAAGTATTTCCTTTGTGTACCATTAAGTCTGAAGTGTCTGATTTCCCGACATCTGTTGCTATTACTTCATCAATAACTGACACACCATAAGTCTTTTCGATATCTTTGTAGAAAAAAGCAATCAGAACTGCAAGGAAAATTCCTCCACATAAAAGCATCTGACCAATTGCACCATTCCACGCCAGGCCCCTTTTCCGGCAGGACAGTGCATAGATTGTGACAAGCGAGATACTTGCCCCATAGAAACTTCCAAGAGCCCCTTGTGCAGTTCCTCTTTCTTTTTTAGGAAACCATGCGCTCACTAGAGCCATCAGACAGGCACACACAACACCTGTACCGGCTCCCTGTATAGAACGAATTATGTATAATCCGAAAATGCTCCCTGCATTCCCCAAATACAAAGCTCCCGAAACAGCCATGATGACGAGTCCGAGAATTACCGTACGTTTGCCCCCGTACCTGTTACCTAATCCCCCTGCTGCTGCGGATGTAACTGCCATAGACAGGGTTCCCAAGGAAGACAGAAACGAAAGACTTGCTTCTTTAATCGTAAGATCTTCCATAATCTCCACCGCGAAAGACGCTATGACCTGTATTCCTGCATATAAGAAAATATATGGAAACAACATCAATATGAATGCTGCAAAGCGATACAGCGGAGGCTTCTTTAATTTTTCTTTTTCGTTCATTTTACTCATCCATCTCCTCCATAAAGTCACTGGGGCTTTTTCCAACATAGGACCGGAAAAGCCTGCTGAAGTAAAACTGATCCTGATACCCCACCATTAAGGCAGCATCTTTAATAAAAAGATTATGATTTTTCCTCATAAGTTCCATCGCCTGCTCTATACGAAGTTCTGTAAAAAATTTATTAAATGAACGCTGAGCGTACTTTCGGAACATTCTGCTCATATAAGTCTGTGAAATGGAAAAATGCTCGCAAAGTTCAGGCAGTGTAATGTTCTCATTTATGTGCTGCTTCAAATATTTTCTAACTCCATCGAAAAATTCAGGCGAATTCACTTTCGCCGGAGCCTTGTTTTCACGCAGATAGTAAAAAACCAGATCAAGCAAACTCTCCCTCAGCGATTTTGCAGACGTTGCATAGAAAAAGGCATCTTCCAGCATATATTCGTACTCTATCAGAGGCTGCGCCCAGCTTGTATACTTTCTAACAATATACAGCACCTGACGTGAGACATATTCCAGCCAGAGCTGAGGCTTTTTCTCTGCTTCCCACAGTTCATAATAATACCGCAGATCCTTTTTCAGCTTCTCATAATCCCTGTTCCTGAGCATTTTCTCCCAATTTTCCAGTACCAGATTGATCTCCTCATGAACAAATACAATATCCTTTACCATCCCTTCTCTTGATACATCTATCGTCTGGCTTTGCCCGACAACGCTAACTGTATCGAGACAGCGGTACAGCTCCTTTACTTTGTCAAACAGTTCATCAATAAGAAAGCTATTCCGGTCATAGACGACCGTAAAATACTGATTTTCACCGTATTCCTTCTCTTTTAATCTCTGTATATACTCCTGAAAACTTTTGCCGAACAACAGATCCTTTGGAATCAAATACAATGCTTCCATCTCATCTCTTCCATATACCGTGATGACTTCATTAATATCTGAGTAAATCTCTCTGCTCTCGCCTCCCATTGAATACCTGCGCGGCAGACCGTTACGGCGCAGAATTGCCCGGTAATATTCCTGATATGGGAAAAAACGTGCTATCTCCTTTTCTTCACACACAACACCGTTACATACCTTATGTACGATTTCATTTCGTGCATGATAATAGTTCACCCTTAACCGCAGGGCAATCTTTTCCAAAGTTTCACGCATAGCATTCGGCATGACTGGTTTTAATATGTAATCACACACTCCTGACTGAATCGCTTTTTTCACATATTCGAAATCCTGATATCCACTGACAATGACCGAATAGACCTCCGGCATATCTCTGATCACCGTCTCCACCAGTTCAATTCCGTCCATAATCGGCATCCTTACATCCGTCACAATCAAATCAGGGCAGCTCAGACGCATTTTTTCCAGCGCATCTCTTCCATTCTCCGCAGTGCCGACAACCTCATAATCAGGACACACCTTCTCAATAATGTAACACAGGTTGGTAACTGCGGCCGGCTCATCATCCACAACCAATACTCTGTACATATTATTATCCTCCATTATTCGGCCTTATATATCCGCCTATCGTAACTTCTGCACCATCTGCTGTATTTCTCAAATCAAATATAATATCGCCATTATATAAAAGCAGGCATCTTGCATAGGTATTAATCAATCCGAGTCCGCCTATTTCAAGCTGCATATTATCTTTGTTTTCTAATATTTTATTCCGTGTTTGTTCCATCTTCTCCTCCAGGTGTCTAAGTGTATCCTCTTCAAACCCCTGACCGTTATCATGGATTCTAACGTACCAATACTCGCCTTCCTGCCATCCGCTGATTTCTACCCGCATCTTTCCTGCACTGTTTTGGAATCCGTGATTGATACTGTTTTCTACGATTTGCTGAAGTGTTACTTTTGGTATAAGCTGTCCCTGAATCTCCGGGGCTATCTGCACAGAATATTCCAGCTTATGCTCGTAACGGACTTTTAAAAGATAAAAATACTGATTTAAATACTCCACATCCTCCGCAATCGTTGCCATGCGGCTTAAATTACTGGTAGAGTAGCGCAGCATGGCTGCCAGGCTTCCACACATTTCATAAATACTGTCATCTCCATTTGCAATTCCCCTCGCAGATATAATATTCAGCACATTATACATAAAATGAGGATTCACCTGTGCCTGCAAAGAATCAAACTGTGCCTGCAGGGACAAGGTGACCAGCTGCTTTTCTTTTACAATGGCTTTCTTCAACCGCTCTAACAGCTCCTGATAAGATACAGAAAGGGCTTCGATCTCATCATTTGGTGTATCAATCAGAACCTGACTGCTCAGATTATCCAACTTGGTATTCGTCATAACAGTACGCAGCTGTCTCAGCGGCTTCGTCAGAATTTGGGATAATGCAACCACAAAAAGCATAGATACAATAAAAAAGAGCAGTGCAATCAGAAAAGGGGTAAACTTATTATAGGAATAGTCCCATAGGTCTTTCATACTTTCCATGCACAGAACTGTAATTCCATATTTCTTAGAAGAGGCTTTTGCCACCAGTTGTTTATGCTCGGCATCCTTTACTACTTTGTTGCCCGGCTGCGCAAGTATTTCCTGATAATCCTCCTTTTGCAGTTCTTCCCTGCTGCTGAACAAAACGCCCGCATCATCGGCAAAGAGCATATAGTCAGTCTCCTCCTGCGAAACCTGAAATTCTGAAAGTTCTTTTGTTAAAGCCTGCGTCTCAATCCATCCAGCCCTGTACCCCTGCACTGCTTTCACCAGCGAATACACTTCCGGCCGTGTCTGATAGCCCCATACATCTTCATGGGCAGAAACTATTACAGGCTTTCCATTTCTCTTAGCTGCTTCTGCCAGATAGGGGAGTGTTTCCATGTCGATTGATTCAATTACCCGTCCCGATAAGGCATTATAGGTTGTAAATATATCTCCATTGGGGTTAAAAATAATCATACGGTAGCACGAGGATGTAACAAAATCTGTATTGATTTCCTTTTTTATATTGGCTCTGGCTTCCGATTCTAAGCGATTATCCACCCTTTCCTTCTCCTTTTTTCCCAGAATCATAATCCCATCCCGGATCATTGAATTGGAAAGGACATAATTCATAGATGCCTCCATCCTCCCAAGCCTTTCCTCCATCTGCGCAGTGATTTGATTAGCGGTAATCTGCAGATTATTCTTTTCCCGTTCTTCCTGAGTCTTAACCTCAATCCTCGAGAATTCGATTCCTAAGAAGAGTGCAAGCGCAAACATCAATATGGTATATCCTACTATCATCTTCGTCTGAAACCGCATGCACTCCTCTTCCTTTCTTTTCCCCCGTATACGCATAACAGATCCGCATACCGGTCATTTTCCCTATGTATTATCCTTTTACAGAGCCTGCCACCATTCCGTCTACAATGCGCTTATTAAAAATAATAAACAGAATCAGCATGGGAATGGTTATGACAATTACATCAGCAAACAGCATATTATAGGAACTTGAAAACTGTCCCATGAAATTATACAGAGTCAGCTGCACTGTTGCATTTTTATTTCCCGGCAGAAAATATAAGGGGTTGGTAAAATCATTAAATACGGTTACTGCATTTAGAATCACCACCGTTGCTGTAACAGGCTTCAGCAGCGGAAAAATAACGGAAGCAAACATCCGCCGGCGGTTACAGCCGTCAATATAACCGGCTTCCTCGAGTTCGACCGGTATAGAGCTCATAAATCCTCTGTACAACATCACTGTAAATGGTGTCTGCAGCGCAACCTCTACCATAATCATGCCGAACAACGTTTTGTATACGTGTAATGACTGCATCAGAGAGATTGTTGGCAGAATAGCCGGCGGTATCATTAGTCCCGCATGATCACTGCATTAAACACCGTCATTTTCTTATCGTTCCGCCTTTGCAGAATATATCCGGACATCGCGCAGGTGATGACTAATATTATAACGGAGCATATTGTAATAATCAAACTGTTCTTAAATGCAGTCAGCACTATTCCATTATTGTAAGTAAGCACTTCCTTATAATTACTCCATTGAAACACCTCTGGCAGTGATAACGTAAGCTGATTTGCTTCCTTCCGGTCCTTCAGTGAGTTTGTAAGCATAAAGAGGAATGGAACGATGAAGATGAAAAAAGCTCCCAGCACCCCCAGTATATCTCCTATTATTAAAATACTTTTTTTCTGCTTCATACTATCCCTCCTCTCTCTTCAACAGAAATCTCTGGAGCGGATAGGCAATGACTGCAATCAGTATAAACATGATGACATTACCAGCTGTGGACAGTCCGTAGTACCCGGCCGCATACTGCTTATATATAACAGACGCCAGTACGTCTGTTGCAAATCCGGGTCCTCCTCCTGTCATTGCCCAGATCAGATCAAAGCATCGCAGTCCTCCTACCAGTGAAAGGATAATCACAGAATTCATAGCCGGGCGGATCAGCGGAATTACTATGTTTACCAGTCTCTGCACCCAATTTGCACCGTCAATCTTTGCTGCTTCATAATAGCTTGTATCAATGGACTGAATACCTGCAATATAAATGATTGTAGCAATACTGACGCCTTTCCAGACATCTGTAAATATCACACTGTAAAGTGCAAGATCTGCATTTCCGAGAAAGTCAACGGCACCGAATCCTGCTGCCTGCAAAATCAGATTAAAAAGCCCTTTTGTCGGATGCATCAACGCAGAGAAGGTAATGCCAATTGCTATTGTACTTACAAGATTTGGGAAAAAAACAACCGCCCTCAGAACATTTTTTGTCCTGATCTTACTTGTCAGAAATACCGCGATAAAAAATGCTAATATCACTTTCAATCCGCTTGTTAAAAACGCATAAATCAGAGTGTGTAAAATACTGCCGCTTAAGGAATGCTCGGAAAAAAACATTTTAAAATTTTCCAGTCCCACAAAACGGAAACTATTAAAATCCCAGACAGTCATACTATAAAATAATGATGATGCCAATGGTATTAAAAAGAAAACACCGAATATGATTATGGTTGGTACAAGAAACCATAACGTATAAATTTTCTTTTTATTCATGCTAATTTAATCCTCCCAATCCAGTCCCAGCTGAACGGCCTGTTTTTTGCAGTCCTCATCATATGCTGCCGCTGCCTCTTTCGCCGTACTCTGTCCCGAACCTACCTCCTGACAAATCTGCGGACAATTGGCACCTTTTACAGAAGTCATATACTCAAGAGCCGTTCTTGTTTTGCCACTGTCAAAATATGCCTGCATGTCATTTTTTACTGCTGAAAAAGCACTGTCCGGAAGCTCATAGTCTTTGATGCAGTATGGCCCGGTAGGCGGTACTACTTCAGCATAAGTATCCAGAGCTTCCTCTGACAAATAAAGCTCCATAAATGCCAGTATAGCATCGAGATTCTCTGAATTTTTATTGATATACATAGATGTGGATTCCCACACGGTCAGCCCTACATCTTCCGGATTCTCCCCCGGTATCGCAAATACACCCAGATCGTCCATTACCTCCGGATATAATGCATTAATTGCCGTAAGAGCCTGTGTCAGCATAGCCCAATGCGTACCCTCTCCGTTTGCCATCATTTCAACACCATCGTCATAAGTGGCAGCCAGATAATCTTCATTATAATATGGTTGTACATCCAACAGCTTCTGAAAGCTCTTTATGCCTGCATCTGTCGTTGCATATTTTGCTGTGCCCGCCTCAAACTCCTCTGCAAAGTCCGGGTTCTCAGCCAGAACATTATAGTTATCACCTACAAATAGAACCTGTGATGTCCAGTTGTCTCCGAACGTTCCAATCATCGCAGTCTTCCCGGCTGCTTCCAGCTTCTCGCAATTCTCCAGAAATTCATCCCATGTTTTAGGAATCTCCAGCCCCAGTTCCTCATAATCCGGCTTGTAATATATAATCGCCCCTGCCTGTGTTGATGTAAGAGGTACCCCATACACCTTGCCGTCTACCGTTACAGTTTCCTTAAATGTGTCATCCAGCTTCTCTGTAAACTTCTCGTTTGAAATATCATAGAAATATTCGGATGGATTTAATGCCTTAAGCAACGACCCCGCATTATACATACAGATATCTGACATTTCACCTGAAGCCAGACGGGTTTTCACAATATTATCTCCGTCCGAACCGCCCACATGCTCTTCTACCTCTACTGTCAGTCCCAGCTTTTCTTCTGCCATGTCTATGACAGCCTGATACCCGCCTTTTTCAACATCTGCATCGACAAAGAATGATAGTGTAACGCCATCAAATTCTTTCCCATTTCCACTGGGTTCATTATTCTTTTTACCGCTTTGTGAAGTCCCGCATCCTGCAAGTAATCCTGCCGTCATGGCACCTGTCAACAAAAGTGCACCGATTTTTTTCATTCTTCCTTTCATATCTTTATTCCTCCTTTTTGATAAATAAATATTATCATCTGACCCCCTCAATGTAACATAGAAAAATCAATACTATCGGATGGATATTTTAGCACAGCAAAGTATACTGTATTATTGAGTTTTATCTCTTTTATATCCGGTATACAATCCGGTATTCTCCGGAGCCGGCCTGTGCCTGCATCCTTCCATTTATTTCCTGGAAATCCAGTCCGTCCGCCTCCTGGATTTTTCGGGCTGCTTCTATCATGATGGTGCCTGTGGTATTAACTGGAATTTCTACTTCCAAAGTTACACTGTCACCATCCACGGACCATTTTGACCGTACCGTACCATAAATAGACTCATATACGCCTTCTGCGTAAGTAAATCCCCCGCCTGGATGCGGCTGGAAAATAGTATGACGGTAGCCTGGATTACTTTCATCAATCTCAATTCCTGTACATACACGATAAAGCCATTCTCCTACCGCTCCATATGCATAGTGATTGAAAGAGTTCATATTTGGGCTCCACATAGAACCGTCAGGCTTGATTCCGTCCCAGTGTTCCCATATTGTAGTAGCCCCCATCCTTACCTGATACAGCCAAGATGGAAAATCATCCTTTAAAAGCAGGTCGTAAGCTTCTTTTATATAGCCATTTTCACTCAAAGCATGACAGAAATACGGCGTACCTACGAAGCCCGTGACAAGATGTCCGTTCTCTTTTTCAAGAAGCTTTATGAGGCCTGCTGCCACTGCCTGTTTATACTCTTCCGGCACCAAGCCAAAATAAAGGCTGACAATGTGCGCGGTCTGTGTCTGGACAGTCATAGTACCATCAGGAAGGAAAAATGTCTTCTGGTATTTTCTTACAATTTTATTATACAGCTTTTGATATTCTTCCTTCTCCTTTGTTTTTCCAAGTACTCCGCAAATCTTCACGAACAGACCTGTCGTATAAGCGAAATAGGCTGTACAGGTCAGATCATTCGGTGTAGCGCCAAAATAACTGCCCTCCTCTGCATCCAGGGCAACCCAGTCTCCGAACTGCAGTTTATAATTCCATATGTAGTCTACTGCGTGTGCCCGCATAAATCCGATCCACTTCTTCATACTATCATACTGGATCTTTAGAATCTCTGTATCTCCGAAGGTCTGATACAGCACCCACGGCATAATGACGGCCACATCTGCCCAGGCTGCTGCCGAATGTGTTCCCTGTGACAACAGCCAATTGCTTTCCTCATATCCAGAAATGATATCCGGAATTACATGAGGAATGCCTCCCTCAGCTGTCTGGTCTGCCTCTACATCGCGCAGCCACTTTTTATAAAAATGATAGGTATTCATCAGATAACTAGCCGTACGGCAGAAAATCTGCGCGTCTCCGGTCCAGCCCAGTCTTTCATCCCGCTGCGGGCAGTCCGTTGGAATGTCTATAAAATTCCCCTTCATTCCCCATAAAATATTATGCTGCAGCTGATTGATATCCTGATTCGAACAGGTAAATTTCCCCGTCATTTCCATATCGCTGTGAACTGCATAAGCCGTAAAATTCTCAGTCTCGGGGTTTCCTGGATAACTAGTAATCTTTGCATACTGGAAGCCCTGAAAGGTAAATCTTGGGTGATAGGCCACTGTCTTATCTTCCGCAAAAATATACCTAATCTGCTGTTTAGCCCCATCCAGATTATCCGTATATACATTTCCATCCTTATCTAGCACTTCAAAACAGTTGAGCTCAATCATATCTCCCTTTTTGCCGGCTGCTGTTACACAAATCCAGCCTGTCAGATTCTGGCCAAAGTCAACGACCATATCCCCCTGAGGTGTCCGAAACACCCGTGTGGCAGGAAGTGCTTCTATTTCCGCTGTTCTTGCAGAGGGCTGTGCTGTCAGTACCTCCATATCAAACGGAATCTCCTCCGTCCTCTTCCAACCGTTTTCCTTTAGTCCCGGTTTATTCCAGCCTTCAACCTCTTTTGAGGCGTCATAGATTTCCCCGTCATATATCTCTGCAAAAATAACCGGCGAGTCCTTGCCCTTCCAGCTATCGTCCGTAACAACCATCTGCACGGTTCCATCCTCATACTGAATCATGAGCTGCCCTAAGAAAGCGCTACGGGACCCATAAATATTATAACGTTCGATGAATCCCATTTTGCCCTTATACCAGCCGGCGCCAAGCATTGCACCGATTGCATTTTCTCCCTCCTCCAGCATCCCGGATACGTCATAGGTCTGATATACCAGATGTTTCCTGTAAGATGTGAATCCCGGGGCAAGCTGATCCTTTCCAACCCGCCTTCCGTTCAGATACACCTCATATAATCCCAGCGCGGTGCTGCAAAGATAAGCCTGCCTGATTTTCCCCTGAATTGTAAACTCTTTCCTTACATACGTCCCCTTTGAGTTTCTTGCATCCTCTTCCGAATCCGCAGATATGAACTTTGCTTCCCATTCATTTTCTACCAATCCCGTCAGGAAAGACGCCGGCTCACTCCATGTGCTGATTTCTCCATGTTCTGTCCTGACTCTAACTCGCACATAATACTTTTTCAGCGATTCCAGTGCCAGTTCGGGTACATGATGCTGCGATTCGCTGCTGTACACTGTTCCACTGTCATAAAGACAGTTCCGGAATTGATCCTCCTCTGCTATCTGCAGCCGATAAGCCTCCTGCCTGACATCACGTTTATCGCTTTCAATCACCCAGCCCAGCTGCGGCATATGGGTTGTACCCTCTAAATTGTTCACATAATCCATCGTCAGCTTCTTTAGCCAAATCATGCCATTTCCTCCTTTTTCACGAACATAAGTGGGATTATACTAACATAAATGAACCTTATGATACATAGATAATCCAGCACACTTTCTGGACTGCCGGGAGATGCAGGGATTCCCCTTATAATGGCTATTTATACACTCATAATGAACTATTATAAGATTTTGCAGTATCTTGTCTTGTATTGCCGAAATCAAAGTGCTAGAATATATACACATCGGTAACTTTATCGCTTTAGTGGGGGAAAATAATATGTCATTTTTTAATTCTTTGAGTGAGCGGCAGAGGCAGCGTCTGTTTGGTATGGGCTACGCAACTGCAGGCTCTGTCATGTTTGCATTTGGACTGAATGTATTTATCATACCGCTATCTTTATATAATGGCGGCTTCATGGGAATCTCCCAGCTGATCCGTACCTTAGTGGTTAAAGTACTGCCCTTTTCTCTCGGGCAGACAGATATTGCAGGTATCATTTACTTTCTGATCAACCTGCCCCTGATCTATTTGGCGTGGAGTAAAATGGGCCGGATTTTTTTTGCACGTTCTATTATTACCATAATTATACAGACCGCAGCGCTCACCTTTATCCCGATTCCATCCAGCCCGGTCATTGACGATTACCTGACTGCCTGTGTCATTGGCGGTATTATCGCGGGAACCGGATCCGGCATGATCCTCCGGGGCGGCAGTTCCGGAGGCGGACAGGACATTCTGGGCATCTACTTCTCAAAAAAATTCCCTGGATTCAGCGTCGGCAAGGTCTCCATCATCATCAACTGTTTCGTCTACGGAATATGCCTCATGATGTTTAACATCGAGATCGTGATTTATTCTTTGATTTACGGCGTAGTATATTCCATCGCCTGCGACAGAGTACATATCCAGAATATTAATATGAGTGTCATGATATTTACCAAAAAGCTGGGCATCTCCCAGGCTATCATCGAACAGATGGGGAGGGGAGTCACCAACTGGGACGGAGCCGGAGCATATACAAATCAGGCCTCCTACATCCTGTTCGTTGTAATTTCTAAATATGAGGTCAGCCAGTTAAAACGAATTGTGCGGGGAATTGATCCCAATGCATTTATGATATTTACGGAAGGGTGTTCAGTATCCGGTAACTTTGAGAAGAGGCTTTACCCCTGACTTTAAGAAAAGACTATACCTCTGACTTTAAAAAGCAGCTTTATCTGATGGTAATGATTGAGACTGGCTGGCATCTTGATAATTTTAAACAGTATAATTCAATTACAGAATTGATTTTTTCATAGTAAAACCCCGGTCAGTAAATTTAGTATTGACCGGGGTTTTACTATTTTAATAATATAAGTAATTCTCATGCTGCATTGGTTTCAGCTTTACTGCACAAACTGCCGGTATCTGCATCTCCTCTTCCGGCAGACAGCCGCCGCATGATCAAAAAGTATGCCGCTGCTAGTGGGATACATGCCCCCGCCCATGCCAGCGGGTTGGCCCAGCATGCCCCCGTAAAGCCGACAGCCGCCGTCAGATATACCGCGGCAAATGTCCTCATAATCAGTTCCATCACGCCCGCCACAGTTGGCATAACACCTTTCCCCAGCCCCTGCAGGGTAAATCTGAAGATAAACAGCAGTGCCAGCACAAAGTACATAGCCCCGTTAATCTGAAGGTAAGTCTGAGCCATAGACTGTACCGTCTCTTCCCCTGCCCCAACAAAGAAGCCTGCCATTTGATAACCCGCAACTATATTCAGAAGCCCCACTGCAATACTGAATCCTACCGATATCAGGCTGCACTGCAGAACGCCTTTTTTAATTCTGTCTATCCGCCCTGCCCCATAATTTTGAGCCGCATATGTAGCCATTGTGGTACCAAAAGAATTCATAGGCTGACCGGCGATCTGGTCAATTCTCTGTGCCGCAGAAAATGCTGCTACAGCGGCGGAACCAAGCCCATTAAGCACGAACTGGAGCACCACAGCACCGATGGCGATAATCGACATCTGGAACCCCATTGGCATAGAGATCCGAAAGTGCTGTTTCATATCCCATGCGGATACCTTCCAGTCATCCTTCGTTAAATGCAGAATCGGCAGCTTCTTTTTGATATACCACAGGCAGAGCAGTGCAGATACCATCTGCGAGATAATTGTTGCCCAGGCCGCGCCGGCAACCCCCATCCCGCCGCCAAGTATGAACGCAAAGTCCAGAATAATATTCAGTACACATGCAATAACCAGGAATAAAAGCGGCGTCCGGCTGTCCCCCAGTGCCCGGATAATGTTGGATAAAAAATTAAATAGCATACAAGCTATAATCCCCCAGAATATTACGACAATATAGTCATATGCACCGTCCATAATTTCGGGCGGCGTATTCAGAAGTTCCAAAATCTTCCGGGCTGCTGGAACAGATACCGCTGTCAGCACTACCGTCACTGCAAGGCTGATCCAGGCTCCGGCGGCTACGCTTTTTCTGACCCCCTTCTCATCCTTAGCGCCAAACCGCTGTGCCGTAATAATTGCCAGTCCTGCGCTCACTCCCATTGCAAAACCGAGGATCAAAAAATTGATGCTCCCTGTGCAGCCTACCGCCGCCAGGGCATTGACCCCCAGGGTTCTTCCTACAATCAAAGTATCTACCATGCTATATAATTGCTGAAAGATATTTCCGATCAGCAAAGGAATCGTAAACATTACAATCAATTTTGCCGGGCTGCCTTCTGTCATCTTTTTCGTCATATCCATACCTCCTGTCGTTTTCTAAACATACTCTATTATAAGCATTAATTGAAAAAGCAGAATGTAGTTTCTTGTACAATGAATGTAGTATTTTGCCCGAATGACAATGAATATTTATACACAGATAGAGCAAGGGTGCTGCAAACCCATCATTCTGATAAATTTGCAGTACCCTCCTATAAAATAGAGAAAACCACATGTGTTTTCCTGCCACCGCTTCTGTTTAGTTAATCATAGAGATCTCACCTCATAGCAAATATCTCCATCGCCTCCTTACAATTCCTTTTCATAGCTTCTGTCCCATACTGCACAATATCATGGTACATAATCGGCGTATCCTTATCGCTCTCTATCAAAGAATAGCAGTATTTATAATGCCGCCCGCCTTTTTCGACAGGAATACACCCCGTTTGGAACTGGCTTGCTATCTTCTCCCCTCCAGCCATCGCCATATATGTATAGTAATTCACCTTTCGCACCCCGCTCTCAATCGCCATGCGGAATTCTTCCGGACTGACACCGGAGCCTCCGTGCATAACGACCGGAATGTCTACTTTCCTGCGCACATTTTTTACCACATTAAAGTCTAACTTTGGTTTTGTAATATACACTCCGTGGGTCGTCCCGAAGGAACAGGCCAGGGCATCTATCCCCGTCTCCTCCACAAAGAGCTTTGCCTGCTCCGGATCTGTATAAATCTTCTCTGGATCCGGCCCGTTTCCAGTTGTCCCTGCTCCGGTTTCCCGTTTTCCCATGCAGCCGATCTCTGCCTCCACAGAGGCCCCTGTCTGTGCAGCAAATGAAACAACCAACTTAGTATTAGCCATATTGACTTCAAATGGCTGAACCGAACCATCGTACATCACAGAGGTAAACCCGATGTTCAAAGCCTTACATACATATTCTAAAGTTTCCCCATGATCCAAATGCACGCACACCGGTACTTTTGCCCTCCCGGCAAGCTCCAGCATGATCGGCCCGATAATCTCAATCGGCATAATCTCCTCATGCACTTCCGCATGCTGGATCACCACTGGCACGCCCAATTCCTCTGCTGCGCCAATCACCGCCATAACCGACTCCAGATTCGGCGTGTTAAAAGATCCTGCCGCACATCTTTTTGCTTCACATAGATTTAATATCTGCTTCAGCGTTACTAACATTTTTGCTTTCTCCTTTCTAGTACATCGTATAATAATTAACTACCACATAAGCCGGCCTAATTTTACGATGTACTGGTGAGCAGCAGCTCATCTATATTTTAAACCCGCTCAAACATATGCACTTTCACCTGGTACGCTTTTTTCTCTCCCGGTTCTAAAAATTTCAGCATTCCGGTCTGTCTCATCACATCGCGCCCATCGGGATAGCAGTTGCCGCACTCCAGCCCCAGCACATAATCGCGGACTCCCATCATCTTCCATTCTACAAACCCATCCAGTTCCTCTGCGTCAAAGGTGATTTCCAGCCCTTTTCCCAGCTTTGGCTGGTAGATACCGGCTTTCCCGTTTCTATCCGGAAACTTATGGTAGTAACAGCGCTCCACATAGCCTGCCTCCGGCTTCATCATGTGCATCCAATTCCCGATATCCTCCGCGGCATGCTCATCCCGTGGCAGCACTTCGGCGGACGGAATCTCCAGTATGCTGTCCTCATCAAGCATCGGATAGCCCATATTCATATGATACAGAATCTCAAAGGGCTGCCTTGTATCTCCAGTATTCTCGATGGTATCCTGAATCGAAAATTCATTACTCCTAAGGCTGACTCTGATCTCTCTGGACATCCGCAGTTTCGGTGCGAAAATCCCCTCGTCCCTGATCGTCGCGTAAACCACCAGATCCCCCTCTTCTTCCAGCCAATATACCTGTTCTGCCGGTATATTAGCGATGGAACCATGCAGGGGCAGCTCTTCCCCCTCATCCGTGCAGGGAGAGCCGACCGCCTGCAGCCCGCAGGTAGTCAGATAGCCGGCAGTAAATGATTTCAGCCAGTTTGCCCCTGCCGCATCATAATACGCCGGAGCCACATAGCCGCAGGGCGAGAAGTAGGACAGATTAACCCCTTTGTAACGCAGCCGGGAGATGTCTGCACAGCGGTCCAAAACAACCGTCAGTTCCACCCCTTTTCCATTATTTATTTCCAGAAGGCGCATTCCATCGCCTTTACCGCCCACAAGGCGGTGTTCCTCGATTCCATACACTTGGGAATCATGACCGATATATGGGTTCATCAAAATTCTCCTTTCACACGGCACTTCAGACAATTCTAAGCTGCTTCCCTTTCATACCAAAGGACGCACTGCCTTATACAGCTGCCGGTATCTTTTATAAACTTCCCTGTACTTCTTCGTCATTTCCGGATTTGGAATATAGGTTTCGGTCTCCTCCACCATATGCGCCGCTGCATCCTCCAAATCCTGAAAGCATCCCACCGCAATTCCTGTCAGCATAGCGCTCCCCGCAGTTCCCGCATTTACAGTTTTTAGCGAAGTGATCTCCACATTCAAAGCATCCGCCTTCATCTGCATCCAGACTTTTGATTTTGCGCCGCCTCCCGTGGCATTCAGCCGTTTCATTTGAAGCCCCGCATCTTCCAGGCATTCCATATTCAACATCATTTCGTAAACAACGCCCTCCATACATGCGCGGTATATATCACTGACTGTAGACGCCGCCGTCACGCCCACGATTGCCCCCTTTGACCCGGTATCCATATAGGGCGTGGCCGCCCCTGCAAAATGCGGCAGAACCAATATTCCCGTAGGAGACTTGGGCATATCCTTACCGGCTGCATTTTCCAGGCATTCATGCTCTGCCTCATACAATTGCTCTAAAAACTCGTTCACCGAAATCCCCTGTGCCTCTGCCAGCTCTTTCTCCTTTTTAGCAAGCGTATCTGCACACCACTGAATCAGCGCTCCGCCGGTGTAAGAGAATGCATAGCAGACATATTTTCCCGGCAGCACATACGGTACAACCGCGTAATTCCCTTCATACATGACCTCCAATTCCGGAATACTGTCATAAACAGGTGTCATGCACTCGACCGTACCGGCGCCATCCACCGCTTTATCGGATGAAAACACCCCGGAACCCACAGCAGCAGCCACCTGGTCATGGCTCACAGATATGATCTGCGTCTCTTTGGAAAGGCCTGTTTTTAACGCAATTCCCGGCCGGATTCTACCGGCGCTGGTTCCCGTGGGCACCGGCTTTGACATCAGTTCCATGTCGATTCCCGCAAGAGCAAAGATCTCCCGGCTCCATTTCAACGCCGTAATATCAAATGCCATCGTCCTGGCCGCCAGAGAATAATCGATCTGAGCCCGTCCGGTCAGCGCAAACACCACAAAATCCTCCATCAGGAAGATATGCTCCGCCTGTTCATATATCTCCGGCCTGTGCCTTTTCATCCACATCATTTTGGAAATACTGTACATGACGTGCGGTTTTACCCCGGTAATAGAAGCAATGGTCTTCCCATCCATCTGCTCTGTCAAATAGCGGCACTCCTCTTCCCCGCGCGGATCCGTATACAGCATCGCCGGATGCAGGGGATTTCCTTCTGCGTCTGCCATAACAAAGGTCTCCCCAAAACTGGTCACGCCAATCCCCGCAATGTCCGGATGTGTATGCGTTATTGCATGGATCACCCCGAATACGCTCTCCATGATTGCAGCCGCATCAATCTCATGCACCCCATCGTTCCTTTTCGCAGAATAGTCCTGATAGGCCTCATCCAGATAAGTACCATTTTCATCAAAGACTGTCAGCTTACAGCCTGTTGTCCCGATATCCAGCCCCGCCACTTTCATAATCTTCATCCTCCCGCATCTATTTTTGTCCGCCGGCAGCCGCTTCCGTCCTTACGGATACATTGTAAAAATAAACTAGTCAATCTCTGCCCATTCATAACCAAGATAAGTTGTAAATGCCTCTTTCAATACTTCTTTCATATGTCCTGCGCCTATGGATGTATGATGTTTAAATCCGCCTCTGGCCAGCTTAATCAGCTTGTTCTGCAGATCAGGAATTTCCGCTACCCCGCCGCACCCGAAAAATGCATCTTCTATCGGGTCGTCTGTAAATCTGGCCTCGCTTGCATATACGATAATTTTCCCATCCCTGGTCTGGCAATTGGAAAGCGTAGTATCAAACGCCCTGATCCGCCCCTCATTGCATCCCCATCCGGATCCCGGATCATTCTTTGCGAACATCTTATGCTCGGTGACCTTCCCCTTCCCGGTCATCAGAGACTGTGCAACCGGCCCGCAGTGGAACAGAATCACCTTATTCTCATCTTCACCATAATTATTATTCCAGTCCAGAACAGTCGCCGGCTGTTCGCTCGCCAGGCTCATAGCCCGCATCGTCAGCGCCGAACACATATCAATTTCACAGGATGCTGCAATTCCCCTGTCATTCAGTTCACTAAGCAATACGCACGGACATACCCGCATCTCCGTCTCCATCTCATTCCAACAGCGCAGCGCCAGTGCATCCAGATGATATTCTGCAATGTACTGGTCGATTACTGCCCCAATCTTTGCCAATGTCAGCATATTGCTTTCCGGTACAAGGGAAAAATCACTGTAATTTTTCAGGCGCTCTATTTTGGCAGTAACTGCCTCATCATCGTCCGCCATACTTCTTACCTTGAAAAACACCTCGGATAAGTCAAATGACTCCACATTGATCCCGTATTTCTGCATTGCAATCTCATCGAACCGCACCGTCTTGAATGCCGTGGTCCTTGCCCCAATACAGCCAAGGTTAAACCGTTTCATACCATTTACTACCCGGCAGACCGCCGCAAAATCCTGCAGATTCAGGGCAAATGCTTTCGACAGCGGATGAACTACATGGGGCTTCATCACCGTAAACGGCACGCCATACTGTGTAAAAACATCTGTTACGGAAAACTTACCGCAATAAGCATCCCTTCTGTGCCGGAAATCCATTTTTCCAATCTCATCCGGATATGCCTGCATCAGAATCGGCACTCCCGCGTCCTGCAATGCGGTAATGGCTCCGTTCTCGTCTGCAAAAATGGGCATTGAGAATATCACGCCATCATACATTCCTTCATGTTCTTTCAGCCATTTTGCGTATAAAAGGCCCTCTTCCCTTGTCTCAACCCCGCCATACCGGGTCAGCTCTGCATCCATAGCAATATAATCATATCCCGCATCCGTGACCGCTTTTATCATGTCTTCCCTTGCCTCATAAATCAGCTCGCCCGGCATAAATCCTCTGTTGCAGAAACACAGTGCAAATGTCATTTTTTTCATATTGTGAATCCTCCTTTGATTTTGTTCTAAAAAGTACGTTCTTCCAAACCCAAGGCGCTTTATCACTGTTAATTACACTATGCCGTACTAGTCTGGATTTGGATGTCATTTTTATCTGTTTATATCTCTATTTTATAAACTCCTGCTACCGGATGATATAGGTATTTGTTCTTTTTACTTTGATTTTGTTCGTTCTCGTGGTATTATGCAGATAAATATAAGTATAATTGCAGTCTTATAGTACGATCATAGTCACCCGAATTTCAACAGGAGGTTTATCATGATTTCCACCTTTAATCTGCAAAAATTGAATTCTCTGCTGCAGGACTTTTACACGCTTACCCATATCCGCATCACAGTATTTGATGAGACCTTTCGTGAACTAACCGCTTATCCGGAACAGATAGCCCCCTTCTGCCGGATTATCCGAACCGATGCCAGGGCCGCCGCAAATTGCAGGGAATGCGACCGCAATGCCTGTAAAACTGCCGTCGGAAGGCGCTCTGCATATACCTACCGGTGCCATGCCGGTTTAACAGAAAGCATCATGCCCCTGTATTTAGGAAACATCCTGATCGGCTACCTCTTCTTCGGGCACGTATTCTCTTATACAGCACATGAAGAAGGCTGGAAAAACATCCAGAAACTATGCGGGTCATATCATCTCGACTTTTCTGCGTTAAAAGCCGCATGTAATAAGCTTCCCATCATATCAGAGGACTTTATCATATCCGCCTCCCATATCTTACAGGCGGTTGCCTCATACCTCTGTCTGGAACGGATGGCCGTCATACGCCAAAAAGACCTGCCCGTACAGATCGATGAGTATATCGCGAACCACTATACCGAGGATCTGAATACGCAGATGCTCTGTGAACATTTTCAAATTGGGAAAACAACGCTTTATGAGATTGCAAAACAAAATTATGGGATTGGGATTGTAGATCATATCCGGTCCCTGCGTATTGAAAAAGCAAAGGAGCTTCTTGTTGAGAAGCCCAAAATGCCGATAAGTGAAATCGCCTTTGCTTGTGGGTTTCATGATTATAACTACTTTATCACAGTCTTCAAACGGGTGACGGGGATGCCGCCAAAACAATACCAAAAAAATCGGGATTTAGCGACGAGCTTTAGTTTCGGCGCGGATGGGGGCGCTCCATAAAGGGATAGCCGAAAACCTCCCGGAGGA
>BAIF02000050.1 GCA_000509105.1 Clostridiales bacterium VE202-21 | reverse complement strand
CCCGCAATTCTGATGAATTGCGCGGCTCAGGCCGGCTTAAACTCTGCTTCGGAAGCAGAGTTTAGCCTTCTCATCCGGTGCGGTTTTTATCAAGTGATACTACGGCGCTCTCTATGCCGCTCAAAAAGGCCTGCAAAGTTTCCCCCTCCGGCACCCCCTCCGCCCCTGTCAGGCTGGGTCCATCCGGACGGGAGTTTGGTTTTATCTTTGCGTATGGAAGCGGATTGGACGGGAGCAGTGGATCAAATTGACTGCACAGGCATATCCGGCTGCCGAATTAAGATATGGAGATGAGGATATATATTGATCAAATGCACAATAACCAAGCCGGTGCTTTTTTCATCCTATATCGGCACCCCATCCCGCATCCCCATCCAAAATCCGCCTCTCCCGCCTAAAAACTCTCAGTTTCCCCGCTAAACTCCCGCCCCCGGAACCCCCTAGCAGTACAGCGCATAGAACGCCGTCCACCGCTGAAAACGGAGATAGGGGGATTGGGAAGCGTAGGTTCGGTTGTTAGCTGGAGTAAAGTAAAAAAGAAGGAAAACCGGGGTAATTTTTGTGATTCCGAATCACAAAATTCCTGGCCCCAGCGCGCGAAGCCATCAGGCTTCGGGTGATGTGGCCAGGTCGCCCCGGTTTTCCTTCTTTTTTACTCTACTCCAGCTTACAGCCGAACCCCCGCTTCCCAATCCCCCTATCTCCGTTTCCAGCGGTGGACGGTGTTCTATGGGCCTGTACTGCGACCCCCTCCAATACGTTTAAACTCCTCGACAATCATCTGGGCTATGATTCGTTCTATGAAGGGATGGTTCTGCACTCTGGTTGTGAAATGATACAGTACCGGATAGCTGACGCTTGGATCGGATGCAGCCTCCCGGTTGGAGGTGATCAGGCGATCCTGCCCTTTGTTTTGCGGACGAAGGACCTGGACTGATCCAGGGGCTTCATCCCGTTTTCGTATATATACTGGCCTGAATTTGAAAAGATGATAATGAGTGTGTCCTCATCGGCCTCATTGATATATTGTTCCTGCTTGACATCATAGATATTGGTCTTGATGTATTTGCCCACTCCGGCTATTTCGTACATAAAATCCATTGCAACGGTCTCGGAATATACAGAACCGAATGCCGCCACCTTCTTATACTGATGCAGGGCTTTTGCGAGTTCCCTGATCTGATTTCTGTCTATGCCGGATAAGAAGTGTTCGATATCTCCGGAGAGGACGCTCAGGAATCTCTCGATACCGTATTGTTCAATGAATCTGTCCATGGGGACTTTTTCTTCGTAGTTATGATATCCTGCCCTCTTTTTTTCATTGCGTGCATTGTCACGGAATTCCTTGTAGTCTTCAAACCCCAGTCTTTTTACAAACTTGGACAACGTGGACTTTGATATGTGGCATTTGTCCGCAACCTGGTCTATGGGCATGTGTTCAATTTCTTTGATTATCCCCAGCAGGCTTTCCGCAATGTGAGCTTCAGTAGAATCATATTCCGAATCATTGAGCAGGTTAATCAGCCGATAAGCAACAATATACATGGTCCACCTTCCTATTCAGCGCTTTTAAGTTCCAGTCCCAGTTCTCCCAGCTGTTTTTCATCCACAATATTCGGCGCTTCTGTCATCAGGCAGGAAGCGTCTTTTACCTTCGGGAAGGCCATTACATCACGGATGCTGTCTTCTTTTGCCATTAGCATCACCATACGGTCCAGTCCGTATGCCAGTCCTGCGTGAGGCGGAACTCCATATTTAAAAGCGTCCAGAAGGAAGCCGAACTGCTCATGGGCCTGTTCTTTTGTAAATCCAAGCACCTCGAACATTTTCTCCTGCACGTCATTCTGGAATATTCGGACACTGCCGCCTCCGATTTCATTTCCGCTCAGCACGATATCGTATGCCTTTGCGCGTACTCTGCCGGGATCAGAGTCTATATACTGCAGATCCTCTTCCATCGGCATGGTGAACGGATGGTGCATTGCCACATAGCGGTTCTGCTCCTCGCTCCATTCGAGCAGCGGGAATTCCGTGATCCACACAAACTTGTACTCATTCTTATCCAGGATTTCCGTCTGTCTTGCAATTTCCAGGCGGAGATTTCCCAGAACGTCCCATACAACCTTATTCTGATCGGCCGCAAAGAGCAGCAGATCCCCCGGTTCGCCGGACATTGCCCGTACGAGGCCCTGCATTTCATCCTCTGTCATGAATTTGGCAAAGGAAGACTTCATGCTGCCATCCTCCTGCAATGCAATATAGGCAAGTCCCTTAGCACCAAAGTCTTTTGCAAAGTCGACCAGTTTATCGATCTTCTTGCGCGGCATGCGCCCTGGCCTTTGGCATTGATGCCCCGGACTGTCCCTCCATTCCCCACGGCGCCTTTGAATACAACGAAATCACAGTCTTTGACCACTTCTGTCACATCCACGAGCTCCATGCCGAAACGGGTATCCGGCTTGTCGGAACCGTAACGGTCCATCGCCTCCTGCCATGTCATTCTTGGAATAGGCAGCGCTACATCCACATCCAGCACCTCTTTAAAGAGTCTTGCAAGAAGTCTTTCATTTACATCAATCACATCGTCTACGTCCACAAAGGAAAGCTCCATATCGATCTGGGTAAACTCCGGCTGTCTGTCCGCACGGAGATCCTCATCGCGGAAACATTTTGCGATCTGGAAATAGCGGTCATAACCCGAACACATCAGCAGCTGCTTAAAAAGCTGCGGTGACTGGGGAAGCCCGTAAAAACTGCCCGGATGAACACGGCTCGGCACCAGGTAGTCCCTTGCGCCCTCCGGAGTGCTCTTACCGAGTATCGGAGTCTCGATCTCCAGAAATCCCTCTTCGGAAAGGAACTGTCTGGTAAGAGTAGCAATCCGGCTTCTCATAATCAGGTTTTTCTGCAGATCCGGCCTTCTCAGATCCAGATATCTGTATTTCAGGCGGAGTTCTTCCTTTGTTTTGCTGTTCTCTTCAATCGGGAACGGAGGTGTCTCTGATTCGGAAAGGATTCGCAGTTCATCCGCCCTGATTTCAATCTCTCCTGTTGCAAGGTTTTCATTCACAGCGCCGCTGCGCGCTTCCACCCTGCCCACAACCGCAATTACAAACTCACTGCGCAGCTTCGCCGCTTTATCGATCAGGGCAGACTTATCCTCCCCCTCAAACACAATCTGCAGAATACCGGAACGGTCTCTCAGGTCCACAAACACAATCCCACCCTTGTTTCTGTTCTTCTGCACCCAGCCCATAACCGTTACCATCTCGCCGATATTTGCACTGGACAACTCACCGCAGCGGTGGGTTCTCTTTAATCCTTTCATTGATTCAGCCATATCCTATTCATCCTTTCTTCATAGGGGTCTGACCCCTTTGCAAAAGGGTCAGACCCCGTTCACACTTTTTTCACATTTAGAGAGTATCTATGGAATCCCGATAACATTCTACGATGTCTCCGTATCCCTGTTCTGTCAGCTGTTCCTTCTGGAACTTTTTGTTCTTCTTCATATTGGCGATCATGACCTGCCGCCCTGCCGCGCGCTCTGCTTTTGCCAGGTTCAGCACTTTCAGCATACCTTCCTGGGGCATGTTTTTCTCGATTAAAAATGCCTTTTTATCCCGGCTGGAAGGCACCTGATAGCCCCGTTCCAGCAATAACATGACAATCCGCTCGAATCCGATGGAGAATCCTACCGCCGGGGTATTCTGCCCGGTGAATTTTCCGATCATCTCATCGTAGCGTCCTCCTCCTCCAACGGAGCCTCCGAACTCATCCATGGAAATTTCGAATATAGTTCCGGTATAATAGGACATGCCGCGCACCAAGGTGGGGTCAAACGTGATTCTGAAATCCGCTTCCTTCGCGCTTTCTACACTTGTAATAATCATTTCCAGCGAAGCCGCCGCTTCATTCTCGAGAAAGCCTTCCAGCTTCTCTTTGCAGTAGCGTACGCCTTCCACGTCCCCTGTAATTTCTTTAAATAACTGAAGATATTTTTCCACCGATTCTTTCGCATAACCGCAATCCTCTAATTCCGCCGCCACACCGTCCATGCCGATCTTGTCCATCTTGTCCAGTGTGATGAAAACATTCTCATAGTCTGCTTCCTGAAATCCGCTGTACGCTGCCATTGCCTTTAAAAATCTTCTGTCATTGATGCGGATGGTAAAGTTTTTAAAATCCAGCTTTCCAAGCAGGGTAGACGTGGCAAGGATCAATTCGATCTCTGCCAGGTTGCCCGGCTCTCCTAAAATATCAATATCGCACTGCATAAACTGGCGAAAACGCCCTCTCTGAGGTCTGTCGGCACGCCATACATTTCCCATCTGCAACGCCTTAAAAGGGGATGGCAGGTCGTTCGCATTGTTGGAGTAATAACGGCACAACGGCACAGTCAGGTCATAGCGCAGGCCGCCGTCCACAAGATCCGCCTCGTCCCGGGCCGCATCAATTTTCAGCTTTTCTCCTCTTTTCAGGATCTTAAAAATCAGCTTTTCATTATCTCCGCCCTGTTTGCTGCACAGATTTTCAAGATGCTCCACGCAGGGGGTCTCGATCGATGAAAATCCGAATGCCTTGTATGTTTCCTTAATGAGCCCGATACAATAATCTCTGATTTCCATTTCTCCGGGCATCATGTCCTTCATTCCGGTAACCGGTTTTTTCTTTAACGCCATAACCATTCTCCTTTTCTCTCTATCATTTCATCAATGCGGCCGATATACTCCGCAATATCCTTCACATTTTCAATTCTTACCAGGCTTGTCTGCCTGCCGTTCTCCAAGGTAATCTTCTCCGGCAGCACAATTTTCGTGGAAGCACCGGCCCCGGCGGCAAGGATTGTCTGCTTTTCTTCCATAATTAGTATATTGTATATTCCGGCTTTGTCAACCTTTGCATAGCCAACATTTTCAAAATTTCCTGCAATATTCTTCTGACGGTACAGATAGTAGGGTAAAAGGCCCATCCTTTCCGCGGATGCAGCGCACTCTTCCATCATCTGCTCAATCCCGGAATGAAGGTCTATCTCCCGGTTCTCCTGCCCAAACTTTGCGGCTCTTTTGATTGCAAGCGAGTGAACCGTAAGACTGTCCGGCCCGAGTTCCTCGATCTGTCTGAGCGTATCACGCATATCCGCGGCGTCCTCTCCGGGGAGCCCTGCAATCAAGTCCATATTAATATTCGTAAATCCCATTCTCCTGGCCTGCCAAAACACGTCTTTCACGTCCTGGGCACTGTGCCTTCTTCCAACTGCATCCAGCGTCTTCTGCTGCATGGTCTGCGGATTCACCGAAATCCGGGTCACCGGATGACGCGCCAGTACCTCTAACTTTTCAACAGTAATACTGTCCGGTCTTCCCGCTTCTACCGTGAATTCCAGCAGATTGTCAAAAGAAAATTCCTCCTCCAAAAGGCTTAGCAGCTGATCAAGCTGCGCTGCGTGGAGCGTGGTCGGGGTGCCTCCCCCGATATAAATGGTATTCAGCTTTCGGCCCGCTGCCGCCCTGCCGATGGCCGACACCTCTTTACACAGGGCGTCCATATACAGATCCATCTTGTCAGCCCACCGGTTAAGCGGGGACGAGCCAAAGGAGCAGTATGAGCAAATGCTGGGGCAGAATGGGATACCTACATAAAGGCTCCAGCCATTTTGGCAGTCCAGCCGCCCCAGGAGTTCCCTCTCGCGCTGCGCAATCTCACATCCAAGCGCTGCTTTTTGGGGACTGACCCCAAATACATCCTCCAGAAATCTGATCGTCTCCTCTTGGCTCATACCGTTTTCCAGCTTCTGCATCGCCAGCTTCGTCGGCCTGACGCCGGTCAGCATTCCCCAGGCAAGCGCCCTCCCGGTCACGCTGCTGAGATAATCATAGATCCGTTTTGTCACATGACGTTTCATCTCCTGCCGGTCCCCGGAATGCCCGGCTTGCTCCTTCGTAATGGAAAAGCAAGAGCCCCCTTCCAACACTAGTCTTACCAGAGGTTCTTGCCTGTCATCCACCTTCTGCCTGATTTCCTCATTCGGAAAAAAGGCTTTTACGATATGGTACAAATTGTACATATACAATGTATCATTACTGCTGATCTCTATCATAATAAACTCAAATTCCTGACTATAAGTTATTTTTGGAGAGTTGCTGACAATGCGGTACAGAGAATTCCAACCGAATTTGCCATATCAAATAAACGGATTGTGTATCTTCTCAAAACCAATCGAAGTCTCCTGCATATGCCCCGGATAAACTTTAGTCTTCCCGGGAAGGCGCATCAGCTTATCCTGAATGGACCGCACAAGCTCGCTGTAGCTTCCTGTGGGCAGATCCCCTCTGCCGATGGAAGTCCAGAACAGGGTATCCCCGCTGAACAGTACACCTTCCGCAGGAATATAGTAACAGCATCCGCCGATTGTATGTCCCGGCGTATACAGCACCTCGATCTCCATCCCTGCAGCTGTCAGCTTCTGGCCGTCTTTTAAATACTCGGCACCTGAAAAAGTATAGCCTGGTCCATATTCTGCCGAGGCATTCAGCACGGCATCATTTAGCAGCCCCTGCTCCTCCTCGTGTGCATAAACGGGAACCGGAAATTCCTTCAGGAATCCATCAATCCCCATAATATGGTCAAAATGCCCGTGTGTCAGCAGAATTGCCTTCAGCTCAAGTCCCTCGCTTTTTATATGGCTCACCAGCTCTTCCGGACAGATAGCCGGATCCACCAGAAAACATTCCTTTGATTCTTCATTCTGAACAAGATAACAATTCGTCTGGATCATTCCAATAACAAACTTCTCTACCTTCATCGCTCTACCCCGCCGTCCTTTCAATATCCATCACGCCTTCAATCTGGCGCAGCTTCTCAATTACCCGGTTCAGTTCCTCTCTGCCATGGACAATAAATCCCATATCCAGAGAAGCCGTTCCCTTCTTGCTCGTTCTAATATTCATAGACTTCACATCAATCTTAGCCTCTGTGAAAATCTTGGAAATCTCCATCAAAAGCCCCTGCCTGTCATGGGCAAACATCTTCAGTTCCGCCAGATACTGTCCGCCGTTTTCTTCCGCTGCCGTCTCTTCCCACTCGGCATCAATCAGCCGCTCACGCTCGGTCTCGGAGAGATGAATCATGTTCACACAGTCCGTCCTGTGAATCGACATCCCCCGTCCCCTGGTGACAAAACCAACAATCTCATCTCCGGGCACCGGATTACAGCACTTGGAAAAACGCACCGCCATATCATCGATTCCCTTGACCACGATCCCGCTCCTGGACTTAGCGATATGCACCTTCTGATTATTCGCCTCGGAGATCTTCTCCAGGATAGTTTCATCCGTGATCTCTTTCTTATGTTCTTTCTCATACTCCTCCACAAGGCGGTTCACGACCTGGCCTTCCTTCACACCGCCGTGTCCGAGCGCCGCCAGCACCGCATCCCAATCACGGAATCCGTACTTCTGCTGTACAATCTGCTGATATTTCGATTTCATGATATTCTGCGGATTGATAGACTTTGTCTTGCAGTAGGCAGCGATCAGCTCTTTTCCCCTGATGATATTGTCTTCTTTAAATTCTCTCTTAAACCACTGGTTAATCTTGTTCTTCGCCTGGGTGCTTTTGACAATATTCAGCCAGTCCCGGCTGGGCCCCTTGGAATTCTGAGAGGTCAGAATCTCAATTCTGTCCCCGTTCTGTATCTTATAGTCAATATTGACCAGCTTCCCGTTCACCCTGGCACCCACCATCTTATTCCCCACCGCACTATGGATCGCATATGCGAAATCCACCGGAGTGGAACCGTTAGGCAGATTCTTTACGTCCCCGTTGGGGGTAAAGCAATATACATCCTCTGCAAATAAGTCCAGGTCGCCTTTTAGCAGGCTTAAAAACTCCCGGTTATCCGACATATCACGCTGCCACTCCAGAATCTGGCGCAGCCAGCTCAGCTTTTCTTCTTCCTGCGCTTTCACGCTCTTTCCGGCACCGCCTTCTTTATACTTCCAGTGCGCCGCGATTCCGAATTCTGCCGTCTTGTGCATCTCTTCCGTGCGGATCTGTATCTCAAAAGGCTGCCCGGAAGGTCCCATCAGCGTTGTATGGAGGGACTGGTACATATTTGCTTTCGGCATGGCAATATAGTCTTTAAAACGCCCCGGTATGGGCGTGTACATCTCATGAATCACGCCAAGCGCAGCATAGCAGTCCTTAACCGAATCCACAATGATGCGCACAGCAAACAGATCATATACCTGATCCAGCGTCTTATTCTGGTTTACCATCTTTTTATAAATACTGAAAAAATGCTTGACCCGGCCATATACCTTCGCCTCGATGTGAGAGTTTTTCATATGGGTGGAAACCTCAGCCACAATCTGCTGTACAAACTCCTCCCTCTCAGTCTTGCGCTCATTCAGATCCCGCACCAGGTCAAAATACACTTCCGGCTGGGAATACTTCAGCGACAGGTCATCCAGTTCCGTCTTAATCTTGGAAATACCGAGCCGGTGTGCAATCGGAGCGTAAATGTCCATCGTCTCCCGGGCTTTTTCCTTCTGCTTGGCCGGAGTCATAAACTCCAGTGTACGCATATTGTGCAGCCGGTCCGCCAGCTTAATAATGATCACACGGATATCCTTCGCCATGGCCAGAAACATCTTACGCAGATTCTCCGCCTGAACCTCCAGCTTATCCTGGGAGTAGGATAACTGTCCCAGTTTCGTGACCCCATCGACCAGAAGCGCTACTTCCTCGCCGAACTCTCTTGCCACATCCTCCAGTGTCATTTCCGTGTCTTCCACGGCATCGTGCAGCATACCTGCAACGATTGTCTCCTTATCCATCTCCAGATCGGCGAGTATAATGCCCACCCAGAGAGGATGTATAATATACGGTTCGCCTGACTTACGCGCCTGGTCCTTATGCGCGCTTTTAGCCGTCCTATAGGCCTTCTCAATCAGGGTAATATCTGCGGATGGGTGATACTTCCTGACTCTGGCTATCAAAGCCTGATATAATTGTTCAGGGTCTTGATAATCTTCGGGTGCTTTCACAGCATGCCCATCCACAATCTCCAGGTTTTTATTCAGTAATTCATATTCCGGAGTTCCCGCCATATCAATTCCCCCTTTCTTCTATGGTAAGTTTCATACCCTTAAGTATAACATTATTTTAACAATTTTCAAACTATTTCCCCATAAATAGACGCAAAAACACATAAAATCGGCAACAGTTCAGGCAAGCCTGAACTGTTACGCATCCTGCCCATTGAAATTGGCCTATTGATAGTTTACAACAGTAATCTGCAGTGTTCTCTTACCCATATAGTCATTCACAGTCGGATAGAAGGTAAACGACATCTCGTCTTTCTGCCTTATGTAGTCCAGGCAGTCCTGCGCATCCCCGAAATAAATTGCCTCCATCTGGTTTCCCTGCCTGTCTTGTACACGAAATTTCAGAACATTCTGATTTTTTCCGATAATTCTGGGGCTGAGTACCTTCAGATTCTTTTCCGCGAACAGGGGCTTCGTATTTCCTTTTCCAAAAGGCTCCAGAAGCTCCAGTTCGGATACCAGCGATTCGGTCACATATGCAAGAGGAAGCTGCATGTCTATGGATACTTTCGGCAGAAGGTCTTCCTCGGATAACGCAGCCAGCTCATTGATTGTCTCACGGAATCTGTCCACATTTTCCTCCTCCAGGGACAGCCCTGCTGCCAGCTTATGCCCCCCGAACTTCGTAAACAGCGCCCGGCATCTGCACATTTCCTCAAACATATTGTAGGACTCAATAGACCGCCCGGAGCCTTTCACACCCTCCTCGCCCTGGGTGAGCACGAAGGTAGGACGGTAATATCTCTCCTTAATTCTTCCCGCTATGATGCCCGCTATACTTTCATGGCACTCCGGAAGATAAACAACCAGAACCTTATCCTCCTTCAAAGAAGTATTCTCAATCTGCTCCACCGCCTGCTCCACGCCCTTTTCCGTCATCTCCTTGCGGCTGTCATTGAGAGCCTTAAGATCCTCCGCCAGCATCACGGCTTCTCTGCGGTTCGGAGCATTCAAAAGTTCCAGCGCGCGTTTTGCCGTGTCCAGACGGCCGCTGGCATTAATGCAGGGTCCCAGCACAAATCCAATATGATAAGCCGACAGTCTGTCCACAGGCACTCCCGTACACTCAATCAGCGCCCTCAGTCCAAGATTACCGGTACGCTTCAGCATTTCCAGCCCCTGCTTCACAAAAATCCGGTTTTCACCGGTCAGGTCCATCACATCCCCTACAGTAGCTATGGCCACATTTTCCATCAGATAATCAATGTCATCCACATCTTTCTGCATCACCTCATAAAGCGCTTCCACCAGTTTGTAGGCCACTGCCGCCCCGCAAAGTCCTTTAAAAGGATATTCACAATCCACCCGGTGCGGATCCACCACCGCGTCCGCCTGGGGCAGCAGATATTCCTTCACACCGCCCGCCTCCAGATATGGCACCTCATGGTGATCCGTCACAATAATCGTAAGTCCCTTCTGTCTGCCATAAGCAATCTCCTCCGCAGCCGCAATCCCATTATCGCACGTAACAATCGTATCGATACCGTCCTCCAGGGCACGGTCAATCAGCATCCTGTTCAATCCATACCCATCCCGTATCCGGTCCGGAATATCCGTATCCACCTCACCGCCGAGCTTAGAAATCCCTTCCTGCAGCACATAAGTGGCATTCACCCCATCAATATCATAATCCCCAATAACGCGAATGGCCTCCCCTTCCCGGATCTTCTCCGCCAGAATCTCCACCGCCTTATCCATATCCCTCATCAGCATTCCATCATACAAATCCGCAATCGTCCCATGCAGATAAAACCCAATCTCCTCATCCGTCATCAAATCCCGGTTCCGAATCAGCCGCGCAAGAATCGGAGAAACATGGTACCGCTCAGCAATCCCATTAAAATCCGCCTTCTTCATAGAAACAAACCACTTCTCCACCTTTTGTCCTCCTCGTACATGTTATACCGCACCCCAGCTCACATCTATTGCCTTCACCTATTAGCTTGCTCAAACATCACCGCATCAGCACACCCGTGCATTGCATAACAACTCACTGCCGCCCCTAAAAGCGCATAACCCAAAATATCTCCGAATTACACATATCAGTACCATATTATCCACAAACACACCCCACTGTCAACAAGAACCTGTCGTAATTTGTCGACGCAGCATATAAACAGTTACTATTCACGGCCCAGGAGTCGCGCATAGTAACTGTAAACTCTCTAAAAAGCTCCCCCGTCTCCCCAATCCAATCAGCCGCCCCCGCCAAACCTCCGGGCAAGCCCCCCTCCCGCAAGGATGCGTTCAGCCTGAGAAAATCGGGATGCTTCGCCGCTGTCCGGTGAGGCTTATGCTGATTCCGGAAGCCTCTAGCGTGCCATAGAAGCGCTTACTGCGAAAAAGCCGCATTTTATGGAGGATAATTGATTCCGAATCAATTATCCAGAGCGTCTGAGCTTAGAAAGCATCGGCTTTCTAAGTGAATACGCTCGGTTCCATAAAATGCGGCTTTTTCTCAGTTAGCGCTTCTTGGCTAAGCGGCCGGTTTCCGGAATCAGCATAAGCCTCACCGGACAGCGGCGGAGCATCCCGATTTTCTCAGGCGCCCCCGCCAATATCCTACTTGCTTCTCTTCTTCATCACATACCAGAGTGCCCCCGTTACGCACACAGATGAATAAGCTCCACATACAATTCCCACCATCAGCGGCAGTGCAAATTCTTTGATTGAACTTACACCCATAATATAAAGTACCGCCACCATTACAAACGTTGTCAACGAGGTGTAAATACTACGCGTCAGTGTACGGGTGATACATCTGTTTACAAGAACAGCCAGATCCTCCCCGCGCTTCTTCGTCTTCATCTCCTCACGGATTCTGTCAAAGATTACGATGGTCGCGTTAATAGAGTAACCTACTATAGTCAGCATACATGCGATAAATGTATTTCCAACGGATACCCTTGCGATAACATAGAACGTCAGTACCACAAGTACGTCATGCAGCAGCGCCAGTACCGCGCTGGTTGCAAAGCGGATATCCTTGAAACGGAACCAGATGTAAAGCAACATGCAGATCGTTGCAATCAGAACTGCGATGACCGCGTCCTGCCTCATCTCTGAGCTGACCGTTGAACTAATATTTTCCGTCGTAATCTCATCCTCATTTACCTTGAAATTATCGACCATAGCTTTATTAAATGCTTCGCGCTTATCCAATTCCAGAGTCTGTGTCTTGAAGATGACCTGGCTAGTTCCTTCCACCTTCTGAACCTGAACATTGTTGTCGCCGGTTGCATCCTCAATCAGAGGTACGATATTTTTATCAATCTCCTCCAGGCTGTATTCCTGATCAAAGGTCACATTAGTCGAAGTACCGCCCTTAAATTCCAGGCTGTAATTCAGAACGCCCTTTCCCTGGCCTCCATTGATTCCCATAAAGACGAAGCCTACTAAAACCAACGCGATAGAGATTCCGAAAAATGCCTTTTTCTTTCCGAGGAAATCGATCGGTTTACGTTCCGCTTTCACACGTCCGTATACTTTCTGGTTGTGAATGCCTACGGCATAGAAGGCATATACGATGAGACGGGTGATTACAAGGGCAGTAAACATAGAAACCACAATACCAAGGGCCAGCGTCTGCGCAAAACCTTTTACAGTACCGCTCCCCTTAAGCCACAGGACTGCCGCAGCAATCAGGGTTGTAATATTGCCGTCCAGAATGGCTGACATTGCCTTATGGAAACCTGCATTCAGGGATGCCCTCACGGACTTGCCGGCCGTCAGTTCCTCCCGCACTCTGGCGAAGATTATTACGTTCGCATCCACCGCCATACCGATACCAAGGATGATACCCGCAATACCCGGCAGGGTCAGTGTAATGTCAAATGCATTCAGCAGAACCAGAATCAGCCCTGTGTAAATGATAAGCGCAATACTTGCTGCCAGCCCCGGAAGCAGGTAAACAGCGCACATAAAGATAAATACAATAGCAAGGCCGATCGCTCCCGCCTTTAAACTGGTGCTGATTGCCTCTTCGCCGAGCTGTGCACCCACTACATTTGAACGGAGTTCTTCCAGTTCCAGGCTCAGTCCGCCGATACGGATCGTCGAAGCCAGCTTGTCTGCTTCTTCGAAACTCATACTGCCGGAGATCTGTGCCTCGCCATCCTTAATCTCGGAATTTACACTAGGTACACTGATCAGCTCTCCATCGTAATAGATCGCAATGGTTTCCTTTGCCGCCAGCGCAGCCTTTGTAGCCGCCGCAAACTTCTCCGTCCCCTCTTTTGTAAAGGACAGCTGTACGATATTTTCCTTATTCTTCAGATCATCCTGGGTGGTCGCTGCCTGCGCATTCTTAACATCCGTACCATTGAGAACAATGGAGCCGTCTTCCTGCAGTTCTTCAATGGTCTTGTCCAGTTTGTATTTGCCGCTGGAATCCAGACTGTAGTTTGCATTGCCTTCACTGTCCTTCTCCCGGATAAAATACAGGGAACCGGGCTGCCCCAGTTCATCAAGGATCTTGTTAGCATCCTTAACGCCGGGGATTTCGATGCTGATTCTGTCATCGCCTTCCTGATATACGGTTGCTTCTGTACTATACTGCTCTACACGCCTCTGCAGCTTGTAGATTGTGTCATCCATGTCAGACTGGGACGGTTTGTCCCCTTTTACCTGATAGGTGATGCTGACACCGCCTTCCAGATCCAGCCCAAGTTTAATGTTCTTTGCAGCGCCTGAACCTGTTTTCCCGAATCCGACAATTGTTGTAAAGCCCAAAAGGGCAATCAGGACAACAGTCAGAATCAGGCTGATAACGCCTTTACTTTTCTTCATGAGTCACATTCCTTTCTTCATCTGCCAATGCAGCCTTTATCATAATCGCGCACTCCACACGCTTACGTTCCATCTCACAGCTGACATCATAGGTATCGTGGATTGTATTATGGAATTTGTAAGAATTAGCCATACAGCCGCCGCTGCAGTAAAATCTTGCAAAACAGCTGCGGCACTTTTCCTTTGAGTAAACGCTGCAGCTGCGGAATTCATCTGCAATCTCCGGCTTCACAATTCCGCTGTCCACATTTCCCATTAAAAATGCTTCATCCCCTACAAACTGATGGCAGGGGTACAGATCCCCCCATGGCGTCACAGCCAGGTACTCAGTTCCCGAACCGCAGCCGGACAGACGCTTGGCCACACACGGCCCGCCTTCCAGATCCAGCATAAAATGGAAGAATGTAAATCCTTCGCCATTTCGCTCGCGTTCCACCATTGTCTTTGCCAGCGTATCGTATTCGCTGAAGATCTGCGGCAGGTCGCTCTCGCGTATGGCATAGGGATCTGTCTCTTCCCCTACGACCGGCTCAATAGATATCTGCTGGAAGCCAAGTTTTGCAAAATGCATCACGTCCTTCGAAAAGTCCAGATTCCCCCGGGTAAATGTCCCACGTATATAGTATTTCTCCTGATTCCTGCTCTTGGCCAGCTTCTGGAACTTAGGCACAATCAGGTCATAGCTTCCCTTTCCGTTGCGGAAGGGCCGCATGCTGTCATTCACTTCTTTTCTGCCGTCAAGGCTCAGTACGACATTATCCATCTCACGGTTCACAAATTCCTGAACCTCATCATTGAGAAGAACACCGTTCGTGGTCAGGGTAAAACGGAAATGCTTGTCATGCAGCTTTTCCTGTTCTCTTCCGTATGCCACCAGATCCTTTACCACCTGCCAGTTCATCAGAGGCTCGCCTCCGAAGAAATCCACTTCCAGGTTCCTTCTGCTTCCGGAATTGGCAATCAGAAAATCCAGCGCCTTCCTGCCCACTTCATAGGACATCAGCGCACGTCTCCCGTGATATTCCCCCTCTTCCGCAAAACAGTATTTACAGGCCAGGTTGCAGTCATGTGCGATATGAAGGCAGAGCGCCTTTACCACCGTTTTCCGCTGCTTTACCTCCCCAATATACGCCTCATAGATGTCCTCCGTAAAAAGCAGCCCGGATTCGGTAAGCTCGATCACCGCTTCCAGCACTTCCTGCAGATCCGATTCGCTCAAGGATCCACCCAAAGTCTCCTTGAGGCGCCGGTATGTTTCTTCTGACTGCAGAGATTCCACAGTATGGGAAGAATTCATTGCCTCGAGACATGCAATCACATCATATGCGGACTTGTCCACCACGTGGACAGCACCGCTGTTCACATCAAGGACAATGTTATATCCATTATTCTGGTACTGATGTATCACAACAGATACCCTCACTTTCATCATAATTCAGGCCATTACCGATTTTGATTCCCGGTAACAAGCGTAAGGCAGCGGCCGAGGTCGCTGCCCTGATTGGTACTTTTAAATACTCTGAAAGCACAGCACACGCCCGACCATCCGCCGTTATGTAAGTGCTGTGCTTATATTCTGTTTCCCGTTGCAAATATATTACTTCTTATGTTCGCAGGTCTGGTTTCCCACTGTGCAGGAAGTCTTGCATGCTGACTGGCAGGATGTCTGGCATTCTCCGCATCCGCCTTTTTTTACTGTATTGTTTAAGGTCTGTGTATTCAGTGTTTTAATATGTTTCATGTTCTCTCCTCCTATATTCATGCTGCAGGCATGTATTTACCTCGTAACATTATAGCACAGTGCCTGTAGTTTTTAAAGTGTTTTTTTCGTGAACGGTACAGGCTGTCTATACGCTGTTTCCGCACATATTCTCCTGTATATCTTAATTCATCAGGAGACCATGCCCCCCAGCATTCCGCCTCCCGCACAGAGCAGAAATGTGGTCAGTATATTTGCCCCGCTTCCCTGCATAGAGCGGTACACTCCAAGAGAGATCAAAAGCAGCAGACCAAAATACAGAATCCCGATCGTCAGCCCCCATGCAAATTTACGGAATTTTGCCATCTTCCCTGCCGCAAAGCCGCCTACAAATGTGGAAACAACATAAATAACGATAATCCCTCCCGTTACTTTCCCCTCATCCAGGTTCAATTTATAGAGCAGCAGAGTCAATAAAAGCAGAAGGATTCCCGTTACCACATAAGCGCACAAAAGAGCCTTTAAAAGCCAGATGACTTTTCCCTCGGCTCCCCGCCCCTTATTTGTCTTATTCTCCATCTAATTCCTCCTCGTCCATCTATGTACTATTACAACATATGATTGTCCTTCCCGGAATATGCCATTTATCCCCAAAAAAGCGGAGTGTGGCAGGCAAGGTTCGTATTGTGGATGGGTGGGGGCGCAAAATGAAGGGACCGCCGCCAAGCTGCAGAATATGGTATACCCAAGGGCACCCCGTAACTCATGCCCTGCGGGCGGGTCTGCAGCACAGCTGCAGAATAAGGTATATCCAAAGAGCACCCCGTAATTTATGCCCTGCGGGCGGATCCGCAGTGAACTGCAAAATAAGGTATGATTTTTTCTTTTTATCTGCCGGAGCTGTGATGTACCATCAAAAGAATCCATACGCCTCCCCCGTTAATGAGCCTCCCCATTTGCACCCTTGCCTATTGGATGCACCCAGCGAAAGGAAGGGATAGCCGCAATCCGCCCAAGTGCACATATGCCGTTGCCAAATGCTAAAGCGAGCCTTAGAAATTCTAAGAAGCCGGCAGCCGGGCTAGTGGGGGGATTTTGTGATCTCCGAATCACAAAATCTGCTGACCCAGCGCGAGAAATCATTTGATTTCTCGTGATGTGTCAGCTGTACCCCGCTAGCCCGGCTGCCGGCTTCCTAGAATTTCTTAGGTTCGTGTCCGCATTTCGCAACGGCATATGTGCACTTGGGCGGATTGCGACTATCTCTTCCTTTCGCGTCCCCCGCCATCCCAACTGACTAAGGGAGTAAATATCTCTATCTATTGTTCCATCTGACGTCCCAGAAAACCAGCCGCGCTCATTGCAACTTTCTGCTCCAGTTCGCCGAATTTTTTCTTTTCATCCTTATTCAGGAAAACAACCGCGCCTATAGCATCTCCCTCGCAGAGGATCGGACACACGACTTCCTCTTTGAATTCTTTTTCATCCTGCACAACCCCTGCATATTTGGCACTGTCGGATTTTGCCAGCAGTTGTTCTCTTGCCTGAATTACTTTCTCCAGCTCTTTGCTGATATACTTATCCTGCAGATCCTTTTTTCCGCTGCCTGATGCAGCCACGATCTGGTCGTTATCGGTGATGCACACTGTACATCCCATTGTCTGGGCAAGGCTTTCTGAATACTGTTTGGCAAGTGTGCCAAGTTCCCCAATCGGGGAATATTTCTTAAGTATTACTTCACCTTCCCTGTCTGTAAATATTTCCAACGGATCCCCTTCCCGGATCCGCAGGGTTCTTCGTATCTCCTTCGGAATAACAACCCTTCCCAGATCGTCAATCCGCCTTACGATTCCTGTAGCTTTCATAAAGAAATTCCTCCATTTAACGTCTTAGTAATCATTAGCACTTCTACTAGTATTTGTTAAATAGAGGAAAATATTCGTGCTCCTGTCAGTTTTCCATTTCCACGTATTGCTCTGCTATATTTTTCACATGATCGCCGATTCTTTCAAAATCTGTCAGGATCTCTGTGAATACAATTCCCGTCTGCGGACGGCATTTACCTTTTTTTAGACGCTGCATCTGTTTCTTAAAATATTTTTCTCTGGTGTCGTCTATTTTCTGCTCCATCAAAGCCGCCTGGTTCAGAATAACGGCGGGAACATCCTCTTCCTGCCTGTTTATGATACGCAAAGCCTCCAAACACTGCTTTTTCATATTTTTCAAATCATCCCTGGCAATATCCGAAAATTCACCGTTCCATTTTCTTAAATCCTGCGCATATTCCGCCAAATTGACCGCATGGTCCCCGATCCGCTCAAGGTTGCTTATGATCACGTAATATCCATTAATCTGCCGGGAGTCCGACATGGACATTTCATTGGCCATAAGGGATACAATATAAGCGGATATTTCCTGATTCAGATAATCGATATAAGTCTCTCTTTCCCGGATCTTTTTCATTTCCCTGTCATCGTATTTCATGAGGATATCGTATGCACGCGAAATATTTTTCTCTACCATTCCCAGCATTCTTCCTACTTCATTCCCCACCTGGGATATCGCCACGGCGCTCTGTCCGATGGCATACGATGGTTCGAATCTGGCAATATATTTCAGCCGGTACTCTTCCTCCTCCTCTTTTTTGCTGTCCGGCAGAATCTTTACTGCAGCCTGGGCCATGTATTCGCCGAACGGAAGTAAAATCAGGGTCGTTACTATATTAAATACGGTATGTACATTGGCGATCTGGGACACCGGGTTTCCCGGAACCAGTGCCTCCATCCATGCGACAAACGGTGTAAACATACAGATCAGGGTGAACAATACCGAACCGAATATATTAAACATTAGATGGATCACGGTTGTACGCTTGGCATTGACTTTCATTCCGATGGAAGCCAGAACCGCTGTGATACAGGTTCCGATATTCTGTCCAAAAAGAATATATACCGCACTGGACAGCGGGATCATACCGGTGCCCGCCAGTGCCTGCAGGATTCCCACTGATGCTGAAGAGGACTGGATCACTGCGGTAAATACTGCCCCAATCAGTATACCCACCAGTGGATTTTTAAATGTAGTCATAAATTGAATAAATGCCGGTGAATTCTGCAGCGGCTCCATGGCACTTCCCATCATATCCATGCCCATGAACAGGATACCAAGTCCGGCAAAAATGCTGCTGATATGGTGGACCTTTTCATTTTTTACAAACATGATGCTGCAACACCGCCGATGGCAAATAGAGGGGCAATGGCGCCAATGTCAAGCGCAATCAGCTGGCCGGTGATCGTTGTCCCTATGTTGGCGCCCATAATCACCCATACAGCCTGTTTCAATGTCATCAGCCCGGAATTTACAAATCCGACTACCATAACAGTCGTAGCGGAGGAAGACTGTATGACCGCTGTGATGCCCGCTCCCACCAGCACCCCTTTTACTCTGTTAGACGTCAGTCTTTCCAGAATTGATTTCATCCGGTTGCCCGCCGCAGCCTCCAGACCGTTGCTCATCATCTGCATTCCGTATAAGAAGAGAGCGAGCCCTCCCAGTAATGCAAGTAAATCCTTAATTCCCATCTCTCATACTTCTCCTTTGCATGCCTTAATTTTTACGCACTCTTAACACAGATTATCATAGCCAAAAACACGAGGTCAATCTGACCGGTTCGTTTCTTAGCGATTTCTTAATTACTCTGGTACTTTTACGTCATATCGTACAAATTAATACGCGGCCGCTGCCTGAGCAAAGCTTCCCGCGAATGAATTTCCACTTCAAATCAGATATCCCCTCTGCAAAACCGCCATGTAGATATTGAAAACCTCCTTATATTCTGCTAAAATTTACATGTCATGAAATAAAAAAGTATACGCAGGATGGAGAAAACAATATGAGCCTGAAAATTCCAATAGAAACTTCCGCCAGGCATATCCATGTCTCCCAGGAAGACTTTGAACAACTCTTTGGCCCCGGCGCACGCCTGAACTATACAAAGGAGCTCAGTCAGCCCGGCCAGTATGCATGCAAAGAAAGGCTGACCGTCATCGGTCCCAAAGGACGCTTCGAAAAGGTCATCTTACTGGGCCCGTTTCGTCCTGCAACCCAGGTCGAAATATCCGTTACAGATGCCCGCAGGCTTGGCATACCAAGCGTCATCCGCCAGTCCGGAGATATCGCCGGCACACCGGGATGCACTCTCGTGGGCCCTCACGGAAAAGTAGAGCTGAAGGAAGGGGTCATCGTAGCCAAACGCCACATTCATATGACGCCCATCGATGCCCTCAGGGCACATGTAAAGGACAACGATATCGTTTTCGTCATAACTACAAGCTATGAGCGTTCCCTTATCTTTTCCGATGTGGTCGTCCGGGTCAGCCCCAAATTCGCATTGTCCATGCATGTGGATACAGACGAGGCCAACGCATTTGCCAACGAAGATAACCCAACCGGCGTGATTTTAAAACTATTTGACGGGCATACTTATAATCTGCAGACATGGGCAGATGAACTGCAGTCCGGAATCAACAGGGGGGTCTGACCCCTTTGCAAAGGGGTCAGACCCCCGCGCAAATCCGACACTATTCTGACAATTTCAAAATGGAGGTATTTTAACATGAATAAAATCGATGAAGTAAGAAGCGCTATGATGGCCGCTATGAAGGCCGGCGACAAAGAAAGAAAAGCAGCCCTCTCTTTTCTGTTGTCTTCTCTGAAAAATAAGGCAATTGACAAGCGGGCAGATCTGACGGAGGAGGAAGAAAACCAGGTAATACTAAGAGAGATCAAACAGACAAAGGAAACACTGGAACTGACTCCCAAAGACCGCACGGATATTATTGAGGAGTGCCAGAAGCGGCTTACTGTTCTGGAGGAGTATGCTCCGAAGATGATGGACGGGGATGAAATTAGAGAAATCGTGAGGGGCGTGCTTGCCGATCTTGGAATTGAGGCTCCCACGGCGAAGGATAAAGGGAAAATTATGAAGGAACTTATGCCTAAGGTAAAAGGAAAGGCTGATGGGAAACTTGTAAGTACGATCGTGGCATCTTTAATCCAATAAAAGAAGGGGTCGCCCGGGGAACAGGGGCGTATGGGCTTTTCTGGAGCGGGCGAAAGACGTGAGATTTACTAAAAGTCCAAATAGGCCGATTGCAGGTTAAAAATATGATTTGGAAATCATATTTTAACCTGCAATCGGCCTATTTGAACTTTAAGTAAATCTAGCACGTCTTTCTTGACGCCCCTGAAAAGCCCATACGCCCCTGTTCCCCGGGCTGGGTGCATCCTGCCGGGAGACGGGGGCGGTGGATCGGGCTGGATTGGTTGATCGTCTCCGAAAGAAGGACATGCAATAACAGACCTTCTATCTGTTAAATACGGCTATTGCCAGGCCTTCGCCTCTTATGGCTGACCAGTGGGCCTCGTTGATTTCTTCGAGGCGGTAGCGGTGGGTGATGAGGCGGTAGAGGGGGAGGTCTTTTTCGGCGGCTTTTTTCATGAATTTGAAGCATTCTTCGTAGTCGCGGGTTGTGTAGTATCTGCCTCCTGCCGGCATGGAATCTTCGTAATGTCTTATGGCTGTCTTTGACTTGCCCAGGACGTATTCCAGTTCACAGATGCTGCCGCTGCTTTTTGTGAAACGTTTTGCAGTGCTTCGGCCCAGTGGGGATGCGGTGCATTGGAATACGGCGTCTGCAAGGCTTCCGCCGAAGTACTTCTGGATCTTTTCCAGTACGGCTGATATGCCGTTTTTGTTACGGTAATCGATGCTTTCCCTGGCACCGAATTCTATGGCCAGTTTGAGAGCCTGTTCGTCTCCGTCTATTGCTATGATGTTGTATATGCCCATACAATTCAGTATGGCGATGGCTGTCAGGCCTTCCAGCCCGCATCCCAGCACAATCACACGTTTGGAAGAGTCCAGATGTCCGAGCTTGACAGTCCTCTGTACCGCACTGTTTACCGCGATGACCGTCTCTGTAAGCAGACGGGACTCCAAATCCAGATCATTCACCTGGTAGATCTGGTTGTCGGCCCTGAGCACTACATAGTTGGAATACCATCCGTGAAAGCCGCTCCCTGCGCTGCCGCGGTTTCCACCGAAAGCGGAGGCCGCTGTGCTGGCCTTTTTTACGGCAACGACTCTGTCACCGACCTTCAGGCTGTTCCTGCCGCATCCTGCAGAGAAGGGCTGCCCAGTTTCACTATACGGCCGGTTCCCTGCTGTCCCAGAAGGGACGCCTGGCCCACTCTTTTTTCTTTCATGAATTCTATCGTATCGGAAGGTGACACACAACAGCCTTCCACTTCCACGAGAATCTCCTTTGCGCCGATCTCCGGCAGCTTATATTCTTTCAGTTCATAACTTTCAGGAGACACCAGCACGGCACTCTTCCCCGTCTCATTGCCCGTAAACACCGGCATTCTCTCCAGGGTAAATGCTGTCCTGTTCTCTTTGTGTGTCCCGACTTCAGAGAGAACCTGTTTTACTATATCATCAATCTTTAAATCCATCTTCGTATCTCCTTTACCAGGATATTCGCCTGTGCTGCATTCCGGTTCTGCCTGTGTTCACTCCGTGCAGCAGCTTGTCAATCTTGATCTTCACAACGACCTTCCGGTAGGAGGAAGGTATACGTTCATGACAACAGGGTTTATGTCCGTCCGTGGGATAAACCAGGTAAAACATTCCCGGCTTCATCTGTATTCTGTCGCCCTTCCCGGTTAACCATTCTATATCTGTGTCGGGATCATATGGTGTCTTCACCGTCAGATCCGCCTTGTCCGCATATTCCCACATTTCCGAGCCTTCCAGAAGAATCTGCACATCCAGATACTTGTCATGGGTTTCAAAATCCGCTTCCTCAAAGCTCCGGGTCTGTCCCTCCTGAACGAATGCGAACCCTTTTCCGACAGGGTATCTGCCAGCAGGCAGGCGTTCCTTCTCCACACGTTCCACAAAACGCACCGCATCCCACAGTTCGGGCACACACCGCTGATAATAGCGGAAATGTTCCAGCTTATCCATTATCATATTATGCTACCTCTCCAATCTGTCAAATCTGCGTCTGCATCTACAGCAGTTTCAGTTCTCTCATCTTATTATATACATTAGCCTTAGCTTCTGCATCCAGAGAAAGAGCCGGCAGCCTTTCGTGGCCGTCCTGGTTCAGCACACGGTAGTACATAGCCTGTTTACATGCCAGAAAGAGCGGCGTACTGTAACCATAGATGTCCATGGCATTCACCATCTTTTTAAACCAGAGCGCTGCCTCATTATAGTCCCCCCTCTTTGCAGACTGGTACGTATTGACCGTAAACTCAGGCGCAAAGTTTGCAGTTGCATTGATAAATCCGTCCACACCGCAGACCAGAAGCCCCATAGCCTGGTTCTCATAGGCCGAGAACACAGAAAAATCAGGATTTACTTCCTTCACTTTCTGCATAGAAAGAACATGGTTAAAATCATTGATCGTATCTTTGATTCCCACAATATTCGGGTTATCCTTCACGAGCTTGCTCACTACATCCGCATTGAAGCAGTAACCTGTCAGATCCGGGAAATTGTATATTATAATAGGAAGAGACGTATGGGAAGCTACATAACCGAAATATGCCTCCACCATCTCTGAGCTGTATACACTGAAATACGGATTAATCAGGAGTACGCCGTCAGCGCCGGCAGCCTCCACATATTTTAGCAGCTCCATTGTATTCTCAAGGCAGGTATCGCCAACACCTACAATCACATTCACCCGCCCATTAACGTGATCTATCATTTCTTTAATAAAGTTCTTTTTTTCTTCTACCGTCATAATGCTGAACTCTCCGGATGTCCCCAGATATGCCAGTCCGTCCACACCTTTTGAGATCAGGAAATCTGCCTGTCTCTTGCTTGCCTCAATGTCTATCTTACACTTTTCATCAAATATCGTGATGACCGGCGGATTCACGCCACACAGTTTCTTCATTATACTATTCCTCCTTCTGATACCCCAGCTCTCTGGATAAACTCTTTCCGGCCTTCAGCATCTCTGCTATGATTAGTTCCTTCTTGTCCATCATGCGCTCTTTCGGGCCAGATACACTGAGTGCAGCAATCATTCTATGGTAGCCGTCATAGACCGGAACTGCCAGGCACCATAATCCTTCTTCGATCTCCTGGTCATCCGTTGCATAGCCCTGGAGACGAAATTCCTGCAGCTGCTTTCTCAATTCTTCCACGCCCTTCACCGTGTTTTCCGTAAATGCGGTAAATTCCAGCCCATTCATAATATCCCGGCTTTCCTCCGGCGGAAGAAAGGATAGAAATGCTTTTCCCAGACCGGTACAGTAAACCGGCTTTCTGGATCCGATTTGTGCATTTGTATTAATCGTCCGTTCGCAGTTTTCCTTCGCAATATACACAATCTCTCCCTGCGAGAGAACCCCCAGGAAACAGGTCTCACCCAGCGTCTGCATGAGATGCTTTAAATAAGGTGTAGCCATCCTCCCGATATCGAACCTGGATGCCGCTACCGCTCCAAGGCTTACCAGCTTGCCCCCCAGTGAATACCGCTTCTGCTCATCTACCGCCAGGTAACCGTTTTCCGCCATTGTCTGTAAAAGAGCTATCGTACTGCTTGGAGCATAATTCAGACGAGTGCTGATATCCTTGTTCGTCAGCCCATCGGAGCTACCCTCTAAAAGGTCGAAAATTTTTAAAACTCTTTCTGCCGATTTAACCGCCATATAAAACACCTGCTCCTTTCATTTTCAAAAGGCGACTTTCCCATTTTCAATATAAAATTACATTACCACGCCCAACTTTTCTTGTCAACTTTGAAGAGCTCTGTATGGCTCTTCTATAACGCCTTTCTCTTCCTATTAAAAAGAGAATGCCTAAAATGAAGATAATGTGCACAAGCCCCTCAATTCTGAGGGGCTTGTACATTACGGCATACCGCCGCATCCATGTCCGCAGCGGCCGGCATAGTGCCCCGCCGTAAACCTATGTCATACCTGATGCATTTTGCACTAGATGAACAGGCATGATATCAAACCTACAATAATGATCAGAATAATACCTACAACCGAAGCAATTGCCTGCCCCAAAGTATATGTTTTCAATCCGCCGGTAAAATTAAATCCGGTCATATTTGATACAATCCAAAAGCCTGAGTCATTAACCGTTGCGCCAAACAGTGCGCCGTCCAGGCACGCCAGAGCGATAAATACCGGGTGGATAGCTACGGTTGTTGCAACGCTCTGCATAATCGCAAAGGTGGTCAGTGAAGCCACTGTACCGGATCCGGTGATCTGTCTGAACAGCAGTCCCAGAATCCAGCCGATCAGCAGGATCAGCACGATATTGTTGGAGATATTAGATACCATATTCTTAATTGCTTCACTCACGCCTGATGCAGTAATTACAGAGGAGAAGGATCCGCCGGCTCCGGTAATCAGAAATACAAGTCCAGCAGATTTCAGGGCTGTAGTGGCTACTTTTTCCGTCTTTGCCAGTCCCAGGTACTTAATAGAGATAATCATACCAGCCAGAGTTCCCAACAGCATAGATGTTGTCTTCTGTCCAAGGAAATCAATCCATGTCGGAACAGAATCCATCATAGCGCCTGCTACTGTATTCAAAAGAATGAAGATAATCGGAAGCAGGATCGGAAGCAGTGAAACAAAGAATCCCGGCATTTTTTCCGGAAGCTCCAGCTCATTGATGTCCAAGCCGTTTCCATTCTCATCTTTTTCTGCATTCCAAAGCCCTTTCTTCATCAAGAACCCATGAATCGTAACGGCAATCAGTACCATAGGAATACCGAACAGCAGTCCTGCTGCAATCATAATACCAAGGTCAAATCCAAAATATTCCGGAGCAACCAGCGGGTTTGGCGTCGGAGGAACCAGGGTATGCGCAACACCGGCACCGATAGAGATCGCTCCTACGATATAACCGATTCCCTTATTCAGCTTCTTCATCAAAGCTACACCGATGGGGATCAAAATTACAAATGTTACATCAAAAAATACAGGGATAGAAAGTACGAATCCGGCAAATCCTACCGCGTACATTGCCCATTTGTTTGGAAATACGGATACCAGTTTGTCAGCGATTACACTTGCACCGCCGGTATCACTTACGAACTGGCCGAGGATAATACCAAGGCCGATCGGGAATCCGATACTTCCCAGCATGCTTCCGAAACCATTATTAATCACGTTAACCAGGCCGGTGGTTACCGTCCCGTCCGCGGCTGTAATATCCACCAGCGGTACTTTTGTCAAAACACCAAGGAGCAGAGAACCAAGGATCAGGGCGATCGCCGGATTCATTTTGGCCTTGATAATAAATAATACAACAACTGCGATTGCGATTATTAAACTTATAATTAAAAATGCTGTTGACATTTTACCCTCCTACATAAAGGCTGCTTTTACAGTCTTGTTCCCTTTTTTACTTCAATGAGTGTCTTATCCTTATTCAGTTCCACACCAAATCCCGGCTTATCGCTGACTTTCAGCTTACCGTTAACCGGCATTGGCTCATCCTTCAGCAGCGGATAATACTGCGGAACCACCTTATCAGCCTGCGGCGCCATCATCAGGCACTCTGTGATCGGTGAATTTGTTTTCGTTGTTACATAATGATAACTGTATGTACCGCTTCCATGAGGAATTACCAGTTTGCCGTGCGCTTCTGCCATGTTACCGATCTTAATCAGTTCTGTCATACCACCGCACCAGCCGACATCAGGCTGAATAACATCCAGGTCACAGTCCTCGATCAACATGCGGAAACCGAACTTGGAAGCTTCATGCTCACCGCCTGTTACCATGATCTGGTTACCCGCTGCTTTTTTAAGGTCGCGGTATGACCAGTAATCATCTGGGTTGAAACACTCTTCGATCCAGTTAAACTTCAGGTCTGCAGAAGCCTGCATCAGGCGTTTCGCATAGTAAAGGTCAAGCGCCATCCAGCAGTCCCACATCAGCAGGAAGTCATCCCCGCACTTTTCACGCATATCAGCCGCCAGTTCAATGCTTTTCCTCAGGCCTTCCATTCCATCTGCCTGTCCGTAAACAAGCGGAATCTTTCCACCGACAAATCCCATATCCTTTGCAAGGTCAGGTCTCGGTCCTGTAGCGTAAAATGTCAGTTCCTCGCGAACCTTTCCTCCCAGCATCGCATATACCGGTTCTTCTCTTAACTTGCCGAGCAGATCCCAGAGCGCCAGGTCGACTGCAGATATCGCGTTCATTACCACGCCTTTACGTCCATAGTAAAGAGAGGCACGATACATCTGATCCCAGATGATCTCTATCTCATTGGCATCCTTGCCCACAACAAAGCGGTCAAGATGATTCATAACCAGCCATGCCGCCGGATATCCGCCCGTCGTAATACCGAATCCAGTTACACCGTTATCCGCCTCAACTTCCACTACAAGAGTCTTCAGCGCATTAATTCCAAAGCTGGATCTGGTTGCCTTATACTCCGGATAGATGCTCATAGGAGTTGCAATCTGCTTAACAATCCAATGATCTTCACTCTGATCATGATAATCAGCGCCACCTCCTTCGACTACATAAGCACGGATTGCTGCAATCTTTCTTCCCATTAATGCCATAATAAGTACCTTCCTTTCTTTTCTTTAAAATGACACATTTAAAGTTTACTCCGTTCCATTGATTCATATATGTGAATCAAATTCTCATTTCATAAACAGTTTATCATTTCTTTATAATTAAGTCAAGATTCAACGATTTTTTCCACACTATAGTCAAAAACCGCAGTTCGTTTTTGTGCAAGATGTACAATCATTATGTATCCGTCCACTTTTGCAGGATTGATTTTTTAAGGATTATAAAGTATACTGATTGAGTTGTTAACTGACTGTCAGGCATACCGGTATTCAGCCTGCTTCGCTGAAACATCGTATTCGCTGCCGGAGCTTTCGTTTTTATAGGAGAGGGTAAAATATCTATTATGTTTCTATTAATTTTTAATCAACTGCTGAAAATGCTCATTATTATGATATTGGCGTTTGCCTGCTACAGGCTGAAGATCGTAAGCCAGGAAGGAAACAGAAGTATATCCAATCTGCTCCTTATGATTGTCAACCCCTGCCTGATTATTACTGTATATCAGACAGACTATGACGCCAGACTTGTCAGAGGTCTTTTGACCGCATTTGCGGCCGCTTTTGCTGCCCATATCATAGCCATTTTGATTGCCCGTTTTCTGGTGCCTGAGAAAAATAACCCGAATTATTATCTCGACCGCTTTGGCTCGATCTATTCCAATTGCGGCTTTATCGGAATTCCACTGATCTACAGTGTGCTGGGAAATGAAGGGGTCTTCTATCTCACCGCCTATATGACCATGTTTAATCTGTTTACATGGACTCACGGGCTCAGCCTGCTGGAGAATAAGTTCTCTTTGCGACAGCTGAAGGAGGGGCTGCTATCTCCTATGATCCTTGCTACCTGTGCCGCTCTTCTTCTATTTTTTGCACAGCTTCGGATTCCTGCCGCTGTTCTGGATTCTATGGATTATATAGCGGATATGAATACGCCTCTTGCCATGATGGTTGCCGGCTTTTCTGTTGCACAGGCTGACCTGAAGAAAATATTCGGACATTTGCACATCTACTGGGTCAGCTTTCTGAAACTGATCGCTGTGCCGCTGGCCGTGACCGTATTTTTATACCTGCTTCGTATAGACCACGACATCGCATATACTACCTTAATCGCAGCGTCATGTCCTACAGCAACCACAATGACAATGATGTCAATTCGTTATAAAAGAAACTATACATATGCATCAGAAATTTTTGCATTTACTACCGTTTTATCTATGGTGACGATTCCTTTCGTTACTTTTATTGCCGGATTTTTAATAAAATAGAAATTTCTAAGGGAAAATGGATATCCTGTAAGAGAGACTATTAATCAGATTCAGAGAGAGTTTATATGAAAGTTTTAATTTTATCATGCAGCACAGGAGAAGGACATAACTATGCCGGAAAAGCACTTCAGGAGTGTATCCGCCTTCACGGTGATGAAGCGGATATACTTGACATCATGCTGCTTGCGGGTAAACGTGTGTCCCGTTTCGTGGGCGGTGGGTATGTGTCAATTGTAAAACATGCTCCCCGCTTTTTTCATTTCTTGTATAGACTGGGAGGGGTGGTCAGCTCATCACACCGCAAGTCTCCCGTATACTATGCGAACGCCATGCTCGCCAAACCCTTGAAGCGCTATCTGGAGGAACACCATTATGATGTCATCGCCACACCGCATCTGTTCCCTGCGGAAACACTTAGCTACATGAAGCATAAAAAGATGCTTTCCCATAAGGTAGTTGCTATTGAAACCGACTATACCTGCATTCCATTCTGGGAAGAAACGGACTGTGATTTTTATATAATCCCCCACAAAGAACTAAAAGAAGAGTTTGCTGCCAGGGGACTCCCCGCACACAGGCTGAAACCTTACGGCATACCGGTCCGGCAGGCATTTTCGGCTCCCCGGGTTCCAAAAGCAGCAAGGCAGATGTGTAGGATACCCGAGAATGCACACGTCTATCTGATCATGAGCGGCAGCATGGGTTTCGGAAAGATCCAGCTGTTCGTCGCGGAACTGCTGCGCAGAATTCAGCCCGATGAATACATCATCGTCATCTGCGGCGCCAACAAAAAGTTATACCGTATTCTGACAGGAGAATTCGGCCGTTCTGCCAACATCAGGATCGTTGGTTATGCAGAGCACATTGCCGCCTACATGGACGCCTGTGATGTGCTGTACACAAAACCCGGAGGCATGACCAGCACGGAAGCAGCGGTAAAAGGAATCCCCATCGTCCACACCACGCCCATCCCAGGTTGTGAAACAAGGAATCTGGAATTCTTCTCCGCCCACGGACTCTCCGTTACTTCAGACAAATTCTACGGCCAGATAGCCGCGGGCCAGAGCCTGCTGCAAAACCCCGCCCGCTGCGAAGCCATGCGTACCGCCCAGTCATCAGCAGTCCCGGGGGACGCGGCACTCAAAACCTACAGACTCCTGCGCCGTATCTGCAGAAAATCCGGAGGTGAAATATAATGTATTACCTATTCATACTGCTGGGTTACTTATCTGGCAGCATCCTGTACGCTCAACTGATTCCCAGGCTGTTAAACGGAATCGACATCAGAGAAGCCGGCATTGACCACAATCCCGAAGCCTTTAACGCCTTCAAACTGGCCGGCAGAAAAACCGGTGCTATCGTCCTCATCCTGGAGCTGGCAAAAGGATTCCTCCCCATCTATGCAGCTGCACATATCCTGGACGTCCACGCCCCTCTCTTCGGCATCATCCTGGCCGCCCCGGTCATCGGTCATGCTTTCCCATTCATGCACCCCACAAAAGGCGGCAAAGCCATAGCCGTCTCCTTCGGCTGCCTGCTGGGCCTCCTCCCCAACCTATCCCCGTTCTTCCTGCTCGCCTTCTTCTACCTCCTATTCTCCCTGCTGATCATCATCCGCCCCCACCTCCTGCGCACAATCATCACCTACCTCTGCTTCAGCATCACCAGCCTCCGCCACCTCCAATCCTCCACCCTACGTTGCGGAACGCTGCTAATATCCTCCATCGTAATCCTAAAACACATCCTAAAACGCGAGAAATCCCCCATCAGCATCCGCTTTCCAGGCCGCAAAAATCACTAATATAAGCTCCCCCGCCCGCCACGCCAAACCCGGCCAATCCCATCTGCCTCTCCCACCTCCCTGCAGGATGCACCCAGCTTGTAAGGATGAGCTCCAGGATGCCGCACAGCGGCAGGAGGACACATATGCCCGGGTGAAGTGCATAGAGCGCGCTTAGGGATTTCAGGACGGAAGAAGGCAGGGAAGGTGGACGAAAACGTAATCACCAAATTACGTTTTCGGCTGACCTGACGCGCGTAATCCATCAGGATTTCGCGTGGCATGTCAGCCCGTGTCCACCTTCCCTGCCTTCTTCCGTCCTGAAATCCCTTAGCAAGCGGGCAGCATCTCACCCGGGCATATGTGTCCTCCTGCCGCTGTGCGGCATCCTGGAGCTCATCCTTACAAGCGCCCCCCCTTACTCCTTCACGGCTCCCCCCATGATCCCCGCTACGAGAAATCGTTTCATCCCCAGTGCCAAAACCGCCGGCGGCACCACAGCGCAGATTCCCGCAGCCGCAGTGATCCCATACTGGACGGCATCTTTTGTCATAAACTCCGAAGTAACAACGGCAATCGGTTTGGTAGCCAGTGACGAAGCCAGAATCAGCGGAATCTGAAACTGACTCCAGGTATTTAAAAACAAGATCAGTGCTGCCGATACAATTACCGGTTCGGAAGCCGGCAGAATAATCCTTAAAAACGCACGCATTCTTCCGCACCCATCCACCAGTGCCGCCTCCTCCAGTTCTTTCGGTATGGTGGCAAAATAGTTCGATATAAGCCATGTCGTCACCGGCAGCAGAGCGCTTACATAAATTACACTCAGCCAGAACATATTGTCGAGCAGCTGATGATCCGCAAATATTTTATAGATTGGTATAATTGTGGCCATAACCGGAATTACCATGGTAATCAACAGCATATTTTTGATCAGGCTTCTCCCCTTGAATTCCATCCTCGAAAGCGCATATGCGGATGACAGCGCCGCCGGCATTCCCAGCAGAAGCGTCACGCCCACAGCCTTCAGGGAATTCAGCATCCCCGTGTAAAACAGCTGCCCCTGCTGTCCTGTCCCTAATAGAAGATTCCGATAGTTCTCCCAGGTGATATGCTCCGGCAGCAGATTGGCAGATCTTCCAAACATACCGTACTCGGGAGTCACGGAAATTAGGAAAGCCCACACAAATGGCCCGATTGTAAAAATCAGAAAAAGAACCATAAACAGCCAGTACCCTTTTTTTCTCTTCATCCGTACATCACCTCCCGGTTCAGACTCCTCAGATAGAATATGCCAAGAATGCCGGCCAGAAGCATTACCAGATACGTGATAGCGCTTCCCTTCCCAAAATCAAGGAAGGAAAATGTGGTCAGATAGCTCTCAACAACTATATTCTTACCCAGATCGCCCATACCGGACAGCGCCACAATTTCATCGAACACGTTTACCGCGGTGATCGAGGTGCTTGTGATTCCGATTCCTACAAACGGAAGCATCAGTGGCACGGTAATTTTCCGAAAAATCTGCAGGCTGCCGCCCCCGTCGATCTTTGCCGCCTCATACAAGCTTTCAGGCAGAGCCTTTCTTCCCGCCAGGCAGACCAGGGCCATAAAAGGAATGCTCCGCCAAGTAACAACTAGTGAAACCGACAGAAGCAGAAGCCACCGCGACGACAGCCACTCCACCGGCTGGTCCACAACATGCAGAGTAATCAGCAGCTTGTTCATGAATCCATACCCGGAACTCAGAATGAACTTCCACAGCACCCCGTTGACATAGGGCGGAAGCGCCCAGGGCAGCACTGCCACGGCAAGCATGAGTCCGGATACCCGGGATTCCACATTCAGAAAAAGCGCAACGGCTATACCGATCATTGTTGTAAGCAGAACGATCATCACGACAAGAAACAGGGTATTCTGCAGGCTGTACCAAAAAGAAGATGACTTTAATACACTGACATAATTGGCTGGACCAATAAATTCGATATCACCGGGCGCCGTCAGCTTCCACTTTTTCAGACTATATGAAAATGTTACAATCACAGGGTAAAATACCAAGACACCCATGATAATCATCATGGGCGCCAGTAATAGATATGGTAATGCCTTTTTCATCACTATTTTCCTGCCAGTTCTGTAATCTTACTGTCCATCTCTTCAAAGGCTTCTTCCGCAGTCAATTCCCCAAGAGCCATTTTATTCACCGCATTATAAATGGCATTGCTCATCTCTGCATAATAGGACGGTACACCATTGGGGAACGGAGACGAGATTCGCTCAGCCTCCTCCAGCATAGCGCCGGAATCTGTGATTGAACCGTCGTTTATGAGTTCTTCCAAGATCGTATTATGAGTTGGGATGGCACTTTTCGTTTTATAAAGTTCTTTTTGGATCTCAGGCGACGTATACCATTTTACAAATGTCTCAGCATCTTTTTTATTTTTTGAGAACTTCGTTATTCCAATCGCCTCAGGAAGCGCCATGGTATGTTCTGAAGTACCTGTCTTTCCCGGCACCAGAATGGGCTCGATCTGCCCTACAATACTGCACTCCTCACTATTGCTGCTTCTCGCCACAAAGGAAGTAGGCCCCGTCATAAAACTGGCATCCCCTGATAAAAGTCTCCGGTATGCATCCATACCGGACGAAGTCTTATCGGCCGGGTCAATCAGTTCCTCCCGAAGCATCTTTTCCTCATAACTAAGCGCCGCCAGCACGGAGTCCTTAATCAGCGTACCGTCCTCATGAAAGACAGCGCCATTCATTGTATAAGCCAGCCAGATTAATGACGTCGTCGCCGCTTCTTCCGCATTCAGCGGAATCGCAAACGGGTACTCAGCCACACCAGCTTCTTTCAGCTTTTTCGCATTTTCATATACCTGCTCCCATGTTTCCGGCGCCGACTGGATCCCGGCCTCTTTATAGTGCTCGGTATTATAATAAGACAGCCTATAATCATTGGCATAAGGAACTGCCAGTACTTTTCCTTCTATAGTAAATGTATCCAGCGTAGGCATATCTGCCTTTTCTTCTTCTGAAAGCCGGATCTCCTCCAGCCAGTCTGCAGCATAGAACTCACCTACCCAGGACCAGTCCACCTCCACCACATCCGCAGCCGAAGAACCGCCGGAAGCTGCAATTGCAATCTTATCCCTGATATCATCCCAGCTTACCTCATTGATCACAACATCGATCCCGGTCTCCCCGGTAAAATCTTCCAGCATCTCATCCGTGGGCACCCCCCAGTCCGGAATCATAAAGGTAATCTGCCGGTCTCCCTTTTCCTTCTGCGTTATATCCTCTGCTTCTTTTTTCTCATCCTTCTCCTTCACACCGCATCCCGCCAGCATCCCCATAGCCAGGCACAGACACACCGCGAAGCTGATTACTCTTTTCATACCTTTTCCTCCTTTAAGCTCCATGTTTTTGAAACCTCCGGCTTCACCTCCGCCAAACAGAGCTCAGCCATCCTGCATACACTGCATAGCCTAAAACATATTCGACACTTTCTCTTATGATACCACCAATAAACCAAAGGATACAACCCATATTCGACACATAGATAAAAATATGGACACGCCTGAAGGAAACAGGTGTGTCCATACTTCTGTCAGGCGGACTGTCTTCCCCCTCGCTGCGCCGCCTCAAACTCCCGCAATTTCTCCCTGGCTTCTCTGTTCAGATTCTGCGGTACTTGAATCTGCACGCATACATACTGGTCACCGTGCACCTCTGGATTCTTCATGGACACAACGCCCTTTCCCCGAAGCCGTATTTTCGTCCCCGACTGCGTTCCTTCCCTGATCTTGCAGAGTACGTTTCCATAAAGAGTCTCAACCATCACTTCCCCGCCGAATACTGCGGTCGTAAACGGGATGTAAGCCGTCGTATAAATATCCTGCCCCTTTCTCTCAAAGCCTGCCTTCCCGCCGACCTGTACTTTTAAGAACAGGTCTCCCGGTTCACCGCCACCCGAGCCCGGCATCCCTTTGCCCCGCAGCCGAATACTCTTGCCGGTCTCAATACCTGCCGGAATGCGAACCTGCAGGGACTGCACCGGTGCTGTCATACCATCCTGATTCTGAAGCGTAATAATCTTTTCACATCCAAAAACCGCCTCGTCAAAAGTAACTGCAACTTCCGCATGCAGGTCCGTTCCCTTTCTGCGGAACGTTTTTCTGCCATATCCTCCGCCTCCAAACCCACTGCCGGAATAATTATGGTATTCGAATCCCTCTGAACCGCCCCCCCTGAACATATCGCCAAAAATATCCCCGAAAATATCATTCATATCGCCACTTTCAAAATGATATTCCCGTGTCCCTCCATTCTGACGGCTGTATGCCTTCGCGGCATCGGCATCAAAACCGCCTTCAAAAGCAGCATGGCCGAACTGGTCATACAATTTACGTTTTTCTTCGTCACTTAAAACCGTATATGCCTCTGTAATCTCTTTAAAATTCTGCTCAGCCTGGGCGTTACCGGCATTTGTATCCGGATGGTACTTTTTAGCAAGCTTCCGGTACGCCTTTTTTATCGTGTTTTCATCTGCACTCTTATCAATTCCCAAAACTTTATAATAATCCCTCTTTGCAGCCACTGCCATCACCTCCTGGTCCTACCTTCTGGCTTCTTGTTTTAAGAGATTCATCTTTTCCCTATAACGTTGGGAGAATCCTCCTATCTTGTTAAATCTGTGGGAAAAAGCCCCCTCGACCAATCAAAAACATCCCCGAAAATACTTTCGGGGAAAACATGCTGTCCAACAATAGGTTCATAATCAAGCTCCCATTGTTCTATTTGTAATATAACACGCCATCACAAAATTGTCAAGAAAAAAA
>BAIF02000051.1 GCA_000509105.1 Clostridiales bacterium VE202-21 | reverse complement strand
ATTGACAGGGAAAATATAAGAAAATAGACCTAGATATGCGAGGTTTACCACAAAAGCAAAATGCCCGTAGAGCCGATAAAATAAGGCTTTGCGGACATTTAGGAAGATATAAAAAGATAGTCAAAAAGACATATATAATTTTTATATAAATTCTATATTTTTCTGAGCTTGGCAAATGAGGCAAACATTTTCTTTGTTCCCGCTGTGTCGAAATCCACTGTCACCTCAAAATCGCGGCCGCCTTCTGTAATATCTCTTACCAGCCCTTCGCCGAATTTCATATGGCGCACGCGGTTCCCAACGGTATAATCCAGGCTTTTTTCTTTTGTAACGGTAAACTGTTTCCCCACTTTTGCCGGGGCAAATGCCTTTGTCTTGAACAGCTGTTTTGCCTGCTGGTATGTATTTTGTGCCGGCATTTCGTATGTTTCCCCGAAATCCGCGCCTGTTTCCAACAGTTCCTGCGGTATTTCTTTTAAAAACCGGGACATCTTATTAAACTGCGTTTCTCCGCGGATCATCCGCCTCCTGGCGCAGCTGACTGTCAGTTCTTTTTCCGCGCGCGTGATCCCAACATAGCAGAGCCTTCTTTCTTCTTCCAGTTCATCGATATCATCCGATGTAATCGTCATATAACTCGGAAACAGCCCATCTTCCATCCCTGCCAGATAGACATGAGGGAATTCCAGACCCTTGGCGCTGTGCAGTGTCATCAGCACCACATAATCCTGATTCTCATCCAGGCTGTCTATATCTGCCACCAGGGCTACCTCCTCCAGAAAGCCGCTGAGCGTAGGCTTCTCGTCCTGTTCAAGGCAGGTTTCCTCATAGGCTGCTATTTTACTTAAAAGTTCATCAATATTTTCAATACACGACTGCGCATCTTCCTTATCCTCCGCTTCCAGATTTTCCACATATCCAGTCTTCTCAATGATCTCGTTCATTAAGTCAGAAATGCTGTCCACCCGGGCCCGTGTTTTAAAATATTCGATCAACGCCACAAATGACTCCAGCTTTGCCGCGCTCCGCCCGATATTGGGGATCAGATCCAATCCCAGCAGAGCCTCATAGAATCCGATTTCACGCTCCAGAGCCGATTCCTGCACGCGGTTAATGGTTGTCAGTCCAATGCCTCGCTTCGGCACATTGATGATACGTCTGACAGCCAGGTCATCCTGCCCGTTGTCAATCGTTTTCAAATAAGCCAGCAGGTCCTTAATCTCCCGCCTTGCGTAGAAATTCACGCCGCCGACTATCTTATATGGTATGTTGGAGGAAACAAAACGTTCCTCAAACAGACGCGACTGCGCATTCGTCCGATACAGGATTGCATGATCGTTGTAAGTGGAGCCTTCTTCTCTCACATGTTTCCGGATATCCTCCGCAATAAACTCTGCCTCATCGTAACCCGTATCAAACTGGCGGCACTGGATCTTTTCGCCCTCCCCGTTGTCTGTCCAGAGCGTCTTTTCCTTTCTGCCGCAGTTGTTGCTGATCACTGCGTTTGCAGCATTCAGTATATTAGACGTGGAGCGGTAATTCTGCTCCAGCTTGATTACTCTTGCATCTTGAAATTCCTGTTCAAAGTTCAAAATATTTTTAATATTGGCTCCGCGGAATTTGTAGATCGACTGGTCATCGTCACCGACTACGCAGAGGTTTTTATATTTTCCCGCAAGAAGGCTTACAAACTTAAACTGTACCGTATTGGTATCCTGATACTCGTCCACCATGATATAGCGGAAACGCTCCTGGTAGTTCTCCAGTACGTCCGGCTGGGTCTGGAAGAGCTGTACCGTCTTCACAAGCAGGTCATCAAAGTCCAGCGCATTATTGGCGCGCAGCTGTTTCTCATATTCCCGGTAAACCTTTGCGATCTTCTGCTTCCCGTAATCTCCCGCCGCATTGAGTTCATATTCCTCCGGAGTGACCAGCTCATCCTTGGCGGAAGAGATCGCTCCAAGGAGGCTTCTTTCCTTATAAACCTTGGTATCAATATCAATTAGTTTACAGACATCCTTCATCAAAGTCTTCTGATCATCCGCGTCATAGATTGTAAAATTATTGTCATATCCCAGCCGGTCGATATATCTCCGCAAAATTCTCACGCACGTCGAATGGAAGGTGCTCACCCAGATGCTTTCTGAGCCGAACCCCACCAGTTTGTCCACTCTCTCACGCATCTCGCCGGCCGCCTTGTTTGTAAAGGTGATGGCCAGTATATTCCAGGGATTTACACCCTTTTCCTCGATCAGATAGGCAATCCGGTGTGTCAGGACCCGCGTTTTCCCCGAACCCGCACCGGCTAGTATCAGAAGCGGGCCGTCAGTACAGTATACCGCCTCTCTCTGCTGTTCATTCAATGTATCGTATATACTCATATGTATCTCCTGTCTGCTTTACATCTTATCTATGAGATTATAATACAAAACAAGTATTCTGTCACGCGAAAAAGAGTATTCCCTCCTCATTTTTACCCTCTTTTCCAATCCATCCTTTTGGTTTTCCCACATGTTTTGATGTAGAACTGCCGCAGAACCTTTTCCTCCATTGAAGACTGCTGCTTAAAATGCTATACTATAATCCGTAGGTTCGCTGCAGACCCGCCCGCCAGGGCATATATTAAGGACAGTCCTTTGGGCTTCCTTTAAACTGCAGCTGTACTGCATGCCTGACACTTTCAGATTTTTTACAGAAAGGACGTGTTATTATATGAAAAAAAATTATAGAGCTGAACTTACCGGAGTTTTTGGGGATCCCGTGGATGGAAATCCCACCGGCGTAATGGAGGAGGCCGGATATGAGGCCCTGAATCTCAATTACCGATACATAACCATGCAGGTCAGAGCCGAAGATCTGGAGGCGGCTTTTCTCGGTGCAAAAGCAGTCAATATGAGAGGGGTAAATCTGACCATGCCCCATAAGATCACGATTATCCCCTACCTTGACCAGCTGTCAGAGGCTGCCCGGATTATCGGCGCTGTCAATACCGTGATCAATAATAACGGAACCTGGATCGGAGAAAATACAGATGGGAAAGGCTTTGTCCTGGCCCTCAAAGATAAGGGTGTTTCCCCCGAGGGCAAGACCGTCACCATCCTTGGAGCCGGCGGGGCTGCCCGTGCCATTGCAGTAGAATGCGCCCTTGCCGGAGCCCAAAAGATCCTGATTATTAACCGTAATGAGGGGAGAGGCAGGGAACTGGCAGAACTGATTGCATCACAGACGGGCACTGATTCCGAGTACCTTCCCTGGACACCTGGCATGGAGATTCCCGTCGAGACCCAGATTCTGATCCAGGGAACTTCCATTGGCCTCCATCCTAATGTGGAACAGAAACCAGATATAAACTACGAAAGTATCACCGAAAATATGATCGCATGCGATGTAGTTTTCAATCCGGTCATGCCGCTCTTTCTGAGAGAAGCGCAGTCCCGCGGAGCCCAAATTATAACCGGGATCGGGATGCTGGTACGTCAGGGCGCTTTAAATTTTGAATTCTGGACCGGCATGCCGGCCCCCGTTGACGTTATGTATCAAACTTTGGAAAATGAATTCCGAGCAGTGGATTAACATAATAGGGCAAAATGAATTTATTCATTTTACGCTTAAAAATGCTTGCTATCTAGTATTGATTACTATATAATAAAGTCATTGAGGTGATAATATGACGATTAATACGAATGATATGCTGAACAGTATTTTAGAAAGTATCTCCCGCATTGATTATATTCATCCGGAAGACATCCCCAATATAGATTTATATATGGATCAGGTCACGACTTTCATGGATGCTCAGCTTGCATCGACAAAACGCTATCATGAGGATAAGATTCTCACAAAAACCATGATCAACAATTACGCCAAGAACAATCTCCTTCCTCCTCCTGTCAAGAAGAAGTACACGAAGGAGCATGTGCTTGTCCTGATTTTTATCTACTATTTTAAGAACATTCTTTCTATTAAAGATATAGAGACGCTGCTGAAGCCGATCACAGACAAGGCTTTTTCTGATGGGGAGACACTCGACATGACCGAGCTTTATGAAGCGATCTGTGCGATGGAAAAGGCCCAGATTAACCCGTTACAGGAAGAGATCAGGGCGGCTTATGAAAAAGCCGAGGAATCATTTTCTGACGCGGCCGAGGATGACCGCAGTTATCTGCATCTGTTTTCATTTATCTGCAGTCTCAGCTTTGATGTGTATGTCAAAAAACTGCTGATTGAAAAGATCATCGACGAACTGCCTCGTTCAGAAGGCAAACAGCCTAAAAAATAAAAGAAGGATGCTTACGCATCCTCTTTTTCGTTATTTCCAAGCCTTTCAAATACCATGTCGTATCCGTCATTCCCATAATTCAGTGAACGATTCACCCGGCTGATGGTTGCTGTGGAAGCCCCGGTTCTCTCTGCAATTTCCAGATAAGTCTTCTGTTCTCTCAGCATCTTCGCTACTTCAAAGCGCTGTGAGAGTGATAACAATTCATTGATGGTACAGATATCCTCAAAGAATGTATAACACTCTTCTTTGTTTTCCAGACTTAGTATGGCACTAAACAGATAATCTACCGCCTCTGTTCTTATCTTTTTACTCATACTACCGATCTCCTTTATCAGTCAAATGACTACCGTTACATTTTAGCACACTAAACTTGTAAAGTCTACCTTTTTATCACGTTTAATATAGTTTTCAGATTACGCTCGTTGCTATTCACGGGGCCGTGCACCCCGCTGCACGGCATCCGAGCCATTAAAGTGATGGAGCCGGGCATCTGGGCCCTTGCCTCAGGCGGCTTTAAATGGCCCAGATGCCGTTACTATGCGCGGCCTGGGCTGTGAATAGAACTTAAGCTCTGGTCTGACTGAACTGCCACAACGGTCTAAAGGCTTCCCTGAGAGCTATAACGGTTTAAGTAAGGCTTCAGCTTTTCAAAATCCGTGGTTACAATCAAATCTTCCGGGAAGTCACAGAATTTCAGGATGTCCAGTATATTTCGGAAATTCCCCGCATCCACATCTACATGTGCATCGCTTCCTGTTGTGACCGGAACACCGTACTGTTTGCAGAGTTCCAGCAGCGTAAGCGTATTTTCCCGGGTTCCCTGGCGGAAACTCTGGGGGCGCAGGGATGCGTTGTTCAGCTCCAACAGCGTCTTAGTCTCGCCGGCCGCCTTCACCACAGCCTCGTAATCTACCGGAAAACGCCCGTCATCCGGGTGTCCGATAATATTGATATAGGGTTTCTTCATCACTTCAATGTACGCCCTTGTATTTTCTTCCATACTGTGGCCCTTCCCATAGCAGGGCGGATGGATACTTGCAATTACAATATCCAGATCCCGGCAGATGCTTTCCGGCAAATCCACGGTTCCATCCGGATCCATGATGTTCAGCTCAGCTCCAAAGAGCATCTGCATCCCATTCATTTCCCTCGGGACAACATCCAGATTCTGAAAATAAATGAAATTGCAGGTGCCCGGCATCTCGGGTGCATGTTCTGTTATTGCCAGCGCCTTAAGGCCCTTAGCAGCTCCTGCCGCCGCCATCTCCCGGATTGTGCTGTATGCATGGCCGCTGGCCAGCGTATGTGCGTGCGTATCTGCTACAAATTTCATATTCGTCCCCCTTTTCTTTTCACATTAATTTTTCCATACGTTTCTAAGTATACCATATTTCTTCCAGAATACAATTTTTACTTTCGTACATACTATCAGTGAGGTGAATTTCATGTTAAATAATAAAGAAAATGAAAAAATCATTGACGATTATGATTATCTGTCAAATGCGGCATCAACTATGGATTGTACGGGCCTGATCCCCTCTCTCCCGATGTCTGACGCAGAACTGGAAGCCTATAATGATCTGTACCAGTATCAGCCCCCTGTTATCAAGGCCAAGTCATCCACACATGCCAATGCTTCAGAACAACCGCCTCACGATAACAATTACTAAATAGTATTTCCCGAAAAAACACCGCCATTCATACAATGGTGGTGTTTTCGTTACAGCCCAAATCATGTGCCCTGTAGCGTGTTTTCGACATAAAACAGCAAGATATAGCATTTTTCCTTGTCCTTCCCCTGACAAAATGCTATAATAAAACCATTGTTAATCTACCTATGAAAGAGAGGAATGCATAAATGAGATGTCCGAAATGTGGTAAAGACGTTGAACTTCAGAACAAGCAAGTAGGCGTTGATGAGAATGGTAAACCTATCTTTAACGAATACGCAATCTGCAGAGACTGCAAAAAGCAATGGAATCTGGACAAACAAAGAGAAAAAAAAGCGGTGAATACCAACGCTTCTGATCATACAAAAAATGCAACTGTTCAATCTGAATCCGGGAAAGATCCTGTGAAAAAGGCGGCGCCTCAGGCAGCCGATAATAAAGTTTCGCAAAAGGCAAGACCGGCCAAAACACAGGCTGCCGACTCTAAACCGGCCCAGGCCAAAAAAACGGCCGTTCCGAATGCAAACTCAGCTGCACCAAAAAAAGCCGGCGCTCCTGAGGGTACAGCCGCAGCACCGGCTAAAAAGACAGCTTCCGACGGAGGACCGGCTTCCCAGATAAAGAGACCTGCTTCTTCTGTCGGGAAGACAGCTGATCCGGCCAGAAAACCGGCCTCTCCCGATGGGAAACCGGGTTCACCGGCGAAAAGGCCTGTTTCTCCCGATGGCAAACCTGCCGCTCCGGCAAAAAGGCCCGCTTCTTCTGACGGAACCACCGCTGCTCCTGTGAAAAAACCTGTTTCTCCTGACGGAAAACCTGCTGTCTCAGCGAAAAAAACTGCTTCTCCCGATGGGAAGCCTGTTCCTTCATCGAAGAGGTCTACAGCTCCTGATGGAAAACCCGCCCCAGGGGGAAAGAAACCTGCATCTGCGGACGGCAGACCAGCTGCTCCGGCCAAAAGATCTGTTTCTCCCGACGGCAGACCAACTGCTCCGGCAAAAAGACCCGCTTCTCCCGACGGCAGACCCGCCGGTGCCGCAAAGAGACCCGCTTCTTCCGACGGCAATCCCGCTGCTCCTGTGAAAAAACAGGCCCAGGCAGGAACCAGACCTCCACAGAAGAGGCCTGCAGCTGCAGGAAACGCTGCTCCGTCTGGAAACAGCCCACAGAAATACGGCAATATTCCTCCTGAAAAAATAAGAACGAAAAAAGAACAGGCAGTTAAACAGAGTTATGAAGATATGCTTTCCACAGATCCGAACCGGAAACCGGTGAAGAAAAGGCGGCCGGATTCTGATTTAGAAAGACAGCCTGCGAAGAGACCCGCTGCAGCTTCTGCTGCCAGAACAGCGGTTCCTCAGCCGGAAAGACCCCCTGTGGATAAGGAAGAGCCTAAGCCTAAATTCAGAACACTCCGCATCATCTTTGGAATTATATCCATTGTGGCATTTGGATTTTTCGCATATAAAGGCTTCATGGCAGGATTGAATAATATATCGGCGGGCAGTAATGCTACGACCGGGACGATATATATTGTGCTTGCACTTTGCATGCTTGTATCCGGACTGCTTCTTCTGATTATGCAGAAAAAGCGCACGATATTCGCATTTGTGCTTCCTTTGATCTTCTACATCGGAAGCGCCGTTTTTGCCTTCCTAAAGCGCGGAAACGATAAATGGCTTCTGTATGGCGCCATTGCAGGTGCTGTGCTGGCAGTTATCTTCCTTGTACTGACGATCGCTTCCAGAAGCGGCGATGAAGAAGATTATGAGGATGAATACGATGATCCTTTTGAGGAGGATCATGATAATTATTAAAAAATCCTAGAAATGCTCCCATCCGGACTGACCGGCGGTATTCAACCGCACTCTGTTCTGCCCGGATGGGAGCATTTTATTTTAAGACCGCACAGCTTCTTTGCCTGCCGTTAATCTTGATTTTAGTGATTCATCTTTCTCCTATGAAGATGGGAGAACCTTACTTATTTTCTTAAAGATGATCTTTCAGATCCTGAATGGCTTCGTCGATCTCAGTCATATCTCCGTTCGTCAGTTCGATACTGCATCTTTGGCAGATATCTGCAAGAGCAGAGTAGATTAAGGGATTTCTCGCCTTTATCATCTTTATCCTGCCGTATTGCTGCGTGAAATCAACGAAGAAACTCAGGATAAAATCTATTTCCTCATCTTCAGGATCCAACAATTCTACGTTAAGAATCATTCCGCTTTCTCCGTCTACAACGAGAAACAACAGCGGGTTAATCGGCCGGTCATATTCATTTTCTATGGTGCTGTTGTTCAGATAGAGAAAATCCATCTGCAACTCACCTTCCACGGAGGGACACTTCTGCAGCTTTTTTTTCAATATCTCATCGCTGAGTTCGATAATGCTGATCGCACTCTCCGGTTCATAGGGAAGGGCATGTATCTCGCTTTTCCATCTTTTCTCTTTTTTATTGTAGATGCTCCAGAGATATTCTCCCTGTTCGTAGTCAACTGGTATGTGGCTCTGCCGGTAATCCTCTAGGATAGCCAAAAGACCTTCGTAGACTCCAGTCAGTTCCTCAACCTCCTCTGCATCAGGAAGATATGGGGTATACCTCTTTTTAAAAGAGAGGAAAAAGAGCCACTGTCCTCTGCCGCGAAATTTCAGGCCCAGTTCTTTGATTATTTTTTTCTGCTTTGTCCCCACTTCCTCCCGGTCGCCCCAGTAGCAGGTCAGATTGTTCTGTTCATACATTGCATAATCCAGAGGAATCCCCCCTACATCAGCCATCGTGAGCATATCAAAATCCCGGAGTCCTTCTTCGCCTTTATAAACGCTTATCCCGCAGCAGACACCGCCGTGTCCCATGATACTGCAAAAGTAAGGAACTTTCTTCCCCTTTGGGCACACGATGATTAAATCCATGTCCCAAAAATCCTTCCAGGGCTCCAGAGCCTTTATTTTCCCTGCGGTTTCATACAATTTTCCCCATGCAGTTAAATCAGCTTCTCTTCTCATATATTTTCCTCTTTTTTGAATCATGCCTCTATTGCATCTGTTGCTTTTATCATATCAGAGGTTGCTGAAAATTGCTATCCTTCTGGCTAATATAAACCAATTTGCGGCTGTTGATGTGTAACAGTTCAGACAAGCCTGAACTGTTACGTTGATGTTTCTGATCAGATACACCAATTTTGTTTTTTTTCATATAGTATAAGAGACCGAATTGTTACAGGAGGAATTTTATGAAGAAGCGGATACTTGCCGCAATGCTCGCAGCCGTTATGGTAATGGCGCTGCTGGCCGGCTGCGGTTCACAAAAAGATGAAAAAGAAACATCCGGTAAAGCCACATCAGAGACACAAAAAGAGAATACCAAAACTGAAATGACCGATGTCACTTTGAATGAGGTAGCGCATTCCATTTTCTATGCGCCAATGTATGTAGCTATTGAAGAAGGGTATTTTGAGGAGGAAGGGATCAATCTCGATCTGGTGTGTGGTTTTGGCGCTGATAAAACCATGACTGCTGTCCTGTCAGGGGAAGCCGATATCGGCTTTATGGGATCCGAAGCCTCGATCTATACCTACAACGAAGGGGCCAATGACTACGTTGTCAACTTCGCACAGCTGACGCAACGCGCAGGAAATTTCCTGGTTGCCAGGGAAGAAATGCCTGATTTTTCATGGGATGATATCAAGGACAGTACCGTACTTGGCGGAAGAAAAGGCGGAATGCCGGAAATGGTGTTTGAGTATATACTGAAGCAGAACGGCATCGACCCGTCCGCTGACCTGGAGATCAACCAGAGTATTGACTTTGGTTCCACAGCAGCCGCATTTGCCGAGGGACAGGGAGACTTTACCGTTGAATTTGAACCCGGGGCAACCACACTGGAATCAGAGAACAAGGGATACGTTGTCGCTTCTCTTGGTGAAGACAGCGGGTATGTGCCTTATACGGCCTACAGTGCAAAGAAGAGCTTTATAGAAAAGAACCCGGACGTCATCCAGGGTTTTGTAAACGCTCTGCAGAAAGGCATGGACTACGTACAGTCACACACACCGGAAGAGATTGCAGCAGTCATTGAACCACAATTCCCGGAAACAGATTTGGAGACAATCACAAAAATTGTAACCAGATATTACGATCAGGATACATGGAAAGATAATCTTGTATTCGAGGAAAGCAGCCTGGATCTGCTGCAGGATATTCTGGAAAGCGCAGGCGAACTCGATACACGTGCGCCTTATAAAGACCTTGTAACGACAGAATTTGCTGAAAATGCAAGTAAATAATACCGTCTGGATGCGGTGAATAGGGAGCCATTGTAAAAGCAGATGAATCTTCTGCCGGCGCAATGGCTCCTCCTTTATGTATAAAAATGAATACGGATTCCGATGATCGCTGTGTGTGGTTTTCTTAACCGGGCGAAATTCTTTTTTTGTAACAGATAAAGTTTTTTCATTTTATTTTATGAATTAGTTTCATCGTGTCCTACTCCCTCAAAACATTACTTGTATTTATAGTTAAGAACTGATATCATATATTTATAAGTATAGATTATTTATATAATCCATTGTAGCTTATAAGCTTATTAAATCTATTTCAAAAAATTGTTTAAAGGATTGATCATATATGTCACATAATACAATTGGCAATAATATAAAGACGTTGCGCAAAAAGAACCGGATGACCCAGGAACAGATGGCAAAAAAGTTATATTTGAAACGGCAGACACTTTCCAATTATGAGATTGGCAAACGCGTTCCTGATATATACGAACTTGTAAAAATTGCAGATCTGTTCGATATTTCTTTAGACGAACTTGTAGGACACAGAAGGAAATAGTGTGAGCCACACTAAATGTCCTGCTTGTTCAGTCAGAATGACTTACTAGTGCCAGGCTATTTGATCCCCAGCCCATTCTTGATGTTTTTGAGAATATCGAAGTGGCTTTCTATGAATTTTCTGGTCAGAAAGTTTGTATAAACCGAGCCCACATTGAAAATGTAATCTTCTAATACAGCAGCCCTATGAAAAAAGACTCTTCAAAAGTACTTTCCCCCGAAACAAAAAATCTCCATGAAAATGATCCCGCTCAGTTCTGGTCTTTTCCATGAAGATTTTCCTATTTTAGTGATTTCCCGCGCACCCGTGTTTGTCTTCTCCGCAGCTGTGGTTACCGCAGTCATGTCCTTCGCCGTGATGATGGCTGCACATTGTATCCGGATTGTACGCCAGATTACCCTGCAGCAATGCTTCTACACAGGCATCTGCATTCCCCTCTGCTCCCGGGTACAATTCGATGCCTGCCTCTGCCAGGGCCATCCGTGCACCTCCGCCGATCCCTCCGCAGATCAGGGACTGTACATCGTGCGCCTTCAAAAATCCTGCCAGTGCTCCATGTCCGCTTCCGACCGCACTTACAATCTCTGAGGAAACAATACGGTTCTCTTTTGTCTCATACATTTTAAACTGCTCACAATGGCCAAAATGCTGGAATATCTCTCCGTCTTTATAGGTAACTGCTACTTTCATCTCTATACCTCCCAATGATTTTGTAACAAAATTGTACACCTATTTCCGGCATATGTCAATAACTTTTATGTTTTAGTTTTTTATGATTATGCTTTCCTCACTCCTGCACAGAGTTTTTGCACTTGGCATGTTCACACTGCCTTCTGCAGCATCCGGATGCTTTCGGGCACACTTCATATGATCCTCCTCCAATCTTCAGCTTTTTCCCCTCCACAAGCACATCCGCCAGTTTCTTTCGGGCTGAGTCATAAACTGCCTGGATCGTAGTTCTGGCTACGTTCATCTGTTGCGCACACTGCTCCTGTGAATATCCAAGATGATCAATCAGGCGGATCGTCTCGTATTCATCTACGGTCATTTCTATTATTTCATCGCATCCAGCCCCTGAAGGGATGAACTCATCCACTTTGGGCATCTGGCATATCCGCCTGCATTTCATTGGTCTTCCCATTATACCACCTTACCTTCCATTATCTTCAGAGAACCATTCTAATTAGAATTTTATACTTTGCCGGTAGATATGTCAAATATCCAATAACAGTTCAGACAGGTCTGCGCATTTACTGTGCAGACCGTACGAGAGCATGTTGGCTGAGGTATCCACCCTTTCCCTGCAGGTTTTTTTGGTGTTCATCGGGATTTTATGGTATGATTAACCCATATGTATATTGCCGGCAGATTCGAAATATACCGGCAGGTTAAGGAGTGTAACAGAATGTATCGTATTCTTATTGTTGAGGATGATTCTGATATTAATCAGATGATATGTGAATATTTAAACGGAGAAGGATTTTGCTGCTCCCAGGCTTTCTCGGGAAGCGAAGGGAAGCTGCTTTTTTCTATGTCGGAGTTTGATCTGGTTATTCTGGATCTGATGCTGCCTGGAATTCCGGGGGAGGAGCTGATCGAAGTCTTTGCGGATCGGGTTCCGGTGATTGTTCTTTCGGCTAAAAATGGGCTGGATAGTAAGATTGAGCTGCTGAAGGCAGGGGCAGATGACTATATGTGCAAGCCTTTTGAACTGCAGGAGCTTCTGGTACGGATCCAGGTTCAGCTCCGCAAACGCGGACGGCAGCCTGAGGCAGGAACGGATGAGACGATTCTCTCTTATCGGGAATGGACGATGAATCCTGCAAATCATGAGATGACGGCGGGCGGAGATCCTGTTGAGCTTACGAGTCATGAGTTTTTGATCATGGAATTGTTCCTGCGGAATCCGAAGCGGGTGTTTTCTAAGCAGATGATCTATGAATATGCCTGGGGTGAGGAGTATCTTGCAGAGGATAAGACGATTAATGTCCATATCAGTAATATCCGCTCCAAACTGAAAGACAGCGGAACGGATTCTTATATCCAGACGGTCTGGGGCTTAGGCTTTAAACTTTTTTAAACATTTTTGAGCACTTTATGAAACTTTGCGTTTTATAATAATGCCATAATCAAAAACTTGAAAAGGGAGTTAAGCTTATGAAGGAAGAATACGCTGTAGAGACAAAAGGGCTCTGCAAGACATACGGAAACACAGACGCGGTCAGCCAGCTGAATATGCGGGTAAAGACCGGGGCAGTATATGGGCTTATCGGACCTAACGGTTCGGGTAAGTCTACCACTTTGAAAATGCTCTGCGGATTGGTACGCCCAACGCATGGGGAGGCCAAACTATTCGGCAGGAATGTAAATGAACCTATGGTCCGCAGAAGAATGGGTGTGCTGATTGAGGAAGCCGGACTGCACCACGATCTGACGGCACGGGATAATGTGCGGATGAAAGCAGAATGCATGGGGCTGCCCGGCCCAAAGAATATCGATTCAGTACTGGAAATAACCGGACTTGCCAATGCAGGTAAGAAGAAAGTAAAACATTTCTCCATGGGGATGAAGCAAAGGCTGGGAGTCGCCCTTGCGCTTCTTGGGAATCCCGACCTTTTGATTCTGGATGAGCCGATCAACGGACTGGACCCGGAGGGAATCCGGGAACTGCGGGAACTGATGAACACCTTGAATGAGGAAGGGAAAACGATACTCTTAAGTTCCCATATTCTCGGCGAACTGAGTAAAATCGCATCCCACTATGGGATCATTCGTGAAGGAAGGATGATTGAACAAATCAGCAGGGAAAAACTAGAGGAAAAGTGCCGTGATTATTTCCAGCTTGAAGTGGATAATGTGGACCGTGCGCTTCCCGTTATTTCCGAAAATCTGAGAGATGCCGGCGTGGAAGTTTATGATAACCAGACCCTGCGCATCTACGGTTTCACGGACAGTGCATGGCTGATCCAGCTGCTGGTCACCAACCAGGTCCAGGTGTATTCCTCGGGCTTCCACCACATGAATCTGGAAGAATACTTTCTGGATAAGATGGAAGGGGGCGCCCGCGATGCTTAATTTACTGCGTATGGATCTATACCGGATGCGAAAAGGCAAGGCTGCTTATATCTGCCTGGGCATAATTTTGGCGACAATCGCACTTGTTTATTTTCTTCTCTTTCTGATGCTCACGCCTACAGGGCAGGCGGCCGCAAGCAGACTCGGCATGATGGATTTTGTAGAGATGGAGGAAGCAAAAGCCCTGTTCAGGGAGATTAATCTTCTGCTGGTATTCAGACAGTCCAACATGGACGGTGGATTTTTTGCCCTTGTACTCACGATATATTTTACTATATTTGTGTGTGCTGATTTTAAAAATGGATTTATTAAAAACATTATGTCCGTGCACGTAAACCGCTGGAAATATATTGGGAGCAAGATACTTTCCTTCGCAATCTTAGATATCATCTATCTCGCTGCGTCCTATTTGTTTACCTTTTTAGTAAATCTATTAATGGGCGGGAATATTCCTGTTACCGGATTCAGCTCTGTGCTGTTTTTCCTGGCTCAGGCATGGGTTCTGACCATGGCAATGCTGGCGCTGGTTCTCCTGGTATGTATGCTCACCCGCAGTATTGCAGCCGGTATTCTTGCAGCCGTATTGGTGTCAAGCGGAGTAATCGTCACCCTGCTGAATGCACTTCTTGGGCTCTTTCACGTGAATGGCTGGCTGAAATATACGTTATACTTCAGCCTGCAGGACGCGCCGGAGGTGTACCAAAGTCCTGCAGACCTGGCGGGATTTGCCGTGGGAATTGTGTTCCTGATTGTGTATATGGTAATTGCGGGAACCGCCCTGAGTAAGAAAGATATTTAACCGGCGTCCGGAGTCAGTCTGCCCAGAGCGTGAGATAAGTAACAGGAGGTATGATCATATGATAATCTTCACATTGGCCTTTGGCGCCGCCGCAGTTCTTCTGCTTATACGCTGCATCCTTTACCGCCTGGAAATCCGGTCCGTCTGCCGGCAGCTGGATGAACTGGCCCAGGGCAGCCACATGGAACTGTTTGTAAATCATAAGGATAAAGCTTTCGTGGAACTGTGCCGCAGACTGAATCTGGTGATGAAACTGAACCGCCAGAAAGAGAGGCAGTACGACAAGGCCCAAAAACGGCTGAAGCAGAACATTTCCGCCCTGGCGCATGATATCCGCACCCCGCTGACAAGTGCAGCGGGGTATCTTCAGATGGGAATGGAATGCACGGATGGTGAAAAAAGAGACCGGTATCTAACCGTCAGCCAGGACCGGCTGGAAGAGCTGAAAGATATGCTGGAAGAATTGTTCCTGTACACGAAGCTATCCAGCAATGAGTTTGAGCTTTCTATCCAGTCAGTACAGATTCTTCCGCTGCTGGGTGAGTGCCTGGTCGGTATGTACCGGCAGTTTGAAGAAAAGGGCGTTGAACCAGTCGTGGAATTCGAAGATGAAGGTGTCTGGGGTATGGCGGATGAAGAATGCCTGACGCGCATTTTCCGCAATCTGATTCAAAATGCTCTTCTGCACGGAACCGGAGGGATTACAGTCAAACAGACCGGCAGCTTGCTGTCTTTTGAAAATCCTGTCGCCGAAGATACTCAGATGGATGTGGAACAGATATTTGACCGGTTCTATAAAGCAGACGGGGCACGCCGCAAGGGTTCCTCCGGACTGGGGCTTGCAATCGTCAGGGAAATGACGGAGAAAATGGGCGGAACGATCGATGCAGTCCTGGAACAAAATGTATTAAAAATCCGGATCACGCTGCAACAGGAAAATAGGTCACTTAAGCATCCCTAGTAAGCTTGCGTATCCAATTTCCATAATGTGATTCCAGAAAAGCCGGCACACATTTGAAAATCTGATCAGCATTCAGGCAGCACACAACCACCGCCGGGGATGCTTTTACGACGAACGCCATAATAAAGGAAAGTGGAATTACAATCATCCAGATACTGACCAGATCCATTTTCACAACAAACATTGCATTGCCGCCGCCACGGATAATTCCGTTATTTGTGGGCATCTGATACGACATGCCCACGATCACCACGCTCAGGATAAGCAGAAATGTATTCGCCATTTCCTTCGTGGAGGCCGAAAGCTCATACAGATTCAGGATGGGGATTCTAATAAAGAACAGAATAATCCCGGAAACAATCCCAATTCCCAGAAATAATTTCTGCAGCCGGATGGAATATTGTTTCACCACTTTGATATCTCCCATCCCGATGGTCTTTCCAATAATAATAGAAGCGGTGGATGCCGCGCCTACTGCCATGGATTTGACCATCATAAAGAGTGTCGATGCCACACTGTTAGCGGCAATCGCCGCAGCAGTCATATGTCCCAGTATTACGGTCTGCAGAGCCGTATTCAGGCCCCAAAGCCCCTGCACCACCAGCATGGGCGCCGTAATCTTGAAGTAATCCCTGCAGAGCACCCGGTCAAACTGCAGGTAATCTTTCAATTTCAGGTTCAGCCTCTTCTCCTTTTTCACTACAAAGACGATCAAAACCGTACATTCTATGATTCTGGCAATCAAAGTCCCAATTGCCGCCCCTCTGGCTCCCAGCTCCGGCGCTCCGAAGTGTCCGTAGATAAGAACATAATTAATCCCGCAGTTCACAAAAAAAGTCACTACAGATAGGCACATAGCGATCCGCACCACCTCCACACTGCGCAGAGCTGCCAAAAGCAGCTGCGTAACCGCAAAAAACAAGTATGTAAACCGAATAATACCCAGATACTTCACGCCTTCACCAATAATCGCCTGATCCGTCGTAAACATCCCCACTGCCCGGTAAGGAAACAGACTGACCAAAACAAATAGCAGCACCCCGACAGCGAGCGCCGCATGCATGGCAGAAGCCGCAATCTTCTTCATCGGCCCCGTCTGCTTCTTTCCCCAGTACTGGCTGCAGAAAATAACAAGCCCATCCCCCAGCGCCATCAGCAGCTGCTGATAAATAAACTGAATCTGATTCACCGCCGCAACCCCGGCCAGCGAAGTCTCACTATAAGCCCCCAGCATCAGATTATCCGCCAGATTCACGCTCAATGTAATCACATTCTGCAGTACCAGCGCACTATAAATCTTAAAAAAATTCGCATAAAACGCTCGATCCTTAACCATCCCCGCCACCTCATAAACAAAAAATATTGCTAAACGCTATTCATTATACGCCTGAACCAAATAATTTTCCATCATAAATTCCCCTCTCTGCCTCATACAAAGAAAACTTGTACACTTTAGGCAAAACTAAACGACTAGAGTAGCGTAAAAAGGAAGGAAAACCAGGGTGAGATATGTGATCACAAATCACATATCTCCCTGGTCCCAGAGCCTGAAGCCATCAAGGCTTCAGGTACTGTGGCCAGGTCTGCCCTGGTTTTCCTTCCTTTTTGCTCTATTCCAGCTTGCTTCTGTATTCCGTTTCCAGCCCCCCTGTCTCCTTTTACAGACGCATCCTGCCTCGCCTTCCGCGGAGCGCCCCTTCTCCCCAATCCGTTCCCCCATTTTTACGATTGTTTCGCATCCTGCCCGGGTATTGAGAATCAGCCGTTCCTCCAGTTCCACCGCATCTTTCTGAAAAAGCAAAACCACGGTGGATCCTCCGAACTCGAACCGCCCCTTAGGTTCACCTCTTCTGACCCGGCATGCCCCATGGTAGTTCGTAATACGTCCCACCATCAGCGCGCCGACCTCCATCATCAGCACAGTCTTAAAATGCCTGCTCTTTAGAAGCGAATATTCCCTCGTATTTTCTTTATAAATTGGATACACATCCCCTGCCGCCGGATTTACTGTATGATAAATGCCGTTGATGTGATAGTTTTTGGACTTCTCCCCGTCATCCACATAACAATATCTATGATAATCATCCACCGTCAGACGGAACACGCATGCCCAGCCTCCCTCGTAACGCTTAGCCAGGCTCACGGAGCGCAGCAGCGATCCCACCGTATACTCGGTGTTTTTGATACGGAACCGGCTCTCCTCCCCCTCTTCTGCGGTAATCGGATATACACTCAGCTTCCCGTCACAGGGACTGATCAGAGTCCCTTCCCCGCCCTCCAACGGCCGTGCTCCCGGTTTGATCTCCCGCGTAAAAAATTCATTGTAGGACTTATATCTCTGGTTCACATAACAGGACAGATCGATGCCGCTTTTTTTCACAAAAGGATCAATCAGGCATGTGGACCATCTTCTGTCCAGCAGCCATCCTCCTGCTCTTGATATCCCCGGCCTCACCAGCAGGCCGACGAGCGTCCTTCCGCTCCTGTGGTTATAAAGCCAATCAAGCAGGCTGTCCTGCCCGTTCTTTTCTTCGGTCATGTTGCCGTCTCTGTCGATATATTTCATATATAATCACTGCATCCCCGCCTGTTATTTCCATATCAGCTTCCCGGGGACTTCCTTTCTTCCGTATTCCTGTAAGCTTCCCGTTTAAGAAATTCGTTTTGTTTCTCCATTACCGCCTTACAATCCATGGCCAGCCCGGGTGGAAACTAATTCTGTAACGTGTAAAGAACAGCATGACCACAACCGCCGCGGCAACAACACCCACGATAACCGCCAAAGTCATATTTTTCGGCTTTTTCAGTTTAAAATTCACGACAAACAGGATGCCCACGACCAAAAGGGCCAGATGCAGACAGATCCGAAACACAAAGTCCGGCACGAAAAACTGAATCATAAATACCAGCGGCAGAACAATGGCCATGGATGTAATCGGAAGCCCCCGGTAGAACTTTTCCCCGTCCTCCGATACCAGGGCATTCTTAGCTCCATTACATTAAAGAACGCGAGCCGGACCACGGAATTGATACAGTATAAGATAATAATCGCAAGACCGACGGGTCCCCGCACGCCCAGCAGGTAACAGATCAATGCAGGAAATGCCCCAAAACAGACAACATCACACAGGGAATCGATCTGAATCCCAAATGCTTTCTCGTCCTCAGTCCTGTCCTTTTTTGCCCGGGCGATTTTCCCGTCAAACATATCGCAGAGCCCGGATAAAGCCAGGCAGATAATTGCCGTTTTAAATCTTCCGTGAATCGCCTGTGTCATCCCGAATACAGATATGCCAAGGCTTGCATAGGTCAATACCACCGTATAATTATAAAATCCAATCATGTTTTCTCTCTTTTCCTTTGTTTATATTTTATCTGCTGCCTTTTGTCCAATCGTCAAATGCGCGAACAGTGTCATTCCCGCGCTGAGCAGCAGTTGTACATAGTACGCAATTCCGCGGCTTAGTACCATCCCAGGCAGGAGAAGACCCGCTGCAAATACCCCTTTGAAAATAATCAGAAACAGATTCTCACTGATTCCCATGCCTCCGGGAAGCGGCAGCATATCAACCGATACTGAAACAACTGCCTGGAGCATAACAACATCATATATATGCGCTCCGTGAAGCCCAAAAGCCCTGTACACAAACCATGTTACAAAAAACAGGGCGAATCGCTGAAAAAATGTAATCAGTAGGACATTGACCATAACTCTGGCATGGCTGCGCAGATAGGCTGCCGTCGCATTATACTGATCCATGGAATTCTCCAGCTTCTGAGTTCTCTCCGGCTTGTGCTTCATGATATGGATACGCTCCAGTATTTTCAGGCACCACATCATAATTCCCTTTGCCAGAGCCGGATGGAATGCCAGAATTGACATAGCTATGCAGCACGCCACATTCAACCCTACCCCCAGGTAGAATACCGGCAGAATTCCTTCCAGATATTTATGTACAAATCCCCTTTGGAAAAAGGCGACAAACAAACCAACAGCCACTAATACCAGCTTATATGTAATTGTAACAATCATCAGCACCAATGTCGAGACCGGAACCGGAATTTTATTCTTCCGCATGTAATATATCTGCATCGGCTGCCCGCCGCTGGCCGACGGGGTAATGGCGCTGAAGAAGAACCCAACGCAGGAATATAAAAAGCAGGTCCGCTTTTTCTCCCGGATCCCCAGAGTTCCGAACATATAATGGATGATGATGGACTCTCCCCAGATAAAAACTACCACTCCCAGAATTCCCGGAAGAAGATACCATGGATTTACCTGCAGGATGGCCTTAATCACGGCCCGGAGGTCCTCCCCTTTAAATACACTATAGATAGTCAATGCAAATACGACCAGGAGAAAGACGATATTCACAATCTTTTTCTTTTTACTCGTCACAGCCCACCTGCTTTCCCGCAGACATCTCCCGCCTGCGAAAGTATTTTCTCTCCAGCATGTCAAATACCCTTTTTGGAAAACGGTACAGCTGTGTGTGGAATGCCAGCCGGTACATTCCTTCAGCCAGCAGGACCCCTCCGATCACATCTACTATGTAATGCTGTTTTGTAAATTGCGTGGATGCACAAACCAGCAGCGCAAACAGGCAGGAAAAGGCTCTGTATGCCTTCGGCACATTCTTTCGCCCCCGGATACCGATATAGCAGAACCAGCTCACAAGGCAGTGGATGGAAGGGAACAGCCTGGTCGGGTCATCCACCCCGTACACCATTCCCAGAACCGTCTCCCAGATCCCGCTGCCAGACAGCACCGGCCTGACATTGGTTGTGGGAAGCACAAGATAGAAAAATGCGCATACCAGCCTGGAGAGCATATCCGCTGTCACAAACCGGATGCAGTGATCTTCCCCCTGCCGTGCAATTAATATATAGTTCACAATCCAGAACACATAGCACCCCAGATAGACGGTAACAAATCCCGGAATAACAGGAACCGCCCGGTCTAAGGGAAGCGTTAAGTCATAATGTTTCCATGATCCCGCCAGCAAATCCGTGCCGGTATAAACAATAAAGTTCAGGATCACACAGGATAGCAGCGGGAACACCGCATATTGTGGTACAACCGGTTTTCTTTTTCCGGATATTCTCCCCATAACAGTCTCCCTTTCTCTTCAGTCTATTGCTATTATAACAGACTTTTTGAAAGTTGCACCTCTTCTCTCCGTTTCTTTCATAAATCCTAATAAATTTTTAAGAATTCTGGAAAATCTTCCATATTAGAGGTGTGGCATAACCAGAGACGTTTTTATAATGATCTTCAGCCGAAAAATACCGCCCGAAGTGTACAATCCCCCAGGATCATATACTTCGGGCGGTAAACCGTTACTATGCACGGCCAATGGGCTATGCATAGTAACGGTAAAGCGTCTCTGTTCCACTTCATATCTACAAAATCCTACAGCTTAATAGAAACAAAGGTTCCGTCTGCTGCCTCCACATGTACTACTTCGAGTCCCTTATTTTCCTTCAGTATATCCATGCATTCGTCCAGCAGCATCACAAGGACCTGTCTGGTAATCAATACATCATAGGGCGGGGGCACATCCCTGCGCATCTGCCGGAAAGCAGCTTCCGGTATAACTTTTACCGCAAGTGACGCCATCCCCATGGGAACCGGAATTCTAAGATTTACATCTTTTGATCTGACTACTACCATCATGCCACATATCCTCGCTTACCTGCTATTTGTCCACATAGATTCTGACTGTAGTGCCGTCTGCCGCACTGACATTCACAAAATCACCTTCCACCTCTTCGTCCAGGCACTCAGAAACTGCCTCCATAATGGCGGATAAATCCATCCCCTGCAGTTCCTGTTCCGGCAGCGGAAGCTTTCCGGTTGCCTTGAGCACCTTCTTGACTGCGCCAACAGGGAACTGGATATTTACTTTGTCTCCTCCGGTACTGTCCACAATGATGCGGAACATCTTCTTGTCGTAGCTTCTGTGCGCAACAGCTGTCGTCTGCTCCGCCTCTACTCCCATCGCTTTCATAAGCTCTGCCGCCTGCTCCGCGGTTATCGTACTATCTTCCACCATTTTTAAAATTCTTAATCTCTCGTCCATAATGACCTCCAATTTTTTGTTTATTATCATGAATTCTGTCTGCAGAGTTTCTATTAACGCTCCCCCCTGCCTGCTTTTTATTATTACTTACTTCAGCTTGCGGATCGCTTCCTCCGCGGTGATCTCGCCCTGCTCCAATGCTTTAAGGACAGCCTCCCGCAGGAGCATCTCCTCGTCCTGGGCCGCATCCTTCTCGAACCCAAGCCTTTGAATGACGCCGTCCAGCTTCGCCCTCACAGTGGGATAAGAGATTCCCAGTTCCTTTTCCACTTCTTTGATGTTTCCCCGGCACTTGATAAATGTCTCGGTAAAATGCAGTTCCTCGGCCGACAAGTAGTCAAACTTGCTGAGTGTAAAATCATTTTCTATCACTGTCCCGCACTTGGCACACTTCAGACGCACAACACTGAGTTCCCCGTCACAGACCGGGCACTGGCTGATGACCTTTTTCATATATCCACTTCCTTTCTTTTAATAATATATCACTATTTTTTATTATTTTCAATACAAATATTAATTATTTTAATTTTTATATTAATTATATCAATCATTTTGTTTTATTTTTATACTTACTGTCCTGTCTTACCATCATAGAAGACAAGCACTCCGGTGTGTACCGCTTCCGAAAAATCCATGATATACTGTCAAGCCTGAAAGCCCTTCCCGTCTAATGAAAAAGGCCGCAGCATAAATGATCTATCATCCATGCTGCGGCTTGTTATATGTCTCAATTCTGTCTGCCCTGCGGGCCGGTATCCAGGATACTTCTATATATCTCATAGTCCTCGTTCTTATAAACGTTAAAGATGACTCTTTCAATCTGAACATCCCTCTCCAGAAAGTCAGTCACCGTCCGAACGGCAATCTCTGCAGCCTTCTCCCCCGGAAAATGAAATTCTCCTGTTGAAATGCAGCAAAAGGCAATGCTCTTCAGCTGGTTTTGTGATGCCAGCTCCAGACAGTTCCGGTAGCATTCCCTCAGCTGCCGGCAGTGTACCTCTGACAGCGGCCCTGATACGATAGGCCCCACCGTATGCAGCACATATTGGGACGGAAGATTATACCCCGGGGTTAGTTTTGCCTGGCCTATTGGTTCTTCAAATCCCTGCTTTACCATGATCTCATTACATTTAAGGCGCGGTTGGATTCCGCTGACGCTGTGAATGATATTATCCACACAGGAATGGCACGGTACAAAACAGCCCAACAGGGCGCTGTTCGCCGCATTCACAATCCCGTCCACTTTCAGCGCCGTAATATCTCCCTGCCAGAGAACGAGCCTTTCATTCCAGGATATAGCCGGCAGTTTCTCACTGTCCACCACACCTTTCTGCTCTGCCTCCCTGCGCAGGTATTCATCTTGTACCTCCAGAAAACGACGGTTCGCGGGCCATACCGGCCTCACATTCATGAGGCTTCTTAACAGCCGTTTCTGCCCTTCTTCATCAGGTGGAACTGCTGTACGATACTGCGGCATCTCCGCCAGCAGCATCTCAATCAAAAAAATACGCTGTTCCTCATGAGTCATATTTGCTTGTTTCATATCCCAATCCTCCTTTTCCACTCATTTCCGCAGCCACATCCGCTATATCCGCATCCAGGCATATGGAACGTCCCGTGATTTCATCCGGAGCCCATGCCCCGCCTTTATTCACACACGCATAAGTAAAACGTTCATACCTGGCCGTCAGCTTCCAGAACGGAAATTTGATAATACCAGGAGTATTCATGCCGCATCCCAGCTCCAAAAGCAAAACCTGATCCTTCTTATGTTTCTCCAAAAATTCCTCGTATCGTTTTCCAGCCTGCTGCCATCCCCTGCCTTCCACGAATGTATCATCCACTCTCAGGTTCATGGTCATCGGAGCACCGCACTCGGGACAATAGGGGACTAGTTCAGAGGGAATTCTCATCTCCTCCTGCCTTTCGAACATTGCCCTGATCTGCCGTTCGTTTTGATATATCTTCCCACAGCACGGTACGGAACACTGCCATTGCCCGAAATCCCCCTGTGTATAAAAGATCCTCTCCTCATCAAAACCTGCCCGCTGAAAACAATGATCCACATTCGTAGTGATCACAAAATAATCCCTGTCTTTCACAATATCGTACAGCTCCCGGTAAACCGGCTTGGGTGCATCGTGGTACCGGTTGATGAAAACATACCTGCTCCAGTATGCCCAGTGCTCCTCCAAGGATTCAAAAGGATAAAATCCACCTGTATACATGTCCCGAAAATGATACCGTGCAATAAAATCCCCAAAATACTTCTGAAATCTGCTGCCTCCGTATTCATACCCCGCCGCCGCAGACAAGCCTGCTCCTCCGCCAATAACAACTGCATCTGCACTGTCTGCTGCCAGTCTCAGCTTTTTTACGCCATGTGTGATATCCGTCTGATCTGCATGATCGTAACTTCTCCGTTCACGCTCCAGCTCGCACCTCCTTAACTTTCCCGGCAGGTATCCGGCCTCTCCGCCCGCGAATTTCCCAAGGTTACATCTTCCCAGCCCTTTTTATTCTGCCGCTCCTGATTACAGTATGATTTTATCCCTTTTATCCAAACATGTAAACTACGCACTTTCAAGATACTAAGTATGCACGAGGCCCCGTAACACATGCCTTGCGGACGTGACTGAAGTAAAACTGCAGCACAAGGTATGTAAAAAGAGCCAGGGCTGAAATCCCCCAAAATAGATTTCAGCCTTGATTTCACATTCATTTACAGAGACTTGAGCCTTAAATCTAAGTTGAACCCTTTCAGAAAGAAGGGATAAACCGACGGGCACCAGAAGAACTCAGCCAAGGCAGATCGGAAATGGCAATGTAAGCCCTCCTTCTTCTACGTTTCTCTCAGCTCTTTTCTCTATACTTTGTTCATATTAACAGGATTAATTATATTAGCCCTGAATGGAAAACACAATCTTATCTTCCTCTGGCTGCCGGATATCACTGCAAAGTAAAAGCGTCCGGACTTCAATAATCCAAACGCCATCTTCATATAAACTGCACTTAGTGATTATGCGTTGCCACAGACGCCCCCCAATATTTCTTCGAGTGCATTCTTACTGCTTGTGTGGCATCTGATTACATCCGCATTGCATCTTCCGGCCTCCTCCACAGCACATTTTACCATTTTATGGGATACAGTATTCGTAAACAGCACGATCAGATCCGGGCTGCCAATCTGCTTCCCCAGTGCCGCAGACATCTGGGTAAATACTTTTGCTTTACAGTGGAACTGTTTACAGATTTTTTTATACTGACCTACCATACGGTCATGTCCTCCAATTATTACTATACTCATAAAATCCTCCTTAATTGATTTCCTGCGTAATGCTTTTGTTTTCCAGTCCGTATTTCTCGTTGTTTATACCTAGTTAGTTTTAACTAACTTATGTATATGATAACCATTCTCACTCAAAATAGCAATAACATTTAGTGATATTTTTTCTCAATAATGCATCTCAAACACTTTCAAATACCCGTATATGCAGTTTATTGCGGAGTTTCGTATACCCAAAGGGCACCCCGTAATGCATGCCCTGCGGGCGGGTCTGCAGCCTAGCTGCAGAATAATGTATAAAAAGCTCTGAGGATCAAGCGGTAGAATCTGTCCGCACTCAATCCTCAAAGAACCTATGTTTCTATATATTTATTACTCTTCTTCTACAAGATTCTGCATACTTTTTAGGCTGATTGTCAGCGTAGATGCATTGTGAAGCAGCGCGGATGCGGCAGGCATAAGAACTCCCGCTATCCCCAGTATAATCAGCGAAGTGTTGAATCCAACGATAAAACGGTAATTTGTATGGATACGGTTCATGAGTGCATCGCTTAAATGCTTCAGTTTTACTATTTCCCGCAGATTCTCTGCAGCGATTGTGATATCGGCTATTTCCCTCGCTATCTCAGCACCTTCGCTGATGGCAATTCCAACGTCAGCGGCTGATAGCGCCGGAGAGTCGTTGATACCGTCCCCCGTCATGATCACTTTCCGGCCGGCCGCTTTTTCTTTTTCAATAAATTTTGCCTTATCTTCCGGCAGAACCTCGGAATAATACTCATCCACACCCACTTTTTCTGCAATAGCTGCCGCTGTGCGCTCGCTGTCACCGGTCATCATAACTATTTTTTTGAATCCGGCATCTCTGAGGCATGCTATTACTTCTGCTGCCTCCTCTCTCAGCGGATCCTCTATGCATATGACTGCGGCAAGCCTCTGCTCAATGGCAAGATAAAGATGGGAATATTCTGTGGGGAGACTGCTGAACTTCTCTTTATATCCCTCCCGTACCGTACAATTTTCATCATCAAATACAAAATGATGGCTTCCGATTATAACTTTTTTACCGTCAATGGAGGAGGAAATACCATGCGCCACGATATAATCTACTTTTGCATGCATCTCTTCATGAACAAGTCCTTTTACTTTGGCGGCTTTCACCACCGCTTTGGCCATAGAATGCGGAAAATGCTCTTCCAGGCATGCCGCGATTCTAAGCATGTCTTCCGCGTCCCCTTCTCCGAAGGTAATGACCTTTTTTACCGTCGGCTTTGCCTTCGTAAGCGTCCCCGTCTTATCAAATACGATTGTCTCCGCTTCTGCCACGGCTTCCAGATACTTTCCGCCCTTCACAGTAATCTGGTACTGGTTTGCCTCCCGGATGGCAGATAAAACAGCAATGGGCATTGCCAGTTTTAAGGCACAGGAAAAGTCCACCATCAGCACACACAGCGCCTTCGTTATATTTCTTGTAAACAGCCATACCAGCCCTGTTCCTGCAAGTGTATAGGGAACCAGTCTGTCTGCCAGATGCTCCGCTTTCCCTTCCACCGTTGATTTTAATTTTTCTGACTCCTCGATCATGGATACGATCTTTTCAAAGCGGGTTGTACCCTTTGTCTTTTTGACCTGAACGATGAGCTCGCCTTCCTCCAGTACCGTACCTGCGTACACGTATCCTCCTGTTTCCTTACGCACAGGGAGAGCCTCACCGGTGAGAGAAGCCTGATTTACGAACGCTTCCCCTTCCGCAACAATGCCGTCAAACGGTATGACATTCCCCATATGTACAACCACCTGGTCTCCCGGAACTATCCTGGAGGCATCCGTTAACACCTCATGGCCGTCTGCATGCAGCCAGACCTTTTTTATATTCAGCGACATACTTCTGGCAAGGTCACCGACGGATTTCTTGTGCGTCCACTCTTCCAGCACTTCTCCGATCCCCAGCAGGAACATCACAGAACCTGCGGTCTCCATATCTCCCCGCAGCACGGATACTCCTATTGCAGCGGCATCCAGGACGGGTACCTCCAGCCGGCCTTTCATCAGACATCTAAGGCCCTTCCACAGATATTTGAGAGACTTCAGAACAATGCAGACATTCCGGACAGGATATGGGATAAGAAATTTGCTTCCATACCGTAAAATGATTTTCTGAATCAGCCGCTCCTGATATTCTGCATTGAGCTGCCTGCCTGAATTTTCAATCAGCCCTTCCGGGACCTCCACCGCTTCATAATGATACTTCTTCAGAAGAATCACCAGTCCATCCCTATCGCCCTCGAACTGGACAGACGCATCGGCCGTCCGTTCGTATACTTTCGCCTCCAGCACTTGGGGAAGGCTGCTTAGATAGTATTGGAGAGTATCTGCCTCCTGATAAGTCATCCTGTCCTGCAGGACGTGTATGCGCATCCGGCCTTTTATTTCGTGTTTAATTATAAATCTCAATGTAACACCTCCCATATATTTCCAGAGTGTTCTCCCCTCGGCATTGCAGTAAAACGGGGCTGTCGCATCTGCCCAGCCCCGTCTTCGCCTCACCTATTTTTACTAACAGAGTTCCCTATGCCTCGGCTGAAGCTTCATCTGAAGACATCTCTTCCGTCTGCACTGCGTCTTTTTCCGCACGTTCTTCATTGATCTGTTTTGCCTCTGCCAGAATATCCTCTGCATTCTCCTGTACCGTCGTAGCAGTCTTCATAGCACATTCCTTTGCGCGCAGTACGGCTGCCGTACAGTTTGTGTAAACCTTTTTTGCATCTTTGCTTGAAAGCACTTTTACTCCTGCCGTACCAAATAAAACACCTCCTGCAAAAATACCGATTCTCTTTAGTTTAAAAATATCCATTCTTATGTTCCTCCTTGTACTATATTTGTTTTAATAGGTTATTTACTTATGCTTGTATCCGGTATAGAACACCATCGCAAAACAAAAGACCGCGGCCCACGCCCAAAATTTATGCTGTTTCATTTTTCCACCACTCCTATCTGAAAAACGCCTGTCCCTGCCTTCTTAACCATCATAACAACGGATTTTCCGGCTAGTCAAAGCTAACCATCGTTGTTGAGAAATTTTATCATTTCCTACATCTGCACTACTTTGTCAGCAATCCCCATTGTAGATTTTCTATGAGAAACAAGCAGAATTGTTTTCCCTTCTTTCTCTTTTTTCAGGCTTTTCAGTATGATGCCTTCATTCAGGCTGTCAATGTTGCTGGTCGGTTCATCCAGCAGTATCATCCGGCTTTTATGAAGAAAAGCCCTGGCAATCCCGATCCGCTGCTTTTCCCCGCCGGATATACAGTCTCCAAGCTCTGTCAGCCTGCTGTCATACCCATGGGGCAGCGACATGATAAATTCATGGATGGACGCCTTCTTTGCCGCCTCCTCCACTTCCTGCCTGGTGGCATTCTCATCCGCAATCTTGATATTATTTTCAATCGTATCGTGAAACAGAAATGTTTCCTGTGTCACATAGGACATGCCGCAGCGCAGGGAATCCGTCCGGATGTTGTTCACGTTTTCAGTTCCATAGGTGATCTTCCCCTGATCCGTCTCGTAAAAGCGCATCATCAGCTTCAGCAGGGTAGACTTCCCGCAACCGCTTTTTCCGAATATTCCATGGATTTTTCCAGGTTCAAAATCAGCGTTAAAGTTCTCCAGCACGCCATCCTGCTCCTCCTGATACCGGAAACTGATATCACGGCAGCCAACGGCGCCTTCTTCCAACTCTGCGCCGGCTATCACATCTTCTACGGCAGGCTTCTCCTCCAGGATATTGAGAACGCGGTTTCCGCTTGCAAGTGTATGGTTCAGGTTATTTGACAACGCAGAAAGTGCCGCCGTAGGACCAAAGGAACTCATCATAGCAATGACTGCTGTTACACCCTGGTGAAACTCCATTTCGCCTCCGCGGTTAAGAACGCCGCAGAGAACCAGCATCAGAATCCCGGCGGCAAGAATCACCGTATCTGTGGAAATCCGCTGCACGTTTTCATCTTTTTTCAGCCCGTTACTGGTCTTTTCCAGTTCTTCTGTCTGCTCCGCCATCTTCTCCATGCGCTTCCCGGTCTGTCCATACTGCAGCAGCTCTTCCAATCCGTAAAGATTATCCAGCACGGCAGTGTTCAGCTCACCAAAAGAATCCCGGTACTTCTGTCCGCTTTCTTTTCCTTTTTTCCCGTTTAGCAGGGGGATTACTCCCCCCACTGCCACATAGGACACGAGAGCAAGCGCGCCTGCGGCAGGATGCTGCAGCCCGATGAATATGGTCATGAAGACCGATGTAATCACCGCAATGGCAGCCGGTGAGATGGTATGGGCATAAAACACCTCCAGCAGTTCAATATCGCTGGTAATAATAGAAATCAAGTTTCCCTTCCCAGTACCGTCCAGTTTCGCCGGCGCCAGCCTTCTAAGGGATGCAAAAACCTTATGGCGGATTCTAGCCAGCAGTTTAAAGGCGATGTAATGATTGCATGACTGCTCCGCATAGCGCAGAATTCCTCTGAATACAGCGAATATAATCAATGCGGCTGCGATCATATAAAATGGTTGCCCATCGTAAAGCCCCGCCGCGGACATCAGGCCGTATCCACCAAAAACGGTCAGGAATGTGGCGGCGAGATTTCCTACGCATCCCATAAGGACCGCCAGCGCCATAAGGCCCAAAAGCGGTTTTACCATCCCGATCAGCCCGGCCATCACCCGGAATGAACTCCTTGTTTTTTCTTCTTTATGTCCCATTATGCCGCCCCCTCTCCTGTATATTTTTCCAGTTCTTTCTGGCCTGTATAAAGCCTTGCATAGTCTCCCTGCATTTTCATCAGCTCTGCATGGGTGCCCTGCTCCGCAATCCGGCCACCCCTGATCATCAGAATCTGGTCAGCGCCAGCCACATTTGCCAGCCTGTGGGAAATTAAAAATACTGTTTTCGTCCCCGCAAGCCCGTGAATAACCTTCATGATCTGGTTCTCGCTTTCTGCATCAATGTTGGACGTCGCTTCATCAAAAATATAGATATCGCTGTCGTGCAGTATGGCGCGCGCCAGAGCGAGGCGCTGTTTCTGGCCGCCGGACAGATTCGATGCCTTCTCATCCAGCTGCATAGAAAGTCCGCCTTTTTCCATCACAGTTTCATACAGGTCGACCTGTCTGAGCACATCCAGCATCTCTGCCTCCGATGCGTCTTCCCTGCCCATCCGCAGGTTCTCCATGACGGTGCCCTTGAACAGATAACTGTCATGCCGGATCCTGGTAATCTTGCTGTAAAGCGTCTCCTCAGCCAGATCTCGGATGCTGACGCCGCCGACGGTTATATCTCCCTTATATGTCACGTGATCCTGCATCAGCAGAGATGCGATGGTGCTCTTTCCGCATCCGGATTCGCCTGCCAGCGCTGTGAATCCCTTCTGAGGCACTTTAAAACTGACGTCCTTTAGCACCTGCTTTTCCTCATCGTAGCCAAAGGATACATCCTGAAAGCAGACCTCATTTCCTTCTGTCTGACAGACTGTCCCCTTCTGCGGCACAGGTGCATCCAGAAGCCGGAAAATCTTATCTGCCGCTGCGTTTCCGTTCATGGCTATGTGGAAAAAAGATCCCAGAAGGCGCAGGGGCAGGAAAAACTCTGCCGAAATCATGATCATGAAGAAACACTCCTCCAGGCTGATCCTTCCTTTTCCAAATTCCAGAATGCCCAGAATGATTCCCGCTGCGGTGCCCCCGTATGCGACCAGATCCATAACACTGATCGAATTCAGCTGCATAATCAGCACGCGCATGGTGATCTTCCTGAACTTTTCTGCTTCCTCATCCATTTTTCTGGCATATCTGGCATCCGCCTGATAGATCTTCAGGGTAGTCAGCCCCTGGAGGTTTTCCAGAAAAGAATCCCCCAGTTCCGTGTATGTCCCCCAGTAGCGGTTCAGCATTTTTTTTGCAAATTTTTGCACTGCCACGATGGAAAGTGGAATCAGCGGCACACAAAGTAGCAGGACAGCTGCCACTTTCATGTTCATAGTCCCCACAATCACGAACAGGGTCAGCGGGGCCAGCAGGCTGTAAAAGAATTGCGGCACATACTTCCCAAAATAGATCTCCAGCTGATCCACGCCTTCCGTACTGATCTGGACTGCCTCAGAGGTTGCAACCGTATCTCTGTACCTGCCGCCCAGTTCCATTAGCTTTGCATAAACTTTCTCCCGGAGGCGGCGCTTGACTTCCGTGGAAGCCCGAAACGAAAACCTGCTGTTCAGAGAATTCATGCTCCCCCTGACCAGAAGCACTGCTGCCAGAATCAATAGAATCCTCAGAATTCTGGCAGTCTCCAGGCTGGCCGCCCTCATTTCACCTATAAAATCAGCCGCTGCCAGCATAAGAATTACATTCGCAAGCAGGATGCCCCACTGTGTGGCTACCATGCCGGCGACATATTTTCGATTATCCCGAAACTCTTTTAATAACCGTTTATGAAACATGTGCTCTTTTCCCCTTTCTGATTCTTCTCCCATAACGCGTGATATGACCGATCAGGAAGATACAGAATACAAGCCCTGACATCTTATGTAAGATTTTCACCGCTATCACGCCTCCCAGGGGATGGATAAAAAATCCGGAAAGAACCATAATCACTGTTACAATATAAAACAAAACCTCTCCATACTTTTTCATTTATGTGCCGCTCCCTTTCGCTTTTCTTTCATTGTAACCATCACATGGCGAACCGCCAGTACCGGGTGTACCAGCAGCATTCTGGGTCCCGCATACCGCATAACCAGATGGATCTTTTCCTGCATCTTTGGTGCATAACAGTGCACCGTACAGGCGCTGCAGAACGTCTTAGTCTCCATAAACGGACATTTTTCTGTCCGAGACAGTGCATATTCCCTCAGCCTTCCGCATGCGGGACACAGTTCGTCTTTTGTATGATGATTTCCCCGACAGTAAATGGAGATCATGGTATCCAGCGTCTCCATCTCCCGTCTCCGCTTTTTCTCAACATCTGTCTTATTATTCATTTACTGCGATCTCCCTGTTCTCGCCCTTTGCCGTCTTGATTTTAAATGTAAAATAATAGATGTGGAACAGAGCGACCGCAAGAATTACCGCTTTTGCCTGCCATACAGGCACGATCAGAAAGCTGATTGTAAAGATCAGGCACAGTGTGCCGAGCGCTTTTTTCTTTGCCGCCCTCTCCATCTCTTTTTTGTTTACGGCAGGCTCTACATATTTCTGGTACATTGCCGTTCCCAGAAACCATCTGTGAAACTTTTCCGAACCCCTGGCAAAGCAGACCGCCGCCAGTATCAGAAATGGAGTGGCCGGAAGAAGCGGAAGAATAATCCCCACGACCCCCAGTCCGACAAACAAAAATCCCAGTGCAATAAATATACCATTGATAATCTTTTTCATATTCACCTCTTTTTGATCATACCTTTCCTTTTTATCCCAATTTAAAAGCGCTTAGTGGGAGTATCTCTCATTAAGCGCTATGCTTTATATAATAATACCGCAGAGGCAGAAGCGTCTTATTCATGTATGCAGGCAGCCGTATCTTTTCTCCTGTCTTAGCTTAGAGAGTGAGTACCAGCTTCCGGTTAATTGCCCCGATTTCTTCCAGGGCGTTCACCATTCTGTATACCGTCGCCACGCCAATCTTATGGTCGATCTGGGCAGCTTTATAATAAATTTCCTTGCAGCTCTGACATTCATTTTCCAGAATGATATCGATTAACACGAGACGCTGCTTCGTAATTCTGCATCCGTTCTCTTTTAGTTTCTCAATGATCAATTCTTTACTTTCCACAATGACCTCCGCAATGTTTACAGTCACCGCCGCACTGAATAGATTTGCCATTCTTTTTATCCCGTATCATGCCGCGTATTACAAGTGCAACCGCACCTGCTACGATAGCTCCCGCCAGAAGTGTTCCCATAGAAGCTGCCTCCTTTCCTGCAGGAACCGGCTGCATACCGGTTCCTGAATTCTTTGCTACTTGGCTCTTGCCAGATTCTTTGTATTAACTTTTAACGTTTTACTCTCTTTATATGGCCTTACTAACAGATAAACAAATCCAATTACAAGTATAATTGCCACAACAACTCCAACGCCGAAGGTTCCCACTGTGATAAATGTTCCGATCTGATATACACAAAGTGCAACTACATACGCGAGCAGTGTCTGATACCCTACTGCAAACCAGAACCATTTTGCGTTGTTCATTTCTCTCTTAATCGCGCCCATTGCCGCAAAGCATGGTGCACACAGAAGGTTGAATACGAGGAAGGAATAGGCTGCAACTGCAGTCATGCTTCCTGCAAGTGATCCCCATATTTCGTTGCCTTCCTCTGCGACTTCCGCGAAGCCATATAGAATGCCGAATGTACCGACTACATTTTCCTTTGCTACCAGGCCTGTGATTGCTGCAACCGCTGATCTCCAGTCCCCCCATCCAAGCGGAGTGAATATCCAAGCGATTCCGTTGCCAACTGCCGCCAGGATACTGTGATCCAGTTCTATATCCTCCAGCATTCTGAACTGCCCATCGATCCATCCGAAGTAAGAAGTAAACCATACCAGGATCGTGGAGAGCAGGATGATTGTTCCTGCTTTTTTAATAAAGGACCAGCCGCGTTCCCACATGCTGCGGAGTACATTTCCCACGGTTGGCAGATGATATGCCGGAAGTTCCATAACAAACGGAGCCGGATCGCCTGCAAACATTTTTGTTTTCTTTAAAATAATCCCGGAACAGATGACCGCAGCAATTCCTACGAAGTAAGCGCTTGGCGCTACCCACCAGCTCCGCCGAACAAAGCGCCTGCGATCAGTGCCACGATCGGCAGTTTCGCACCGCATGGAATAAAGGTCGTAGTCATAATCGTCATCTTGCGGTCTCTGTCATTCTCAATCGTACGGGATGCCATAATTCCAGGTACGCCGCACCCGCTGCCTATAAGCATTGGGATAAATGATTTTCCGGAAAGTCCGAATTTGCGGAAGATTCTGTCCATGATAAATGCAACTCTGGCCATATATCCGCATGCCTCCAGGAAAGCAAGGAAGATAAACAGTACAAGCATCTGCGGTACGAATCCAAGCACTGCACCGACACCGGCTACAATACCATCCAGGATCAGCCCCTGCAGCCATGCCGCACAGCCGATCGCATTCAGTCCGGATTCAATCAGAACCGGGATGCCGGGGACTTCCAGCCCGAACAGGCTCCATCCGTCGCCGAACAATCCATCATTTGCCCAGTCCGTAGCCCAGGTGCCCACCGTTGTGACCGACACATAGTAGACAACAAACATGACAACCGCAAAGATCGGAAGCGCCAAAAACCGGTTTGTAACAATTCTGTCGATCTTGTCGGAAACCGTCATTTTTCCTCTGCTGCTCTTAGTATAGCACTCATCTATAATAGAAGAAATATAAACATATCTTTCATTTGTAATAATACTCTCGGTATCATCATCCATCTCTTTTTCTATGGCATCGATCTCTTCCTTAACATCGGGTACAAACTTCATCTGGGAAGAAATCTTGTCATCCTTCTCCAGAAGTTTGATCGCGAAAAACCTCTTCTGCTCCTCCGGAACGCCGCTGCCTATTTTGTTCTCCACCAGATTCAGTATATCTTCTACCTCCGGTGTAAATTTGTGAACCGGCAGCGCTGCATTTCTGCTCTTTGCAATCTTCACAGTCCTCTCTGCAGCCTTTGTAACTCCATTCCCCTTCAGCGCTGAGATTTCAACAACTTCGCAGCCCAGTTTTTTGCTCAGCTTATCAATATGTATCTTGTCTCCGCTCTTTTCGACTACATCCATCATGTTTACCGCCATGACAACCGGTATTCCCAGTTCCATGAGCTGTGTGGACAGATAGAGGTTTCTCTCGATATTTGTACCGTCTACAATATTCAATATTGCATCCGGTTTTTCATTGATAAGATAATTTCTTGCAACGACTTCCTCCAGTGTGTACGGTGAGAGGGAGTAGATACCCGGAAGGTCCATGATGATAACATCCTTATTCCCTTTTAGTTTTCCTTCTTTTTTCTCAACCGTAACCCCCGGCCAGTTCCCTACAAACTGATTGGAACCGGTCAGAGCGTTGAACAATGTCGTTTTTCCGCAGTTTGGATTTCCTGCCAAAGCAATTTTAATAGCCATTTTACCCTTTCCTCCTGACAACAATTCAAGCTAATTAACACATCGTATACCTTATATCGCAGTTTACTGCGATTCCTCCCGCAGGGCATGAATTACAGGGTACCCCTTGGGTATTTTTTATCCTTCAAGCCTGCATTCAATTAGTCTTCACTAACTCACAGATAAAAAAATGATGCAGAAATGTCCGCTGTAATCTATTCCACCAAAATCATTTCCGCATCTGCCTTGCGCACAGACAACTCATATCCTCTGACGGTAATCTCCACGGGGTCGCCCAGAGGCGCTACCTTTCTCACAAAAACATCTACACCTTTTGTTATCCCCATATCCATGATACGTCTCTTCACCGGGCCTTCACCAGTCAGTTTTTTCACTCTGGCTGTCTCCCCACACGGAATTTCCTTTAATGTTTTCATTGCGTTATTTCTCCTTCCCTTTAGCCGACCATGATTTTGTTCGCCATATCCCTGCCAATGGCAACCCTGGATTCTTTCACATTTACAATCATATTTCCTCCGATTACCGAAACAACTGTAACAGTCCCTCCGGCAACAAAACCAAGATTCTCCAGAAATCTTCTGGTCTCTTCCTTACCTCCGACTTTTCGGATCACGTTTGGTTCGCCTTCTCTCATCATTGTCAATGGCATCACAATTCATCTTCTTTCTCTTAAATTAATGATAATCCTTTTCATTTACAAGGTTAGTATAATCTAACCTCCAGTATTTGTCAAGCAGTTTATTGATAAAAATTATCATTAAGTTCAATATTTGTGGCAATTTTTTATCTCGGCGCGGATGAGGAGACGCGAAGCGAAGTGTCAGGACATTTCACCAGCAGACATTGCCCCTCCAGGTTCCCGATTCACTTCGTCATTCGCGTCGCCATCCGCCAACGAGCCTAAAGCTCATAACTATCTCCCGGCCCAAAGAATTAAAACGATAACCTCAGAATCTGATTGCCCTGTACAGTGAAATATGTTAACATATATCCAATATCCAAAGATTATTTACAAAAATACGGAGGTAAATTAAATGCCTATGAAAACAAATGAATCCGCTGAAAACTATCTGGAAACCATCCTGATCCTGAGCAAAGCACAACCAGCGGTGCGTTCTATAGATATAGCTGAAAAACTGGGATTTAAGAAATCCAGTGTCAGCGTTGCAATGAAGCATCTTCGGGAAAATGAGCACATCACGGTGTCAAAGGAAGGATTTATTACCCTGACGGAAACTGGTAGGGAAATTGCCGAAATGATCTATGAAAGACACGAACTTCTGACCGCATGGCTTATGCGCCTGGGAGTGGACCAGAATACAGCGGCCGACGATGCATGTAAGATTGAGCATGTGATAAGTAAAGAAAGTTTTGATGTGATTAAACAGCACATCCATTAATGGAAACCGGCTGGATAGATAAAAACAGACAGGGCACATATTCCTATGAAGCACATGTGCCCTGTCTGTTTTTATTTATAAAATGGCATCCGCCGTCACTTCTTCCATAAATTTCTTGACAAGAACTTTAGAAGAAGATACACAATTACGCACAGCCAGCCAACATCTGCTGCCCCGCCCTATGCCCCAACCGGGTAAATGCTCTTACCTGCTGGCTGGATGAACCTAGCTTACCGTCCCGGCTCACGGTAAGCGCCCCCCTTCATACTCCCGCATGATATAGCCTACTTACCCCCTCATAAAGCATTTGATACCGCCGATATTGTTCCTCATATTTTTTCGCCTGTTCCAGACAAGGAGAATAACTTTTATCAGTTCTTACCATCTTCTCCGCAGCCTGTCTGACTGTATCATAAATCCCAGCTCCAGCCGCCGCCAGTACCGCACTTCCCAGGCATCCGGCTTCTTTGCATTCCAATGTCTCAATCACCTGCCCCGTTACATCCGACTTTGTCTGGAGCCACAAAGGTGAACGTGCGCCCCCGCCTGCTGCCCTCAGCTTCCTGATCCGGATCCCGGCTTTTTCCATTGTATCCATGTTAAACCTTAATTCGTAGCATAGGCTGTCCAGAATTCCCTTTAGAATGTCATGCCTGGTAGTTGAAAGCGTTAAGCCCACAATTGCCCCTTTACTTTCCATATCGCATAAAGGTGTGCCGCTGCCGTTAAAATGCGGCAGGACCAGAACCGGGGACGGGCCTGCGGGACATTTGCTCTGCGCATAGTCGTAGTAGTCAAGATTCAGCTGTTTCGCTTCCTCCCACTCCCGGTATCCGAACTGATCCCGGTACCACTGCTGTAAAATACCGCCAACCTGCATATGCGCGAAGGTAAAATACTGTCCCGGAACTACATGATCATAGCAGGAGTAAAAACTATCATGCATATTTGGAGTCAAAATCTTTTCGGGATAGGTAACTGAAAAGACTTCTGCTGTTCCGGTAGTGTCTAACCCCATCCAGTCTTCGGTCACCCCGGCCCCGACGGCGCAAACCGGCTGATCGTGCCCGCCCGCAACCAGCAGTGGGGAGTTCTTCAGGCCAATCTGTCCGGACAGGTCACTGGATAGTCTTCCAATGCTGTCTCCCGATTTACAGACCGGAGATAGCAACTCTTCCGAAATCCCCATATTCCGCAACAGCCGTTGGGACCATTTTTCTTCCGCTAAGCTATATCCCATCGAGCGGCTGGCCATCGTATGATCCAGCACAGGCTCCCCGCCCAGTCTCTGAAAGATAAACTCTTCATAAGTAATAAACCGCCATGTCTTTTCCGCGACTTCCGGCCTTTCATCCAGAAACCACATGATTTTTGCCATCATATTGATCGGATGAAGCGGCTGCCCCGTTTCCTGATACAGCTGCCAGGCATCGTAATTTTCCCGATACCATTCACATTGTTTCCGCGGCCTGTAGTCCATCCCTAAAACAGCAGGATGCAGGACTTGAAAGAACCTGTCCACAGGAATAACCGCATCCCCCTGCACACTCAGGCTCATTGCCTCTGCGCGGCTGATTCCTGCACGCTCTACCGCCTCCTGCATACATTCCGTCAGAAGGGAAAATACCTGTTCCGGATCCTGCTCGGCCTGGAGCGGTTCTTTCGAAATCACAGCATATTCTCTGTAACCGCGCCCGAATTGCCGGCCGTCCTGGTCAAAGACCACAGCCTTGCATCCTGTTGTTCCAACATCCAGTCCTATTAGATATGCTTCGCCCACAACATTTCCTCCTAATATATCCGTATATGATTTCTATTGAGCCTGCATGGCGGCGGCGCAAAGAAGCTGATCCTGCATCCGCCGAAGCTGAAGCAGTACCGAATCTTCGTTCAGTTCAACCATATCATAGGTAATCACTTCATCCTTACGCACATCCACTTTCATCCGAGCCCCTTTTGCCAGACCTACGGGAAGCATGTTCCCTATTCTTGCCACGTCTGCCAATTCAATGCTGGCACGGTAGCAGTACTCTCCAATCGCATCCAGAACTTCTCCCGCCTTCAGATCTTTCTTTGCGATGGTAATACATTCACTGGTCAGGTGATCCATAGGCTGACCCGTGGACTCTCCATATACCGCCTCCTGCACCGCTGTGATCGGTGTTTCTATCGAACATAAATGATAGGGACGGTACAGCAGATAGTTTGGCCCGTTCCCCATGTCTCTCTGAACAAGCCCATCAATAATCCTCTGGTTATCTGTCGTAACGACAACAAAAATTCCGGGGGCGATATCTCCTATTGCAAAGTCTACCACACCCTCTTTCTCTAGAATCCCGCCCTGGCTTTTCAGGCTGAAAACCTGCGTAAGATCTTTGACATTACATTTTGCACCGTGCATGCCCCGTACGTCGGGCACCAGCCCCGTTGCATTGGATACCGCACACATTTCAATCATCGTCTTCGAGCCATCAACAAATTCGATAAGCATCCGCGGAGCCATCTGCCGGGCAGCCGCTTTGTCCGCCCACTCTTTCATTCCCGGATTTGCATAAATATCCAGTGGGTTGTTCTTCCCTTTCCCGGCCGCAACGACTTGAAACCCCAGAGCTCTCGCAAACCGGTATACTTCACAGATAGACCCTGGTTCATCACCAGCCGTCAGCGAATACACAATGCCTGCCTGATCACAGAGTTTTCTCAGGATCGGACCAACCGTTACATCACATTCTACGTTCATCATCACGATATGCCTTTTGTGGAAAATGCATTCCATCGTCACTCTCGCTCCCATTTCAGGAGACCCTGTAGCATCGATCACCACCTGCGTCCGGCTTGCCGCAACTGCCAGCCGATAATTAGAAGATGCAACTTTTTTCCCTGCCGAAACTGCCTCCTCGGCAGCCTCCAGGTTGTCTGCCACCACAATATCCCCAGCCGGATACCCAGCCTGTTGATACCCGTCCACCGCAATCGCGGGATCGACATCTACCACAATGTCACACTCAATCCCCTTCATTTTGCTGATCTGTGCCACAATATCCTTCCCCATCTGGCCGCAGCCAATCAGGCTTACGCGGATAGGAGTCCCTTTTGCTTCCAGTTCCAGCAGCTTGCTGTCTATTTCGTACATATTCCTCTCCTTTCTATATCTACCGGGTCTGTCTGTCCGGCTGGCTTGCCTCTGTTTCCAGCCACGGATCTATCATCACCTTCAGCGCCTTTCCCCGGCTGATCATCTCCATTCCTTTCACCACATCATCCAGCGGAACCCTTGCGTTAATATATTTTTCTGCATGGATATGCCCGTCTGCCAGCGCGGACAGCGCGTCAGCCAGACCTGTAGCCGGATAGGAAAAAGCCCCGGTTACTGTGATTTCCCCGTAATGAATTAAGTTGGAATTCAGGCTGCTCATCTCCCCGGTTTTCGATACGCCTCCATAGATGACAATCCTGCCCCGCTTACGCACCATTTCAAGCGCTTCCTGCTGTACCGCAGCCGTAGGCACTGCGCAGATTACAATATCCGCTCCGATTCCGTCTGTGCATGCACGCACTTCATGAACCAGTTCTTTCACTGGCCTTGCTCCATCCAAAAGAAAGTCCGGCCCAAAGGCCGCCGCCATCTCCAGTTTATCTCTTCCTACCATGATAATCCTGGACGCGCCTCTGGAGCGTGCCACTTCACAGTGCAGACAGCCCACTGGGCCATCCCCTATAATGACCACCGTTTCCCCCATCGACACCTGGTTCCGCTCCTGGCATGCGAGAACCGCAGAGCAGGTCTCTGCAAAAGCTGCATGTTCATAGCTCATATTTTGTGGTATCCGTTCTACAAATCCCCTTTGGAGCACTTCTCCCGGAAGGGCTATGTATTGAGCATATCCCCCTGGATAGTGGGTTCCAAGCATCTTATGGTGTTCACAGAGATTCACCAGCCCTCTTTTGCAATACCAGCAGTGTCCGCAGCTCACATCCGGGGCCAACGCCACACGCTCTCCGGGGCGGAATAAAATGGCCTTTTCCCCGGCTTCCACGATCTCGCCTGCGATCTCATGCCCCATGATTTGATTTTGGATACCGTCTTTCAGCCCATTGTGGTAATTCCGCACATCGCTCCCGCATATTCCGCAGGCGCAGATCCGAATCAGAATCCCATCCGGCGGACAGCTGGGAATCGGCATTACCTCCATGTCGATCCGCTCCACATCCTTAAATACTGCCGCTTTCATATTTCCTTTCATATCACATCCTCTGCCTTTCCCAGCAGCCTTTCCCCCACGGCACCGCCGGGATGGATGACCGCAAACTGTTCTTTTGTGTAACCTGTCAGCTGCATTATTGTGATACAGATCGCGTCAAACATGGAGATTACCGCCAGTGTGCTTGCTGTTGCCAGCATATTGAAACGGCATGGTTCCCGTTCAACTTTGATCTGCATATAGATATCTGCTTCCCGCGCTAATATCGATTCCGGATTTTCCGAGACACTGATGAGGGATGCTCCTTTTTTCTTACAGGCTGGTATCAGCCGGACCAGTTCCTGCGTATTTCCCCCTTTGCTGATCAGGATTACCAGATCTTCTTTCTGCACAGCCCCAAGTCCTCCATGCACCGCATCCGAGGGCGTCAAAAACAAAGCCGGCCGTTCCACACAGTTTAAGGAGTGGACAATTTTCTTTGCCGCCATGGCCGATGTTCCGCAGCCTGACAGAATAATCTTACCTTTGCACTCCCTGATCGCCTGTACCGTCAGTAAGATTCCCTCACGGTCAGGAAGCTCACATAATTTCCGCAGTGCATCCGCCTCCATGCCGATGCTCCTGTCTATTTCCTTAAGAATCTCCTGTTCATTCATATAACCGCCTCCTGCTAAATTTTCTTTGATGTACTAGTAGCAAGGCTCATCCGTAAGATGTCTATATATACGGATAAAACGATAATGACGCCTTTTACAATCAGCTGTATATAAGAATTCACACCTACCAGATTCAAAATATTGCTTATAACACCCATCATCAGGCACCCGACCAATGTGCCAAACAGAGTGCCGCTTCCGCCGGTCATGGAGACACCGCCGACTACGCAGGACGCAATTGCATCCAGTTCGGCGCCCTCCCCAATTGTCGGCTGTCCGGAACCAAGCCTTGAGATTAAAAGAATTCCGGAGCACGCTGACATAAATCCTGAAATCATGTATACAACAATGATTGTGGGTCCGTATTGACACCCGAATACCGTGCCGCAACCAGATTTCCCCCGACCGCATAAATGCGCCTCCCGAACTTGGTCTGATTGAGCACGACCCAGAGTACCGCGAATGCAATCACCATGTAAACAGCCGGCAGGGGAAAGATCCCTATGTAGCCTCCTCCAATACTTGTAAACAATCCCTTAGAAAAAACGACCGGCTTCCCGTTTGTCATCACATAACATGCCCCCCGCAGCACATTCATCGTAGCCAGCGTCGCGATAAAAGCCGGTATTCTCATCTTCGTAATCAGAGCCCCGTTCAGCGCTCCAAATAGCAGTGACACCACCAGGGCCAGCCCAATTGCGGCGAATGTATGTATTCCCTTCTGGGCGATCAGAATGCTGGTGAGACACCCACATAAAGTCATAAATGAACCTACGGATAAATCAATATTCCCTGTAAGGATGACATAGGTCATCCCAAAGGCACACAGTGCAGTACAGGCATTTGTCCGCAGAATAGTCATCATATTGCCGACGGTGCAGAATCGGGGATTTACAACTGAGCTTATCACAAAAATCAATACAAAGGCGGCCAGTACTCCGCCATTCACCTTCAAGACATCCACCACGTTCACCTTCCTGCTGCCGGGTGATTTTTCAATTTCTTTCATGACATTCCCTCCATTTACTGCAGACCCAGCATATAGCTTAAGATCTCCTTCTGGTCAAAACTGTTCCGGTCCCGGTACACCTTACAGACACACCCTTCCCGCATGACATAGATCTGATCACTCATATTGAGCACCTCGGGCAGTTCGGATGAGACCATTATGATGCTTTTGCCCTGGCTTGTAAGCTCATCCATCAGCGCATAAATCTCTGCCTTTGCCCCCACGTCAATCCCTCTCGTGGGTTCGTCCAAAATAAGGATATCCTTCGATGCGGCCAGCCATTTCCCGAGCACGATTTTCTGTTGGTTTCCGCCTGAAAGGTTAATGGCAAGCTGCTGTTGTCCCGAAACTTTGATTGCCAGTTTCTCTATATATTTCTGCGCAATCTCTTCCTCCTTCTTCCGGTTTACTCCCAGATATCCCCACCGGATAAACTGCGGCAGAATTCCGATACTCAGGTTAAACCGCACATGATTGCGAAGAATCAGCCCTTCATGCTTTCTGTCTTCAGGCACCAGGCAGATTCCTGCATCCAGTGCCTGCCTGGTATTTTTAAACGACACCCGCCGTCCGGACAGTTCCAGCGTTCCCCTGCCGATTGGATCAATCCCAGCAAGCATCCTCGCCAGTTCCGTCCGCCCCGAACCTACAAGCCCCGCAAATCCGATAATCTCGCCTTTTCGCAGCTCAAAGCTGACATCCTTTACTTTGCCGTCTCTCCGGGTGATCCCTTCCCCTTTCATGACCACATCCCCGATGTCTCGGCGGCTTCTGGCAAAATACTGCTCCAGGCTGTACCCTACCATCATCTGTACAAGCTCATCCTGTGTAATGTCCTTTGCTTCTGCCGTTGCCACATTGCTGCCGTCCCTGAGTACTGTAATCCGGTCGGCAATCTGAAAGATTTCATCCATGCGGTGGGAAATATAGACGATCGTAATCCCCCGCCCTTTGAGTTCTCTGATCAGATCGAAGATTTTATCAACCTCTTTTTGTGACACAGAGGCAGTTGGTTCGTCCATGACCAAAATGCGTGCCTGCTTGTGGACCGCCTTGGCAATCTCCAGCATCTGTTTTTGGGCCGTACTCAGTGTAAATACCCGGTTATACGCATGAAAGCTTGCATTCAGTGAGCGTAAAATCTCTTCACACTGGCCGTATATTTTTTTCTTATCGATAAATCCCGCTCTGTTTGCAGGTTCCATACCCATGAACACGTTGTCGGCCACCGTAAGCTGTTCTGCCAGTACCAATTCCTGATGGATCACACTGATTCCCAGCTTCATCGATTCCCCCGGCGTCCTGATATCTACTTTCCTTCCGTCAAGTTCAATACTTCCGCTGTCTATGGGGTAAATTCCCCCCAAGCACTTAATCAAAGTAGACTTGCCCGCTCCATTCTCTCCCAGCAGCGCGTGGATTTCGCCCTTTCGGAGTTCCATGCTGACTCCTTTCAGCGCTTTTACCCCGGGAAAGGATTTGGTAATATCCTTCATTCTTAAAATGAGTTCTTCCATAAGTCCCTTCCTTCACCTTCTTTCCGATAGCAAAGGAAAAGCGCACGAAGTACATGCATACCTGTGCGCTCTTCGTCTACTGCCTATTTTTCGTAGTATTCATCCACGTTAGAAGCATCTACATAAATCACATCTACGTAGGTCAGCCAGTCATGGTCAATCTCGCCGCCGCCTAAAACCGTATAAACATCCTCCGTGGCAATTCTGGCCAGTTCATCCGGCTGCTGACGCGCCGTTCCGGTGTAGTCGCCGTCAACAATACATGCGTACTCATCCTGCGAACCGTCCACACCATAGATCAGGCAGCCCCCGTCCGGACCGCAGTCGACTCCTGCGGATTCAAGCCCGCGCATAAATGCGATCGAGATCGGTCCGCCGCCGCCAAATACGCAGGAAATCTCATCATATTTCGCGGCCCAGGACTCCGCAACCGCCATCTCGGCTTCCTGTGTGACAGGTGTGGGCTGCGTTCCTTCCAGCACCGTAATATTATCATGCTCCGCAATCGTATCAAGGAATCCCTGCACACGAGTCGTAACAGCTTCATTTTCCTCATAGATCATGTGGCAGACTGTTCCCTCTTTGCCGTCCAGCCTCTTGATAAAGTCCTCTGCACAGAGTACGCCCGCCCCGTAATTATCAGACACAGTCTGCGACACAAGAACGCCCTCGTTCTCCTCAATATCAAGCAATACGTCCGCCGCGGATATCACAACGCCCTTTTCAGCCGCCTCTCTCAATGCCTCTACCGGCGCCGTTGCGTTGGGTGACTCCATGACAATCCCGTCAACACCTGCTGCCATGAGATCATCAATACATTGAAGCAGCGTTTCGGAATCATCATTTGCCGCCAATACAATAGCTGTATCCCCTTTCGCCTCCACAATCTCCTTAAATTTGTCCGCGAAAGCTATACAGTGTGTATTTGCATCATTAATGATGACACAGCCAATTGTGTAGCCGTCCTTTTTTTCACCTGCATCCGCTTTTTTTGCTGATTGCTCCTCTTCTGTAGACTGCTCCGCTTCTTTTGGTTCCCCGGATTCCTGATTGCCGCACGCCGCCATTGATAAAACCATGAAACCTGATAATACGAATGCTAATATTCTTTTCTTCATACCTTTTCTCCTCCATCCTTATAAGATCTCTGCTGTGTTTTAGATGCCTCTGATTGCGATGACTCTGACGGCACAAGAATCGACCCGTTTCATCCGCAGCGGCAGAACAAATAACGTGACACGTTCCTCTTTGACCGCTTCCAGATTCGTAAGTGATTCTATAATTGCCGTATTATTCTCAAAACAATTGGTATGGTTCGGCTGGCGGTCATCGTCAGGCACTTCAATTCCGGATGCATCCGTCCCGATCACCGGCGGGTCAAACTTTTCAATCAGCCAGAGAACCGCTTCCTTCTCTACATGTGGAAAGGGTTCCCAGTCCGGGTCATGGAACTTTTTATCAAACCCCGTGTAAAAAAGTATCATGTCTCCCTTTTGAAGCCTGTCTTCATATTTTTGGATCTCTTCCAGAGTAATAAATTCCCCGGCCTTCTTTCCCGTACAATCCATGATAAACGCTTCACCGACCAGGCGTTCCACAGGGTATTGTGCACAGTCGGGGCCGTCAAATTTGTGGTGGAAGGGAACCTCTATGTGTGTCCCTACATGGGAATGCATCTTCACCTCACTCTCTATGTACCAGACATCCTCTGCATGGGCACGGGCATTCCCGTTCGGATCCAGTTCTACCACATCACGAAATGAAGACTCAAAGGGAAAATTTTCTTTTCCGGATTCCAAAACATGATTAAGTTCTACAATATCCTCTTTCTTTACTTTCATAACATCCTCCTTTTCCTTTCTTATACCTTTGAATTATTTTTGATTTCTTTTCGCTGTCTAGGCTTTTTCTGTTGACTAAATCATATCACAGGTTTTTTTACTTTTCAACAAATATTTTCATTTTTAATTACAAAAAGTGAAAATGAAAGCATTTTCTACATATTTCACAAAACAGCGCGTTCCATTCTGTATATTATGCCGGACTTCATTCACCGGCGTTTTATTTTCCACGGTTTTCTCTCAATACTGCATTGTCAATTCCCGTTTTATATGGTAGAATACACATAACCCTATAAATAAAATTCAAAAATAAAAATGACTGCGGAGGCAAAGAGATTTGATCACCAAAAACAGGCCAATCAATAAAGAAAGTAAAGAAATATCACATGCATGTCTAATTAAATTTCATTTTATTTATGATAATTTGAAATCAGCCGAGAGAAAAGCTGCTGATTTCTGTCTGAGCAATCCTTCCGACGTTGCTACTTTGACGATCAGTGAAGTAGCCGAGAGAAGCGGCTGCAGCGAAGCGACCCTCGTACGTCTGGCACGCAGGCTGGGATACGGCGGCTATCCGGAATTGCGCGCAAATATCCTGCCGAAAGAATATGAAGATATATTTAATTATATTGGTATATCAGAATCGGACAGCCTTCAGTCGATCACCTCCAGCGTATTCAATTCCTGCATCTTGTATTTGCAGGATTCCCTGCAGTCCATTGACTACGGCGCCCTGTCTCAGGCAATCGATCTGCTCTCCGGCTCCAGGCGGTTTATTTTTGCCGCCTCGGGAGACGCACATTTTATAGCCGCCTCGGCCGCCCAAAAGTTCATGCGCATCGGTTATCAGACTACGGCGTCCTCAGACTTCGACTCGCAGCTGATCGCTTTATCACAGATGACGCCCGAAGATGCCCTCATCTGCATCTCACATTCCGGTAAGACCCGCAATATCTGCAGCCTGGCTAAGGTGGCAAGGGAACACGGCATTAAAGTCATCACCATCACCAATTTCCCCGGTGCGCCGCTGGCAAAGCACTCGGATATTCTTTTATTGACCGCTTCTTTTTCTTACGATGTGATGGACGAAGTACTGGCCAAGCGTGTACCTGCGCTGTGTCTGCTGGATACGCTGTATCTATCCGTTCTGATGAAAAAAAAGAGCAGCCTGCAGCCGCTGATAGACAATGTGAACGAGTATCTTTCGCTCAATAAGCATTAGACGGAAAAGTCGGGGTTTTCGGTTAATACTGATTTTAAGTCCTTTATCAAAGAAAAATATCCCGTGGAACTCGATGCTTTTCAGCGCAGAGTTCTCCGCGGGATATTTCTCTGTAGTATTCTTAGTACTAATAAAGCTCTGTCATCATGATCATATGAAATATACATTTAGAGCTCAGCATCTGCCAGTCCTTTTAGGATAGTTCTCAGCTCTGCCTGAGTCCCCCTCATGTTCCGCAGGTTTTTCAGTACATCTTTTTCACTATGTGCTGCTCTCAATATTTCCTTTCTTTTTTCGATATATCCGTTGCTAATATAATAATTACAGGTCACGAAAGTCCGCCCATTCTCAAGGATGATCTGAAGGACATGCAAAACCTTTTCAAAGTTTCTCGTTAATATTTTAAACGAATCTACAAAAAACACTTCCGTATGTCCTGAAATCAGATTTCCGAGCGCTTCCTCCAAATATTCATCAAACTCCAGGCTATATCCATCACAAATCACTTTATCATATTTTCTGCAATCCAGTTTCTGGTCTTCATATTCGGAAACTGTTTGATCAGCCCCTGCAAATTCTAATATTTCTCCTGTCATTAATGCCGTCTTTTTCAAAACATCCCATGCCAGTGGATATTTCTTTATGGCTTGTCCGTAAACATCTTTGAATTCCATACTCTGTGCTTCTTCCCGTAAAGATGCGAAACTGCACTGCCTGAAATATACAATCGCATCCGATGTCAACTGTCTTATTTTTTCATTTGACAGGGGATCCTGCATTTTAAATTGGGTACAATTGACACTTGCTGCTACCTCAAGCATACTATTTCTTAACGCTGCAACGACAAATTCTTTTACCTCAGCAGCTGCATAAGGTTCATAAAACAATGCCTCTTCATCCGTTACAAACAAGATTGTCCGCCTGTATTCCTCATCGTCCCATTTGGATAACAGGGAACACATTCTGTTCTTTATATCGGCCACAATCTGTTCTCTATATCGATATTTCATTTCCCTCAGCTGGTTTCCTAATAAATCGTTTAAATATTCCTGAATTCCCATATCACACCTGCTTTCACGTATCATGTAAATAGTTGACGCTGTATTTTCCTAAGTATACCCAGAGGGTATCCCTTTTTGTTGACTGCTTCTACAGCCATTGCTTACTCCTTGTCCGCGGCGTCACGCCGGCCTCTGTCAATCTGGTAAAGACAGGTGAATCCCAGAATTAACACGGCGCCAATTCCCTGAAGCACCCGTATAGGTTCCCGGAAAAACAAAGTTGAGACAAGAATTGCCACAAAGGGATCAAGATAGCTGAGGATGGCCGTCTGCTGCCCCGCTAAATCTTTTATCGATGAAAAATACAGCCAATAGCACAGCCCTGTATAAATCACGCCTACTACCAGTAGATTTCCAATACTTCCGGGGGAAGCAGCCTGGATCCGGAACCCGCCCTGTACCATCAGAATCACAAACAACAAGGACACTGCCCCCAAAAATTGGATGATCGTACGCTCCAGCCCGCTCCCTTCACGGATCCATTTATTCATCAGCACTACAGCAGCATAGAACACGGCGGCTCCCAGGCCAAAACCAATGCCCGCCCGGCTGCCGACTGCCATGCTGTTACCGGCGCTGACCACAAGCACAAGCCCTGCAGTTGCCATTGCGAAACACAAAAGCTGAAACAGCGTCATCCGCTCTTTAAACAAAAGGGGCGACACTATCATCACAATCACTGGGGCAAAATAATAGGCCAGCGTAGCCACCGCAATAGTTGTATGTTCATAAGCCATAAACAGCAGTGCCCAATTTAAGCCAACCGCCATCCCTGATAAAAACAGAAGAACTTTTTGTTTCCTGCTGATATGTATATTATTTTCTCTATAAAAGGCCTTTTTAATGAACCACAATACCACCAGCGCTATACTCCCGCGCCAGAAGGCTATCTCCATGGAACTAAGGGCAATCCCCCGTACAAAAATGGAGATGGTTCCAAAAGCCGTCATAGCCAATGCATTTTTTATCTGCGCTGTCATAGCTCCCCCCATTTTTTAGTGTATTATAATTTATCTTATCATATAAACGCTCCGGCTTCAAACGCTATCATCCATTGTTTCGTTGAAGATATCCATACCTGTATATTTTTTTGCACAAAAAGAACGTCCGCCATTTTGGATCTTCCAAAAGGAGAACGTTCAGCGGCCATTGCATACAGCCTGCCGGCCCGGCTTGATCCTTTAATACCACCTCACAGCAGGTAATTGATTGTTAATTCCCTTGGTCATAAGGATCTGATGCAGGTCAATGATCCCATTATTGAAGGTCGCCGCACAGGAGGACAGATAGAGATCCCACATTCTGACAAATTTTTCATCAAACATCTGCCGCACCTCGTTAATATGTTCCCTGAAGTTGCGCTCCCAGCACAATAGTGTACGGTTATAATGAGGCCGCAGATTCTCCACATCAAGCGTATGGAAGTTATCCTCCGCCACATCTGCAAGCACCTCCCTCAGACTTGGAACCATACCGCCCGGGAAGATATACTTTTTAATCCATGGATCGCCCGGATGCTCCTTCAATGCACTGATAAAATGCAGCAGGAACAGGCCGCCCGGCTCCATCACCTTGTTTACACAGTCTATAAATTCCTGGTAATTGTCACGCCCGACGTGCTCGACCATCCCAACACTCACTACGCGTTCAAACTTCCAGCCTGTTTTGGGCAGATCACGGTAATCCATCAGTTCCACCGTAAGCAGGTCCTCCAGCCCCTCCGCCTGGATACGGAGGTTAAATTCTTTATATTGTTCTTCACTGAGTGTAATCCCTGTCCCATGTACCTTATACTTTTTCGCGGCCTCAATGAGCAGAAATCCCCAGCCGCAGCCAATGTCCAGCAGAGTCATCCCTTCCTTAAGGTAAAGTTTTTCTAAAATGTGATCCACCTTGTTGACTTGCGCCTGGTAAAGCGTATCGTCTTCATGCACAAAATACCCGCAGGAATAGCTTAATGTCTCATCCAGCCAAAGCTTGTAAAAGTCGTTGCCGATATCATAATGGCTGCGCACTTCCTTCTCCTGGTTTTTCTTTGCAGAGGACGAGAAAATTAGCTTTTTAAGTGCTTTTTTGTCCGTTGAGAATTTGCCCATCTGCCCCAGAAAATGATTCAACGCCTCATACAGGTCGCCTTCAACCTCCAGATCCCCGTTCATGTATGCCTCTCCAAGAGCAAGCGATGTGCTTGTCATCAGTTCCGTCAATGGAATCATCTTATGGATTATTACCGTGAAAGTGGGTTCCCCTTCTCCGATTAAGTATTCTTTGTTGTCCATCTTCACAAGAAATGGATGTTCATCAAACTTTTTTAAAAACGATACTAAAACATTCTCTTCGAGCATCTGTCTGCCTCCCAGCTTAATAATGATGTAGTTAAGGATGGCTGTTTGGTACTCTTTTGCCATCTTAGTGATAAAATTCAACAGCACTGCTGCCACTAAGCATAGCACCAATAAAAATAAAAGAGAAGTACACCATGTCCGTTTTGTCCCTGCCTACTTAACGGAGTATTGCCATTTGACCGCCCGCTGATGCAGTCAGGCACCGCATTTTTCTTCCCTGGAAAACATTTTCCTGACCGCTTGCGTATAACCTTCCCGGTCTTTTATAAAGCTCATGCAGTGCTTTGCCCCGTCCACCAGCAACAGCTTCTTATCTGCCGTACAGGCCTCGTAATTGCGAAGCGTCATCTCACAGGGCACAAATGTGTCCGCCCTGCCGTGGATAAAAAGAACCGGCACGCTGCAGTGTTTCATCGCCTCAAGCGTACTATATTCCTTCAGATCATAACCGGCGCGCTTCCTGCACAGCCAGTTCAGCTGATCCATAACCGGATGTTCCCGCAGTTTAAAGTTCGTTCGTCCAAAACGGTATACCATCTCATAAGGGGAGGTAAATCCGCAGTCGGCAATTACCCCTTTTATCTCTGCCGGCAGCTTCTCCCCTGCCGCCATCAGCACGGTTGCCGCACCCATGGATACGCCGTAAAGATAGACCGGAAGGCGGTTGGTATTCCTTTCTGCCAGCCAATTTAACCATATCCGGCAGTCCCTGCGTTCCAACAGCCCGAATCCCATATATTTTCCTTCACTTTCCCCCTGCGCCCTCTGCTCTACGAGCAGAAGGCTGCTGTTTTCTTTGTAAAGCCATTTCAGGCATGCCCCAAAATCATGCCGCCAGGATCCACGCCAGCCATGGAACATCACAACAACCCGTTCCGCCTGCTCTGCCTCTAGATAATATCCGTTTAGTCTCAGCCCGTCTTCGCTTTTTATGTGCACACTTTCACAGTGCATCCCCTCGATCCATTGGATTCCCTCACTGCGTTCTTTAAGTTCTTCCGCCTCTTCCTGTACTGTCCTCTTGCGCAGTTTTTTCCTTTTGTCTCTCTTTTTTCGGAAAAAGACACAGGAGCGCCCCACCGCCATACTGAAAAATGTACCAACTGCCACACAATCCAAAGCGCACATGATACCTGCAGCCAGAAAGATTCTTTTCCATACTCGTTTCATTCTATATATCGCCGCTCTTCATAATTTATTTTATAACTGTTTACAATTCATTCAAAAATGCATCACAATTTTTCCACAAGTAAAAGGTATACTATAATTGTTCAAAAGAAAAGAACACTTTTTCATAAACTTTTTCCCCCTTGAGTCACAGTTACTGTGACTCTTTCCTTTTATTCCGGAGCCTTTTCCGGATCTGCCAGTTCCGGACGAACCTCCTTCATTCCGGAATCGTATTGAACGAATGTACTTTTTCCATTCATTTTTGCCGTGAACAGCGCAGTATCCGCTTTCCTGTACAGCTCGTCAAATGTATTTCCCTGCCGCGGAATCATCGCATACCCAGCCGATATCGAAAACTTAATTGCCTTTTTTCCTGTATGGTAAGTAACCTCCATATCGGAAAGGATCTGCCTCAGTTTCTCATTCACTGCTTCTTCCCTGATATTCCTGCATAGAACAAGGAATTCATCTCCGCCCATACGGCATACAATATCATTCTCCCTGAAATAGCTGTTCAGCTTCTCCGCATTTTTACGGATCATGGAATCCCCGTACGCATGCCCAAATACATCATTTGCCGTCTTAAAATTATCCATATCAAACATAATCACTGCCGACTCCTCATCCGGATATTCTTTCATATAATCCTCTATCTTCTTCTTGGCAGTACAGCGGTTATACAGGCCTGTCATAGCATCCGTCTCGGCCATCCTGGCCAGCTGAAGCTCCTGCTTCTTCTGCGCGTCAATATCTGTCACAAATATATAGGCATAGACCTCACCGTTTTCCTCAGACCGGGTATAGTGCATGAGCATCCGCATCCAGCTCGATGTCCCCTTGTACATCCGCTGATAATCCAGGCTTTCCATAACCTTGCCGTTTTGATACGCCTGATACATTCTTTCTGTATCCGTAAATGTCCGGAACAGATCCCGATAACGAGGCAGAATCAGTTCGCTGCACATGTAATCCGATGCACCTTCTAACAGCATAATCTGGCTGCATCCAGTCTCGCCCACCCAGCTGTCAAGACTTTCGCCGCACACGCTTTTCCTTGTGAGGCAGACTTTAAAATCATACAGCGCCTGACTGCGGAATATCTCCAGTGTTTTCATATTTTCCGTTATGATCTGCTCCCGCCGTCTCTGTTCCGTAACGTCTGAAACGGCTCCATAATAGATTCTGCCGTCCTCCTGTGCCTTCAGAAAAAAGGCATGCAGCTGTATCCAGATGACAGAACCATCGGCCAGGATATGACGGATCTGTCCGCTGCCGCCGTTCAGCCTGTTTTTATCCGCCCGTTGAAAGATGTCCAGAAGTTCTTTCCGGTCCGCCTCATATATTCCGCTCTGGAACTGCAGACGCTGCGCTTCCAGATCAATCGGACTGCTTCCAGTAACCTTATAATAATGTTCATTTACCTGCAGCAATTCTACATGGCCGCCGGACACTTTATAAATCCCGATCCCGCCCAGTATATTATGGATCATTGTCTCACTGAATATGTCCGCATTCAGAAGCTCCTTAATACGGAGGCTTTTTACATCCCTGGCCTTAATCCCTCTGAAATCAAAGTTTTCCGGAGTCTCCAGCAATCTTTCATAACTCTCAATGGTAAGCGGCTGAAAAAAATAATATCCCTGTCCGTACAGGCACCCCATTTCCAGGAGCACCTTAACCTGTTCTCCGGTTTCCACACCCTCTGCTATAATACGCAGTCCCATGAGCGTTGCCATCCTGATAATGGCCTCGAGTATTCCCAGCCCCTTATCCGCACTCTTTTCATCCATATCCAAAAACTTCATATCAATTTTCAGGATATCGACATTAATATCTTTCAGCATATTCAGTGAAGAATAGCCGCTTCCGAAGTCATCCATCAGAACCGTAAATCCTGCGCTGCGCAGCTGCTCTGCCACACCTGTAATCTTCTGGTATTCCTCCGCATAAGCACTCTCGGTAATCTCGATCTCCAGAAGATTTGCCGGAAGGCAGTACTCCTCTGCCATATTTTTTAGGCACTCCACCACGTCCAGCGTGTAAATATCCACCCTGGATACATTTATTGAAATCGGAAGAAGCGTCTTCCCCTCATTCAGCCATTTTCTAAGATATCTGCAGACCTCTTTCCAGATATACAGATCCAATTTGGCAATAAATCCGCTTTGTTCCAAAAGCGGTATAAACGCCCCCGGCGTGACCAGCCCCCGTTCCGGATGCTGCCATCTTACCAGGGACTCCACTCCCACAATGCGGCCTGTACCCATATTGCATTTTGGCTGCAGATAGAATGTGAATTCTCCGTTCTCCAGTCCTCTCTGCACCTCCGAAAGCATCAAATGTTTCTCTTCCATTCTCTGCATCATAACTGCATCATACCGGCACATTCGGTTTGCATAATTTCCCTTTACCATAGACATCGCAATCGCAGCCCTGTCATATATCATGCTGGCGGGCACGGATTTGTCCGTGATCTCATACACGCCAAAGGCCGGCAGAAACCCGGCATTCCCTCTGTACTGTCTGACAAATCTCAGAATGCGGTTCTGCATGCAGTCCAGATTTGCCTCAACACAGGGAATCAGAAGACAAAAATCATCCTCCCCAAAATAACCGGCCAGCCCGCCGTATTCATTTCTGATCTCTCTCAGACACTTTGCGAAATTTACCAGAAATTCATCCCCCGCCTTTTTCCCATACCACTCATTAAACAGCTTAAAATGTTCAATATCCACGGCCGCAAGGCAATACCTTTCCTCCCCCGCGTCCCGCAGAAAGGCCTCCATTGCCTGAAAGAATTCTCCTTTTTTATAGAGTCCGGTGAGAGAATGAATACCTTCTGCGCCAGCTCCTCCTGCGTTTGCCGCCGGCACTTGATGTTCCGGAATATTTCTGGAAATAATAATGCTGCATGCTCCTTTCCCGGGCCAATCGATCTTCCCGGTATTCAGTTCCACCCAGCACTTTAATTTTTCATTATACATCTCCACCGTGGAAGCATTCCACTCTGCAAGCGGGCATTTCCGGCACGGAGAGCTATTCCCGCAGAGCACCTCGTAACAAGTATCCCCGGAATGCATTTCCGGGTACACGTCCTGCAGCACATCATTAAAATGAACTATGTGATATGTTTCATCGATTATATAGACTAAATTGTCGGTACTGCTCATCATATCATTCATATCTGCCCTCCTGAGCCTGAATTAATTATATTGCCGTGTCCTCCTGAAATATGCTATAATCTTCTGCAGAACGGATCCCCGTTACCTATAGCATTAAGAAAGGTATGTGACGCTTATGATCGATAAAAAGCTAATCCCCGTAGGAGGACTTAAAAGGGAGCCCTTTTCCGGATCCCATGGCGGAATGCGCTATATATTCAGGGTAGATGACAGCAAAGAGACATTTACAGTTACCGTTTACCCGGAACCCTGGTCTTTTGAAAAAACCCCCGAAGAAAAGAAAGAGCATGAATCCTTTCCCATGTCAGACGAGGGCATGGACTCGGCCATAGAATGGCTGTACCATATGTATGACCAGAAAAAAGAGCTTTGGCAGGAATCCTCCAAAAATGCCATGCACATTGTCCATAAAGGAACCGTCTGATGTCCCTGCTCCATCTGACGGTCCATGAAAGGTTTATTTTCCCAGGAGCTTACCGCCCTTTTTCGATCCCTGCCACCAATTTTTTCGTTTTCGGAAGCCAGAATTGAACCAGCGGCCCCGTTAGGCAAACAGCCACAATTGTACCGATACCGACTGTTCCTCCGAGGAAAAATCCCAGCACAACAAAGAATAAGTCGCATCCAACTCTGACCCATCTGAACTCTATTTTTTCCAATTTATCCGATAATATGATGGCAACCAGATCATTCGGCCCAGTTCCCGCATTACTGTTGATTACAATTGACATTCCTGCAGACAAAATTACACATCCCGCCAGCATACTGAAGATCCTAAGAATCAAGGAAGCACTTCCGTTAATATATCCCTGAAACAGCCACGTAAACAAATCAATAATAGGGCCGCCGCAGAACGCACACACTACGGTTCCCGGTTTTATGTACCCCTTTGTGGTCAACAGCATCATAACCATCAAAATGCAAAGTATAATCACGTGTACCGTCCCCACAGTCAAATGCACCGTCCTCGCAAGCCCCTGTATGAAGACCGTAAATGTATCTGTTCCCAGCTCAGACAACAGAAAAAGAGTGACCCCCAAATGCGCCACGATCAATCCTCCCAACAGGACTGCCAGCGCCCTCACCCAATCTTTTGCGCTCCGTTTTGAAGTATCAGAAGCAAACTTTTCTTTTTTCATTTCATTTTTCTCCATAACCAATCCCCCAGAATCTTCTTTCAAGATAACTATAGAATTATTATATCCTGACAGCCCTTAATATTCAATTGAAAATAGAACCGCAAAGCCATAGAAACTGGCCTGGGCGAAGGAGCCTGCTGCCTCAGCTTCAACGTTACCGCATGCCGATACGGTAAATGCACGATCCGATATGCACCCTCTTCTATTATACAGTTTATGAATATCTTATATTTAATTAATAAAATTTTCCAAATGTTGTCACAATGCATTCACAATTACCTGATATTCTATAAACATGAAAAACAGAAGACAATGGCTGCACTTGCAGCACTGCATCTGCGGCCATTGGACTTCGCCTAATAAAACAATTCAAAACAACAGATAGATTTTCCCTTTTCTCAGAGCTGCTGCACATACAAACTGCAACAGCTCTTTCCTTTTATCATTCCCCATTCCGTCAGATCAGCCTTCCCCCGTTCCGTCTTCAACCGTATAGCGTCCCCTCTGTTACACTTCCACCCATATCCTCACCTCCGCCAGGATGTACCCAGCCTGCCTGTGACGGTTTATGCTGCACCGGAGGGGATCTCTGTGAGTGCTTTGGGATGCCTCTAAGTGTGCCGTGTTTTCGTAAGGATAAAATTGAAAAATCTGATGGACAGGCTTTGCCTTACCAGGCAAAGTCTGAGGCGACTAAGGCCTCAAATCATCAGATTTGAGGCTGCATGTCGCTGGTTCCATCAGATTTTCCAATTTTATCCTTACGAAAACGAGTACTGCGTTGCGCAAATAACTGTGATATAGTACTCGTTATTTGCGCAACACAGTACTAGGCTGAACGGCCGGTATCCCAAAGCACCCACAGAGATCCCCTCCGGTGCAATATAAACCGTCACAGGCAGGCGCCCCCTACCGAATATACCCATTCTGGTAAGCCAATGTTCTGTTTACGCTGTATAGTTCCGCCATTGTTCCCTGATAATAAGGTTCTACATAGAATATCCCAACTATTCCAAATGTTATATATTCAAGTATCCTCCATCCCAGGAAGGATAAATCAAGAACGAATACTTCCCATTTCTGTCCCATCATCATCTTCTTACTGATCAGAAATGCTTCCTCTCTCCCCATTCCAGGATTCTCGGCCAGAATATACGGCACCATGAGGTATTCGTAATGCTTGATGATTCCCGGCACGACAAACAGCAAAGTCCATAAAAAGGTAAACAAATCACGCAGGAACATGACCAGGACTATGTTGCCATAATGACCGGTTTTGAACCCGTATCCAAGATATCCTACTGTCGGCATCTCTGTCTGGTTAAGTACAAAATAACGGCAGCCGCCGACGATTAGTACATTACCGACGAAAATGGCCAGCAGCAGTAAACCTATGCCCAATATTGCAGCGATTCCTGCAAGCGCAGCCCAAATCAGGGAATACTCTGAAAAATAACCCCACCCACTATAATTTCCACGGAATCCCCTGGAACCATGAGAACTTGTGGCGCTGAAAACCGCTGCTACAACGGACATCACCAGTGCAACAACAACCGAAGCCCAGTAATTTCTCAGGAATGCCTCCCGTCCTCTCATCTTTAAATCATATCTCGTCCACATAATCTCAACCTCCTGTATAATCAGCTTTTTCACAAGCCTTGTTTATTATACTCCAATTGACTGTGGAAATCTACCGAATCGATCATTATTAACTTAAAATTAAAAATTGGGAGGGGATGTACTAGGTGTAGATAACGGTTCATCTGCCAGACCTATTTTAGTGATACATCAAGACAGATTCTATCCTGATGTCTTTGACGGCGGCCATCAGGCTTCGGGCTTATACTCTGGAAAATATTCTTCAAAGGCCTTCCGTGTCTGTTCATTTACTTTCTTTTCCATATTTCGATACCTTATGATTAAGGAATCTCCATTTTCTGTCAGTTCGCATTTTCCTCCCATACTGCCGCCATGCCTGCGCAGTAAAAGCTCGTATCCCAGTTCTTTTTCCGCCCGGTTCATGATCTTCCAGCCTTTGCTGTAGGACATTCCCATGGCGGCGCATGCTTCTTTCATGGAACCTGTCTGCCTGAGGTATTCCAGTAACGTTATCAGACCCGGACCAAATACCAGATCTTCGTTGTAGACTTTCAGTTTTATAACCGGATGAAACATAGCAGCACCTTCTCTCTTTTCCTTTTTCTTTTTTTTCTTCCGGAGGCAGCGCTTATCTCCGGCCGTATTTACCAAACACGTAGGTTACATAATTCATTCCTGTTACTACAAAGAACGAGATTACAACCAGAATCAGTACATACTGATATGCCCCATGCATGTCCCCTGCCGCCACATTGGAGTAGACCGCAAGGGGAAGGGTGCGCGTTTTTCCTGCAATGTTGCCAGCAATCATGGCCGTGGCCCCGAACTCTCCCAGCCCTCTTGCGAAGGCCAGAATCCCACCGGATAAGATACCTGAAAGAGCGTTTGGGATCAGAATCCTCCAAAAAATACTCCACTCCGACATTCCCAGCGTCCTTCCCGCGTAGAGCAGATTAAAATCCACTTGTTCGAAGGCCCCGCGCGCAGAGCGGTACATCAAAGGAAATGATATGACCACTGCCGCCAGGACGGTTGCCCACCAGGAAAATGCAATTTTTACTCCGAAAAAATCCAGGAGCAGTTTACCGACCGGACGCTTAATCCCGAAAATATACAACAGGAAAAAGCCGGCCACAGTGGGGGGGAGCACAAGTGGCAGGGTCAGGATTCCGTCACAAACCATTTTGATCCTTTCATGCTTCATGTTTACAACCCAGTATGCGACTGCAATCCCTGCAAAAAAGGTAATCACAATCGCCGTCATTGCTGTTTTCATCGATATCAGTATCGGTGATAAATCCATCCTGAGCCCTCCGCTTTCATTTTCTTATATTATTTATTCTGTATAAATCCATATTTTTCAAATACTGCAATTGCTTTGTCACTCTGCAGGAAATCCACGAATTTCTCCGCTGCTTCTTTCTGTGCTGTAGCAGACACAACACCTACCGGGTAGACTGCCTTATCTGCAAGGCTGCCTTCCGGCGCCTCTGCTACTACTTTCACTTTATCCGTTGTCGCTGCATCGGTAGCATAAACGATCCCTGCCTCCGCACTTCCCTCAGCAACCCAGTTCAACACTTCTGTTACATTCGTACCAAGACTCGCTTTTGCTGACACTTCCTCCCAGATCCCAAGAGATGTAAGCGCTTCCTGTGAGTACTGCCCTACCGGAACACTTGCCGGGTCGCCAATTGCAATCGATCCGGCTTTCGTAATATCCGTAAATTCCTTCAGATCCAGGACAGAATCTGCAGAGGTAATGAGCACGATTTTATTCTCCAGAAGCTCCACTACGGAATCCTTGTCCACCAGATCTTCGTCCGCCAATGCATTCATCTGCTTCATAGCGGCCGACATAAATACATCAGCCTCGATCCCTTCCTCGATCTGCGTCTGTAATTTCCCCGAACTATCGTATGTCCCCTCTACGGTAATGTTTGGATTCTCCTCCTCAAACATCGGAATCAGTTCGTCCTCATAAGAATACTCCAGACTGGCTGCCGCTGCAACAAGTAATTTTACAGGTTCTTCCGCCCCCTTATCCTCGGCATCCTGTACCTCTGTTTTTGCACCGCCTTTCACGTCAGCCCTTTTCTCCTCCTTGTTAGAAGAACACCCAAATACCAAAACCCCTATCATCACTGCCGTAAGAAACACACTTCCTGCTCTTTTAAACTTTTTCATAGTCTTTCTCCTTTTTTCTATTTTTCTATTAAACCTCATATCAGCCAATATAAAGTCCACTGTACATATTATACAGCAAGTTATTTACAAAAACAACTTGCTTATCCAGGAAGTTTTCGGGTAAGTTTTCATCCGATTTTATACAGATCAATTTATACCGTTCAGCACACTGTTTTAATCCTTTTCCAATCCCCCAGTCTTCTAATCCTTCCCGAAGATATAAAATCCCCGCCAGTCCAATCCCATTCACTGCCCCCGTTCAAGGCCCCCTTAGGAACGAGTCTTTTCCTGCCGGCCGGTTGCACCAGCTCTGTGAAGGGATAGCCGAAAGCCTTCCGGACAGCATCCATGTCCTTTCAAAGACGCTCAAAACGGGGCTTAGTAATTCTTGGTGGGAAACAGCCGTGAAAATGGAGAGAATTTTTGATTCCGAATCAAAAATTCAGCTGACCCAGCGCGAGAAATCATCCGATTTCACGTGATGTGTCAGCTGTGCTCCATTTTCACGGCTGTTTCCCACCTAGAATTTCTTAGGCCCGTGGCCGCATTTTTGAAAGGACATGGATGCTGTCCGGAAGGCTTTCGGCTATCCCTTCACAGAGCGTCCCCATCCGCGCCAAGACGAAATCTCGTCGCCAACCCCCGCTCTACTTTTTCTTAGAGTAAGGAGTCCCCTCCAGCGGCAATACAGTCTGGAATTCCCCATTCCATTTATAATAAGCCCCCGCAACAGCCGGCGCCGTTGGTATGGATGTGATCTCTCCAATTCCAATAGCCCCATACCCCACGTCCACGCCTGGTTTTTCCACGATAAGGGAAACCAGTTCCGGCACCTTATCCGCCTTAAACAGCCCCAGCGTACCAAATCTGGATACCGGATACCCGTCCTTGATCTCATATCTTTCTGTAAGTGCGTATCCCATTCCCATCACAACGCCGCCTTCTATCTGGCCTTCCACGCTGACCGGGTTCACGGCTTTGCCCACATCGTGGGCCGCCACCATTTTCTTGACCGTTCCGTCCTCGTTCAGGACACATACCTGCGTTGCATAACCATAGGCCACATGAGACACCGGATTCGGCACATCGCTGCCCATCTTATCTGTCTTGGCGAGATACTCACCGTAATACTCTTTTCCTTCCAGAGCCTCCAGTGTCTGCCCTGCCAGCTCGTTTCTCAGATCTTCCGACGCCCGCTTCGCAGCCTCCCCGGTAATGAGTGTCTGCCGTGAACCGGAAGTGGTTCCTGAATCGGGGGAATCCGCGGTATTTGGCTGGCAGTACTTGATACAGTCAACCGGCAGGCCGGTCGTCTCGGATACCACCTGTGTCAGAACCGTGCCAAGTCCCTGCCCGATGCAGGACGCACCTGCATGGATCTGTATTTTTCCGTCCTTTACCAGCAGGCGGCAGCGTCCCCAGTCGGGCAGTCCCACTCCTACGCCCGCATTTTTCATGGCACAGGCAATTCCGGCATAGGGTTCACTCTCATAGATGTCTTTTACGGCTTCCAATGTTTCCGCAACACCCGTGGAGCCATCGGCAATCTGTCCGTTCGGCAACACCTGGCCAGGGCGTATGGCATTACGGTAACGGATCTCCCAGGGAGAGATACCAACCATCTCTGCCAGCAGATCCAGGTTCCTCTCAGATCCAAAACAGGTCTGGGTTACTCCGAAGCCTCTGTACGCACCGGCAGGCGGATTATTCGTGTACACTGCCTTTCCGTCTATATCAATTACCTGGAAATTATACGGCCCCGCTGCATGTGTACAGGCACGCTGTAGCACAGGCCCGCCCAGGGAAGCGTAGGCTCCTGTGTCCGATACGACTACAGCCTTCATCGCGGTCAGCATGCCGTTCTCGTCACAGGCTGTTGTGATATCCATCCACATGGGATGGCGTTTTGGATGGATAACAATGCTTTCCTGCCTGGAGAGCTTTACTTTTACGATCCGTTTCGTCAGGTACGCTAGAAGTGCTGCGTGATGCTGGACGCTGACATCCTCTTTTCCGCCAAATCCGCCGCCGACCAGTTTGTTTTCCACAATCACCTTCTCCGGAGGGAGTCCCAGCATGATACAGCATTCGTGCCGGGTATCGTATGTACCCTGGTCTGTAGAATAAATAAATACCCCATCGTCAAACGGCATGGCGACCGCGCACTCCGGCTCCAGAAATGCATGCTCGGTCCATGGTGTTTCGTAATGCTTTGTTACTTTATATTTCGAATTAGCAATGACCTCGTCGGCATTTCCCCGGACCAGATGCTCATGGGCCAGAATATTTCCGGATGCATGAACAAGCGGCGCATCCTCTTTCATGGCGTCAAAGGGACTGAGCACTGGTTCCAGCACTTCGTAATCCACCTTCACAAGGCTCTTAGCCCGTTCAAGTATTTCCGGTGTTTCCGCCGCCACAAGACAGATCACATCCCCGAGGTAATGCGTGGTTTTCCCGACCGGAATCATGGTATCCCAGTCCTGCTTCAGGTGGCCTACCTTTACCTGCCCCGGAATGTCCTCTGCTGTATAGACTCCGATCACGCCTTCCAGCGCCTGTGCCTCCTCCGCGTGGATCGCCAGTACTTTTGCCCTGGGATATTCGGAACGCACTGCGCTGCCGTAGATCATGCCGTCAAGATAGATATCGTCCGGATATTCCCCGGTTCCCAACACCTTTTCTCTGGCATCAATCCTCTGGATTGCATCGCCTACCAGTGCGATGCCGCTGTTGTCCGCCACAGGAAGATTTTCCCGGAATATTCTGGCGCTGAGAAGGATTCCATCGATAATCTTCTTATATCCTGTGCACCGGCAGATGTTATTGCGGATCGCCGCTATCACCTCCAGGCGGGTCGGATCTGGGTTGACATCGATCAGGCCCTTTGCGCTCATGACCATGCCGGGAATACAGAAGCCGCACTGAACGGCGCCAGCCATGGCAAAAGCATAAGCATACACTTCTTTTTCTCTTTCGCTTAATCCCTCAACTGTTACAATGGATTTGCCCTCCATTTTAGAAATCATGGGAATGCATGCACGCGTTGTCTTTCCGTCTACCAGAACCGTACAGGTGCCGCATGCTCCCTGGCTGCACCCGTCTTTCACGGATGTCAGACGGAGGTCGTCACGCAGAAACCGCATCAGCTTTTTGTCCTGCTCTGCCTGATAATCTTTTCCATTTACATGTACTGTAAACATATAATACCCTCCTTTTCCCGGTAACCGTTCAGGCAAGCCTGAACTGTTACGTTTCCCGGAACTTTATTCTGAAAGATCTGACCGAAAGTCAATATCTTTTAATTCTTCTTCCTGTGTTTCCACATATCTTACTTTGTCCTGCAGACCGGACATAATCTGGCGCCCTCCGTTGTCTCCGGAAAGCCGCCTGAGATTGTGGAAGAACTTTTTGTCCCAGAGAACCGGATTGCCCGGCCGGCCCTGATGGCAGGCGCTGATAATCTTTCCCCTGTGGAGACCTGCAGCATTGAGTATCCGCTGGATCGTGGCCGTATGCAAAGCGGGCTGATCACATACGGAAAAAAGAATGCCCTGGATATCAGGAAACTGCTCTGTACAGGCTTCTACTCCCAGCCTGACAGAACGGGAAATCCCCAGTTCAGGCTCATCGTTTCTCACAACCCGTATCCCCTTTCGCCTTGCTTTTTCTTCAATCTCTTCATACCCCGTCACAATAAATGTTGGGAAGGCTCCGAACGCACTAATTTTGTCCAGCATATATTCAAACATCTGTCTGCCGGAAATCTGTGCCAGGAGCTTGTTTTCCCCAAACCGTGTGCTTTTTCCTGCGGCAAGCACAACAAGGGCATATTTTCCCCTCAGATGTTCATGCCGGGTTACCGCTTCCAATACCCCTCCGCCCACGGCCCTCGCTTTGTCGGAAATGGTGAAGCAGTGGGACTTCTCGCAGCGTGCATCGATATCCCCGATTTTCAGTCCTTTGCTTACACGGACGCCGGGCTGAAGCAATCCCCGGATCACGCCGCTCATCCGGGCATATACTTCTTTTCCACCGGTAACAGCAACCGCCTGGCCTTTTTCTACGATATCCCCAATGGCTGCCAGCGGCTGCATCTCCCCATCTGCTGCGGCGCGGATCAGGCGTTCTGTCGTATAACCTCCCACATCCCCCGGAATTCCGGTGTTTGGAAGCGCACTGCCAGAATAAAAAATATTCCCCAGTGTGTGCCCTCTTTTTGTTTCCACAACACAATTGCAGTCGATTCCCGCAGTAAATCCCGGGCCCACTCCAATCACAAAGGGAGCGTCTGTTATTTTGGTCCCGGTATTTCTTTTCGCCAGTATTGCATCCACAATGACATCCGGCTGAAGTCCCGCGGCTATTTTAGCGTTTGCGTCCACAATCACTGCAATGTCCCCGTCCGCCAGAACCTGTTCTGCTTCCTTTTCCGAATATACAAGAATGCCTTTCATATCCTCTACGACGGCTGTCCCCTCATAAACAGCTCTGGAAAGCGCCGCCATTCTGCGCACCGTCAGAGGGACTGCGATCTCTGTCATGACAATCTGGTGCCCGCTGTGATAGAGGCGCGAAGCGATTCCTGTTGCCAGATCTCCCGCGCCTTTGATTAGTATTCTCATCTCTGTATCTGTCTTCCTCCTGCTGTTACTGTGATCTGTGTAAATCCCCTTTTTTCTGCCAATCTGCAGATTTCCAGGGCATTTGCCTCGTCCTTCGTACCGTCTGCTTTGTTCAAAATCAGCTGATAAGACATATGGGGCATTACATGCTTTTTCCCGGCCCGGCTGTCCAGCGCCAGCTCTACAATATCTTCCTGGGTGACCGGATCCGCTTTTTGTTTTTGCAGCAGTTCGGCAGCAATCTCCGGCCGGAAACAGACTTCTTCCATGGGCTTTCCAAGGCTGTCCAGTCCGCAGACATTGATCACATGTGTGGTCTCGGGGAGCAGCACCGGCTCATGGGAAGCAGGCGCTTTGACCGGGAACCTCTTCGCACCGTCTGCCTCGATCAGAAGCGGGTATCCCATCTCTAAAACCAGCTGCAGAAACCCGCGGGGTGGAGCCTGCATTTTTCCATCACCGGCGGGAAGGCCCAGCCATACCATGCCTTCGTCAGACAGGATTCTTTCCATCTGCTCTGCCGAGGGCTCCAGAAGAAACCACGGGTAATCCCAGGCCATCATGTGGGTAGTCGTCGTCACTACAACTCTTGTTCCCCTTCGCAGATACTCCTCAGCCATCCGTGTAATCAGTGTTGTCTTGCCTCCCGCTCCTGTGAATGAGAGAACGGGAGCCGTTGACTTTTCTATATTTAATGCCTCCAGAAGGGAGGGGAACTGTACCAGTTTTCCCTCCCGGTATGCTTTTATCATGTGCCGCCCTTCTTTAATTATCAGCTTCCTTCGTGACTCCATGCTTTATATACTGCCCTGCATTTTCTATTTTAATTTCCCCGTTTTCCGCTATCAGCCGGCCCCGCAGAAATACTTTTTCTGCCCTGCCTTTGATCTTAGTGCCTTCCATTGGGCAATAGTCGATGTTGGTCTGCTGTGACTCTTTTGACAGAATCCACTCTGTATCGGGATTCCATACAACAATATCTGCATCGCTTCCCGGAGAAAGCGTTCCTTTCTGTGGATACATGTGGTATAACTTTGCTGGATTTTCGGACAGATATTTGCACATCTGTTCTATGGTGATACGTCCTTCGTTTACGCCAAACTGGTAGATCAGTCCAGGACGCTCTTCTCCGCCTGGCATTCCACACGGTGTCAGACAGAAGTCTTCGGTCCCCGCACTTTTTTGTTCCAGATTAAAGCTGCAGTGGTCTGTACAGATTGTCTGGATCCTGCCCTCCGTAAGCGCCTTCCACAGCACCTCCTGATTCTTCTTTCTGCGCAGCGGCGGCGCGATCATGTATTTCCTGCCTTCCCCATCCGGCAGGGAGTACTTGCTGTCATCCATAAGGAGGTACTGGGGACAGGTTTCCACATAGACCGTCTGCCCTTCTTCCCTGCCCCGCTGGATTTCCCGGAAGCCTTCTGCCGAACTCAAATGTACCACAATGACGGGTGTATCCACACACTTCGCTATCTTAAGCAGGCGGTTGATGGCCTCCGCTTCTGCTGCCGGAGGCCTCGTTCCTGAATAATCAGAGACATCCCTGCGGTTTCCTTTTTTCCGCAGAACTTCCTCCAGCCTTGCATCTATGATTCCCTTATTTTCGCAATGTACTCCTGCGATTCCGCCGAGTTCTTTCAAACGGGACAGAATTTCATACATGGTCTTGTCATCCACGACCATATTATCGTATGTCATATATAGTTTGAAAGAAGAGATTCCCTCCGCCACAACCTGCTCCAGTTCACGGCTGATGTCCTCGTTCCAGTCAGATAGCGCCAAATGGAACGCATAGTCACAGGAGGACTGGCCATCTGCTTTTTGGTGCCAGTTATCGAGCGCCTGGGCAAGTGTCTCTCCTTTGTTCTGTGTGGCAAAATCTATGATGCAGGTGGTTCCTCCCGCAATCTCTGCCTTGGTTCCCGTGTCAAATTTGTCTGCAGTTATGGTGTTGCTGACTTCCAGAGCCATATGGGTATGTGCATCAATAAATCCCGGGAAAAGGTACTTGCCCCTGACGTCTTCTATCTCGGCGTCCCTGAATTCCAGATTTTCACCGACTGCCAGAATCTTTTCGCCTTTTACCAGGATGTCCAACTTTTTTTGTCCTTCGCCGCTGACGATGATTCCGCCTTTAAACAAACGTTTCATAACCATTCCTTCTTTCTGTCTGTGCAGGGGCGCTTATTGCCCCTGCCTGCTGTCCTGTTGCTTTTCTTTTTGACCTGCCGCTCTTGACTGCCGTGCCCCTCCTTTTATGCTGCGCTCTTTTATCCCAGGAGGTAAGGATAATCTTGAACTACTGTTTCAATCAGCTGCTGCAGTCCCTTCGGCAGCTTTGTCTCTTCTCCCTTTGTCCAGGTAAAGGTATCTCCCAGGTATCTTACCCTGCATACTGCCTCGTCTCTGTCCACTACCACAAATCCCTGGTTTTTGCTGTCTTCCATATCTTTTTCTCCGGCAAAGAGTGTGAACTTATCCAGGTAAGGGGCGCTCTCATATGGGCAGAAGCTCTTGCAGTTACCGCACTCATTGCACATATAGTCTATATGGATAATCTGATGTTTTGCCATACCCGGCACCCGAATGGCGATGTTTGCACGGTTTGGACATACTTCCACACAGTTTTCACAGATACTGGAACATCCCAGGCAGCGCTCTGTCTCTGCCTTCCCGTTCTCCATATCCCGCAGGATGCCGCGGCGGCTGTAGACCTTAGCCTCGTCCGCCTGCCTGTCGAAATCTTTCGCAAGGCTCCGTCCGATCACTGCTTCTGCCGCCTTCCTGCCGTCTCTTATGCCTCTACTACCGTTGCCGGGCCGCCCAGGCCGTCTCCGATCACATAGATGCCTTCCAGATTTGTCTCGCAGGTTTCCGCGTTAACCATTGCTTTCCCACGCTCATTTACATGGATTCCGTTCGCCTCGTACAGCTCTGTCGGAACCTTTTCACCCACAGCGGCAATCACGGTATCTGCCAAAACTTCCCGGATCTCTTCTGTCTCAATCACACTTCTTCTGCCGGAATCGTCGAAATCCCCCAGCTTCATCACCCTGCAGATCAGTCTGCCGTCCTCCTGCCTGACCGGAGCTAACAGTTCTTTGAATTCCACGCCGTCCTCGACAGCCAGCAGCAGTTCCTCTTCATCCGCTGGCATATAGCGTTTGGTTCTTCTGTAGACCAGAGAAACCGTCTCGACGCCTTTGGTCCGTTTTGCGGCTCTGGCCGTATCCATCGCGGTGTTTCCCCCGCCGATGACAGCCACATGTTTCCCGATGTCCAGGCTGCCTTTCTTTTCTTTAAACGCTCCGAGGAACTCCAGCGCATTCATTGTCCCGCCGGCTTCCAGTTTCAGCGTGCCCGGTTTGTATGCGCCCACTGCAAATATGACCGCTCCATACCCCTGCTCTTTTAACTGCTGCGCGCTTTCTACTTTTGTGTTGTATCGAATATCAACCCCTGCTGCCTTAAGAATTTCTGCGTCTTTGTCAATGGAGCTTCCCGGGATTCTGAATTCCGGGATCACGTGGCGTACCACTCCGCCCAGGGAGCCGGTCTGCTCAAAGAGGGTAACTTCCATGCCGCCGCGTCTCAGAAAATATGCTGCCGCCATGCCTGCTGGGCCGCCTCCGATGACGGCTGCTTTCCCTTTCTCCGTCAGAGGCTTTGGCGTTACATCTGCCAGCCAGTCCTCATAGCCATTTTCTGCGGCCTCCAGCTTCATAGCCCGTATATGTACAGGTTCGTCGTAGAAGTTTCTGGTACATTTGCTCATGCAGTTATGTGCACAGATCGTTCCGGTAATAAACGGCAGCGGGTTCTTCTCTGTAATGACCTTCATTGCCTCCTCATATTTTCCGGCATTCACAAGCATCAGGTATGTGGTGATATCCTGGCTGATCGGGCAGCCTTCCTTACACGGCGCCACGAAACAGTCCAAAAGCGGTACCTCCTTGTTCATCTTGCGGGATGGGAGCGGTTTGACTGCCTTCACGTGATGGGGACTCACTATTGCAGCTTCTGCCAGCGCTTTTGATCCTTCTATGCTTACACCTTCAAATACAGCGCCCTCTGTCTCCAGGATACGGGCGATCTGGCACATTCTCTGGTATCCACCCGGCTTCAGCAGTGTAGTGGCAACGGTAACCGGCCAGATACCTGCATCCACGATGCCCTTTATATTGTAAAAATCGGCTCCTCCGGAAAAGGAGATCCTGAGTTTGCCGCCGAACTCTTCCGCCAGCTTTGCGGCCAGCGAGATGGAAAGCGGAAACAGGGATTTTCCGGACATATACATTTCTTCGCTCGGAAGCTCGTTCTGTTTGACATCTACGGGGAACGTGTTGGTAATCTTCACGCCGAATTCCAGGTTGCGCTCCTCACACACTTTCATCAGCCTAGTGAGCATCGGCACGGCATCCTTGTACTGCAGGTCATCCCTGAAGTGGAAGTCCCCGAATGCCACGTAATCATATCCCATCTCATCCATGGTCTTTCTGGCAAATTCGTATCCTAATAAGGTAGGATTACATTTGATAAAGGTGTGGAAACCCTTTTCCGTGATCAGATACATTGCAATTTTTTCAATCTCCTGCGGAGGACATCCGTGCAGTGTGGAGATCGTGACGGAGTTGCAGACCTCTGATGAGATACTCTCAATATCTTCCTCTGTCAGTTTTTGGAATCTGTCCGCATGCTCCAGGAGATATGCTTTACAATCCCTGAAAATTTCAGAATCTCCGGCATCCTTCATGACATTCAGGAAACGGTCTATCTTTGGAGACTGTATCCCCTCCAGGTCATATCCCACGCTGATGTTAAACTGGAATCCGTCCATGCTGCCAAGCTCAAACTCCTTTGCCATCACCTTGAGCAGGAACCACGCCTTTATGTATTCCTCCATTGCCTGCGGCACGTAGAGTTCCGTAGACCACTCACAGTTATAACATTCATCGTCAGCCTTGATGCACGGCTTGCTCACACATGCCGACAATTCGGCGCCGTCCATCACCTGAACGGTCTTCAGTTCAAAGAAACGGCTTCCGGTATAATAAGCGGCCGCAATATTCTGCGCCAGCTGCGTGTGCGGACCGGCTGCCGGGCCGACCGGAGTCTCCAGCGGGCGTCCGAAAATCGTCCTGTTATATCTGGAATCGGCCTGATAGGGCGCATGCTCGCCAAATACAGTGCCCGACTTCTCACGCTCCGTCATCATCCAATCTACTAAATGCCCGAAAGACATCGGGGTCATAATATCACTCATTTGCGTAAACCTCCTAAATAATCTGAATATTCTGTAAATGATGTGCAAGGGGGTCAGACCCCTCTGCAGAGGGGTCTGACCCCCTTGCACCACTTTGCCGCTTTTACTTGTTAATCCGTCCCCAAAGTTCTGCCGCCGCCTGTCTGCAGTCCGCCATCACTTTTGCTTCGTCTATATGCTGCAATTCTCTGTCCTTCATCAGGACTTTCCCGTTAGCCACTGTAGTTACTACATTCCGTCCGTTCATGCCAAACAGGATATGCCCGTTGCAGTTGTCTGCTCCGAAGGGGGTCAGCGGATCGTAATCTACGATAATGACATCCCCTGCCGCGCCCGCTTCCAGAATACCAAGTTTCTGGTCAAAGTATCTGCCTGCAATCTGAGCGTTGCCGTCAAAGAGCATCTGCGGTACCTCGCCCCATGCCGCCGCCGCATCGCATAGATGGTGTTTGTGCAAAACATTGGCTACTTTATAGGACTCCGTCATGTCGTGGGTATATCCGTCCGTCCCTAGACCGGTCAGGATTCCTCTGTGCACCAGCTCCATCGTCGGCGGGCAGCCGCAGGCGTTGCCCATGTTAGATTCTGGATTATGTACGACCATAGTGTTTGTGGCTTTAATCAGCTCCATCTCGTGTCCGTTAATATATATGCAATGGCCCAATAAGGTCTTCTCCCCCAGGATATTCCAGTCCATCAGCCTGTCAACGATACGCTTCCCATAGTGCTTCAGGCAGTGGTGCAGATCCTCGATCCCTTCTGCCACATGGATATGGTAGCCCACTCCGTCCGGCTTATTAGATGCCGCCAGTTCCATGGTTTCATCTGATATGGTAAACTGTGCGTGCATCCCCATCATTCCGGCTATCATCCCGCTTCCGTCCTGCTGGGCATGGCGGATAAATTCTGCATTTTCCATCACAGATTCCCTTGCCTTCTCCCTGCCGTCCCGGTCGGATATCTCATAGCACAGGCAGGAACGCACCCCTGTCTCCTTAGCTGCTTTTTCTATATGGAATAAAGACTCCCGGATTGATCCAAAGCTGGCATGGTGGTCAAATATGGTTGTCACTCCGTTCTTAATACAATCAATATACGTAGCCATAGCGCTCAAATATGTATCCTGCAGCGTGAGATTCCTGTCTATAGTCCACCACATGCCGTCCAGAATATCCAGAAATCCCTTCGGGTCATATCCCTTTACAGAAAGTCCTCTTGCAAAGGCACTGTAAATATGTTCGTGAGCATTAATAAATGCCGGCATAATTACTTTTCCTCCGGCATCAATAAATTCCGCCTCCGGATATGCCGCTCTGACTTCACCTGAGGCTCCCACCTTTTGGATGGTGCTTCCCTCGATCGCCACAGCGCCGTTTTCCAGATACGGATTCTTCTCGTCACGCGTGATTACCCTGCCGTTTCCTAAAATAAGCATACTATTCGTCTCCTTTTCTTAATGAAATGTTCTAAAGGTTTCCGGTGCATGTCACCGCGTATACAAATTCTACAAGGGGGTTGGTTTCCTTGCACGTCGCACTATATTTTGTATATCCTTTTGTAAAAACAGACCATTCTTTTTCGCACAGATTTTTAAGGACTGCTTTTGTTGTATATAGAATACCATTTATATAAGATAATTGCAATACAGAATCTCAAAAAAATTTAGGTAACCTAAAAAATTTTTAGAAAAAGTATTGATTTAATTTTTTTTTATGCTATGATGAGTTTAGAAGCAAAAAGTTTTCGGGATAATTTCCCATACTCACACGCGAAAGGAATGGTAACTTTGAGCCAGAAATTAGACTTATTAAAGCAGATCGCCCACGGCCTTGCCGTACAGTTTGGCAGTTCCTGTGAGATTGTTATCCACGATCTGAGAAAGAAAGAACTGGACAGCTCCATTGTCTATATCGAGAATGGGCATGTATCCAACAGAAAGCTTGGCGACGGTCCATCCAGCGTGGTTCTGGAGACACTGAGCCGGAAGCCGTCACAGATACAGGACCGTCTTTCCTATCTCACCAAGACAGAAGACGGTAGGATTCTCAAATCCAGCACCATGTATATCAGGGATGATGATGACAGCATCGCTTACATATTTTCTCTCAACTATGACATCACCTCACTGCTCACTGTCGAATCTGCCATCCATTCATTAATCAGCACGGAACAAAAAAAGGAACAGGAAACCGATAACAAACAGCCGCAAAAAATCACCCACAATGTAAACGAGCTGCTGGACACCCTGATCGAACAGGCGCTTGCACTCGTTGGCAAACCGGTTGCTATCATGAATAAGGATGACAAAGTCGCAGTCGTTCAGTACCTGAACAACGCCGGCGCATTTCTGATCACTAAATCCGGAGACAAAATTGCTTCTCTTTTGGGAATTTCAAAATTCACACTTTATAGTTACATGGACGCAGGCAAATAGATAGGAGGTTTTCACACATGGAATCAATCAAATGGGCAGTGAACCATATGCCTAAAACAGACGATGCACAACTGAAGGTTATGGCGCTTAGCGAGGTCGAAAAAGCAAGGGCCTTTCATGAAAGCTTTCCGCAGTACAGCATCACCCCGCTTGCCAGGCTGGATAAGATGGCCGAACGGCTGGGCTTGAAGGAAGTATACGTAAAGGATGAATCTTACCGGTTTGGCCTCAATGCTTTCAAGGTACTGGGCGGCTCATTCGCAATGGCGCGTTATATCGCCAAACAGGTTGGTAAGGATGTTTCTGAGCTTCCTTATCAGGTGCTGACTTCCGAAGAACTGAAAAAGGAATTCGGCCAGGCAACCTTCTTCACGGCTACAGACGGCAACCACGGACGCGGCGTTGCGTGGGCAGCCAATAAGCTGGGGCAGAAAGCCGTCGTGCTGATGCCCAAGGGCACCACACAGACCCGCCTCAATAATATTCTCGCTGAAGGCGCACAGGCGACGATCGAGGAATATAACTATGATGAGTGTGTACGCATGGCCGCAGACATGGCATCGAAGACTGATAACGGCATTATGGTGCAGGATACTGCATGGGACGGCTACGAAGAGATTCCGGCCTGGATCATGCAGGGATACGGGACCATGGCAATGGAGGCAAATGAACAGCTGAAGGAATACGGCTGCGGCAGACCAACCCACGTATTTATCCAGGCAGGCGTGGGATCTCTTGCAGGAGCTGTGCAGGGATATTTTGCCAACCGTTATCCGGAGAATCCGCCGAAAGTAATCGTTGTGGAGGCCAAAGCCGCTGCCTGCCTCTACAAGGGCGCTGCCCTGGGGGACGGAAGCATCCAGATCGTGGATGGGGATATGGTGACAATCATGGCTGGGCTGGCCTGCGGAGAACCGAACACGATCTCCTGGGATATCCTGAAGAACCATGTGGATACATTTATCGCAGCGCCTGACTGGGTAGCCGCTAAAGGCATGCGTATGCTGGCGGCGCCGGTAAAGGGAGACGCACCTGTTACTTCCGGGGAATCCGGAGCTGCACCGTTCGGTGCGCTGGCGTGCATCATGTGTATGGATGAATATAAAGACTTAAGAGAGCATCTTGGACTGAACGAAGAGTCCAGAGTCTTGCTCTTCTCCACCGAAGGAGATACAGATCCGCAGAGATACGAATCCATCGTGTGGGGCGGAAATGACCGTTAAACTAAGCAATTTCAATATTATAAATTCTAAAAAGGAGAAGTAATCATGGATTTTAACAAAATCAAAGAAGCTGCACAAGGTTATCAGGCTGACATGACCAAATTTTTGAGGGACATTGTAAAATTCCCGGGCGAGAGCTGTGATGAGAAAGCGCACATCCAACGTATCGCCGAAGAGATGAGAAGCCTGGGGTTTGACAAGGTGGAAATCGATCCCCAGGGAAATGTTCTTGGCTACATGGGAACAGGTGAAAAGATCATAGGATTTGACGCCCACATCGACACTGTAGGTATCGGGAATATCGAGAACTGGACTTTCGATCCATACGAAGGATATGAAAACGACGAAGAGATCGGCGGCCGCGGTGTATCCGACCAATGCGGCGGTATTGTCTCTGCAGTATACGGGGCAAAGATTATGAAAGACCTGGGACTGCTGAACGACAAATACACCGTTCTCGTAACCGGAACTGTCCAGGAGGAAGACTGTGACGGTCTCTGCTGGCAGTATATTATTAATGAAGATAAGGTTCGCCCGGAATTCGTTGTATCGACAGAGCCGACAGACGGCGGAATCTACCGCGGGCAGCGAGGACGCATGGAGATCCGTGTGGATGTCAAAGGCGTCTCCTGCCACGGTTCTGCACCGGAGCGCGGTGACAATGCAATCTATAAGATGGCCGATATCCTGCAGGATATCCGTGCGTTAAATGAAAATGATGCTGCGGAAGGCACCGAGATCAAAGGCCTCGTCAAGATGCTGGATGAGAAGTTCAATCCGGAATGGAAAGAAGCACGTTTCCTGGGCAGAGGAACTGTCACAACATCCGAGATCTTCTTTACCTCTCCCAGCCGCTGTGCAGTGGCCGACTCCTGCTCCGTATCTTTGGACCGCCGCATGACAGCAGGCGAGACTTGGGAGAGCTGCCTGGATGAGATCCGCGCACTTCCAAGCGTGAAAAAATATGGTGATGACGTAAAAGTTTCCATGTATAACTACGACAGGCCCTCCTACACAGGTCTTACCTATCCGATCGAGTGCTATTTCCCGACTTGGGTAATCCCTGAGGATCACGCCGTAACAAAAGCACTCGAGGAAGCATACACCAGCCTCTACGGCGACACCAGAATCGGAACCGCAGAGACGGAGGCAATGAGAAAAGCCCGCCCGTTAACCGACAAATGGACCTTCTCGACAAACGGCGTATCCATCATGGGAAGAAATGGAATCCCGTGCATCGGATTTGGACCTGGCGCAGAGGCACAGGCTCATGCTCCAAACGAGAAAACATGGAAAGCAGATTTGGTAGTATGTGCTGCTGTATATGCTGCACTGCCGACGTTATATTGCAAATAATTTAACAAACTGGTGCAAGGGGGTCAGACCCCTCTGCAGAGGGGTCTGACCCCCTTGAACACCATATTCAGAATATTCACAAAATTTAGGAGGATTTTACGATGAAAACATTACAGGATTACATTGATAAGCTGAACGCACTGAACTTTAAAGAAATGTACAATGGAGACTTTTTTCTGACATGGGAGAAGACAGATGATGAACTGGAAGCAGTATTCACTCTTGCCGACGCACTTCGTTTTATGAGAGAAAACAATATCTCCACAAAAGTATTTGAGAGCGGACTCGGCATCTCTCTCTTCCGCGATAATTCTACACGTACCCGGTTTTCTTTTGCTTCTGCCTGCAACCTGCTGGGACTCGAAGTTCAGGATCTGGATGAAGGAAAATCACAGGTAGCCCACGGCGAGACCGTCCGCGAGACAGCAAATATGATCTCTTTCATGGCTGACGTTATCGGTATCCGTGATGATATGTACATCGGCAAGGGAAATGCCTATATGCATGAAGTGGTTGACTCTGTAACTCAGGGCAATAAAGACGGCATTCTGGAACAGAAACCGACACTTGTCAATCTGCAGTGTGACATCGACCACCCGACACAGGCGATGGCAGATATGCTTCATATCATCCACCAGTTCGGCGGCGTTGAGAATCTGAAGGGCAAGAAACTGGCCATGACATGGGCTTACTCTCCATCTTATGGAAAACCGCTGTCCGTTCCCCAGGGTATCATCGGTCTGATGACACGTTTTGGGATGGATGTTGTCCTGGCTCATCCTGAGGGATACGAAGTATTCCCGGAAGTAGAAGCCGTTGCTGCGGACAATGCTAAAAAGTCCGGCGGTACCTTCACAAAAACAAACGATATGGCAGAGGCTTTCAAAGACGCAGATATCGTATATCCGAAGAGCTGGGCTCCTTTCGCTGCCATGGAAAAACGTACAGAGCTCTATGGAAACGGTGACTTCGACGGCATCTCGAAACTGGAGAAGGAACTTCTTGCACAGAATGCTGAGCACAAAGACTGGGCCTGCACAGAAGAACTTATGGCAACTACCAAAGACGGAAAGGCACTCTACATGCACTGCCTGCCGGCTGACATCACAGGCGTAAGCTGCGAAACCGGAGAAGTGGACGCCAGCGTATTCGACCGCTACAGAGATCCTCTCTACAAAGAAGCAAGCTACAAACCATACATCATCGCTGCCATGATCTTCCTCGCAAAATTCGCAGATCCTGCCGATGTTTTAAAAAGACTGGAAGAAAAAGGCACTCCACGAGTTTTCGAATAAACCCTTGCGGTACCGTAAACATAAAAAGCAGCACACACAGGCAGTAACTGGTAACCGTTCAGACAGGTCTGCGCATTTACTGCGCAGACCGTACGAGAACATATTGGTTGCAGGCATTCAGCCCTTCGCCGCAGGCGAATTTTAATGGGCTGGATGCGTAACAGTTCAGGCCTGTCTGAACTGTTACAGTAACTGGTATAATAAGAAGAAAAACATTAGGAGGTATTTGACATGTTAAAATATGTTGATACAAAAAACGCACCAGCAGCAATCGGACCATATTCACAGGGTATCATCGTAAATGATATCGCTTTCTTTTCAGGCCAGATCCCGCTCTCACCTGAAACCGGCGAAGTAGCAGGCACAACAATCCAGGAGCAGACTGAACAGGTAATGAAGAATGTAGCCGCCCTTCTGGAAAGTCAGGGTGCAGACTTCAAAGACGTTGTGAAAACCACCTGTTTCCTCGCGGATATGGGCGACTTTGCAGCATTCAATGAGATATACGCAAAGTATTTTGTAGGAAAACCGGCGCGTTCCTGTGTTGCCGTAAAGGATCTGCCAAAAGGAGTTCTTTGTGAAGTAGAAACCATCGCTTATGTCGGAGGAAAATAAAATGGCAAAAAAGAAACGCATCGTCATCGCGCTGGGCGGAAACGCCCTTGGCAATACCCTGCCCGAGCAGATGACGGCAGTAAAGATTACTGCACGTGCCATTGTAGACCTGATTGAAGAGGGCTGTGAGGTCGTGGTCGCACACGGCAACGGCCCACAGGTCGGAATGGTAAATAACGCAATGCTGGCGCTCACCCACGAAGACCCGCTGCAGCCCAACACGCCGCTGTCCGTCTGCGTGGCAATGAGCCAGGCATACATAGGCTACGACCTGCAGAATGCTCTGCGCGAAGAACTGCTGAACCGCGGCATCAAAGATATCCCGGTGGCAACCATGATCACACAGGTGCGCGTTGACGCGGACGACCCGGCGTTTAATAATCCCGCCAAGCCCATCGGCCGTTTCCTCACAAAAGAACAGGCCGATGATATGGCAGAGAAATATGACTATGTCATGAAAGAAGATGCGGGGCGAGGTTACCGCCGAGTGGTAGCATCACCGAGACCACAGGAGATCATTGAAATCGGAACGATCCGTACCATGGTAGAATCGGGTGATCTTGTCATTGCATGCGGCGGCGGCGGAATTCCCGTAACCCGCCAGGGAAACCACCTAAAAGGCGCCAGCGCCGTGATTGACAAAGATTTTGCCAGCAGCCTGCTCGCACGGGAACTGGATGCAGATTTTTTGATCATCCTGACCGCAGTCGAAAAAGTGGCAATTAACTATGGGAAGCCGAACGAGAAATGGCTCGATCATATCACTGCAGAGGAAGCAAAACAGTACATGTCTGAGGGACATTTTGCCCCCGGATCTATGCTGCCTAAGGTACAGGCTGCCGTAGAATTCGCGGAATCCGCGCCGGGACGCCAGGCTCTGATTACCCTTCTTGAAAAAGCCAAAGACGGAATCAAGGGAACCACAGGCACCAGAATCAGTCAGGCTTAAAAGGGGGGATAAACGCATGAAAAAAGAAGTGACCCGTTCCACTATATTTGACCTTAACGGTGTGCCTAATTTCAAACAGGCCTTTCCTCTTGCCCTCCAGCACGTTGTTGCGATGATTGTGGGTTGTGTAACGCCTGCAATCATCGTTGCTGGAGTCGGCGGCCTGTCTGAAAGCGACTCCGTAATACTGATCCAGGCAGCGCTGATCGTATCCGCGCTGTCCACATTACTCCAGCTGTTTCCATTTATTAAAACAAAGTGGATTGCTATCGGCTCGGGACTTCCTGTCATCATGGGCATCAGCTTTGCCTACCTGCCCAGCATGCAGTCTATCGCCTCAGACTTTGATATCCCCACCATTCTTGGGGCACAGATTGTCGGCGGCTGCGTGGCAATTCTGGTAGGTATCTTTATAAAAAAATCCGCAGGTTTTTCCCGCCTTTGATTGCCGGGACTGTGGTATTCACAATTGGCCTTTCCCTGTACCCTACCGCCATCAATTATATGCCGGCGGAACAGGCAGCCCGGACTATGGTTCCTGGCAGAACTGGCTGGTTGCGATCATAACACTTGCAATCGTAACCATATTAAACCACTACGGAAAAGGAATCTGGAAGCTGGCCTCCATCCTGATCGGAATCATTGGAGGATACATCGTAGCCCTGTGCTTCGGAATGGTAGACTTTACTCCCATCGGCCAGGCCTCCGCTTTCCAGCTCCCCATGCCGCTTCACTTTGGAATCAAGTTTGAGATCTCCTCCTGCGTAGCGATCGGACTGTTATTCGCCATCAACGCCATCCAGGCCATCGGAGATTTTTCAGCCACCACAAGCGGCGGATTAAACCGTATGCCATCCAGCAATGAGCTGCAGGGCGGAATCGTCGGCTACGGAATCACCAACATCATAGGCGCACTCCTGGGCGGCCTTCCCACGGCAACCTACAGCCAGAACGTCGGGATCGTTGCTACGACAAAAGTCGTCAACCGCTGCGTCCTCGGCCTTGCCGCGGTCATCCTGCTGGTAGCAGGCCTGATTCCCAAGTTTTCATCCCTGCTGACCACCATACCTTACAGTGTCCTTGGCGGTGCAACCGTATCCGTATTCGCCTCCATTGCCATGACAGGTATGAAACTGATCAACACAGAAAATATGTCCTACCGCAACACATCCATCGTAGGACTCGCCGCCGCGCTGGGAATGGGAATCTCACAGGCAAGCGGCGCGCTGGCGTCATTCCCGGACTGGTTTGTCACCATATTCGGAAAATCACCGGTCGTAATCGCAACACTCATAGCGGTCCTGCTAAACATCATCCTGCCCAGAGACAAAGAGGTTCCGCTGGAAGCGGCTCCGGATGATGCAGGTAGTGGAGACGCTAAGTAAAAGGTGAGGCAGGCTCCGGGGGAGCTGTCCATGCCATTTCAATGTCCTGTCCGTTTGCGGAGAATCCGTAAGAGAAAACCAGGGAACTTGGAGGGTGCTTGCCGCAGTTGGCCCGAATGCCGATGCATTCGCGCCGCCGGCGGCAACAGAATTTGTTTGGTAAAACAAATTCTGCCCTCCAAGTTCCCTGTTTTTTCTCTAACGGATTCTAACCGCGCTCTCTATGGACTTTGAAATGGCATGGACAGCTCCCCCGGAGTCTGCCTCGCCTTTTACTTAGCTTCGTCCGCACCGGACAGCAATTGGGAAGCCGCTTAAGAATGGCGGTGTGACGGGGCCAGCGTATAGAAATGGTAAAACGGCTCGTGTTCGATCCAGTAGGTTTAGGTTGGAAATATGGAGGATATGCAAAGGGGGACTGTTTGGCAGGCTCGTGTTCGGGCAGCTTACAGTGCCCGCTCTCGCGGTTGGATGAATTGCTGGGGAGTTTTTATGTATCGGTTAGGCGGTTTAATACGCTGGTTCCGTTTGGCGGCTCCTTCTGGCTGCCGGACTCCCGATTGGAGGCACCCAGCCTGTCTGAAACGGGGAGCGTGCTGCCGCCGGGATAAAAGGGTATGGGGGCTGGGAGTTTAGAACACATGGTTTAGAAGTACTTACGTAAAAGATGCCGCCCACGAGGGATGGGAAATGATTTTCCAAAATCATTTCCCATTCCAACTAAAGCCAGAAAGCATCAGGCTTTCTGGCTGCATGTTGGATGTGCCCTCGTGGGCGGCGTCTTTTATGTTAGTACTTCTCCATAAGTGGGTTACTCCCAGCCTCCATACCCTTTTATCCCGGCGGCAGCACGCTCCCCGTTTCAGACAGGCGACCTCCCCTGCATTGTTTTCTCTACCGCGTTGAGGATGTTTTCGTAGCCGGTGCATCTGCATAAATGGCCGGACAGTAATTTCCTTAGTTCTTCTCTTGTGTATTGTTTTCCGGACTCGAGGATCTCTACTGCGCTCATGATGATTCCGGGGGTGCAGAAGCCGCATTGTACTGCTGCTTCGTCTATGAAGGCCTGCTGGATATCGGAGAGTTCTCCTCCGGGGCCCATGAGGCCTTCCAGTGTTCGGATTTCTTTTCCATCGGCCCATACAGCCAGGTAGATGCAGGAGTTGTAGCATTCTCCGTCTATGATGACGTTGCAGGCTCCGCATTCTCCTACTTCACAGCCTTTTTTTACGCTGGTCAGACGGTAGTCGTTACGGAGCATGTCTGTCAGAGATGCCCTTACATCTACCATGGTTTCGCGCTTTTCTCCGTTGATTGTGCATGTTACGAGCTTATATTGCTTTTCACTCATGATAAACACCTCCTGCCAGACGGATTGACTCTTTCAGGGCCCGTTTGCACAGGACCTTTGAGATGTGTTCCCGGAAGGCCTTGCTGGCTCTCCAGCTGTCTCTTGGGGTTACGTCTTCCAATACAGTGTCACCGATTAATTCTATAGTAGAATCTTCGATCTGCCGGCCTTTGCCCGCCTGTTCTGCGTGGACGGCACGCATGGGAATCGGGCCGGCTACACCGTAGGCGATCCTTACATCTTCTATTTGCTTTTTGTCTTCGGAAAGCTTTACGTTAACCGAACAGCCGAGGGTTGCTATGTCCATGGCTCCCCGCATGGCGTACTTAATGTAATGCCCGCAGTATCCCACGTACGACTTACGGGGGATGAGGATACCTGTCTGTATCTCTGCCGGCCTTAAATCGACTTTTCCTGCTTTGATGTAGAATTCCCGGATCGGCAGCTTCCGGATCCCTTCCGGGCCGGTCAGTTCGACGATTGCATCCCATGCAAAAAGTGTGGACGCAGAGTCTGCTGAGGTAACTCCGTTGCAGGTATTGCCTCCTATGGTACCGATATTGCGAATCTGAGGGCCTCCTACCTTGTCTACGGCCTCCCCCAGTACATTGATATATTTTTGTATAACCGGATCTTTTGTTATATGGGAAAAGCTGGTCAGGGAACCGATGCGGATGGTCCCGTTCTCCTCCAGTTTTACCCCGCGCAGTTCATCCAGGCCAAACAGACTTACCAGCTCTGCTCCTGCGCGCTTGCCCTCTCTCATCTGTACCAGAACGTCGCTTCCACCGGCAATGATCTGGGCCTGCGGATGCTCCTGAAGCAGTGCAATGGCATGGGTCACGCTCTCTGCCTCGTACAGCGCTTTCATATCATACATATCTCGTATCCTCCCTTCACTAACAACAGTGGACTATGCTCCGGTCTATATCAGTCCTTCTTCTTTAAACCGCCTGAAAAGTATATGCGGTGTCAGCGGAATCTCATCTATAGCCACACCCGTCGCCTGCAGCACGGCATTTCGGATTGCCGGAGCAACGGAACAGACCGGCGGCTCTCCAAGCGCTTTCGTACCATATGCACTGGTGGGCTCGTAATTTTCTACAAAATGGCCTTCCAGGTGCGGATGATCCATAAAGGTAGATAACTTGTAGTCCAGGAGGTTATTATTCAGCGGTTTTCCTGTTTTTTCGTCAAAAATCAGCCTTTCCGATAACCCGTAACCGATCCCCATGCTCATGCCCCCGTGCACCTGGGCCTCGGCCAGGGCCGGATTGATCAGCTTCCCGCAGTCATGCACGTTGACGATATTTGTCAGTACCGCCCTGCATGCCGGGATATCTACTTCAACCTCCGCAAATGTACATCCGAAGGAATACGCATTTGTCTTCGCCTGATAGGTACTCTCCGCGGTCAGATGCCCGTTGTTCGTCAGGCTGTACAGCTTTTCTGTGGCCAGCTCCGCCAGGCTCATGAGAATCTCCCCGTCTCCCTTCCGGACAATATTGCCGTCTATAAGGTCAAGGCTTTCTTTTGTATGCCGGGTCAGTTCCTGGGCCGTATCCAGAATATGGCTCTTCAAAAGTGCTGCCGTCTGGTTGATTGAGAATCCGGCCATATAGGTCTGCCTGGATGCATATGCACCGGTTCCGAACGGAGTGATATCCGTATCCTGCACGGTCATGACATGGACTTGTTCGAACGGAATTCCCAGCGTCTCCGCCGCCATCTGACCGAATGCCGTATCTGCCCCCTGGCCAATCTCCGTCTCCCCGACCTGTACCTGTATGGAACCGTCCTGGTTGAGCACCATCCGGCATGAAGAGGTCTCCAGGGAGATGGGCCACACGCCCGTATTATACCAGAATGCCGCCACACCGATGCCTTTTCTGATCTCTCCTGTCTGTCCGTTGTATTCTTGAAGCTTCCTGTCATAGTCTATGTATGCTTTTCCCTTTTCCATACACTGATGGAAGGTATCATAATAGTTCTTATTTTTAGAAAATCCATCCGTAAATCCTTTTGGCATCAGATATTTCCACCGAAATTCATAGGGGGGGATTCCCAGCGCCTTTGCCACATCATCCGTATGGCTCTCCACCGCAAACATTGCCTGCGGGATGCCGTAACCTCTCATAGCCCCGGACACCGGCTTATTCGTAAATACTGTGTAAGCGTCCCCCTCCACATTCGGACAGGGATAAAGCTGCGGAAATGCCCCCAGCCCCTTCGCCGCAATGCTGTGCCCGTGGGAAGCATAGGCCCCCTGGTCTGAGAAACACTCGATCTTCCGGGCCGCAAAACTGCCGTCGGGCCTCACATAGGAAATGATATGGGTGCGTATGGCGTGCCGTACCCGGTTGGATACAAACGTCTCCTCCCTGGATACGTCCAACTTTACAAGACGACCTCCAACGACCGTACTCAGATACGCACAGAGCGGTTCATATAAGATATCCTGCTTATTGCCGAACCCGCCGCCTATGTATGGCTTGATCACTCTCACCTGCCCCCAGGGGATCCCCAGCGCCTGCCCTACGACTCTGCGGCAGATATGCGGGATCTGTGTGGAGGAGACGATCACAATCCTCCCCTGTTCCATATAGGCATAGCAGATAAAATTCTCAATGTGGCAGTGCTGTACCGTAGGTGTATTGTACCAGCCCTCCACCCGGATCAGACCCGGCTCTTTCTTCGCTTCCTCATAATTGCCGTTTTTGATCGCCGTGTGCTTCAGAATATTCCCCGGATATTCCTCGTGGATCAGCGGGGCATCCGCCTCCATCGCCTTCTGGACATCCAGCACAAACGGCAGTTCCTCGTATTCTACCTTGATCGCACGCACGGCCTTCGCCGCGGCCACTTCGTTCTCAGCCACCACAGCCGCCACATCATCCCCGTAAAACCGCACATGGTCCGTCAGGATCAGACGATCCTGTACGTCCTGGTGTGCAGGGTCTGTGGACCACGGATGCCCTGCCGTTGGAAAATAATTCTTTGGAACGTCAAAACATGTCACAATCTTCACGACACCCGGAATCTGCTCCGCCTCTTTTGTGTCAACGGATTTCACAATACCGTGGGCAACTGCTGAATGCAGAATCTTAGCCACATAAGCGCCCTTATCGCACAGGTCATCCGTGTACTTGGCGCGTCCCGTCACCTTCTCAAAGGCATCCACCCGCTTAACACTTTTCCCTACAATGTGTTCCCTATCCTCCATATTTCCACCTCCGCATCAGATCATTCGCTTGACAGACTGTTACCTGCGTTAAAACAGCCTGCTGCCTTCTACATATTTTGCATAGATCTCTCTGTCATCCGAGAAATAAATCATCCGCTCCAGACGTTTTTTCACGTCCAGCGGCTGGGGATGTTCAAGCCTTATATCATCCAGCACAACCGCGTCCATCTCATAGCCTTCTTCGAAGCTTCCAACCCTGCCGAAGAACTCTCCTCCGCCTTTTGTGGCCATATAAAATGCCTCCTCCACAGTCAGCGGCTTTAAGGAACCGTCCAGCAGCCGCCAGCGGAGCTTGGATGCCTGGATGGCGTGGGCCATAGCCGTAAAAATGCTCTCCGTAGAGCCTCCGGCCACATCGCTTCCCATCCCCACATGAAGTCCCTCAGCCAGGAACCTTCTCACGGGAGCCACACCGGAGGCAATGTTCATATTGGATTCCGGACAGTGCGCGATATATACACCGTTCTCCTTCATCCTGGCTATTTCTTTCTCATCCGAATATACGCAGTGTGCCATGATCGTCGGGCAGTCCGAACCAAAGAGGCCAAACTTATCATAAGCATCCCCATAGAACTCCGACCATGGGCAGAGCTCCTTCACCCAGGAAATCTCCCCCGGATTCTCCGATAAATGTGACTGCAGGGGAAGTTCATAGCGCATCTGGATCATTTTCAGCCGCTCCATCAGGTCATCCGTACAGCTCGGCGTAAAACGGGGAGTCAGGATTGGCCTTGTATGCTTATATTTCTTATGCAGCACATCCTTGATCCATTCCACAGTCTCCGAAGCAGAGGCCTCCGCCGACTCTTCCCGCAGGTAATCCGGACAATTCCTGTCCATATTCACCTTGCCGACCATCGTATTTAACCCAGCTTCCTCCAGCATATCCATCAAAAGAAGGGTTGCCTCTCTGTGCACGGTGGCAAAGATACATGCTCTGGTGGTAGCGCTTCTGCGCATACGATCCACGAAAATTCGGTATGCCTTCTTCGCGTACTCCGTCTCCTGAAACTTCGCCTCCTCCGGAAATGTATTTGTCTCCAGCCACTCCAGAAGCTCCATGTCCATCCCCAGTCCCCGGTACGAATACTGCGGTGCATGCACATGCAGATCCACCAGCCCCGGTATAATCAGCCGGTCCTCATAATCGGTAATAGGGATTCCTCCATACACAAAGGGCAGAGTCTGGTACACCCCCTTCACCCGTCCGTTTTCACAGACCAGATAGCCGTGTTCGCATATCTCCAGTTCCTCTGCACTCCTGCTGTATACAATATTTCCTTTTAATATAAAAATAGGTTCATTCATCTGCTGACGCCTCCTTCCCGCATCCCTGCCGCACAAGTAACTACAGAGATACCTCCGCAGATACTTATAGTCAACTATTCCGGTAGTTGGTAGAAACGTCCATCCGATTATGAACCTATATAAGTATTCTTTAATTTTATTATTCTATATATATAATCCTAACACCTCTCAAATTTACTGTCAATACAAATCTTTTAGTTGACAAGCTTTAGACTTGGCGACGGATGGGGGGGCGCGAAATAAAGGGATCGCCACAGGCCTGCGGCGATCCCTTCATTTCGCTAGGTTCATCCAATCGGGAGTAAAGCGAGTCTACTGGGGGGAGGCTCCGTAACGGGGGCAGCGTATTGATTCGTTTGGTGGTATAAAATAGCTCCAGTAAATAAAGAGGATAGCATCTTCTATAGATAGTAGAATTTACATGATAATCTTGCACTGTAATGGTATATACACACACTCTCTCCAGCAGCAGCGATTAAAACGGTACTATAATCACCAATAACGTACTGGGACTTACACGTTCCACCAAAAGAATTAATACGCTGCCCCCGTTTTAGAGCCCCTCCCTGTGGGCAAGTTTTTCCCAGCGACCGGATGTACCAGCTGAAAAACCGGGAAGCCTGCCCCATGCCGGGAGCATCTATGCCATTTTAAAAGTCCTAGAGTTTACGTTAGAGGCCCTTAAGGAAAAAACACAGAAAATGGTGGGCAGAATTTGACGTCTCATGTCAAATTCTGAAGCGGCCTAAGGCCCGAAATTATCAAATTTCGGGCTGCATGCCGCTGGACCGCCATTTTCTGTGTTTTTTCCTTTAGGGCCTCTTGCGTAAACGGAGCGGATTTTTAAAATGGCATAGATGCTCCCGGCATGGGGCAGGCTTCCCGGTTTTTCAGCGTCCGCGTCCCCATCCATCGCAAGACTAAAGCTTACGAACTGATCTCTATTTCCCAAACCCGCAGTTCGGAAATGTACACTGCGGGCATGACAGGCACAGCCCGCCCTGCCCCAGCACCGTAAAGTCTTCTTCCGCCAGCCTTTCTCCTGCCACGATCCGCGGCAGAACCAAATCAAAGATTGTTCGTTTCGCATACATAACGCAGCCCGGCAGCCCCATCACGGGCACTTCCCCGGCATAGGCAAGCATGAACATCGCTCCCGGCAGAACCGGCGCCCCATATGTGATGACTTCATCCGCTGCATTGCGGATAGAAAGCGGGGTCCTGTCGTCCGGATCCACGCTCATGCCGCCGGTGCAGACCACCATGTCCGCCTCCTGCACGAGCCACTCCCTGACGGCTTCGGCCACCATCTCCGAATCATCATTACATACGGTGTTTCCAAGAACCTCAACCCCGTACTCCTCAAGCTTTTCAATCACCACAGGAGTAAACTTATCCTGGATTCTCCCGTAGTACACTTCACTTCCCGTAGTCACGATTCCCGCTTTCATCTTCCGGAAAGGCAGGATCTGGAAAATGGGTTCATCTCCGCACGCCCGCCTCACCTGCTCCATCTTCTCTTCCTCAATCACCAGAGGCACAACGCGCATGCCGGCTATCTTATCCCCTTTTCTGACCGGAAAATTTCCGTGCCGGGAAGCCACCACGATCTGCCCCATTCCGTTGATCCGGTTCAATTTATCACGATCCACTTTCAGAAGACCGTCACAGGCAGCTGTCAGCTCAATTTTTCCTTCCTTTACCTCCGAGGGTTCCATATAGCAGCCCTGGCATACCTGGCGCAGGATCTCGGCGGCATCGTTCTCATGAAGCATTCCCTCCTGTTTTTCCCAGACAAACAGATTCTCCTTGCCCACGGACAGCAGCACCGGAATATCCTCCTTGGTCACGATATGCCCTTTCCGAAATACCGCATCTTTTGTAACTCCAGGGATAATCTGTGTGATATCATGGCACAGCACACATCCCTCTGCCTCTTCTGTTCTGATCAGCTTCATCCTGCAATTCCTCCTTATGCCTAACCGTACTTTTTATTTCTAAAGTGAATCCATCAGCGAAATATTTTCCAGATCCTTCAGCCACACAGCCACGCACGCGTCGCTTGGCATCCGCCAGTCTCCCCGCGGGGAAAGAGCCACGGTTCCCACCTTCGGTCCGTCCGGCAGACAGGACCGCTTGAACTGTTGGGAGAAAAATCTTTTGCAGAATGTCTCCAGCCACTTCAATATCGTAACATTGTCGTAGCTATCCTCAAAAGTTTCCACAGCCAGGCGGAAGATCTTGCTCGGCTCATAGCCAAAACGCACAAAATAATACAGGAAGAAATCATGAAGTTCATAGGGCCCTACCAGATCCTCCGTCTTCTGCGCGATATCCCCGTCCTTCGGCGGAAGAAGTTCCGGGCTCACAGGCGTATCGAGAACATCATATAACACTTCCCTTAGCTGACCGTCCCTGGTCACGTCTGCTGCGTATTTCACAAGATGGCGCACCAGCGTCTTCGGCACGGACGCATTAACTCCATACATGGACATATGGTCTCCGTTATAAGTCGCCCATCCCAGCGCCAGTTCCGACATATCGCCGGTTCCAATGACCATACCGCCCATCTCATTTGCAAGATCCATCAACACCTGGGTCCGCTCCCTGGCCTGCGCATTTTCATATGTTACGCTGTGATCCTCCGGATCGTGCCCGATATCCCGGAAATGAACGCTAACCGCATCGGCAATCCGTACCTCCTGAAGCCTGGCCCCCAGCTGAACCGCCATCTTACAGGCATTCTGATAGGTTCTGTCCGTGGTTCCATAGCACGGCATTGTCACGGCGATGATCTCCTTTTTGTCTCTTCCCAGCATTTCAAATGCCCGTGCAGTTACAAGCAGCGCAAGCGTAGAATCCAGCCCGCCGGAAATTCCCACGACAGCACATTTCGCATGGGTATGTGCCAGCCGCTTCTTCAGACCCATGGACTGAATCGTCAGAATCTCGTCGCACCTTCTTGCCCGCTCCTTCTCATTAGAAGGAACAAAGGGCTGCTTCGGGAAACGCCTGGTGAGAGCCGTTTTCTCTATCTCCATATAGAACGGCACCCGGATAAGGCTGCGCTCACTGTTTGTCTTAAATGTAGTATTCTTTCTCCGTTCTCCTGTCAGCCGGTGAATATCCAGCTCAGAATAAATAATATCATTGCAGTAACGCTTCGCCTCTTTTAAAACAGCCCCGTTCTCAGCAATCAGATTGTGTCCCCCGAATACAAGGTCTGTGGTGGATTCTCCCTCCCCTGCATTGGCATAGATATAGCCCGCGATCAGCCTGGCTGACTGTCCCTGGATCAGTTCTCTGCGGTAGCGTCCCTTTCCGATTGTCTCATCGCTGGCGGAACAGTTCACGATCACCACAGCTCCCTCCATAGCCGCCCGAATGCTCGGCGGAATCGGGGACCATACATCCTCGCAGATCTCAGCAGATACGATCAGTTCCTCCATAGTTGTTGCCTGAAATAGAATCTGAGGGCCAAAGGGAACGAGGCTCCCGTCAAACAGGATTTCTCTGGCAGTATCCGGACCGGGAGTAAACTGGCGCATCTCATAGAATTCACCGTAATTCGGCAGGAACATCTTAGTCGTCAGCCCCAGCACTTCGCCTCGGTTCAGCGCTGCTGCTACATTGTAAAGCTTTCCGTCCACACAAAGAGGAAGACCCACAAAGACCAGAATATCTTTATCTGCCGTAAATGCTGCGATTTTCAAAAGTGCAGCTTTCGCGTCCCGCAGCAGCACTTCCTGGGTAAATAAATCCCCGCATGTATATCCGGTGATGCACAGCTCCGGAAATACCAGGATCTTAGCCCGTTCCTGCACCGCTTCCTCGATTGCCTCACAGATTTTCTTCATATTATATGGCACATCTGCAACCCTGATATCCGGTGTTGCTGCTGCAACCTTCACAAATCCTTGTTTCATTGACTTCCTCCTTTTTTAATTCAGAGTGCTCATTCACCGCGTCTCTATCTGCTCTTCTTAAGCAGCTCCTTCAATTCATCCACCGTATAATTATAAGCGGTATTGCAGAAATGGCATTTTACCTCGATATCCTTACCGTCATCAATCATGGACTGAATATCCTTTTTCCCGATGCTGATAATCGCTTTCTCAATCCGCTCTTTGGAACAATTGCAGGAAAAATGTGCCGGAAGTGTATCTACAATCTCCAGCTCCAGTCCCTCCAGAACCTGTGCCAGCATGTCCTCAGGCGTATGCCCGTTATCCAGCATTGCTGTAACGGACTGGATATTCTGAATATTCTTTTCCAGACGTTCCAGAACCTCATCCTCAATAAACGGCATTACCTGCACGATAAATCCTCCCGCACATTTGACGGTATTGTCCTTTTCCATCAGGACTCCCAGCCCCACGGATGAGGGCACTTGTTCAGAAGTTGCAAAATAATAGGTCAGATCCTCCGCAATTTCCCCTGTCTGAAGTACAGTCTGCCCGGAATATGGCTCTTTCAGCCCCATATCTTTGATTACATTTAAAAAACCTGCCCCCAGAGCTCCTCCGACGTCCAGTTTCCCGTTTTTTGGGGGCAGAAGCACATCCGGATTATTTACATATCCTTTTACTTTCCCCTGACTGTCTGCTGTCACGGTAAGTCCGCCTATGGGTCCCCCGCACTTCACCTGCAGCGTCAGGATATCGGTGGGGTTCTTCATCATGCTCCCCATCATCACGCCTCCCGTCAGAAGCCGTCCCAGCGCCGCACTCGCCACCGGACTTGTATTGTGGCGCTGTCTTGCCTGCTCCACCAATTCTGTTGTTGATGCGGCAAAAGCACGGATCTGCGCGTTCGCAGCTGTTGCTCTTACAATATAATCTTCCATTTCTATTCTCCTGTTCTTTGTCCTTTTCCTGCAATCACATAAATTCTCTCGCTCTCAGCGTTCGGAGCCTCCTTGGTAAATGCGTCATACACTGCTAAAAACTGAAGCCCGGACGTCTTCACAAGCTCCAGCATCTCCTCCAGGGTATAGCCCCGCTGGAAATGCGTCTCCTGGTATCTCCGGTAGATCTCAGCACCACCCGTTGAGGATTCCTGATCCTTTATAAACAGGCTCAGCTCATATTCGTTGACCTGCTCCGCTTCATAATAATAATTATCCCAGATAAAGCTGCACTCTTCCCGGTTCTCTGCAATGGTGGTATCACCCAGTACCACCCGGTATTTATATTCTGTGTTAAAATCAAAAATAAAAACCCCGTCCGTGTCCAGATAATTATTCACCCAAAAGAACACGCGGCGCAGCTCGTCCGGCTCCGTAATATAATTCACTGAATCACAGATACTGATAATCGCGCGAACCGTCCCATAGAGTTCAAATTCCCGCATATCCTGCTGCAGATACAGGATATCGTGCCCGGACTCCACCTTCTTCTCCAAAGCAATCTCCAGCATATCCGCAGAGTTGTCCACTCCGATCATATCATATCCCAGATCCGCCAGCAGCTCCGTCATCGTACCCGTCCCGCAGCCCAGATCCAGCACCAGGCCGTCATTGATCCCATATTCTTTTAAAAGTCCGTGCAGATATTCCCCCCATTCCTCATAGGGCACATCGTCCATAAATGTATCGTACACGGACGCAAAACTCGTATAAGCCTCCACCTGTAAGCCTCCCGATATTTTAGAAAAATCCTCTTGTCATAACTTAAATAGTATATCATAAACATTCGGCACAAGACAACTGTTTCCCCTGTCTTCAGTGTGGAGTATTCGTTACTGTTCAGACCGTGCCGTGCACCTCGCTGCACGGCATCGGGGCAAATAAAACAGATCCGTTCCTCTGCGCCAAATCCCCTACGCATTTTTATTCAACTCACGGATCGACAAAGCCGTCCTGTCCCAATGTTCCTTTGCAAGTACAGAAGCAAGATAACTGTCTTTCATTTCCAGCACCTTGATCATCCTCTCATGCTCCTCCACAGATGCTTCCAGTGGTGTGTCCCGAAAGAAACTGTATTCCAATCTCTGAATATGTATCCACAGCACATCGCAAAAATCCGTAATGTATTCATTCCTGGCTGCCTCCAATATACAGCTATGGAACGCTTTATCCGCTTTTAATATCGGCATGGGCTTTTCCTGTTCTTTAATGCACTCTTTGAACACCTCACTCAGCTTTTTGAGATGGTTTATATGGGCCGGCGTAATCTTCTCTACAGCAAGTGTGATAGCCAGCTGTTGCAGCATGGCCATCGGCAGATACCATTTCTCAATATCGTCTTTCTCTAATTCTGTTACAATTGTCGCTTTCCCCGGATAAGATTTCACCAATTTCTGCGCTTCCAAAAGCTGCAGCGCCTCACGTACCGGAGTTCTGCTGACTTTAAAATAATCTGCAATCTCAATATCCGAAACCTTTTCCCCAGGTTTAAACTGCCCTTCAATAATCCAGTCTTTTACGGTCTCGTATACCCTCTGTTTCGCTGATGTCCTTTCAAACGCTAACTCTTTGTTTGGCAATGGCATACACAGCACCTCTCTTTCTTTTTCAATCATACCAGAAATCAATTCCACATTCCAGATTTTTATATTATTTCCTCACAACGCAGGAATAACGCTGTTACAGTTCACACGCTTCAGGCGTAAACAGCAGCAAGACGTTTTCACTTCATTCGTTGACACCCCTTTCAACAAATGATAGAATCTACATATATTACACATAGGCAGGGGATATGGTATGTCAAATTTTTTACAAGCCTTAAATAATAACTATCATGATTTTACACGCTCTCAAAAAGTGATCGCAGATTATTTATCCAATAACCTAAGCTCCATTGCATTCTGTACGTTAGAAGAACTTGCAGACCGCATTGGCGTCAGCACTACGACCATCATACGTTTTTCAAGAGCGCTTGGATACACTGGTTACTCAGAAATGCAAAAGGATATTCAAAACGGATTCCAGACAAAAGTCAGCCTTCCTGAACGATTATCACTGCATAAGGACTATCCGTCGAACACGTTATTGGCTGACTCTTTCCAAAACGATATCCAGAACATTCAGTCTACACTGGAGGCACAGAACGTAGAAGATCTGCAAAAGGCGATCGATCTGATCTCTACCGCACCTACTGTGTATGTTTTGGGAATGAGAAGTTCCTTCTCCATATCCTACTACACAGCTTCCCGTTTAAGCGAGATTCGGGAAAATATTCATCTGATCCAATCAGTAGGAATGTTATATCCGGAAGAAATCGTAAGTGCAAAGCCAGGAGATGTCTGCGTTGCTTATCTATTTCCCCGATACTCAAAGCTAAGCACCACCGTTCTTTCATGGCTGAAAAACGAGGGGGTCACAATCATACTTTTTACCAGTCAAAACTATAGCGCTGTCAAGGGATATGGCGATGTCATCCTGCCTTGTTCCATTTCCAGCCTTTCCTACAAAAATTCTTACGCGGCGCCTATGAGCCTTTCCAATTATCTCATTGCGGCTATCGCTCAGAAGAACTATGCGGAGTCTCAAAGAGTTCTTGAACGGACAGAAGCTATTCTAAACCAAGGCTTTTATCTGGGGCTATAAAAACGCTGCAGTGCCTGGAATATTTTTATTCCAAGCACTGCAGCGTTTAAAATAGAATGAATCCCTATTCCAAAACCGGCAATCCGGTCTGAGGTCTCGGATAAAACAGAATCTCGCCTTCCTCTTTCTCTGTAAGCTTGACCGCTTCGTCAACCGCATCTTGGAGCGTCTTACAAGGAGTCATGAACATCTCCCTGATTTCTTTATCTGAAACATTTTTACAACAAACAAAAATATCAACATTTTTCTTCAAAACCTTTGAAAGCAGCAAGACATGATCCATTTGAATTTTATAATTTTCTTTCGTATAAGAAATTACTTGTTCAAGGCGTTCGCCACTTCTAAAAGCTCTCAACATATCCTCCGAATTCACTCCTTCCGGACAGCCGCAGTATAATACCACTTTCGTTTTTTTATCAAGAACTTCCGTAAGAGCGATCAGTGCCTTTACTGCTTGATAAAAATCAATATCCAACGGCTGCCCCGGTGTCGTTACCAAAATATCCGGAGCCTTCATTTTGACACCAAGATATTCTTTGATATATTCTATTGCCGCCAAATGGCACCTCGTCATATCCCCTGCAAAAACCGCGGAAAGTTCCAGCCGATTGTTGATGATACAGTTAACTCCGAAGTCAATCCTGAATTTTTCCGCACTTTCCACCATATCCTCATGAACCGGATTTCCTTCCAGCACCCCTATGGCCGCATTTTCCGATAGGATCATTTTCGGCCTGTGATTAATCACGATTGTTTCTTCGGCACTGACGCCCGGTAAAACAGATTTTCGCCCACCTGAAAATCCCGCAAATTCATGGGGCTCCACCTTTCCGATCTGAATATGCAGATCACAATTATATGCTTTCCTGTTTACCCAGATAGGTGTACCGTGACTTGTCTCGCCTAAATAGATCAAATTAGAAGCGTCAAAAGGCGTATGATTTTCTATGGATAACCTCCCATAAAGATCTCCAAGAAAACTTCTCATCTCCATTTCCGTTGCTTCCCTATGGACACCAATTGCCACAAAAACGTAAATCCGATCATAAGGAATGCCCGCGCTGACCAGATCTTCTGCCACATATTTCATTATTTGCGCGGTGGGAACCGCTCTCGTCGCATCCGATACTAAAACACATGCAGATTTTGCATTTTTTTCAACAACCAGATTTTTTATCGATTTCCCATAGACAGGACATTTGATCGCCTTCTTCACGTCTTCCTTATCTGGCAGTGCAGGCAGCCTGGGCGTCTCCAATTTGACCGCTTTCCATCCTGGGGGTACTGTGACCTTCATATCAAGTTCCCGATCTGTATAAATCCACTTCTCTTTTTTTTCTAAATGATACATCTTCCACATCCCTCCATACAAAAACTGGCACAGCGTTTCTCTGCTATCCGCATAAAAACCGCTGTACCAGCAACATAAGAATCCGCTTCTGTTTAATCCAGCTTCATATCACTGCCGCCCGTCAAATCTTCTTCTTTTTTTTCAATTACGGCATAATTACCTTTGCCGGTTAGATCTACGATCAGATTACGAAGTTCGAAAATCGTTACAAAGACAAAAGATACTGGAATTGATGCATATGCATATCCATATGGCAGACGAAGTGCAGGTGTGGGACGATGTCCGGCCGCGAGTACATATTGTATACCAACGTAGATGACGATCAGACAGATCACAACTGTAATAATCTGTGTCAGCTTTGTAAGAGCTGCAGACATTTTCTTCGGCATATGCTCTTTAAAAATCACGATCGATACATGCTCTCTGCGAACCGCTAAGATCGCCACACTCATCATCCCGAACCATACAAGCAGGATTTTTAACAGTTCCTCTGACCAGGTCAGAGAACTGTTTAGGACATAACGGAAAATAATATGAGCCATCAATACACCAACCATTGTAAGCAGGACAACACATAAAATCACCTTTATAATTTTATAAAGAACCGTTATTACTTTGTCAAATGCTTCCATCATTTCTAAACCTCTCCCGATTAATAATCGCTAATTTCATTAAGTACCTTCTCAACATCAGCAAGATATGCATCTACCTTATCCTGGCCGATATCCTTTGCAACTGATTTCATTGCCGCTGGCTGTGCAACAGCTTTCATCTCTTCGCGTGCCGCATCATCCAGCTCATTTACTTTCATCCCGAGGTTGGTCACTTCATCTAAGATTAATTCTTCTCTCTCTGCGTTACAGAACCGGCTGTATTCCATACCAAGTACGGCCCCTGTTTTCACGATGCCCTGATATTTTCCAGGCAGGCTTTCAAAAAACTTAAGATTGCAGACTAACGGCATTGCGTCATAGATATGTTTTGTCAGTGATAAATACTTCTGTACCTCATAAAGTTTCTTATCTGTGACGTTTGCGATCGGGTTCTCCTGAGCATCTACCGTATTTTGAGAGAGTGCCATATAAAGTTCAGAAAAAGCTACCGGAGTCGGGTTTGCGCCTAGCGCTGCAAAGAATTCCATGTGGTTATTATTCTGCATCGTACGAATCTTCAGACTGTTCAGATCAGCGATGCCGGTAATCGGAGCCTTACTGCTCGTCACTTGTCTGAAACCATTCTCCATAAATGCAAGGCCGATCATGTCACATTCTTTTAAAGAATTCAGCATATCTGTACCAATATGGCTGTCTAATACCATCCACGCCTCCTCATATGTATTATAAACAAACGGAAGGTCCATGACTTCAAATTCCGGATCATAGGTCACCACAGGAGCAAAAGATGCAACTGCCATTTCCAACGAGCCCTGAGCCACCTGCTCCAGAGTTTCTTCCTCTCCTCCCAGCTGGCCGCTTGCATAAATATTTACCTCAACATTACCATCTGTCTCTTTTTCAATATATTCCTTCATTACCTCAAGTCCAAGAGTCGCAGGATAGGTTTCTGAGTTCTCACATGCGATACGGATCACGTAATTTCCGGAAACATCCTCCTCTGCAGCCCCTCCGCCCGATGAGCCGCCGGAGCTGTTCGTGGTCTTCATCTGGCACCCCGCTGCTGAAACACTAAAACAGAGGACAAGAGCTGTTGCTAAAAATCGTTTCATATTTTTCTTCATAATCTTTCTCTCCTTAATATTCTATTCTTATCCTGTATATCCCATCAGACTCGGCAGCCAAAGTGCCACCTGAGGCACAAACGTGATTAACAGCAATACTCCGATCGTCACTGCCCAAAATGGCAGGGACTCTCTGACCGTTTCTTCCAATTTTACCCCTGCTACAGGGCTTGTAACGAATAAAGTGATTCCAAATGGCGGAGTCGCTAGTCCCACGACCAGATTGACACAAAATACTACTCCGATATGCAGCGGATTGATTCCAAGGGCCCATGCAATCGGTCCAATAATAGGTGCAAGTATGACCGTAGATGCATAATCATCCATGAACATCCCGCAGATCAGCATCACTATATTCACTATCAGCAAGAACACCCACGGCGGAAGGGCTGACATTGGGCCGATCAGCATATCCATCACCCGTTCATTGGCAATTCCCCATGCCATTGCAGTTCCAGCTCCTGCCAAGATCAATACCAGGCCGGATGTTGAAGCCGCTTCGATAATCATATCCGGTATATCTTTTAACTTCACGCTCTTGTTCACAAAGAATGCAAGAATAGCACTATAGACAACTGCTACGCCAGATGCCTCAGTGATAGAAAAAATACCGCTAAATATACCGCCCAGAATAATCACTGGCAGAACCAATGCCGGAATTGCTGACTTTGTGGCATGCATTTTCTCCGACAAGGTCGTCTTACCATAAGACGCATAATTCCTTTTCTTAGCAACACGATGCGCCACCATACATTGCAGCAGAGCAATCAGTATAGCTGGTGTTACGGCGGCCATAAAAATACCAGTAATGGAGGTCTTTCCCACTGCCGTACAATATAGGATCATCAAAACACTTGGGGGCATGATTGGTCCGAGCAAAGAAGCCGAAGACATGACAGCTGCTGAAAACGGTGCTGAATACCCTTCTTTTTTCATCATCGGAATCAAAAATGCTCCTAAAGATGCTGCCGATGCCACTGCAAGCCCCACGATTGATCCCATCAGCAGAGATGCCCCGATCGTAACGATCGCAATCGCCCCTTTAAACCGTCCGAACCATGCATTTACAAACTTAATCAGCCGCTCCAGCAATCCGCCCCTCAGCATGAGCTGTCCTGTCAATACAAAAAACGGAACCGCCAAAAACGAAAAGCTGTTCATTCCTCCATACATTTTGATCGCCATCTGGATTGGATCAAATCCCGCGACCATTGTATAAACCAGTGTTGTGACGATCAGATTATATGCGATGGGCAGGCCAATTACCATTAGCAGTAAAAAGCATATGATCATAATAAGTAAAGATAAAGACACTTTTCATTACTCCCTTCGCACATTATTTTTGATACGGATCATCCCATAAGGTTAATTTCGTTCCAATGCCTTCCTTCAATGCAGTCTGATATAGATCATACCCCAGACCTACATCAAATGTAGCCATGCCACAAGCAACAAATGTAATTCTTTCTTTCTCATCCGTTCTGCCTGGCTTGCTTCCCATGATCACTTCTCCGATACTGGCAGACTCCTCAAGCGGCGGCATCTTGCCGTCGTCAATCAAAGTATAAATAGGACCTCCTATCACCCCTTTATAATAACCTGCTTTATCCCCGGATTCGATTGCTTCCTGCACGTAAGCCTCGTGAAGTCTTACATTATCATAGATCAGTTTTGTATTGATCCAATAAGAATCATCTGTCTGCATTGGACCTGTGATCAGCAATGTAACACCATCTTTCATCCACTCGTCTTTCACATACAATGGTTTTAGCCTTGAGGCAGCGACTGTGATCACATCTGCATCTTTCAATGCTGCTTCCAAATCCAGTTCCACAACACCGTCAACTCCCAACTCTTCCTTCTCCCACTCCAGGAACTTCTGCGCCGCAGCTTCAAAAATGTCAAAACACACAACTTTCTTAACATTAGGAAGCTGTGTTAAGATCGAACGTAAGCATGAGCGGTTGATCTGGCCACATCCGAGTACCGTTATCACTTCTGAATCTTTCCTCGCCAGATGCCTTGCAGCCACACCAGGAACAGCTCCCGTTCTGGCGGCACTTAAGAGATTGGCTGACATAAAAGAAAGCGGCTCGCCTGTATCCTTATCATTAAGGGTTACAGTCAAAACAGATCTCGGCAGCCCCTTCTTTGGATTCTCGGCATTCGATCCATACCATTTATTTCCACATACATCAAAACGTCCGCCCAGATAAGCAGGCATCGCTACAAATCTTCTGTCCGGCCCCGCAACCGGCATATTCGGGAATGGAGTTTCTTTCGGAAATACAATACCCAATCCGTGACTATTATGATTACTGCCTCCCATTAAATAGTCCCCTTGACTTAATAAAGTAAAGACCTCCTCTGCATTGTCGATACATTTTTCCGCATCAAGAACCCCTGCCGCGATAGTGTCGCTCTCTGATAAATATAGAAATTCTGTTTTGTGTGCCATGTTTTTTCTCCTTCCATTCTAAAACAATTTGTCTTTCATTTCGTTCCCTTAAAATGTTTTATTTAATACATTCATTTTATATTGATATATTGCATATGTCAATCTAATTATCTTGTTTTTTGTTCACTTTTCTATTTTTACCAAATTCTTTGCTCATTTTTTATGCATTAACACCAATATGATTTTATTTTCCAGAATTAACATTGACATATTCGATATATCGAAATATACTTTAAGTACAATTTAATACATTCTTTCATTTTTATCTTATTTTTTGTTTTATTTAATATTTTAACCAGCTAGTTGTTAGATTTAAAGGAGATTCTATCTATGAAAAAAATCAAGAATTACGACAAACTGATTGACCATGGGGATGTGGAGTCGAGGAAGGTGGTCCTCGAAATCACAGATAAGACATTACAGCGTCTTGATGCGTATCACCGCATAAAAAGCATTATGAAGCTTGATGGCGATATATTGCATATCGGAACCAAGTCATGGGACTTATCTAAAAAGAAACATATTTATCTGCTCGGGGCAGGGAAAGCCTGCAATCATATGGCAATGGCTGTAGATGAAGTTCTTGGTGACAAATTGACCAAAGGGATCGCTATTGTAAAAGTTGCGGAAAAAACAGACCATTTTCAAAACACAGATGTATATGTAGGCGGCCATCCATTGCCAAATCAAGCCGGATACAAAGCCTGCCTAAAAATCCTAGATCTGGTAGATCATGCCGGACCGGATGACTTATTTATCGTTGTAATCAGCGGCGGCAGTTCTGCCCTTATGAGCTGTCCTATCGAGGGAATCACTTTGGAAGACGAGATCAAAACTACGGATGTCATGCTGAAATCCGGTGCGGGAATCTATGAGATCAATGCCATCCGGCGTCATATTTCTGCCATGAACGGCGGGATGCTCGCAAAACGGATCCAGTCTGTCGGGGCTGACCTGATCGGCTTTGGTATCAGCGATGCTGTGGGTAATCCAGCAACCGGTGATATCGGCGTGCCCTACGAAAAGTATGCAAGTACTCCAATGGGACCTGACAAGACCACTTTAGAAGATGCCAGGAGAGTCATACGGGACTACGACGTTGCCGAACGTCTTCCTAAAAATGTCGTAGATTATCTCATGAACGTCGGACCAGAAGGAGAAACACCAAAAGCTTTTCCGGACAATACCTATTTTCTGCTGAACACACTGCCAGATTCCTGCATTTATGCAAAGGAGATCGCAGAAGAGATGGGTATACCAGCTATCATACTTTCTTCCTTTTTAGAAGGAGAAAGTAAAGACGCCGGTTCCTTCTTCGCCTCCATCGCCAGAGAAGCACAGGCATATGGTAATCCGATCAAACCGCCTTGTGTCATTTTAAGTTCCGGCGAAACTACAACACAAATTCTGGACAACAGTACAATCACTGGACATGGTGGTCCGGGACAGGAACTGACTTTAAGTTTTTCTATTCTTGCAGCAAAAACAAAAGGTGCCTGCATGCTGTCCATCGATTCCGAAGGAACAGACGGAACTACTCCTGTAGCCGGAGGTATTTGTGACTCCAGCAGCTATCAGCAGGCGCTTGATAAAGATATCGATGTATATGCCGCCCTTCGGGGCCATGCCTGCTATGAGGCATTAGAAGCAATAGGGGATACTGTATTTACCGGAAATACAGGAACAAATCTCTGTGACTTTAACGTACTATATATTCCGAAAGTTGAGGGTTAAGGCTATGAATTCAAAAATTAAATCAATCCATGCCCGGCAAATTGTAGATTGTAAGTGCAGACCCATGGTGGAAGTGGATGTAGTAACTGAGGACGGATATCTCGGCAGAGGGTGCGCCCCCACCGGTTCTTCGGTAGGCATGTCTGAATCCTATGTTCTGCGGGATAACAATCCTGACGAATACCATGGTTTGAGTGTACATAAAGCGGTTGACAATGTGAACAATCTGATTGCTCCTGCATTATGCGGTATGGATGTCACCAGGCAAAAGGAAATCGATCAGATCATGATCGATCTGGACGGCACGCCAGAAAAAAAGAGTCTGGGCGGAAACGCAATTTACTCCACTTCCATCGCTGTATTTCGTGCTGCCGCCAAGGCATCCCGCCAGACTTTATATCAGTATATCGCCGGTGATACCATCCAAACAGTGCCGGTTCCGAGCTTTAATGTAATAAATGGCGGTCATTATGCAGACTTAACACAGCCATTCAATGAGTTTATCATCATGCCATACGGTGCATCGGATATTTACGAAGCAGTTGAAATGGGCATCAATACGTTCCAAGAGCTGGAAAAAGTAATTGCAAAGCATTTGGGACATAAACCAGAGGTCGCACCTTCCTATGGATATGCATCACCGTCAGCCGATCCGGAAGTGAATTTGAATCTGATCTCTGAAGCAGTAGAAAAATGCGGTTACACAGGAAAAATCGGCTTTGCCTTCGATTGTGCCTCCAGTGAAATGTACGACCGTAAAAACAATACATACCTTTTAAAGGGAGAGCGCGTGACTGCCGATGCCCTGATCGATTATGTAAAGATGCTGACCCAGAAATTCAATTTTGTATTTATTGAAGATCTGCTGGACGAAGAAGATTGGGAATCCTATCCAAAAGCACATAAGGAAATTACCAGGACGAATATCATCGGAGATGATTTTATTGTAACAAACTTAGATCGTTTGAAGAGAGCTTATGAACTGAACGCTCTGGACGGTTTTATCCTGAAACCAAATCAGGTCGGCACCATCACAGAGGCTATGAATGCCTATAACTTTGCAAAGGAACACGATCTGCTTGCCATTCCTTCCGGCAGAGCCGGAGGCGTCATCGGAGATGTAGTGATGGATTTCGCCGTAGGACTTCAGGTTGGCTTCATCAAAAACGGCGCCCCCCGCTCCGGTGAACGGATCGATAAGCTGAACTTCCTGATGCGTGCATGTGATTTGAACCCCGGATGCCAGCTTGCAGACATCTCGTCCCTGCTGAAATTTTAAAGCAAACAGAAAGGAGATAATTAAAATGGAAGCAAAATATAACCCCTACGAAAACATGCTCTCTGTTGTAAGCAATGCAGCCGAAATACTCGGCTATACCCCCAGCGACTATGAGGCCGTGAAATACCCGGAACGAGAACTGAAGGTTGCCATACCGGTTCGGATGGACGACGGCAGCGTGAAAGTATTTGAAGGGTTCCGCGTCCAGCACTCAACATCCCGCGGTCCCGCAAAGGGCGGCATCCGTTATCACCAGAATGTTGATCTCGACGAAGTCAAGGCACTGGCAGCATGGATGACCTTCAAGTGTGCCGTCGTTAATATCCCTTACGGCGGCGGAAAAGGCGGTATCATCTGCGATCCCACAAAGCTCTCGGAAAGCGAGCTTCGAAGCCTGACAAGGCGCTTCACGGCTATGATTGCCCCCATCATAGGGCCAGACCAGGATATCCCCGCGCCTGATGTCGGCACAAATGCGAATGTCATGGGCTGGATCATGGATACGTACAGCATGCTGAAAGGCCACTGCGTCCCCGGTGTTGTCACTGGAAAACCAATTGAACTCGGCGGCGCACTGGGAAGAAACGAGGCAACAGGACGCGGCGTCATGATTACAACCCTGAACATTCTAAAGGCTCTGGGGATGAATCCGGAAAATACAAAAGCCGCCATTCAAGGCATGGGAAATGTAGGCAGTGTGTCCGCAAAGCTTCTCTCTGAAAAAGGCTTAAAAATCGTCGCTGTCAGCGACGTATCCTGCGCCCTGTACAACCCGGACGGACTAGATATTCCTTCCATCCTGGAATACCTTTCTCAGAAGCGGGGCAACCTTCTGGAAGGATATCACAACGGAAATACCATCCATCTTACTAACGCAGAATTACTGGAACTCAACGTAGACGTACTGATCCCTGCCGCACTTGAAAACCAGATCAACACCTCCAACGCCGATAAAATACAGGCCCGGGTTATCGTAGAAGCAGCCAACGGCCCCACAACCATTGATGCCGATGAAATACTTGATAAAAAAGGAATCGCCGTTGTTCCCGATATCCTCTCCAATGCAGGCGGCGTTGTCGTCTCTTACTTCGAGTGGGTACAGAATATCCAGTCCATTTCATGGAGCGAGGAGCATGTAAACGAGCAGCTGAAGCAGATTATGGATCAGGCATTCCAGTCCGTATGGGATATCGCCAGAGAAAAGAAAGTCTCCCTGCGTACAGGGGCATATCTAATCTCGGTTAAGCGCGTCATTGACGCCAAAAATATGCGTGGAATCTGGCCTTAGGATATAAGAGAGAGGGCACGAAATAAAGGGATTGCCGAAAGCCGCCCAAATGCACATATGCCGTTGGGCGGCTTTCAGCAATCCCTTCATTTCGCTGGGCGCATCCGTTGACAAGTCTAATAGCCCGTCACAAACCTCTTGACACATCTCTTTTGTTGTTCTACAATGGGTAAGGATAATTAAATAAAACATTTCGGTAGGTGAGGCTACCACAGGGATTTGGATTTTCCTGAGATTGCTGCCGCGAGATTGTGGAGACACAACGAGCTGGTTAGCAGGCTATGTCGTGAAGGCATAACCTAATGCAATTGATATGCCCTGTGATGCTAAAGCTTGAACGGTGGATTCTTATGTACGGGTATGCTATGTTTCCGTCACTGTTCAGGCAGTGACGGTTTTTTATCTTATAGGAAAGCTCACCTGTAAGATAAAAAACCATCCCGGCGGGAAGCGCACTGCGCGCAAGAAGCAGATGTCGCGATGTGACCGCCGCAGGCGCGAGTTTCCAAACGAAACTCTGTTTTATATCTATCTCAGAAAGGTGGTGAGGTTATGGACGCTGGTGCCAGTTATCATTCGTGTAACAAACTAGAATTGAATACAGATTGGAGATGTTATTATGATGGACAAAGTTATATTTGTAGAACTCCTTACGCAGCACCACTACAAAGCTGTAAGGAGCATTTTGGATGTCATGAACGAAGTGGACATAGCCTCCCTTCTTTCGGACTTAGATGACAGGGAACTGGCCCTCGCTTTCCGCCTGATTCCCAAGGACAAAGCGGCAGAAGTATTTGCCAATATGAACAATTCCTTGCAGACATATCTGGTGGAAATGTTTACGGAAAAAGAATTAAAAGAGTTGTTAGATGACTTATATATGGATGATACTGTGGATCTGCTGGAGGAGCTTCCGGCTAATCTCGTTACCAGGATTCTGGATACAGTAAGCCAGTCAGAGAGAAACATGATCAATCTTCTCCTGAATTACCCGGATGACAGCGCAGGAAGTATCATGACGACGGAATATGTGGGGCTTCGCCAGTCAATGACTGTGGAGGAATCCATGGCCCATATTAAAAGAACAGGAATTCACAAAGAGACGATCTACACCTGTTATGTAACTGATAAGAGAAAACTGATCGGCATTGTGACAGCCAAGGAACTGATGACCTCGGATGACAACCTGCTGATCCGGGATTTGATGGAAACAGAAATCATCTCTGTCTCCACACACACCGACAAGGAGGAAGTGGCTCAGCTCTTCCGCAGATATGACCTGCTTGCACTCCCGGTACTGGATGCCGAGGGACTGATGGTGGGAATCGTCACATTCGATGATGCAATGGATGTCATGGTGGAGGAGGCTACCGAGGATATCACAAAGATGGCAGCTATGAGCCCAAGCGAACAGTCCTACTTCGAGACCTCTGTGTTCAGCCATGCAAAGCACCGTATCGCATGGCTTCTAATCCTGATGTTCTCTGCGACAATCACGGGGACTATTATTACAAAGTATGAGGATGCGTTTGCTGCTATCCCTCTGCTCGTTTCTTTTATACCTATGCTGATGGATACCGGCGGAAACTGCGGATCCCAGAGTGCTACACTGATTATTCGGGGAATTGCGCTGAATGAGATTCAGTTCCGGGATATTTTCAAAGTAATATTTAAGGAATTCCGGGTTTCCCTCATCGTCGGGGTTGCGCTGGCAGTGGCCAACGGAATCCGGATCCTGATTATGTACCATGATACGATGCTGGCCCTGGTTATCGGGTGTTCCCTTGTTATCACGATCATCCTGTCCAAGCTGATCGGGTGTATCCTGCCGCTGCTGGCCAGAAAAGTGAACCTGGATCCGGCGATTATGGCTTCACCGCTTATTACTACTATGGTAGACACCTGCTCTATACTGGTATACTTCAGTATTGCAACCAGGGTATTTAACTTATGACATTGCTTTTTTCTAAACCTAAGGGTAAGAATTACAATGTACCTTTTGGATAAAATAGTGATGAAACTATATAAGAGGCGATTAAACTAACGTATTTTTGAGCATGTATCGAAAGAAATATATCCTTTATGTAACAGTTCAGACTTATCTGAACTGTTACACCTTTCTGTCTAAACAATCATTTTGCAATAATCCAGAACTTGATCCGGGGTTATTAAAAAGCGTTTTACCAGCTTTGTTCTTATCTTCTCTTCACTGAAGCCTTCTTCACGATAGTCCATAATAAATGCCTTAATTCCCAATACACGTCCTTGCTCAATTCCTTGTTTTTCTACATTTTAGCATTCCGAAAACAATCTTTAAAACCTGCATCCGGACTGCAGAATGATATTTGAATAAGGGGTTGCTTCCCCGGTACGGATCACCGCCCTGCATGTTTTAAGCTGAAGCTTTAATTCTTCATGGGAAATGTATTCCACCTGGCACTGCTTAGGAAGCTTTTCACATAGTGCAAGGATTCGTTCCAGAACTACCGGATTGTCAGCTCTGATCTCCTCAGCCAGAACGATTTTCTCAATGTTCATATCAGCCGAAACTGTCTCCAGCACGTCCATAAAGGAGGGCTGCCCCTCTCTTAAAGCCAGGTCAATCCTTTCTGTCTCTTCCGGCACAGGCAGCCCACAGTCTCCAACGGCTATGGTATCTGTATGCCCCATATACGAGAGTACTCTTGAGATATCGCTATTTAGAATTCCTGATTTTTTCATACTTCCTGATCCTCCTTTTATCCTATACCCGAAGGGGCATGTACTACGGGGCGCCCTTTGGGTATCCTTATTCTGCCGCTTCAATCATTGCATAAATATTCTCCTGAGGAATTGAAGAAATCAAAGTGTTACATGTTGACAAAATATATCCCCCATCTGCTCCTGCTTTTTTGATTGTTTCTTTCACGGAAGCTCTGACTTCATCAGGTGATGCATGGCACATTATGTAGTCTAAATCGATATTCCCCCACAGACACAGCCTGTTACCGTATTTCTTTTTCACCTCGCCGATATCCATCCCCGCAGATGGCTGAAGCGACTGTATCCCATCAAATCCCGCTTCTGTTACTTTTTCCAAAACAGCATTCACATTTCCGTCACTATGCAGAAATACAGGGACATTTTTATAAGCTTTAATCTCTTTTACAGCTTGATTCCAAAATGGATAAACATTCTGTTCCATAATATGCGGCGGGAGAAATACGCCGGTATTAAAGGCCACATCGTCCCCGATTACGATCCCGTCAGCCCCGTTGTCAAGAAAGATCTTGGCTTTCTCAATCTCATAATCCATCACTTTTACCGCAATCTTATGCATATCGTCTGTATTGGTCATACTGTAAACCATAAAATCTTCCATACTAAACATTTCATCAAGCTGTGTGACAGGTCCGCCAATCTGAGCAAACACAAAAAAATCCGTCTCCTGTGCAAAACGCTTTACAATCTCTCCCGTTACCTTTGAACTATCGGGCTTTTTATATGCCTCTGCATTCTCTATTTCTTCTACAGCCGCTCTGACAAGCCGCCGGCTTCCAGACCCCATCTCGTAAATCTGGCCGTAAACAGTCTGTATCAGATGCCTCCCATTTTGTCCTGGCGAAAGCTCCCACTCCGGCCATTCGCCTACATTAACCAGATCCATCCGCAAAAGTTCACGAATCGCCTTCTCCCGCTCAAAACACTCATAGGCCAGCGGATATTCCCTGCCCAGGAGCCGGTTTGCAAGTTCCCCGTCAATATGCAGTTCGCCTTTTGGAACCCGGTCCGTTTCTTGATGCCGGATTGCTGCTGATACCCTCTCTTTTTTTGTCATACTGACATCCTTCTTTCGATATCCCCTTTGGTTATCGTATGGATGCACACTTTTGCAATGCCGCTTTGCAGTAATATATTTGATCGCGGCGTGTGCATTCTCCCTGAGGATTTATTGATATAAGAAATTCCAAAGGAATTTCCCATATCATGAAAACGCCTCCCTGGCCAGTTCAATAAACTTTACAAGATGCCTGTTTGTATGTCCGCATGTCCGTATATCCTTTAAGATCACTTCCATATAGCAGTCCTTTGTCTTTATAGCAACTTCTTTCAGATACTTCCGCATTTCACTTTCATCAAATCCCGTGCATATTTTGGACGGATCCGGTTTCCACGAAAAGATTGCTTTTTGGCCTATCTGTTCTGCGGCTTCCTCTATATCCGACCATGGACTGACGCTCAGACGTCTTATGTTTGTGATATGTCTGTATATAGCCTCATACTTGTGGTCGAGAGGCTCACAGCAGCCATAGCATCCCCTTCCAAATAAATTCAGCCCAATCTTCTGGTTGGCAATTGCGAATGTTTCGAACATCTCCGGGGAAACATTACTGAATTCCTGGGCATCTGCAAATCCCCACATATCCTTCAGCTTCACGTCTTCAGGCTCTTTCCAGGGAGCATTCGTGTAGCCCAGACTCCCGGAACCTGTATAGATATTAATCCGGTTATCAAATAAAAGCCGCTTCTCTTCCAGACGTTTCAAAAGCCTTGCCTTACTCTCTCCCATATGTCTGAACACACTGTTCAGAAGTTCCGGCTCATCATACAGGTCATACATCAGATTTTCCAGGCCTCTTAAATGTACCATTTCTATCAGATGGCTCTGTACAAGAACACTGTAGGGAATCTGAAACTCAAAATCCAGAATCCCATCCAGTACGTCTCCGGCTTTCTCCTGCATCGCGTTCTTTGTCTCTTTATCAGGAAGGAAATCCACTTCATGATTCAAAAGGATTTCATAGTCTTTTTCTGTTTTCAGGAAATTATCAAGGTGATATGCATTCGCTCCAATCTCCGGTTTTACTATGGAAATCCCCCACGCCGTCTCCTGTCTGGTATTTCCATAGAGATACCCTGTATAAACGCCTGGATAAGAAAAATAGAGACGCTTTTCAAATACAAAATCATCTTTCAGGTATTGGGCCTGGTAAAGGTACTTTTTGATTTTATTCTCCATATCCCTCAGAAGGGGGTCTTCACACTGCAGGGAAGACTCTGGAACAAGTTCCAGCCAACCACCGTCATCATCCGGACAGACCCAGATTAATGGCTGCTGAGGGGATATCAGATCGTTATGATCTGCCCAGCGTTTCCGCTTACTGATGTTCTCTTGTGTATCAGGCAGTTCTGCAAGCTTTTTGGCAAGTTCTCTAATATAGGCTGCCTGACTGCTGTAATCCTGCATACTTCCGCCTCCTATTCTCCGACCTGCGGCATGCGGTTTATGTGAATATCTGTAAAAATATCGGCCTCATCTACACTTCTGGTCGAAAATTCTGAGACAATACACCCTTCTTCTCCTGCCTGAAACCAGTGCAGTGTGTCTTCCGCAAGTGTGTATTGTTCTCCCGGATGCAGACAGATCTCATGAAAAACAGTAAAGTATTCTTCCATATCTTTTGGAATCTTCCCGGCAATCCCTTCTTTTTGTCCGCTGTCTGCAAATCCGCCCACATACAGAAAGACCGTTCCCCTGCGGCAGCGGAATGTCTCTTCCTTCCCTTTCAAACCGTCAATTTCCGGATGTCTGTGCTCCGGACAGATCTGGTAAGGCATCAGAACCAGTTCCTTCGCGCAGCACCTCTGCGTATTTACATATGTAATAACCTGCAGCCCGATTTCATCCAGCCGGTTCAACCCGAAATCAGCAACTTCAACCTGATTCTTTTCTTCTTCAGTAAGGGCAATGCCTGCCTTCTCAAGTGCAGAAAGCGTAGCCGCTTTATATTCTTCATACTGTTCTCTCGCTATCATAGATACCTCCTTTATTTTCCTTTAATCAAATAGAGTTTCTCCCGCGAAACCCGTGCCTTCGGCGGCCGCATTGCAGCAGCCGCCTCTTACGCCGCAGTGCGCATCCCCTAAGAAATGTATTCAATTTATATATGGAATTTAATAAAAAATATTTTTAGCTGCATCGGAAAAATAGCGCAGGTTTTGAGGCGGCACTTCAAAAAAATGATCACAGGCAGACAGAATGTATCCTCCGTCCAGGCCAAAACTTTCATAGAGCCGTCTTACCTCTGTTTCGATCTCTTCTTTTGTACCCGTCTCCAGAATATGGAACTGGTCCATCCCCCCGATCAGTCCCACAAACGGATGAAGCGCATTGTAGACTTTCTGCTCATCCTCCCTGTCACCGATGTCCCCGCCAACCGCCGAAGGAGAAAGTGTCTCCGATACGCTGCAGTGATTTTTTGCTATCAGATCTGCAATCCGTGTCATGCCCCCGCATGTATGATAGACGGAACGAAACCCGTGCTTTTTCAGGGCGTCATGCATTTTTATATCGTAAGGAAGGCAGAATTCTTCGTGGATATCGGGTGAGATCACCGTGTTGCTGGAAGCTCCGCCTCCGGTCTCCACAAGGTCGAAGGGCATCCCCGGCAGATTTTCCTCAATATAAGCCAGCTTTTGCCCTAATAAAATCTGAAGCAGCTCGTGTACCCACTCCGGATCGTCATAGGTCATAAGTATCAGGTTCTCGACACCATACAGTTCACAGGCGTCCTGCCAGCAGCCGCCCTGTTTCCCCCATATGAAGGTTCTTAATATACCATCCTCTCCCAATGCATCATAAGTCTGCGCAACTAGTTTTCTATCCAGTTTGGGAACGGGCCGGTATCTCCTGAGAAGATGGATATCCTCCTCCTTTTTTATCAAATGTTCCATCACCCAGCTAGTCATGGGACTGATGCCTTCTGAGGCCGTTAGTATTCCATCCGGTGTCTCAATCGTGTAGTGTTTCACATAAAAGCCTTCCCTCTGCTCCCGTGTACTGCTCACTTTCCACGTATCGCTTTCTTCGCCTGACACAGAAAATACATTGATCGAAGCATCCAGACCACACGCTTTATTTGCCTCAATATCACTCATTCCGTTCATATACGTTTTTAAATGATACGGCTGCCACTGATGAACCGTCACCGGCAGTCTGTCAGGGATTCGCCCTTCGATTGCACAGAGCATTCTTTCTTTTGATGTCATCTTTCATCCTCCACATACATTTTAACATCTTCTGTTTCAACGACAGCTTCCTTGTTTACAAAAACCGGCATATAATCCAGCGGGCACGTGAAAGAATACCACTTTCCACCCATATAAGTCCGTTTTTCCCCCAGCATCTCCACCCAGACTCCCTCAGGCAGGTATACCTGCCTGACAGCATCTCTGCCGCCGAAAACAGGGGCCACGAGGATATCTTTTCCGAAGAAATACTGGTCATACATTCCTCTTACATTTCTGTCCTTGGGATATTCCAATACCATGGGGCGGATGAACGGAAGTCCGCTTCCTGCACACTCGGATGCGGTTTTCCAGATATACGGCATCAGCCGGTAACGCAGACTGATAAATTGTCTGAGAATGTCAGTCGTCTCCTCGTCGTAAGCCCATGGCTGCCTTGTGGTTGTGCCATGCAGGCGGCTGTGTGATGTGAACAGTCCGAACTGCGACCAGCGGATAAAGATTTCTTTCGTTACGTCACCATAAAATCCTCCCATGTCATGACTCCAGAAGAGGACACCTGACATCGCTATAGACAGGCCTGCACGCAGTGTTGCGGCCATCCCTTCGTAGCTGGAATGAGGATCTCCGGACCAGCAGACCGGAAACTGCTGCATGCCCGCACAGCCGCTTCTGGCCCAGACAAGAGCATTTCCCGCCCCCTTACATTCCTGTGAAACCTCAAATACCGCCTGATTATAAAGCCTGGAATATACATTCCTCAGTTCTTTTCCTGTCATCCCGTTAGAAAACAGCGCATCATAAGGAATGTCTTCGCCAAAATCAGTCTTCAGGACATCCACGCCTTCCTCCAGCACAGTTTTCAATTTTGCTTTAAACCATGCAGCCGCCTCCTCATTGGTAAAATCCAGAAGGACGCAGGGCGACAGAAGTCCGTGCCATAAGTCCGCCTCATAAGGTTCTCCCTCTTTGTTCTTTGCAAAGTAACCCTTTTCTTTTCCTTCCTGATACATCTCCGTGGTAATTGTCACATAGGGATTGATCCACAGGCTGATTTTGTAGCCTTTTCCCCTTAGCCCGGCTATCATTTTGCTGCGGTCCGGATACTGGGCTTCATCCCACACAAAATCACACCATTTATCTTCTCTGAGCCAGTAACAGTCAAAATGCATGACATCACATGGAATCTTTTCCAACCGGAAACGCCTTGCATCCTCCTCCACATTCTTTTCAGAATTCCCTTTAAACCCCGTTGAGTACCACAGCCCAAAGGACCATTTCGGAGGCAGTACAGCCGGCCCCGTCAGATTTACAAAGGCAGAAAGCACCTCCTTTGGAGATGGTCTGACAATCAGATAGTATTCCAGCGAGCTGTCCGGAATATGTGCACTGAGTGTAGCCGCTGATTCACTCCCAATATGAAAGTCAAAGATTCCGTGATGATGCACAAAAAGTCCATAGCCATAGCTGCTCATATAGAATGGAATGTTCTTATATGCCGTTTCATCCCTGCATCCCAGGGTGTCAAAGTTCCGCATGGACACTGTCTGCCCCCGCTTATCGAACTGTGTAAAATGCTCGCCCAGTCCATAGATACTTTCATCATAGTGAAGCAAAAACCCCAGATTCATTCCCTTTAATTCGTCCCCATCCATGCTGTATCCTGCCGGTGGTATCTGGTTATATCCGTCCCCCACAGAATCCACATCGTTTTGGCTCTCCCGGCAGGCAATCCTTCCGTCTGCATGATAGATCCGGAAGGCAAAAGGGGATTTTCTTATTTCTATCCGGTATTCTTCCGTAGTGATGCAATACATTTCCTCTGTCTCTGCTGTTTTTACAGATGCCTCCTGTAGAAACTCTCTTCTAACCACCGGATACTTCACCGGTGTGAATTCTCCCTTGGCAATTCTTATCCGTATGATACCCGACTGATATGCACAAAGACAGAGGTTGATTGATTCTCCGAAATTATCCAGCGCTTTGATTCTGAAGTTTCCGCCTTCCATCTCCACCCCCTTCAGAACTGCCGGAAAATGATGCTGATATTCTTTGTATCTTTTTTCCATATCTATTCCTTTCCGTGTTTCTCTACATATTTTATGATCTCTTTTGCGGACTCCATCTCCTCCGTCTCTGTATGGATATACAACCCCTTCCCGGAAAGATGTTCAAGCAGGATAGGAACATCGGACGGAGGCGCCATGATAATCAGGGCTTTCCCAGCCCCCTGCATGCGCTTCAGAATATGCAGGTAATGGGAGGCCGGGGGCTGTCCTGCGACATGAGTCCATTGAATTGCTTTCAATTTTTTCAGGCCCAGTATGTAATCCAGATGCTGTTCCTGTTCAACACCGTCAAAATGGTACACGGGGTATTCCAGCCATTCCATCTGTTGTTCCAGTTCATCCACAATAAATTCTCTGTACATCTCTTTCGAGAACATCACCGACATATCGCACTGCATATGCGCCAGTCTCCCCGGAGCAAGAAGATGCATCCAGGCATGCGCCCCGCCCCCATTGAGCTGCTCGGTTATCCGATAAAACATTTCATTTGTTTTTATCCATCCTTCATTCAGAATCCGGACTGCTTTCTTTACTTCTTCCGGCTGGGAGAGCATATCCATCAGAACGTTTTCCGTCCCGTAGAGGTGCCCAAGTGCATCCACCGTTCCGCTGCTGTCCGGCATCCCTATAAAGTAGCTGTCTTTGGCGCGTTCTGTCAGACAGCGTGTAATTTCAAGATGTTTTTTCAGGCGTTTTTCCGTATAACTGCCCTCTGCTTCAGATAAACCCTCCCAAACCGGGTCAAACCAGATCGTGTCGTTCCCATAAGCAGGGACAGCCCCGTAATAATTACAGTGCCCGCTGGTTCCGTAATTCTGGAAGATAATGGGGAGAGTTTCGCCCCCTAAGAAAGTATTTTCAAGTCTTTCCATGTTATTTTGGTATATTGTCTCCGGATCTTCCCAGTATTTCCGAAGCTCTTCGGGCTTTCCGGTAAGATCTTGGGAATTATGGAACATGGAAATATTTTTTCCCTTTTCTTTCGGGGCTGTCACTGATATCAGTACCCTGTCTATCATCTCTCTGTCCCAGAATGCATACAGTCTTTTTCTTACTATATCAATGTCCTCTTTGAATCTCATTGCCGCCTCCTAAGGTTTGGTCTCGATATATAACGTTATAATCTGTCCGGTTTTGATTTCAAATCTTATTTCTCCGTTTCGCACTTCCAGTTTCTTCTGCTTTTCCTCCGCAAGGTTCGCCATGTATACCTTATCCATTCCGGGCTGCACCGGCAAAACCACTTCCTGCCTGTCGTCCAGAATGCTGTAGATCCTCAGGATAACGCCATCCTGCCTTTCCGAAATCTTCAAAGCTGAAAGCTGGACGCCTTCCGGCAGCTTATTCATAAAATTTCCCGCATGTTCTTCAGCCAGGAGACTCCTGCACCCGTTTTTTAAAGACTGCGTGTAGACCGGGCAGCGGAATCTCTCAATCACATCAAAAGCTTCGGCCGTGCGGTTCGGATGATATACCACACAAAAATCAAAGCTGTGGTTTCCGATACACTGCGCTTCCTCCGTCTCAATTGTCCAGCCGCCGTTTCCATGCCGTGTCAGCAAATCCGTTCTGGAAAGCCACCCCACACACCGGAGAAGTGTCAAATTTACGGCTGTTCCCGCTTCTGTCTGTACTGCTTCATATTCCGGAAGCCCTGTTGTTCCCACACTCATCGCCTCACAATTGTCATGAATACCAACGTAACCGTGATTAGGATGTGTGGACTGTGGATATTCCATCCATTTTTCAGGAACTTCAACTTCAACTGGACGCTCTGTTATATCAAATATCTGGTAAGACTCACTGGTTTTCGTCCGTATTCCTGATGGAAACTGTACCTGGAGCCTGTGATCTCTAGCATTGTTTTCAAAGTCCAGATGACAGTCAATCCGATTTATCCCGCTGTATAAGGTGATTTTCATAGCAAAAGAACATTTGGTCATCGCCTTTTTCCTTGACCTGCGGTCTTCACTGAGTGCTTCCGGAAGTATCATATTTCCGCGGAGTATCAGAGCCTGGCAGATACCCTCCTGAATTTCTTTCTCAACCTCCAGTGCAGAACCGTCTATTGTACATTCACGATCCTCTTCCGGCCATGAATATGTATATTCATCACCAGCATCCCCCTTATCAATCATTCTGGCAAATCCTTCATGTTCCGCCTGTGTCCTTTTATCCAGCAGGATAAGCCCTTTTTCCCCTGCACTCAGACGGTAGAACTCATTCTCTATGGCACTGCCCTCTGTCCTGACTGCCCAATCAGATGGCTCATCAGACGGCGCTGCTGTCAGCTGGTGGCAGCCATATGTAAAGCCGGGAAGCATCACACCCACGCGGAACTTATTTACCTTATAAATCTCCGGCATGGTATGATCCTGGTACAACGTATTGTAATCCTTCTTTGCCTCCAGAATAACATGTGGTATCTTCCTTCCCGCCTCATCCGTAATTCTGATTCCCGCCGGGATATCCGGATGGCAGATGCTATTCTCACAATCTACAATTACAGACTTCGTATAGTCAACAGACTGTACAAGCGTCTCATCCATACAGATCTCCAGTTCCGCATAGGCCGGCTGTTCTTTAACGCACGGTTCAAACAGAGCGATTTCTGCCGCTCTCTTGTCTGCCCGCTGCCCCTTCGTTTCATTTCTCACTACAGTGTCGTGCATCAGCGTATCTTCCAGCTGTTCCACACAGGCGTAGCGTGTCATCATTTCCCGGTGCACCTCGTCAATACTGCATCCGCAGATGCTGTCATGGGGATGGTTTTCCAGAATCTTCTTCCAGATATAGTCCAAATACCCGCAGCTGTCGAATTCCCGTCCGCTCAGCTTTTCAAGCGCAAGCAGGGGTTCCAGATAGCGCTCCGCTTTATTCTGTACAATATCATTTCTCTGCTTCAAATACATTCTGCTTGACAGAGTGCCTCCAAGCAGCATAGAACACTCGCCCGAACGAATCTCACCACGGAAGGCTGATAGTGCAAAGGGGTCAGACCCCTTTGTACGTTTCTCTAACTGTTCCCGAAGTTCATTCAGGTAATTTTCCATAGTGGACAGTTCAATATAACACTCCGGTATCTGCTCATTCAGCTGTCTGACCACCTCACAGATATCCTTCTGCCCTATGATATGATCCGAGCCGTTCATCAGAAGGACCACATCTGTTGTTGATTTTGCCCCCAGGCTTTCAATCAATTCTTTCACCCTTGGCACGGTAATATCCATGTCACTGCTCAGATTCCCGCTGTTGCCATAGCCATGTGGCATATGGATACAAAGGACACGCGAGTCCGGAAAAGGAGATTCCCAGTAAAATTCTGTCTTATCCATTTCTCTGGAAGCGCCCCGCCAGAATACCATCGTATGCATCCCCAGCCCCACCGCTATCTGGGGCATCTGTGCCGGGTGCCCGAAGGAGTCCGGCAGGTAGGCCGTCTCCATTTTATGCCCAGCTTCCGCCGTTACCTGTGCACCTTTCAAATAATTCCTTATATGAGACTCCCCGCTGATTAAAAGTTCATCCGGCAGAACATACCACGGTCCACAGATAATTTTTCCCGTCTTCAGCGCGTTGAAGAGACGTTCTCTGCAATACGGTTTTATCTCCAGATAATCTTCAATCGCTATTGTCTGTCCATCTAGCATAAACGAGACATATTCCGGAACCTCTTCAACCAAATCCAGAAGCCCGTCTATGAGCCTGACCAGTTTTGTCCTGAATTGTTCCCGTGTCAGATACCACTCCCTGTCCCAATGGGTATGGCAAATCATGTGTGCCTTTAATTTTTTCATAGTTCTATCCTTTCACTGCTCCGCTTGTCATGCCTGAAATAAAATGCTTCTGGAAGATGATAAACAGCACTGCAGGTATAAAAATCGCAATCGCTGTCGCACAGGTTATCGGGCCCCATTTTACGCCCTGTTCTGTCATAAATGTATACAGTCCGATTGACATCGGCTGGATCTTTGTGCTGGAGGTCAGAGTCATGGCAATGACAAATTCATTCCAGCAGGTAAAAAATGTAATGACCGAAGTTGCGATAACTCCCGGCATAGTTAGCGGTAATAATATTTTCGTAAATGTTCCGAACGTAGAGCAGCCGTCAATCAACGCCGCCTCGTCCAATTCTCTTGGTATGGAATCGTAAAACGACTTGAGGATCCAGACCGAGAACGGAATATTTATGGATACATATACGGCTATAATCCCCGGAAATGTATCCAGAAGCCTCATATTGTTCATCATGACGTACAGCGGAACAATCAATACACTCGCTGGAAGCATCTTCGTTACCAGAAGCAGGAGCATCAGCGGTTTATTTGCCTTAAACTTATATCTGGAAAACCCATACGCTGCCAGTATAGACAAAACCCCCGCAATCAAAACAGTCGCAGAACTGATAATAAAGGAATTCCGAAATCCGATCGGCATCATGGTTTCAAGCAGCACCTTTTTATAATGGGCAAGGGTTCCGTTAGACACATACCACTGAGGGGGATAAGCAAACATATCTCCGGGCTGTTTGAAGGACGTGATGATTACCCAGTATATTGGTGTCAGAAAAGCTAATATTACAAGGATATACAATATGTAAACTCCGATCGGCCTGGCCTTCTTTTTCCATTTTCTCATTCTTCACTTTCCCCCTTAAATACAAACATATATACAACGGTAAGTATCAGGCTTATGAGGAGCATGATGACAGCCATAGCCGCTCCCTGCCCAAGCTGGTGGAACTTGAATGCCGAATTATACATGTACAGCGGCAGCACTTCTGTGGCATTTTTAGGTCCGCCCCCTGTCAGGGCATATATAATATCAAAGTACCCGATGGTACCGATTGTGATCATAATCAGATTAATTAAAAATGTACTCTTCATCATAGGTATTGTTAAGTATATAAATTTCTGAAACCCGTTTGCGCCGTCTATGGCGCCAGCTTCATAAAGCTCTCCCGGGATCTTCTGCAGCCCCGCCATCTCAAGCATAAAGGTAAACGGAACTCCGATCCAGACTGTGACAAACATTAAGGTAGTCAGGGCCATATTGCTGCCGAGCCAGTCTTTGGGACTGCCGCCGAGCTGGATCAAAAGCCCCATTTTCCCGCTTCTTAGGATCCATTTCCACATAAGGCCAAGAGCCACCGGCGGTACGACCCACGGCAGTATGACACTTGTTCTCCCGATACCAGAAAAAGGTCTCTTTTTCTGGAAAAGAAAGGCTAGGGCAAACCCAAGGGTAAACTGCCCCACAACTACAACTGCCGAGAACTTCAGCGATACAACACAGCTGTGTATGAAATCTTTGTTCTGGAACAGTTCCGCATAGTTCTTCATGCCGATGATTTCCTCAGTCCCCATCCGAAGTAAATTCAAATCTGTAACACTGATATAGAAGGAATAGAAAAATGGATAAATAGTAAAAACACCAATCCATATCAATGCAGGTAATATGAAAACCAAGTATATATGCTTCCTAATAAATTTTCCCATTTTGCACCTCGCTATTATTGGAAAATGGGAAAGGTTCAGACCTGTCTGAACCTTTCCGAAAAATGGCTCATTTGCAAATTTGAAATGAGCCATTTCCACGTACGTTCACTTTCTACTGCTTCATAATCTCATCAGCAGATTTCTGTGCTTTCTCTGCCTCTTCTTTGATAACGCCCTCCAGATCAGTCTCTCCTGTAGCCGCACTCTGTACAATCTCTTTAAAAGATTCGTCTGCAGCACTGTAAAATGCTACTGCATCTCTTGGCTTAGCCGCATAGAGACCCTGAGAATACGCCTGCCAAACAGGGTCATTCTTGAATTCATCCTGCTCATATACTTCCAACAGACTTGACATCTGTCCGATTCTGGTGAAAAGTGTCTGTACCTCCACACTCCTGTAGAAGTCCATGAAGTTCCAGGCAAGCTCCTGCTGCTCCGGGTCATCGGTAAACATAGCAAGTGTCCATCCTCCGGCTGTTGTGCACGGCTCCTGCCCTGGAACTGCAGGAATATCTGCAATGCCAACCTTAGAGATAAACTCTTCGCCGCCAGAATCTTTCATCAGAGGATAATGCCAGTTTCCAAGAATAGCCATAGCAGTCTGACCGCCTACAAAGTTCGCTTCTACGTCCGTAAACTTCACAGATGCAATATCCTCAGCCACGATCTTCTCATCAATCAGTTTCTGAATGAACTGCATGGTATCAAGCATTGCGTCAAAACTCTTACCTTCACCGAATATCACTTTTTCTTTTCCATCTGTCAGCTCAGCGCCTTCACCATGCCCCCAGAACCACGGCAGAAGTGTACAAGAGGTAACGGCATCCGGAAACGCAGGAATTCCAAGCCCATACTGGTCAATTACGCCGTCACCGTCTTCGTCAACCGTCAGCTTTTTCCCCATTTCCAGCAGCTCGTCCCAATCTTTCGGAGGCGCGTCATATCCCGCCTCTTTTAAAATGTCTTCTCTGTAATATAGATTCCAGAGACCGCCGTGGAACCAGACTGCTTTTGCTTCTCCATCTACCATGCTTCCTTCTGCAGCGTACGGATAATGTTCCGCCCGTTTCTCTTCGGTAAACCACTGATCCAGAGATACCATTGCGCCGGTTTTGTCGACTTCCGCCAGATTTGAGCCGTCTACCATACAAATATCGGCCACATTGTCTGCATTAATATCCTGCAGAAGCTTTGGAAGGTAATCATCCGTTCCTATCGTGATTTCAAGCTCTGCATTATTCTCTTCTTCCCACTGGTCAAATAGCTCCTGCAGACCTGGAACGTTCTGCGGCGCAGCCCAGGAGTTCGTATTAAATGTCAGAACTTTTTTTTCCGCTGTCTGTCTTGCTTTCCGTGCTCTCTGATTCGGGAGCTTTTGTTTTACAGCCTGTAAACATGGTTGCTGCCATTGCTGCGGTTAACATAACCGCAATCATTCTCTTTTTCTTCATTGTTTCTCCTCCACTTTTGTTTTGTACACGTGTAATATTGTTTTATTTATCATATCGTACATTTACAGTCATGTCAATTAATTTTTTATGTGCAAATATGCTAATTTATTATTGTTTTTTTCGTCAAAATAGCAAATTAAGCTTTTGAATATTGATTCTTAATATTACAAATGTTATAATATCATTGTACCAATCCTTATTTTTGTAACATTCAGTTTTTTAAAAAGGAGTACGCATCATGAAAAAAAGAGCAGAAGTTACACCTCAAGGCATTTCGCTGGATGGCGAACTGCTACCACTCTACTCCGGCGCCGTGCATTACTGGAGGCTGGACCGCACGTTATGGAAGGATATTCTGGAAAACGTGAAGAAAATGGGTTTTCATATTATAGAAACTTACATTCCCTGGTCAGTACACGAAATCTCCCGCGGGGAGTTTGATTTCGGAAGGATTGATAAAAGAAAGGATCTGGATGCGTTTCTTACGCTGTGCGAAGAGCTCGATCTTTTCGTTCACGTCCGCCCGGGTCCCCACATTAACTCGGAGATGACTTATTTTGGCTACCCGAAACGAATCGTGTACGATACAGCCATTCAGGCCCGTTCCCCTTATCATACGCCGGTAAACCTCCCTCACTCGCCCAAGGTGATCCCGGTCCCCAGTTATGCCAGCGAGGCCTTTTACCGGGAAGTTGAAGTGTATTTCGATGCGCTCGCTCCGATTATAAGAAAACATGCCTATCCAAACGGAAATATAATTGCACTACAGTCTGATAATGAAACCTGCTATTTTTTCAGGGAGCGGCCTTATGTTTCCGATTACCACCCTGACTCTGTGGCGCTTTACCGCACAATGCTGAAGGACAAATACACTTCCATCGAGACTCTGAACAGGGTATACAGAAGTTCCTGGAAGGAATTCAGTGAGATCGAGCCGCCACATGGCTTCTCTGGTTCCTGCAGAGAGGATCTTCCTTATTATCTGGACTGGGCAGAATACAAAGAATTTCAGATATGCATGTGTCTGCGCCGTTTCGCAGATATGTGGAGGGAAAGAGGGGTCTGCCTGCCTTTTTATCAGAATACTGGGTACCATTACTACACGCCTGTTGATAACATACGTATCGAACGCGAATGTGTAGATATCTGCGGGATCGACATGTATCCAAACCGTACCGCCCTAAAACCAATCAGGGAAAAGATACGCTATATGAGCGGAAGCAGTATACTGCCCTTTGTGCCGGAATACGGAAGCGGGGGCTGGTTTGAATTTCCCGCAACATTTCTGCCGGAAGAGGAGGAATTTACCACATGCTATGCATTTATGAACGGACTGAAAGCGATTAACTACTATATGCTGGTGGAGAGGGACCGGTGGCAGGGCAGTCCCATTACAAGAGACAACCGGATACGCCGCGGTTACTTCGAATTCTACAGTCGCTTCCAGAATTTCTTATACGAGAACAGGTACTGGGAATTCTTTAGAAAACCAAAAGTACTTGTATTGAAGAATTATGACTGTGCCCGGATAAAAGCCGTTTTATCCTCCATGGACTTTGCCCCCCTGGATGTGAATACCTTCGCTCCCGGATTCAACCTTCCTTCGGAACTGTTTTCCATCGGAAATATATTTGGTTTCGAACACTTTGATGAAGATAACTCGCACTGGGCTTCCGAATACTGGATCGAAAATACAATCCGGGAACTTTCGCGCCTGCAGATCGATTTCAACATCAGCGACACGCACCTTCCTGTCCAAAAAATGCTTTCGTATGACTATATTTTTGCATCCTCCTACGACTTCATGTCCGAAGATGCACAGCATGCACTCGCTTCATATGCACACTCCGGAAAAACACTGATTCTGGGGCCGGGACTTCCTTATTTAAACATGGAAATGTTCCCCTGTAACATTTTGGAAAAGGCCGCAGGGCTCGACAATGTCCGGCTCTGTACCAAGGTGGATTCCCAACTTTTAAATAAACTCGATATTCCCATTCCATTCAAAACCCAGGACGAAGGCATTGAACTTAGCTGCCATTACCGGGAAGAGACGGTTTTCCTTTGGGCTGCAAATACACTCGGCCGCACACAGGAATGCACCATAGAATTCTCGGGAAAGAGAACCTTTAAACCCAAATACAATGCCGGCTGCAAAGAGGGCACCGATGCCATTTTTCTATGTATGCCTGCCTACTCTATCAGCATATGGGAGGTACTGCCATGATTCATCCTAATTGTAAATATTTAGACATTTATCCTTACACCTGGCGGCATCTTGGTGAACTGATGGAGTTTCTGAATCCACGCCGCAAAACTTTGTATATCCTGCATGATCAGGGAATTATTTGTAAAGCTGCAGATTCTGATAATAAGGCCTGCGTTCTTCCTTTTTCCAAATATCAGTCTGAAGAATTTCCTTCCTGCCGGCTTTTCGAGCTGTATCCTGATATCGACGAAATCCATGTGCTTGAATACGCTGCCCTTGTCCACTACTACACCTCGGTGCAGAGTATCAGCCTGGAAGAGAAAAATACAATGCAATATCTGGACTTCATTACAGATTATTACAGTTGCCATAAAGGGATAGACATTTATTCCCGCAGAAAGTGTTCCGGCACATTTTACCGGAAAGCTCTGGATTATGCCGGAAAATTTTTAAAGGACAGGCAAATTGTATTTTTTGTTGTAACAAAAGCAGAATTTATCTGGTTTGATGTTGTTTTATTGGTAGAAAATGGTACAATAACGGAAATTAGAACTTTAGACACACTGAAGAGTGAAGCATGGTATACTTCTCCCTGTCCTGCTCTCGACGAAGCTGCCCTAAAGCTCACAGAAAAGTTCAGCCGTCCGGTCAGAATCATTCACTATGAGCACGAGGCGCTGCCTTTACTCACAGCGTTCTGGGAAAATTATTGTGTCTGAAGTCCATCAAACAAGGAGGATTCTATACATGAACTATACGATCTGCAATCCATTTTTAAATGTTAATGTCTCATCACACGGCGGTGAACTGCAATCCATCTGCACGCCAGATAAAACACAATACCTCTGGCAGGGTGATCCGGAATACTGGGCGGACCGCGCGCCTAATATTTTTCCTTATGTTGCAAGATTGACGGACGGAAAATATACTTACCGAAGTAAAACTTATAGCCTGGATATTCATGGATTTTTAAAAGATTCCGAGATGTTATGCGAAAGCCACAGCGACAACCGGCTTGTACTATACTTCGAGGATACGGAAGAAACAATCAGGCAATACCCTTTTTCCTTCCGTTTTTCTATCTGCTACGAATTGAAAGGACAGACACTTCATATCACCTACCACATCGAAAATCACAGCGATGAAACCATGTACTTTGGCCTGGGAGGGCATCCCGGATTTCTCGTTCCTCTGGATCAGACGCTGTGCTTCGAAGACTATGTTCTGCAGTTTGAGTCCGGCTGCCGTCCGGAGCAGCTGATTTTTACAGAAGATTGTTTCGTAACTGATGCGGTAGAGGAATTTAAGCTTGCCGCAGATGGCAGGCTTGCGCTGAGACACAGTTTATTTGACCGAGATGCACTCATACTTCAAAATGCCGGTTCAGAGATCACCCTTGCTTCAGATAAATCACCTCATTCTGTGAGCGTACAGTTCGCCGGCTTTCCTTATCTGGGCCTCTGGCACTGCCCGAGAACCGAAGCCGGCTATATTTGTATCGAACCCTGGTGCTCCCTTCCTTCCCGAAAAGGAGTTATCGAAGATCTGGAACAGCAGAAAAATCTGATTTCACTGCCTTTGGGCTGTACATGTGAAAAATCATGGAGCATCACCATCCGGTAGATGTTTGTAAAAAAGCAATAAGTAAAGGAGTTTAGAATGACAACCTCAGAAATAGCAAAAAAATTAGGAATTTCCCGGGGAACTGTGAGCCGTGTGCTCAACAACCACCCCAATGTAAAACCCGAGACACGTAAGAGGGTACTGGAAGCGCTCAAAGAACTGAATTATATTCCGAATGAAACCGCCCGCTCACTGGTGATGCAAAAGGAATTCCACATTGCAGTCATTGTCTTCTCCCAGCCGGCATTTTTCTGGGCACAGGTTCAGAGCGGAGTCAGCACTGCCCAGAACGATCTGGCATCCCAGGGCGTTATTGTGGATTATTTTGTAACCGATATGATGAAACCAGAAGAGCAGCTGGAACTGATCCGCACTCTCCCTCAGAAAGGGTACGACGGGATAGCCGTTGCTCCGAATAATCCCCAGCTGCTGGCAAGCGAGATCGACCGGCTTTCCAGCGGCGGATTCCCGGTTGTCATCATCAACGTGGAGATCCCCACAGCCAATCAGCTTTGCTATATCGGTTGTGACTATATTCAATCAGGCATCCTTGCAGGGGAATTATTTTCCCGGTTTCTTCCGGACCGCTCGGATCTGCTCGTGCTGACCCTGAAAGATTCGGTTTATGCAATTGAACAGAGGATCACCGGTTTCCGCAAGGAACTCTCTAAGCATGAGCACCTGAATATCAAACGCATTGAACGGTTCAACCGTGACGGTTCCCGCGTATATGAGGTACTGCTGGATCTCCTGAAGGAATCCCCGGATTTCCAGGGTATCTATGTCAGTTTTGACGCACTTGTACAGACTGCCGATGCCGTGCAGGCCCTCAAGCTGGATCCTGCTCCCGTGATTGTCGGCTATGATTTAAATGAAAATATATTTGAACGGCTAAAAAATAAATATATCACCGCTACTATCTGTCATGAACCTTTTAACCAGGGATACTTTGCCGTGAAAATTCTTCACCGTTATCTTCTGAAAAAGGTTCACCCGTCCAGTTCCCTGATGTATAACAAACTAGAGGTTGTCATGGCTTCCAATGCAAAATACTACATGAATGAGACACTTCAGACAGAGCTGTTCGTAACAGGCTCTCCGAGAGATATTCTATAAAATAGAGTTTCGCTTGCGAAACTCGCGCCTGCGGCGGTCACATCGCGGCATCTTGTATATCGAATAATAAGTAATAAGATACAAAAAGCAATCCCTATACGCTGTCAACAGCCTGTCGGGATTGCTTTTTATTATAATATCGCAATTCTTTTAACTATACAATTACCTGAATCCACCCCTTTGGCGCCTCGATCTGTCCCATCTGGATACCGGTCAGTGTGTCGTACAGTTTCTGGATTGTCGGTCCCATCTTCTCCATTCCGCTTGGGAAGCAGATCTCATTCCCGTGGTCAACAATCTTTCCAACCGGCGAGATAACAGCAGCAGTCCCGCAGAGTCCGCATTCTGCAAAGTCTTTTACCTCCTCCAGATAAACGTCCCTCTCCTGCACTTCCAGGCCGAGATAGTGCTCTGCCACATAGAGCAGGGAACGTCTTGTTATAGAAGGAAGGATCGTATCTGAATGGGGTGTCACGACCTTGTTGTCTTTCGTAATAAAGATAAAGTTCGCTCCGCCGGTCTCCTCCACCTTTGTTCTGGTTGCGGAATCCAGATACATGTTCTCGTCAAATCCGTTTGCATGTGCCGTCACGATTGCATGAAGCTCATGGCATAATTCAATCCGGCCTTAATATGCCCGGTTCCGCATGGAGCCGCACGGTCAAAGTCAGATACACACAGGGTAAGAGGCTTTACTCCCCCCTTAAAATAAGGGCCTACCGGTGTAGTGAATACGCGGAACTGAAACTCATCAGCCGGTTTTACACCGATCACCGGGTTGATTCCAAACATGTAAGGTCTGACATACAGGGTTGCTCCTGACCCATAGGGAGGAACATAGGCGGCGTTTGCCTTTACAGTCTGCACGACCGCCTCTACGAAACGCTCAGCCGGAAATACAGGCATCTCCAGTCTTTTCGCGGAGTCCACCATGCGCTGTGCATTTAAGTCAGGGCGGAACGCCACGATATGCCCATCCTCCGTTGTGTATGCTTTGAGCCCCTCAAAGATTGTCTGCGCATACTGCAGGACGCCCGCACACTCGTTCATCGTAATATTAGGGTCGTCTATCAGCCGCCTTCGTTCCATTTGCCATCCTTAAAGTCAGCCACATATCTTTTGTCCGTTTCAATATAGGCAAACCCCAGGTTCTCCCAGTCAATGTTTTTCTTATCCATCTGTAACTCCTCCGATCCTCTGCTTTCATTCTGCAAATCACTGTTTATGAGCCAATTATAATACTTCTCTTATTAAAATTCAAGAGCGCGCTCTGTTTTTTTGTTAATCCGCTCTCCCACTGGTGTAACAGTTCGGGCAGGCCAGAATTGTTACCCTCTGGTAACTTCTATTTGACCTGACAGCGCGTATTCGGTAACACGCCTCAAGGCATATTTGATAATCCATTGCACTCGTCCATTTGCCCGGCTTCACACACGCTTTAACGCTCCATCATACTAATAGATTCGATGCCGACGCTGCCCCCGCGTACAACTTCAATGTTCTTAAACTCTTCCTTCATGAGCTTAATGACCGCATCATTTTTTGTAGCTGTCTGAACGAATTCCAGCAGGAGGCTGTCTTTTCCATAGTCGATAACTCTCGCCTTAAATGTTTCTGCTATCTGAAAAAGCTGCACCTTATCTTCCGGTGTGCATTTTCTGACCTTTACATACAGGATTTCCTTCATTCTCACAAAAATATCCGTAAAATCTATGACCTTGATTACCTCCACAAGCCGGTTCAGCTGTTTCTTAATCTGCTCGAATGTCTCATCATCGCTGACAGTTGCTATCGTCATCCTTGAAATGGTCGGATCCTCTGTAGTCCCCACTGTAAGACTGTCCAGGTTATAGGATTTACCGGAAAATAAACCGGATATTTTTGACAGGACACCCACCTGGTTTTCTACGAATAATGAGATCCATCTTTTTTTTGTATTGTTCTCCATATGCTTCTCTCCTTTCGATGCTGGCGTGTGTTTGAAAATTGCTTGTCGTACCAATTTGCGGGGTATTTACTGTCAAATACAGGAGGCGTAGCGGGCTGCGTTAACTGGATTTGGCAGTAAATAAACCGTGAAGTGGGACGGCATATTGCGGCAATAAATTAACAAACACACTCTAGCAGTCCACAATCATCTCTTCCAGAGTCCCTCCCGGCTGGATCATCGGGAATACCATCTCTTCCTGATCAATGATAAATTCTATCAGGGTCGGTGTTTTCGTGTTCTTCTTTGCCTCTTCAAAGGCAGCAGAGATTTCTTCCGTTTTGGTGACTCTGATGCCCTTTGCCCCGTAGCTCTCTGCCAGTTTTATGAAATCCGGTGTGTATTCGGGCATCTCTTTTCCATCGGTCCTGCGGAAAAGCGCACCGGAGCGCAGGTTTGTCATGCCGTATCGCTTCCCGTAGAACAGCTTCTGCCACTGCCGTACCATGCCGAGATACGCATTATTGAATACGCAGAGGATCACCGGCAATTCTTCCAGCACCGCAGTTGCGAACTCCTGGATATTCATCTGCATGCCCCCGTCCCCGGAAATAGCGATGACCGGCGTATCCGGATTGCCCAGCTTGGCGCCGACTGCTCCTGGAAAACCATATCCCATGGTACCAAGTCCACCGGACATGATGATCCGTTTCTTCTCGGTGATCTCCGCATACTGTGCAGCAAACATCTGATGCTGTCCCACGTCAGTTACAATAATAGCTTCATCAAACTGCCGGTTGATCTCCTCTATAATATCTTTCGGCCCCATCTCGGCGTGCTTCTTCATATCCAATGGGTGGTTCGTCTTCCATTCGCTAATCTGCCCCAGCCATTTCGTTGTGTTGCATGGCTCAACGTACTCCTGCATTTTCAAGATCGCTTCCTTAGCATCAGCTACAATCGGGATATCTACATGAATGTTCCTGGAAATGGCTGCCGTGTCGATATCGATATGTACTATCTGCGCTTTCGGGGCAAATGCATGAAGCTTGCCCGTAATACGGTCATTGAATCTGGTTCCTATGGAGAACAGCAGGTCGCACTCACTGACTGCCATATTTGCTGCATACGCGCCATGCATGCCCAGATTGCCAATGTACAGCGGATGATTTGTCGGAATCGCGCCTCGCCCCATGACCGTTGTTATTACGGGTACATTCGTCTTCTCAGCAACTTCCGTAAAAATGCTGTTTGCTCTGGCGATATTGACTCCGCCTCCTGCAAGAAAGAGTGGTTTCTTTGCCTTGTTCAGCATCTTAATCGCCTTCTTCAGCTGCCCGATGTGTACATTAGTATTCGGTTTGTACCCCCGGATGTTGACATCGGAAGGATATTCCGGGCTGCCCAGTTCTGCCATCACGTCTTTCGGCAGATCAATGAGCACCGGCCCAGGCTTTCCTGTACTGGCTATGTAAAAGGCTTCTTTAATGATCCGGCCCAAGTCCTCTCTATTGCGGACTGTCACCCCATATTTTGTAATGCTTCTGGTAATGCCTACGATATCAACCTCCTGGAATGCGTCGTTTCCAATCAGATGTCTGGCTACCTGCCCCGTAAAGCATACAAGCGGCACACTGTCATAGTTGGCCGTCGCCAGGCCTGTTACCAGGTTGGTTGCCCCAGGCCCGCTTGTAACCAGGCATACGCCGACTTTTCCCGTTGTCCTGGCATAAGCATCCGCCTCGTGCACAAGGGCCTGCTCATGCCGCGGGAGGATCACTCTGATATCATCCTGTCTGTAAAGTTCATCGCTCAGGTCAATCGTACATGCCCCCGGATAGCCAAACAGGGTGTCTACCCCCTCTTCCTTCAGCGCCTTAACCAATAATTTGTTTCCTGAAATCTGTCTCATACATATACCTCCTTGAATTTCCTAAATCATAAGAAAGCCCTAAGCTATTACTAGCTTAGGGCGAATATCCAATCCGTGTTACCACCTAAATTCAGAGAAATCTTCTCTGCACTCTGTCAGTACGGGAACCGCTGTCCGATACTGCTTCCCTGTAACGTAGGAATCACGTTGGAGCTTACTGGGGCATTCACCTGTTCGGTCCACTGCTCAAAGGCTACTTCCATAATTCCTTCACGAAGACTCGCACCTGCCGCCTTCTCTCTTAGCTTCCGGTAATTATGTACTCCTCCTTATCACTGCATTTCACATACATTAACCTGCAGCAATGCTGCAGACCAGCCTGCAGGGCCTCTGTTACGCGGTCCCATTTGGGTAGGCTTTAAATTGCTAAAAGTTATACTTATTATAGTGTCTGCTTTTCACTTTGTCAATGATAAAATATAATCGGGATTCGAATCACGAGCTTTTGCTCCGGGAGCGGACGAAGAGAACGCTTACCATAAACCGGAAGATAGTGGAAGTGGAGAAAGTGTCTGTCCTATTGAAACATATACGCCACTGTCCTTCCACCTTATCCGAAGATATAAAAGCCCTCTTCAGTACAGACTGACCGCCAGAAAATATACAGCCAGATAATAAAGTGTCAGAAGTACGGCGCTGTGCCAGCGGGTTCTTTTCCCGCTCAAATGGCTCCACCCCAGAATCGTATCCGATATAACAAAAAAGATCCCCCCGGCTCCCCCGATGATCCCTTGTATACTGCCGGCATGTATCCCCCAGGACGCCATCATAGCGGCCATGATACAAAGCAGTGCCGCATAGACAAACCCCGGGACCAGCAGCCGTCTTTCCAGTCTATCCAGGTGAGGCCTGAGAATCAAAAACATAAAACCATACAGAATTACAAACGAAATGACTGCGCTCCGCCAGCCCCGCCCATCCAGCAGGATACCGGTTATCAGGCAGATGTGTCCCGCTCCGAAAGAGGCAACGCCTGCCAGAAACCATATTTCCAGAAGTACGTCCGCTGCCATATAGCAGACGATCCCGGCAAAGGTCCACCAAGCCAGAGGAGTCTGTGAAGACACGGCAGCAGAAAGCGCCAGCAGTACGGGCATGAACGTAGCCAGTGCCTTAAATATAAGTGGTTTTCTGCTGCCGCTGTCTTTCCAGAAAAAATATACCAGACCGAAGACTGTCATGAATATTGCCGCCGTTCCTAACATACGTCCTCCATTTTCATTCGTTTACTGAAAGGTTTTATTCTTTACTGCCCCCGCAATCGTATAGATCAACAGCGCAGCGATATTTACAATAACCACACTTGCACCCGCCGGTGTTGCCCATACGTAGGAGACGGTAATACCGATAAACAGACATACGACGGATATGACCGCCGAATTTATAACCACACTTTTAAATGTCCTGCACACCCTCATGGAAGTCAGAGCCGGGAATATAATAAGGCTTGAAATCAACAGCGCCCCCATCATGCGCATTCCCAGAACAATGGTAACCGCTGTGAGAACGGCGATCAATGTATTGTAGAGATTGGCTTTTACCCCCGTAGCCTGGGCAAAAGTCTCGTCGAATGTGATCGCAAAAATCTTATGGTAAAACAGAATATATAGAATCAGTACTGCCGCAGAAAGGAGGACACTCATTCTGACATCCCCGCTGCTCATGGCCAGAATGCTCCCAAACATATAATTATAGACATCTGTATTCATGCCTGTGGTCATTGATATCACCATGACTCCCACCGCGAGAGCGCTCGTTGAAATCAGTGCAATAGCCGCATCCCCTTTGATTTTGCTGCTGCCGCTGATCCGCAGCAGAAGAACCGCTGCCAGAACCACCACCGGAATAGCCACTGCAAGCGGTGCCGCATTGGCTGCGGCTGCAATGGCCAGGGCGCCGAACCCCACATGGGACAAGCCGTCCCCAATCATGGAATACCGCTTCAGCACAAGACTAACTCCCAGAAGGGCAGAGCAAAGCGATACCATCGTCCCCACCAGTATGGCCCTTACCATAAACGGATAGGAGAACATTTCAATTAGTTTATCTAACACGCTGTCCACCTCCCAGAAATGCCTTTCCAATCTCGCTGTTCCTGTATTCTTCTGCCGTCCCGAAGAACAGGACGGTCTCCTGGAGATGCAGTATGTGGCTGGCATATTCCATGGTACTTTCAATGTCGTGGGATACCATAACCACTGCAATCCGGGAATCTCTGTTGATCTGTTTAATCAGCTGATAAAACTCCTGGGTCACAATCGGGTCCAGGCCGGTTACAGGCTCATCCAGGAGCAGTAATTTCCTGGTAGCACACAAAGCCCTGGCAAGCAGAACCCTCTGCTTCTGTCCGCCGGACAAATCCCGGAAACACTGTCTTTCCAGTTCCCGGATACCCAGCAGTTCCATATTCTCTCTTGCACTGCGCTTGTCCGCCGCGGTATAAAAGGGACGCATCCCCCTGCCGTTCAGCCGCCCCGACAGTACCACTTCATAGACACTTGCCGGAAAATCTTTTTGTACATCCGTCTGCTGCGGCAGATACCCGATCTCATTCTGGGAAAGGCCGTCTCCCAGAATAATCTTCCCCTTTACCGGGTTCTTCAGCCCCAGAATGCTTTTCACCAGAGTACTCTTGCCGGAACCATTTTCCCCGACAATGCAAAGATAGTCATCTTCACTCACCTGAAAAGACAGGTCATGCACAACCGTCTGGCCTTCGTATGCAATTGAAATGTTTTCACATTTAATCAGTGCCATCTGACAATGCCTCCCTTAATGTCTCTACATTTTTTTCCATCAAACTCACATAGGTTTCGCCATTCTGAAATTGTTTTGCGCTAATATTATGACAGCTGTAAAACACTTTTACTTCCGCCCCTGTTGCCTCTGCAATGGCCCGGGAAATATGATCACTGCTCAGTTCCATTTTTAGAACAACCGGTATTTTTTCTTCCTTCACTTTGTTAATTAAAAAAGCCATGGTGGCCGCGCTGGGTTCCGTATCCGAGGCGCATCCGGGAAATGCGGCATAATACCTAAGTCCGTACTCATCCGCAAAATAGCGGAACGGAAACCTGTCCCCAAACAGAATAGTATCCCGGTCAGATTCCTCCACCACTTGCCTGAACTGCGCATCCAGATCCTCAAGTTTGTGTATATAGGTTTCTGCATCCCGCTTATAGGCATCCGCATTTTCAGCATCTGCCCTGCACAGCAGTTGCGTGATGTTATCCACAATCTTCACCGCATTTTTAGGAGATGTCCACACATGTTCATCATATTCCCCCTGGTTTTCCTCCTCTTCCCGGTGATTTTCCTTCATCCCTTCAACATGTTCTTCCTCCACGGTATCAACACAGTCTACCAGGCGTAGTGTTGCCATCCTGCCTGTGTCCATTGAGGACAGGATATCCTCCACCCATTCGTCATTTTCCCCGCCCACATAGATAAAAAGATCACAGTTCTGGATGGCTATGATATCCTGAGGAGTAGGCTCATAAGAATGGCTCTCCTCCCCGGGCTTCAGAAGCATCTTCAGGTCTGCCCTGCCGCCTGCTATCTGTCTGACAAAATCATACTGGGGAAATATGGTTGTAACCACTTTGATCCTGTCGTCATCCGTGCTTGTCCCTTCCTGCTGCTTTGCTTTTGAGCAGCCTGACAAAAGGCAAGACATTCCGAATAACAGACACATCAGCAAAACGGCTGCCATTTTCCGGCAAACAGCTTCTGTTCTTTTTCCATTTCCATTGTAAATGCCGGCCATGTAACACCACTTCCTTTTTCCCAGCAATATAACTGCTGTATTCTTATGCCCGTCTCTCGTATTTAGTAAATCTGAATTCCAGGTCAAAGCAGGTCTGCTCCTCCCCTTCCTCTGTCATCTTCCAATCTTCCAGTTCATCCAGATTCGGCAAAAATGTGTCCGCCTGAAACGCGTGGTCAATCCGGGTAATATAAGCGGTATCGCAAAGGGGAAGAAGCTGGCGGTAAATTCTTTCTCCCCCGATCACATAGATGTCATCCGATTGGTAACGTTTCAGTTCTTCCTGCAGCTCCTCTAGAGTATGGACAATAACCGCGTCTTTTACACGGTAATCTTTGTTGCCCGTCAATACAATATTAGTTCTGTTTTTTAAAGGCAGCCCGTTTGGAAAACTTTCCAAAGTCTTACGCCCCATCACTACAACCTTCCCTGTTGTCGTCTGACGGAAAAACTTCATATCCGTCGGAATACTCACCAACAATTTATTTTTAAAGCCAATTCCCCAGTTCTTATCTGCTGAAGCTATTAATTTCATATATTATCCTCCTGTTTATCCAACATTTTCTAATGCCTTATTTGACGGCAGTAAACCAGTATCTTTGTAAAATCCTTCCATTTCTGCTTCTGCTAGTTTTTGCTGCCCCTCTATACTGCAATCGGAATATTTTTAATCTGAGGATGTGTCTCATAATGATCCAGCCTCACATCATCCGTCGTAAAGGCATAGAAATCCTTCACTTCCGGGTTCAGCCAAAACTGTGGCGCCGGAAGCGGCTCCCTGGAAATCAGCTCTTCAATCAGCGGTATATGCCTGTCATAAATATGGGCATCCGCAATCACATGAACAAATTCCCCCGCCTGCATATCGCAAACCTGCGCCAGCATATGGACAAGCACCGCATACTGGCACACATTCCAGTTATTAGCCGCCAGCACATCCTGAGACCGCTGATTCAGGATCGCGTTCAGCGTCAGCTTATCGCTGCCGTTTTCCTTTGTTACATTAAACGTCATACTGTAAGCACAGGGATACAGATTCATCTCATGCAGGTCCTGATGTACATAAATATTCGTCATAATCCTGCGGCTGTAGGGATTATTCTTCAGATCGTAAATCACCCGGTCCACCTGATCCATCATCCCCTCCCGGTACTGGTGCTTCACGCCCATCTGATACCCGTAAGCCTTCCCAATCGAACCTTCCTCGTCAGCCCAGCTGTCCCAAATATGGCTGTTCAGCTCATTAATATTATTCGACTTCTTCTGCCAGATCCAAAGCAGCTCGTCCACACAGCTCTTAATCCCCGTCCTGCGCAGCGTAAGCGCCGGAAACTCCTTCCTCAGATCATACCGGTTCACAACCCCAAATCGTTTTACCGTATAAGCCGGCGCGCCATCCTCCCACACGGGACGCACCTTTTCCCCCTCCGTACTGGTACCATGATCAATAATATCACGGCACATTCCAATAAAAACCTTATCTGCGTAACTCATGTCGCTCCTTCCTCAAAGGGGTCTGACCCCTTTGCCCACCATATTCTGAATATTCTGAAAATTATTATCTATTTTTATGGGTCTGAGATGTTATAAAGCATCTTCTCCAGACCTCTGTTTAATGCCGCAATCTCTTTTTTTGTCATCCCTCTGGTCATCTCTCTGTCCATCTTTCTGCGGTCAGCTTCCATCCTGCGCTGAATATCATATGCCTTTTCTGTCAGATAAATGTTCTTTCTCCGTTTGTCAGCCGCGTTGGGGACACAGAGAATAAAACCTTTTTCATCCAGCCTTTTTAAAAGCCCGGTTACTGTCGGATTTTTCAAACTCAGATGACGTTCGACATCCCTCTGGTTCACTTCTTCTTTGTTCGTATGAAACAGATAATCCAGCACGGCACATTGAGAAGCTGTAATTCCAATAGTTTTAAGCTTTCCATTCAAGTCTTTCTCAAAAACGTTGTTGATTTGTTTTATAGTAAATCCAATCGGCTGGTTTCTTCGCTCCATGGTTTTCTCCTTTCCGTACTGGCAATATATAGCTTGCTATACACTGTTATACCATTATAAAAGAGGTGTGTCAACTTCATCACACCCCTTTTATGAAAGTCCTGTATTGCCGGATAGAGTACTAGTACTCGCGGATAATACTACTGATTTCCAGTATACTCTCCATTTCCTTTAGTCCTGTCAGAGCATCCTGTAAATGATACTCTTTTACCTTTTCTGTCACTATAACAAGTTCCGCCTGGTTCTCCTTTACATGCTTCTGGACTACCCTTGCAATGCTTACCTTATGATCTCCGAAAACCTGTGCGATACGCGCCAGTACGCCTGGCTGATTTTTCACCTGCATCCTCAGAAAAAACTTATTCCTGACCTCACTAAAATCTTTTACCGGCAGCTCCCTGTAACATGTACAGCTGATTCTGCCCATACAGCCATACTGCAGGTCTCTTGCCACATCAATGATATCGCCAACAACCGCACTGGCTGTCGGCAGTTCACCTGCTCCTCTTCCATAAAACATCGCGTCATCTACCGCATCGCCATGAACAAATACAGCATTAAATGAATCCCGCACGGATGCAAGCGGATGTTCTTTGTTCAGCAGCATGGGATATACCCCCACCTCGATCCCGGTTTCCGTATTATGCGCTACACCAAGCAGCTTAATAACACTGTCAAATTCTTTCGCATACGCAATATCTTCCGAAGATATTCTCGTGATTCCCTCTGTATAAACATCTTTAAATACCACCCTGGAATGAAATGCTATCGACGCCATGATCGCTACCTTTCTTCCCGCATCAAGCCCCTCCACATCCGCTGTTGGATCGGCCTCGGCATATCCAAGTTCCGTTGCCTTCGCCAGCGCTGACTCAAAACTCATATTCTCTTCAAACATCTTCGTTAGAATATAGTTGGTAGTCCCGTTTACAATCCCGATCACCTCGGAAATATCATTTCCTGCCAGACACTGCTTCAGCGGACGGATGATCGGAATTCCGCCTGCAACAGCTGCCTCAAATAAAAAGTCGCACTGATTCTCCTCCGCGGCGTCCAGTAGTTCCCGGCCATACTCTGCCACCAGATCCTTGTTGGCCGTTACTACATGCCTGCCTGCTTGAAGAGCCTCCAAAATCATAGTCCTGGCCGGCTCGATTCCCCCCATCACTTCGATCACAATTGTGATATCATTATCCGCAAGTATCTCCGGCCAGTTATCAGTCAGAAGTGAAGGATCGATTCCTTCCCTTTTCTTGCTCATATCATGGACGAGTATCCGTGATATCTCCAGTTCCGCACCTATCGTGCGCTCCATTATATCTGATCTTCTCTGAATCAGTTTATAAACACCCGTCCCCACCGTTCCCAGTCCAAGCAGCGCTGCCTTCATCTTTTGTCCTTTCATTATAACACCCCGTTTATGCTGCGGAAATGAGCAGCCTGCCAAAGAAACACCGATCCTGCTTCATTTACTTAATAACTTAACAGGCTTTACACCTTCGCATGTACTATGTCATCCATATAAATATATGCCTCAGGACACGAAATCAGTGTCCTGCAGTTATGATATTTTCTGTTCCAATCCTTTTACTCTTGTCTCTAAATCTGAATACTTTTCCGCCAGCAGATTAATCGTGCTGCTTTCAATCCTGATTGCATTTACCGCTGACTCAAGAGAAACCATCCGGTTCTCAAGCCTTTCAAAACGTCTGTTAGCTTTCTCCTGCACGATATCAAGTTCCTCCAGAAGATTATTTTCAAGTCTATACAGACTATCCGCCATTTCTTTTTTCGACGGCATCTTCGACAGTCTTGCATCCAGTTCTGCTTTTGTCGGTACTTCCGACAGCCTTGCGTCCAGTTCTGCTTTTGTCGGCATCTCCGACAGCCTTGCGTCCAGTTCTGCTTTTGTCGGCATCTCCGACAGCCTTGCGTCCAATTCTGCTTTTGTCGGCATCTCCGACAGCCTTGCGTCCAATTCCGCTTTCGTCGGCATCTCACACAGTCTTGCATCCAGTTTTTTATCCATCATATTGGAAATTGCCTGCAAAAACTGTTCTTCTGATATAAACATGCTTACCACCTCACCTTTTGTGTGGACATTATAACACATGCCCCGGTATAAAGTCTATTAAATTATCAAGGTGCATCCCTATGGAAATCAGCTGAAAATTCGATGCCTGAACGACAGAAATAAATAGATTTATGTAAAGAATCTGATATACTAAAATGGGCATTAAAATAATCACCTAATTTACTTAGACAACTATTTTAATACCCATCCATGCATCCTTCAAAGGATAACTTAGAGCGATAGACGGGATTCGAACCCGCGACCCCGACCTTGGCAAGGTCGTACTCTACCAACTGAGCCACTATCGCGTATCTTGTGTGTTCCCTGACCGGAACAATAATTACTATACTATATGCAGTCCGTATTGTCAACAATTTTTTCAAACTTTTTTAACTTTTTTATTTTTTCTGCAGACTTGCTTCAGTCTGCCCTAACCGGCTGCTTTGTTTCTTTCTCCAAAGCGCGAGGATATACCAGTGTTTTCCATTTGTATTTCTATATACCGTAATATAAAATAGACACATTGCGTCTTTTATTAAAATATCTGCAGATCGTTCATGGGCACGTCCGAAAGAGTCCCCCCGGAACGGTTATAAATTTTCAAATTAGATTGGGTAAATGCGATGATTACTAATGATTCAATCGGCCAGAATATACAGCGCCTGAGAAAAGAGCGTAATATGACACAGTTACATCTAGCAGAAAAGCTTCATCTCCACCGGGCCACTTTGTGCTCCTACGAGCGAGGCAAACGGCTCCCCGATATATTTATTCTGATATCGATTGCAGATACATTTCAGATAAGTCTGGATGCACTAGTAAACAGAAATATCCGTCTCACTGAACCAGGCCTGTCCGGTTCCGGAAATGGTTCCCCGAAACCATAAGCAGGCCTGCCTGTAACATACTATATTGCAAAGCAGGATTTATCACTTTTTCGCTTTATCGCATCCTGCGCCAATATCGCCTCCTGCCGGTCCGATATTGGCTGCTAACCACACAGATTATGCAGCACCGCAGCAGCCTGTCTGACAGCCTCCTCAGAAGTCTTCCAAAGTACATACTCATTTCTCTCCGGCAGGCCCATGCTGGCACCTTCCATCCGGAATTGCATGGCGCTTTCTACCTCCTGTTTTCCAGACATATGGTAGGAGGTTATCCCTGAAGACGGTACAAGCCTCTCGATCACCCCGGCCTGTATCCCGCCGGCCGCCAGGATCTCGATTCTGCCTGCGCTCTTCTCCTGCAGCCTGGCCAGAAGATCCCGGCCATCCCAGCCGGTCGCTTTCTGCCCGCTGGTCAAAATGGTCTTCATCCCCATTGATACCGCCTCTTCCAGCGCTTTATACGGATCCGCACATACATCAAAGCATCTGTGCAGTGCAACGTCCATATTTCCTGCCGCCTTCACCAGTTCCAACATTCTCCCGGTATCCAGAGTGCCGTCCGGATTTAACATGCCGACAACCACCCCGGAAGCCCCCAGTTCCCGGTACATCTGCACTTCTTCTTTCAATTGTTCAAACTCATAATCATTATAGCAATAATCCCCATATCTGGGGCGCAGCAGCACGCGTACACGAATATCTGTATATTTGCGCACCAGCTTGAATAATGCCTGCCCCGGCGTCACACCCCCAATCACCAGATTACTGCACAGTTCGATTCGGTCTGCGCCTCCTTTTTCCGCTGCTATTGCGGACTCTACGCAGTCCGCACATACTTCCAGTACATACTTTCCCATTTTTTCTCCTTTCATGCCCTCTTCTGACTTAAAATGAATATCCGTATTAATTATTCCTTTCTGCCCGCGCAATTCAGCCACATATTAATTTACCACAGCTGAATGTGTTCTTCAAATGAAATTCACCGTCCAGCACAAGGATATCCGCATCCTTTCCCACAGACAGTATCCCTTTGTGCTCCAGCCCGAACTCTTCTGCCTGGTTTACAGAACTCATCTGCACAGCATCTTCCAGGGAAGCCCCCGTGAAGTCCATCATATTGCGGAATGCCTGAATAAAGGTCAGAATACTTCCTGCTATCGTACCGTCTTCCAGCCTGGCTGTACCGTCCTTAACATACACCTTCTGTCCGCCCAGCTCACTTAAGCCTTCCGGCATCCCCTTGGCTCTCATGGAATCCGTGATCAGCTCAATCCCGCCGCTTCCTTTTATCTCATACGCAAGCCGCACCATCTCCGGCACGATATGAATTCCGTCACAGATAATCTCTGCCTTCACCCCCGGCGTCAAAAGGCCGTATCCGGTCACTCCCGGCTCTCTGTGATTTAAGCCTCTCTGTGCATTGTAAAGATGGGTAATATGACTCGCACGGCTGCGTCCAAGCCCTGCATAAAGTGCATTCGAATGCCCGGCACTTAAGACTACCTTATGCTCCTCACACCAAGCCTCAAACTGTGCGTCTGCTTCCTCGGGAGCATATGTCACAAGCCGGATCAGTCCGCCGCTGATCTTATTCCATTCCTCCAGTACTTTCTCATCCGGTTTTTTAATATAGGAGGCATCCTGCGCACCTTTAAACTTTTCAGAAATAAACGGTCCTTCTACATGGATTCCCTGTATGATGGGGTTCATTTCTGCCGCACTGCCGATATTTTTCATTGCTTCTGCTATCTTATCATATGTCTGTGTCATGGTTGTACAGAAATAGGAGGTAATCCCTTCCTCTGCAGCCATTTTATCCACCATACTGCTGATTTCCCCCGGCAGTGCATCCATATTGTCTTTCCCATATCCACCGTGGCTGTGAACATCAATAAAACCCGGAATCAGTATATCCCCTTCCGTCACAATCTCCTCGTCACCGGTCTTTTCCGTAAAGTTTTCCATATCTCCCACTTCTGTAATTTTCTGGTCAAAACGGATATACCCCCGGTAAATTACTTCCTTTCCGGTGTATATTTTCTTATCTTTAATTAACTTCATTTCATCCTCCATTCTGCCGCTTGCCTCGGCCTTGTTATTATTATCCGGTTCCCGCTTTTCAGCACAATGAAACCCCAGTAACATGATGGCGATCACTGTCCATTTTGTTTCACGGAAGACACCAAATAGAAAAAGAACCGTAAAAACGGCCCTCTTTCTTATGATCTTTAAATATGCCAGATTCTGTCCGCATATTTCTGTTCCAGTACATTATTAAACTCCCTGCCGCCATCTATATTCGCACTCTTATAGACCGGAGCCTCATATCCCTTTTCTGTCATGTCTTTCACAGCCTCATATATTGTCTGCTGCAGAAGAAGACATGTACTGAATGAGGATGTACCGCACACCTTGCTGTCAAGTCCTTCTATGTCCAGAGAGGCGTCTCCAAATGCGGACTGGTTGTCCAGAACCACATCGGCAAATTCATATAACAGCTTTCCGGAAGAATGTCTGGAAGTAGAACTGCTGGATACCTCCAGCGCGGTTACTACGATCAGCTTGTTGCCCTTTTTCTTAATATGATCCGCCATCTCGATCGTCATTGGATTTCTCCCTGAGTTGGAGATCAGTATAAAAATATCATTTGGCTGTATGTCTACACACCGCATCAGAAACGGAGCAACACCTTCCACGCTTTCATACATGCCTTCCGCCCGGTCACGTATCACCTTGCTCGGAATCAGGCCCCCGGCTCTTCCGCACACCTCAATCGCCCCGGCATAGGAATGCCCGCTGCCGAAGGCTTGCAGAATCCCGCCTTTTTGTATCGATTCGGAAATCAAAAGTGCTGCAGCATGAATATTTTCCGCCTGTGTCTCTTCCAGTTTTCCCATAACCTCTTTTGCCTTGTCAAAAAATTCCAGTCCCATAATGCTCTCCTTGTCTGTCAATTATGCTAATAATCCAATCGCATAGAATACAATAGATGCCACCATAATAATTAAAATTGCTTTTGTTGAAGTCATTTTTTTCTTGCCCAGCAGGAAGTAGATCCCGGCTACGACAAGTACCGGCACGAGGCTTGGCATGATCTGATCTACGATTGCCTGGCCTTCCAGCGTTACATCACCGGATTTAAAGTTTGCCGCTATGTTAGCCTTTACAACTGTAGGGATCAGCGCACCCACAACCGTAATTCCAAGCAGGGTCGCCGCATGTGTCAGGGCATCCAGTTTATCCTTTGCAGAGGTAACCAGCTTTGTTCCCTCACGGTAACCAATTCCTGTTGTAAAATATCTGAAAATCAGTATTGCAATATTGACAAGAAGCCAGATCACAACACCTGTCACATTGCCATTTTGTCCCATATAAGCCGCGATAGAACCGAAAATGGTTGGGATCAGTACTCCGAAAATAGTGTCGCCCACGCCTGCAAACGGCCCCATCAGACCTGTCTTGATACCACTGGCCGCATCCTTCGCGGTTTTCCCGCCGGACTCTTCCGTTGCGGCGTCAATTCCAAGAATAAAACCTCCCATGTGCGGTGTTGTGTTAAAAAACTGCACGTGGTTTTTCATCATTTCTTTCAAGTCCTCGGACTTTTTGTATAATTTTCTCAATATAGGCAGAATCGCATAGAGATAGCCGACACCCATCATTTTCTCGTAATTCCATGTAATCTGGGATGCCAGAATCCATCTTTTGCTGACCCTTTTAATATCCTGATCTGTAATCTTCTCCTGATTAATCTTCAAATTCTCCATCTAACAATCCCTCCTGAGCTGATCCTGTGTTAACTGCAACTACTTTCTGGCTTTTCTCCAGAAATTGTTTAAATGCAACGACTGCCAATGCTGTACCTAATATTGCCACTCCGACCATAGGAACGCTTAAATATGCAGCGGCAAAAAATCCAACCAGAAGATATGAGATATAACTCTTCACCGGAAGGTATCTCAGCAGGATCGCGATACCGACTGCCGGAAGCAGTCCGCCTGCAACTGTAAGTCCGCCCATCAGCCATTCAGGCATGTAGTCTACAATCAGGTTGACCAGATTCTGTCCGAAAATGAGCATTAAAAATACGGGAAGCGCTCTGGACAATCCCCAGGACAGAGAGCCCAGCCATGTATTTCTGCCAATGGCCTTAAAATCCATTCTGTCCACAGCTGCCTCGACTCTTTTTGCAAAGAACACATTGCAGAATCTCGCCAGCACGTCCAGCTGTACCATCAAAAGTCCCACCGGAACCGCAAGTCCGATACCAAAATCCATTCCTTTTCCGGATGTTACTGCAAACACCGTACCAATAATTGATCCCGTCATGTAGTCAGGCATGGAAGAACCGCCGTAAGTACCAACACCCAGAATCATCAGCTGCAGGGTTGCTCCCACAGCCAGCCCCATCTTCATGTCCCCCATGATGATCCCGGCAATCGTACCTATAATAACCGGCTGGTTTCCCAGGACTGATGTGGATAAGTTTTCACAAATTGCAAAGAATGCCAGCGCTGTCAATGCAATAATCTGCCACATTTGAATTTCCATTTTTTGTTTCCTCCTCTGCTATTTTAAATAAGATGCAAATTTTCTTTTTTCATCGTTCGGCACCATCTGTGCATAGACAGGAACTCCCGACTTTTCAATGGACAGAATTGTCTGCAGCTCTTCTGCTGTACAGTATACAGACTTTTTAATCTGCTCCCTGCCCTCTTTTACTCCCATATTTCCTATATTGACTTCTTTAACCTTTACGCCATATTCAAGCAATTTTACAATCGTAGCGGGGTCTTTCACAATTAAAAAGACTCTTTGTCCTGCATAAACCCCTTCATTCAGACGCTTCGCAGCATTTTCAGCAGTCAGCACGCTAAGTTTCATACCCGCCGGAACTGCAGCCCTAAGTGCATTTTTAGCGATCTCATCATTTACGATGTCATCGCCGACCACCATGATTCTTGTTGCTCCCAGTGTCCTTGTCCAGTAAGTTGCCACCTGTCCATGGATCAGACGCTCATCCAGTCTGAAGTTTACAATACCGTTCTTTTCAACAGGCTCTTTATGCTCCTGTTTCTTTTCCGGCTGGCTGTCGTTCTTTACGCCTTCGCCCAGGATCGTTTCCTTTGCCTGTTCCATTGCGCTGTGCAGAGTATCTCCGGTATTCAGCGCTATGAGCATTCCCAGGCACAGCCCTGATACCAGCGCGATCCGGCTGTACTCATGTATGACAGGCGCAGCTGCATTGAACGGTGTGCCGCCCGGCACGTCCGTGATGATGGCCTCACACTGATCAGCCCCGTTCTCTGCCAGTATTGCCCTGTAAGCCTTTTCCACAGACTCTTTTGTCATGTCTTCGGTAAATGTGACCACAAAGAACTGCGGTGCAGCCCCTGTTATCATTTCACAGCTTGCTTTGCAAGCCTTTGCATATTCTCCGTGTGAAGCAAGGATATAATACATATGTCTTCCTCCTCTAGTCTTTCAGAATAAATTCGATGACCGGTACAAGCACATCCGGTCTCTGCACCGGCAGGGTTACCAGCAGGGAGTTGTCTTCAAACTTATCTTTAATATGAATCTCGGTTACCTCGGCATTTAGATCTTTATGGGATTTTCTCTTGCCGGAAAGCCCTTCGTCCTGAATATATTTTATTTCAGAATTGTCATTGACCAGCTGTGCATAAGCAACCTTTCCACCCAGCTTCTCGATCAGCAGCGTTCTGTACGGCCATGAGAAAAGGTGCAGATACAGGCGGTTCCCATTCTGTGTAAAGCGCGCATCTGCCGGAGCATCGAACTCGCTGGCCCCACAGCCGTATATCGCCCTGCCATGCAGCCGCATCCATTCACCGACCCGGCCCAGAATCTCTTCCGTCTTCGCATCCCATTCGCCGCGGGCGTTCGGTCCGATGTTCAGCAGCATGTTACCGCCCTTGGAAACAGTATCAATCAATAACTTCGTTACCATCTCCGGTGTCTTCCAGTCCAGATTATCTCTGTCATAGCCCCAGCTCCCGTTCAGCGTCTGACATGCCTCCCAGACAAGCTGCTTTTTGCCGTTTTCCATCTTAGCATTGCGCTGGTACTGTTCCGGAGTTCCTACGCCCCGCCCCAGATCCAGGCGGTCGTTCAGGATAATATCGGGCTGAAGGGAGAGGATCATTTTCTCCAGCTCCTCGGATTTCCAGTCTTCCCTGCCTTTTCCGACGGAATCGCCCCAGTCTCTGTTTGCATAGGAAAAGTCAAACCACAGATAATCAATCTTCCCGTAATTTGTCAGAAGCTCTCTGACCTGCCCATGCATAAACTTTGTATAGGACTCCATATCCCCCGGATGATTCTTAATATATTCTTTATTATTCCTCTCCGGATGATACCCGTCTACCAGGAAATCCGGGTGGTTCCAGTCGATCAGGGAAAAATACAGTCCAACCTGCAGACCCTCTGCCCTGAACGCCTCCACATATTCTTTCACCAAATCGCGGCCATAGGCCGTATTGGAAATCTTGTAATCGCTGAGTGCTGTGTCCCACAAAGCAAACCCTTCATGGTGTTTTGCTGTCAGCACCGCATATTTAAAACCCGCTGCCTTTGCCTTCTTTGCCCATTTCCTGGCGTCCAGCAGATCTGGATTGAAGTTGTCAAAATACTTCTGATATCCGTCCTTTCCAATCTGCTCCAGTGTCATTACCCATTCATGTCTGGCCGCGGCCGAAAATAATCCAAAGTGTATGAACAGCCCGAAACGGTCCTCCATAAACCATTCAGGATTCCCATAATCATCCGGCCATTCAAAATTCTTAATCATCTCCACACTCTGTCTCCCTTCAAATAAATTTATTATGCATAATAGATTGTCCTAATTATAAACAGATTATTTTTTTAACGTGTAAAATTTCGCGATTTGGAAACTTTTTTATGCAAATTGCAAGTATAGGATACCCCAAATTTGTGTAGTCTACACAAAAAGATGAGGGAAGGGGGCGCCTGACAGGAGCGTAGGGGGTGCCGGAGGGGGAAACTTTGCAGGCCTTTTTAGCGGCGATCCGTTTGCCAAGTATCACTAGATAAAAACCGCACCGGATGAGAAGGCACCACCGGCATTCACCCCGCAATTCTGATGAATTGCGCGGCTCAGGCCGGCTTAAACTCTGCTTCGGAAGCAGAGTTTAGCCTTCTCATCCGGTG
>BAIF02000052.1 GCA_000509105.1 Clostridiales bacterium VE202-21 | reverse complement strand
CTTGCAAACCCGAAAAAACACTTAGAACCAATGAGCAAAGTAAATACATAAATTCCAAATTACGTTCTATTGATACTTTTATGGAATTCAACTATTAAAGAATAATGTAGCTGCCCCAATAATTATTAAATTGTTGGGATAGTCACATTATTAAATCCAATAATAATATTTTAAGGCTTCTTCTATAGCCTTAACTTTTTCTTCCGGGCACCCCGGATATTCCCTCTTCGGCACATCCACCTTATTCGGCGATTCATGCATAGGCAATCCATGTTTTCTCTTCACTTCCGCAATATACTTCGTATGCAAATTCAGGCCATACTTTTCCTTCACATACTCCTTAATCTTCTGATACGTGGCTTTCTCCGTCACATCTTCCTTGTCCACGGTCATTTCAATGTCGATTCTCTCTATATCCTTTTTACGGGTTAAGAGCGCAACCGTCTCGATGGTTCTACACTATGGAAATATGTCCACATAATCTAAATAACCGATATGATTAATGAAATTCCATTTATTAGTGCTTCATTTTCTAATATATTCTGCATATACTCCATATTATCTGCCTCTATATTTCATCCAATAATTTATCAAAGTCACTCTTGTATCTTTTGTCTTGTATTGCCCGGTACTTCTCAAATTCACTTTCTGCAAAAGCCTTTGCAATTTCTGCTTTTACTCTGCCTTGCCCATGTAAAATCGTTTCTTCGTTCAACTCCAGAAATACATCCAGCTTCTTTGCCCAATCTTCCATTGTCATCGGGATTCTCTTTCTTGCCTGCCGTTCCGCATAATCTAAATACATAGAAACAAACTGATTTAAGTCTTTCATTTCCAACATAGACAGACAGTTCTTTGCTACGCTTACATCCGTTTTTACAATTTTCCCATCAGGTGCATTTCTCCATGAAATCAATCCCATATGCTCTTTTTTATGGTCAGCTCTCTCCAAAATAACTTCTGCCGCTGTATGCCCATGAATCGCAAAATGAAGTTTATTCTGCACTGTCGCAAAAAAGTCTTTCGTTGTTTTTGCATCTTTAGAATAATCTACGGCCGTTGAATAAATATCCGTTATCTTTTGATAAAATTTACGCTCACTGGCTCTAATCTCTCTTATTTCATCCAGTAAATGCTCGAAATATCTTCATCGAAGATTTGTCCATTTTCCAGGCGTTTCTTATCTAACACATATCCTTGTATTGTATATGTTTTTAACACCTTTGTAGCCCACTGACGAAATTGCGTTGCTCGTAAAGAGTTAACACGATATCCGACAGAAATAATCGCATCCAAATTATAAAACTTCGTATTATAATTTTTCCCGTCAGAACCAGTATGTCGGAATTTCCGACATACTGAATCTTCCACTAATTCTCCTTCTTCAAAAATATGTTTCAAATGCTCTGTTATTGTGGTTCTTCCCTTATCAAAAAGTTGTGAAAGTCCTTCTTGTGTCAGCCATATAGAATCATCTTGTATCCGCACGTCTATTCCATCTTCAGAATTTTGTTTTGTAAAAACAAGAAAGTCCACCGTACTATTACGAATTTGAATTTTTTCTCCATTTTCGTTCATACTTCTGTCCTCCTTATTTAATTAGTCCAAAATACTTTAATGCTTCTTCTATTGCCTTAACTTTCTCTTCTGGACACCCCGGATATTCCCTTTTCGGCACATCCACCTTATTCGGTGCTTCATGCATAGGCAATCCATGTTTTCTCTTCACTTCCGCAATATACTTCGTATGCACATTCAGCCCGTACTTTTCCCTCACATACTCCTTAATCTTCTGATACGTGGCTTTCTCCGTCACATCTTCCTTGTCCACGGTCATTTCAATGTCGATTCTCTCAACATCCTTTTTACGGGCCAAGAGCGCAACCGTCTCCACATGAGTACCAAATCAAAACATATCCCCACAAAATCACGGAAATATGGGCAATATTTGTTCAGTACTAATACTACTCATACATCCTTTTTCCCACAAAAAATAAGTGCCATCAATTTTGCACCACCTTGATGCAAAATTTATTCTTTTTACAGATCACCAAAGTTTTCTTCCCCTGTCGTACTAGATTCCAACGCTTGATATTCCTGATTTAATTCTCGCAGTAATTCTTCCTCACTTGGTAAATATAATTTATATTTTGAAGCAAAAATCTGTGTTTCATTTTCAGGCAACGTATACTTAACTACAGACTCACTTTTAGCTGCACACAAGACAATACCAATCGGCGGATTGTCTCCTTCATTCATAAGTTCTCGTTCATAATAGTGAACATACATCTGCATCTGCCCTAAGTCCTGATGCGTTAAGTCTCCAACTTTTAAGTCTATCAAAACAAAGCATTTTAAGATGTAATTATAAAATACCAAGTCAATTCTAAAATGGCGTCCATCAAATGTTATTCTTTTCTGTCTTGCGACAAATGAAAATCCTCGTCCCAATTCTAAAAGGAACTTTTGCAAATGTGTTATCAACGCCTGCTCTAAATCACTTTCATAAAAATCATCATTAGGTGTCAATCCAAGAAATTCCAACACATACGGGTCACGGATAACATCTTCTGGTTTCTTCGTTGGCTCTAATGTCTGTATTTCCTTTGTAACTTTCTCTTTATTTTTACTGGATAATAATCTTTCATAAAAAAAGGAATTTATCTGACGCTCAAGTTGCCTGGTACTCCATTGGGATTTTACAGCTTCCTGCATATAAAATTCTCGTGCATTTTCATTCTCTACTCGCATCAGGAGCCGATAATGTGTCCAGCTCAATTCGCTACGCAGTGCGTAGCCATTTGGAAATGTCAAATAAAACTGTCGCATATTTTTCAAATTGGCAACTGTAAACCCTTTGCCAAAATCCTGTGTCATTTGTCTTGATAATTCTTTTAATAAACCTGTCCCATACTCTGCCTTTTCATTACCACCCTGTTCTTCAATGATTGATTTTCCTATATTCCAATAGGCTTCAACCATTGCAAAATTGGCTGTTTGATAAACTTTATTCCTGGCTGTAATTAAAATATTCCTAATCTCATCATAAAAAATTTGCTTCATACAAAATTACCCTCCAATTCTTTTATTCGGGACTCACCAAATTTTTAATTCTTTTTCCAGTTTTTAGTGAAGAGTAATTTATCCTTTGAAAGTTCCAATACTTTATATTCATTTACAATAGCTTCCGCTTTTTCGTCATAAGAATTCAATTTATCAATAGCAACGAATATTTGCTTGTCGCTTTTACTATATATTAATATAATATTTTCCATTGCAGCATTTTCAATATTTTTTAATAATGGCAAATCGTGGGCTATAGCTGGCAAATGAGTTAATTCCAGTAATGAGAGGTCAAATGATATTAAATTAGCAAAAGCTGTACCGGTTCCCGTATCTCCCGCAGTATTAAACGAATATTTACTTCCGTGAATATTCAATGTCGGTGCTCGCCTTCCATCAACATATATTTCTTTATTTAGTTCGTACATTTTGACATTTATTTCATTACATATTTCATCTAATGCCTTTTCTTTTAATTCACTTAAATCATCTTTAGCCTGTGATATAGTCTCATCTAATTGTTTCTTCTTGGTATAGTATCCATTTTCATCATTAAGTTGTTTTATTTGTGCAACTAAATCGACCACTTCATCTACAGCTAATTTAGGTGCATCTTTTATGGACAACTTCTCTTCAATTTCCTTATCTATTTTTATTATCTGATTATTAATTTCCTCGATTTTAGTTTTTAATTCCTTCTCTACTACTACAAGCTCACCCTTTAAAATTTTATTTATATTTTTATGGAAATCATCCACCTTATTAACCTGTTCTACATTAAAATCCGGAAAATAATATACAAATTGTTCTAACTCAGCACCAATTTTCACAGATTTATTTTTTATATTATTTTGTGTTCTTAACAACCTGCTTTGATATGAATTTAATTTAATACTAAGTTGACTTTTCTCCCGCTTTAGTTTTAATATTTCTTGTGAAATCATTGATTCTAAATCAAGAGATGTTGTTACGATTTCCTTTTTTATTTTTTCTAATCGAGCGCTTAATTCTTCAATCTTCTTTTCGTTTCTATTAAATAAACTTTTTGTGTTGACATTCGGTAAAAAATTCTTTTTTGCCGCATCTACCAATGTGGTTTTGTCACTTTTTAATTTTACTATTTGCTCCTCATATGCTTTTAATGATTTATATTTATCAAACAATTTTAAAAGAGCTAATATAGATTTAGGTGCAGTTTCTTTTTCAAAATATTGAATAGGTTTTCTTTCATTCAAGTTTTCCTTCCCATAAATTCTGAAATATCTGCCAATAATATTTCTAAATGTTAATGATTCTAATTGACAATCATACTTTTCTTGCAACCATGCAGTAAATTCTTCCGTTGTTACACTCTGTAAAATTTCAAATTTCTCATTACAAATAGATACAAATTTGTATTCATTTGTACTTCTAATAAAATAATAATCCTTATTATCAAAATTAAAAATAAATCTGAAATCATGATGCCCCAAATTATCTACTACATCATGATTTTTACTAATATAATCATCGCCTCCAAAAACAAAGTCAATAATCATAAGCATCGTTGATTTTCCTATCGAATTAGATGCAATATCATCTCCGACAATAGTATTTAATCCCTCATGAAATACAATTTCTTTCTGCAAAAATATATTACAACTAATTTTTTTTAACATACTGTATCACCCGCAGTTCCTCATTATATTTTATTTTTCCAAGAACATATAGAACGTCCAAAGCCAACATATATTCATTCAAATCTTCAAAATGAGTTTCCACTTGTTCGTATAACTCAATTACTGAAAAATCTGAATCACTAATCTTTTCTAAAATATAAACTGTTTTTGCCAGTATACAATCTTGAAAACTTATTAGCTTATTCGGCAATATCATGAAAACACCTCGCAATCTTGTATAAAATATGCAATCACAATTTCACAAGCTCTTCTTGAATATGAACCTGTCTTTTCATTAAGCCAATTTACTAAAGAGGCATATACAAACTCCTGGTTAGGATTAATTTGCATAGTCTTGCAATAAAATCCCTTTATCTGAGCTGCTAGGGTATCAAATTTGTATGGTGTTACTTTGTCCATTTCAATAAATATCTTATGAATATAGTCAAAATAATCTACCACATCATTTTTAATGGTACGTTTTATTGCAAAAGGTAATGTAGCGTTAGCCTTCTGCTCTATCTTCAAAGATTCATAATTTATCCGCACCAAATCTTCCTCTAAAGATTCATCATTTAAATTTTTTAATATTTCCTTTATTTCTTCCTCTATGTTAAAAAGTGCATATGTATTTTTTAACTGTGCATCTTGCAACAATTTCTTTTTAAGTCTTACCCAAGAGCGATATTCCTCTATAGTTCGTGGCGTATCAAATTTTTTATGACATATTCTACAAACCGCTATGACATTATCCAAACTATTAACATCTTTACTCAAACGTTCCTCGTCTTTTAATAATTCGATTTCCTCTGGACGAGGATTCGCAGGATATATATGTGCCACTTCAAATATTTTAATAATTTGCCCATTCTTGGTATTAGTTAAAGATCTTCCACAAATTGGACATCGTCCATCAACCTCATTAAATAATACCATTTTTTCATTATCACTAAAAATTCTTCGATTATCTCCCATGCTTACCACCTACATTATAAAATCGTAACTTTATTTCATCTTACCATATAGAATGGTAAATGTCGCTCTTTAATCTAAAACTCAATAGTAATTAATTACATATCCTAAAATATTTTAATGCATCCTTTATCGCTTCCACTTTCTCCGCTGTCGGATGTTTTCTCGGATTTTTCAATTCCTCTACCGCATTAGGAGCATCATACATCGGCAATCCCAAATCTCTCTTAACCTCTGCGATATATGCGGTATGTACTTTGAAGCCATATTTCGCTTCTATGTACTCCTTTATCATTTTATAGGTAACTCGCTCTTTCGGCTTGTAGGCTTCTGCTCTTTCAGAGATTGCCTTTAACGGAACTTTGCCCTCACCCTCGCCAAACTCGACTTTAACGTTGATATGACTATCTGGCTTTTTGTGGGAAAGCAGTACAACAGTCTCCACATGTATTTCTTTCACCCGTAAAGACTGAATCACATCTTCTTCAATCGGGAATGAATACACAATACTCTTCACTGCATGACCCTGTTCCTTCTGCTCTTCTGGAAGATACAACTTGATTTCCTTTATCATGCATTTAATCAATTCCCGTTTCTCCCTGTCATCCATTTTATCATAGATTTCATCAAAGGACAGCAGAATCTTATAAATCATCTCCACATTCAAAGACTCCTGCCCTGCTATAACAATCCTTCTTCTGCACCCTTCTATCCTATCTTCTGTTTCATAAATCTGATTGTATATCTTATCCAGCCTGCGGTTGAACTCATTCCGCTTTCTTTCCGCATACTTATCGTCTGGCAGATTATCTATGTCCTGTTCCAGATTCATCCTGCTTCTAGCCAGCCTCTTCAACTCCTTCTCATAGTTCTTTATCTCTTCCTGTATCTTCGTCACATCTACAGCAACGCCTATTTTCGCCTTAATGTCACAGGCAAATTTAGGATTCCGCAGAAGTTTCTTCGTATATTCCAGCACTTCCCGTTCCAGCCTTTCCGCTGATATTCCATTTCTCCGGCACTGTTTTGTTCCTAAAGCCCGTTTATAATGACTGCATACATAAGTGAATGTTTCCCGGAACGTACCGTCTTTATTAGTCCACTGGTTACAGTCCACGTTCATTGCAGAACCGCATTGCGGACAGCGTGCAATCCCGGACAACAAATGCGCTCTGCTCTGGCTGATATTATGGTTTCCCCATGATTTTTCTTTCATCACTTTCCGAATTTCCTGTACTTTCTGAAAATCCTCTTCTGACACTAACGCTTCGTGGCTTTTCTTCTCACTCATTACAAATTCTTCCTGTTTTACAAGACGCTGTTCGTTGTTTGAACCTTGTACCTTCTCCGTCCTTCTCCTGCCCCATGCGATCCTGCTAGTATACAGTGGGTTATCCAGAATCCGCTTTATTTGGTCTGCTTTCCAGTCATTGAATTTAGGGTTGACCGCATTAGGGGCCGGTTCCCTTGTATAACCATTCTGATTCAGAAACCGGGCTATTGTAGAATATCCCATCCCTTTATTCAAAAACAGGTCGAAAATCATCTTCACAACCTCTTCTTCTCCTTCCTCTGACACTAACTTTCCCTCTTTCAAATCATAGCCATAAGGCGCAAATCCTCCATTCCATCCCCCGGATTTTGCCTTTTCTTCTCTTCCTAACAGACTTTGTGCTATGATGTTTTCCCGCCCCAGTTCTGCTACTGCCCCAAGTATGTTTATCATCATCTTTCCCATTGAAGTAGAAGATTCCAGCCCATCATCAACGCACATCAGATGTACGCCATACTGCATAATAAACTCAAGCGAATTCAAAACGTCCCTTGCATTCCTTCCAAACCTTGATAGTTTGTACACAAGTACATAATCTGTCTGCAAAGTCCCCCGTTTAATCTCATCAAGCATTGTCTGAAATGCTGTCCTTCCCTCTATGCTCTTTCCGCTTTTTCCCTCTTCCACATAAACTGCCAGCACTTTCATTCCCTGCCGCTCTGCACATTCGGTCAGATACCGTTTCTGTCCATCAAGACTATATCCTTTCACCTGTCGTTCACTGCTTACCAGGATATAGATAACACATGTCTTTCATGTTCTTGTCTGATACAATTTCCTGTACTCTTTCCATCTTTGAAAAACGGTCAGCCCTTATTGAGAACTGACCGTCATAACCGCTATTTCTTATCGCACTTCTCTTCTGCCACATATTTTGTTACAATATTAGACAGCACATTGATAAACCTCTGATAACTCTGCTGTTGTTCCATATCGGCTTCATTCCCTGCCGGTATATTTATTTCCACACCGTCTTCGGTGGTGTATGTCTTATATTTTCTGTGAGTCTCTGGTTTCAAGAAACGCCCCCTTTCTTCATATCGTCCTGTATATATGGTATAAATCTTCTCTATTAATCCTGCTTAAATGCCCTATCATCTTATTTCCAACTGCCGGGCTGTATTTTATATGTCTCAGCATATCCTCTATCCGTTCCAGACCACCTAATGCTTCGTGTTCTTCCAGAAAACAGAATCCCTTTACCGCAGACAATACGCCGCCTTCTTTTATCCACCTCTGGGTTTCCAGAAGGGTACTCCGGGGAGTTTCCGTATGTAATTGTAAAGGTTCGACTGCCCCCAGAAAACGATTCCAAAACTGGCACGTTTTCCAGTGGCTTCTGTTACTCTGTTTCTTGTCTGGTACAATGAATCTTAAATTTCCTGCCAAGAGGTCAAATGCCAGTTTTCCCAAATTCAAAGGATTATCTTTAAAAAGCATAGCAAAGGTATGCGCCTTATCTTCACGCAACTGTATCTCCGTCCGTTTCCAGCTCCCGATCTCTTCATATGGCTTCTTATACTTCAAGCAACAGTTATCGGTTTGTAGAGAGCAGTTATACGGAGAAGGATACCGCTAAAACAGTGTATATCGGGGCTGGGAAATCCAATCTGTCCTATCGCTTTTATGACAAGGATAAGGAAGTCAGCCAATAAACTCTTCCCTTTCACATTTCCGCTTTATCTGCTCTGGTGTAAAAAATGGCGTTTCGTTCCTGTCATCTATTGCTATATCCAGCCTTGTAAACCGAAATTTACTGCCATATAACCTTTCGCAATGCCGGAATAAATCCCCAAAGGAATAACCGTGCATATCTAATATACGGAAAATTTCGTCCCATCCCATACCGCTTAATACAAGATAACATCCTGTCCCATCTGGATTATCTTCTGTCTGTTTGGAATCCCCGAACACTTTAATGCTTCCTGCCTGATGTAAGCTCTGATATGACTTGTGTTTGACCTTTGCCGGATACTTCGTAAAAATATCTATCGGGAGTTCCAGCACCCTCCGAATGACCTCTTCTGTCCTGGCAGAATCAAATACAATGCTGATGTAATCAATCTTGATACTCACATTGTCACGTTTTGCGATTGCCTATCCTCTCCTTTCCGGTGTGCTGGTTAGTACACCTTTCAAACATCTGCAGACGTTGATTTCTGGCTGTTTTTGAATTATCAATCCTGTATATGCAGGGCGATGTTAGTAAACGTCAATCCATCCGCCCCAACCTAAACTAACGCCGCTTTTCAGCGGCGTGGTATCCGGCATTTTTCCGGCAGATTGGTTGACCACGGCATCAAAGATGCCAATGCGTTTTTGTCTATAGTTCCATCCTTGTCTGCAAGTTTTGGCAATTCTGTAAGCAGATAGCAAAAATAATTGTAAGTACTCAGATTATTCAGTTTGGCAGTTTCCGAAATGCTGTATATCACAGCACTGGCTTCTGCTCCTTTCATAGAGTCAATTATTACCCAGTTCTTTTTGCCAATGCAGAATGTACGAATTGATCTCTCAGAAGCCGAGTTATCTATCGGGACTTCTCCATCTCTCAGAAATACCTTTAGCTGCTTTTCCTGATTGATGCTGTATTTTAAACCTTTAGCGGTTTCGCCTTTTGGCAGTTGTTCATGGAGCACTTTTTTTACCCACACAAAATACTCCTCAACAAGCGGTTTTACATTTTTTTCTCGCTCCTTGAGCCGTTCTTCTGCTGTAAGCGTCTTTAAAGATTCATCCAGTTTATAGATGGAAGATATCCTTATTAGTGCTTGGTATGCAACCGATTTTTTGGCTGTTTCCCGGTCATCCATTGCCTTTACCGCATTCATAAACGATCTGCGGCAGTGTGCCCAGCAATTCGCGTTGGTCACCCCCTCCAGATTCTTTTCAATCAGATGATACTGGCTTAGACCATCCGTTACAAGGACTCCCTTAAAGTCTTTGTAGTATTGCTCCGGATGATCATGATGCCGGGTCTTCTGGTATTCATACAGGACAATGGGCTTGTCTTTGTAGTATTCGCCAGACCGGTGAACCCACATATAACTCTGTGCTCCTGCAGAACGTCCATCATTGATCACTTCAACCGGTGTTTCGTCACATTGGGTGACATGATATTTAAATAGTTCTTCCTTCATATAGTCATAAACTGGCTGAAAGTATCTCTGCGCACACAGGATGGTCCAGTTAGCCATATTTTGTCTGCTGATATGGACACCACCTCGCTGGAACTCCTGCTCGATTCGGTACAGCGGAATAGAATTCACATACTTCCCATTGATGATGGCAGCTTCCAATGAAGGAGTTACAATGCTGTTCCTAAGAAGATCTTTTGGACGATCACCCCGGACGAATTCATCCTGATGGAGCCCATCTGTGCCGACATACACTTCAACCGTATGAACTTCAACTGTCCAGGAAGCCGGTTCGTAACGCAGACGCTTATAAGATTCATCCGGCATACGCTTGTAGTTTCCGTCACCATACATCTCGTTAAGTTTTTCTTGCGAGACACTGTGAAGAATCTTTTCTTCCGGAAATCCAGACAAATCCGCATCCCGCTTACCGCGCTGCTTTTTCTGTTTTAGGATTGTCGCAAGGACTTCTTCTATCGTTAATTCTTCCGTAGTATCTTCCGCAAGTGCTTCGGCTTCATTGAACAGCGATAGTTGTCCGCTGACTGCATCCAGTGTTTCCGTATGGCGTCCAAAGCGCTGTTGGTTTGCAATACGTATCTGCTCGATAAGTTTCTCCAAGTTATCATTCATCTGTGTTAACTGATCCTGCATAGACAACACAAGGAGCATCAGATCTTTTTTGTTTAGCTTATTCAATTGTTCCACGGTATATTTTTCAGCCATAAGTTCGCTCTCCTAATTGTCTTTATTATACCGCGGATAGCGTATTTATGCCACTTTCGGCACTTTGGCACTTCGTCATAATGCCTATGGTTTACACGCTTTATACCTCTTATACAAGGATAGAAATATAGAGTTTTCAATGTTCAAAAGTGCCTTGTTTCAGGCGTATATGCCGCAATACTGACAGCTTTACGGCAAGTTTTGGGATTCCAAAGTTACAGCAAAAACCGAAGGTTTAAATTTCTCTGTTTTGCACAACAAAAAATTTATAACACATGCTTTGGATGGACCTCTTTGATCTTTGGAACAATCGGATTCAAGCCCTGCATCAGCATCTGGTACTGATCTCTAGTCAGTTCCGCCGCTTCCTCGGGCGTGCGCGGCCAGCTGAATGAGCCATCTTCCAAACGCTTATACAAAAGTAAAAACCCGGTTCCCTCCCAAAGCAGGCCTTTAATCCTGTCCGTTCGGCACCCACAGAACAGGAAAAGCACATCCTTCTCAAAAGGATTTAAATCATACTTTGTGCCGATTAATTGTGCCAGACCATCAATTCCTTTTCGAAGATCAGTTCTTCCGCAGGCCAATATGATGCGTTTCACGCCGGCTGCTTCAGCTAACATGGATAACAACCTCCAACATCTGTTTTAGAAGTTCAGGAGAAACAGTGTTTGATAATCCTATCGTCAACTTCCCGGTGCGGATGATTGCATCTGCTTGAAATGACTGCCCGAAAGATTCAGAAGCTCCCTGTGGTTGAACTGGTAATTCTGCAGATGTAACAGTGCCTTCCTGACTGGTAGCCGGTAGGTTGATTGAAGACATTTGCTCATATGCTTCCTTGCGTATTTTGCGAAGCCAGTAGTAGTAGCTCTTTTCGCTGATGTCATGATCCATCATCCACTGTTTGGCAGTCTGTCCTTCCGGTCGCTGTTGACATTGCTCAATAATTGATTTCCAATTAGCAAGCCTTACTTCATGAGTGGTTTTATCCATAGTATTTACCTCCACTTGAAAAAACTAGTTAGTTTTTTGCATTTTTTCAAGTGTGCCATAAAACTCATCAGAAAGAAAGGCGGATGGTTTGACGTTTACCGATGTTACCTTATCTGGCATTACACAGTCTACGGTGGAAAATATCATGTCTGGAAAGACAAAAAATCCCAAACTGAAAACCTTGCATAAGCTGGCTCTCGGTTTGGGAATGACTGTATCTGAATTATTAGATTTTCCGGAAATGAATGAAACCATATTTGAGGACGAATAAAAACTTATATGATATTTTTATTATTATTAATCGTAATATTTCTTATTTATACAACACTTTTTAAACTTTTTTCCACTTCCACATGGACAAGGATCATTTCTTCCAACTTTTCTTTTGTCAACCAAATTATTTCTAGCAAATTTTGAATCAGCCCATGCAATAAGAAACTTCCCTATCTTCTCATGTGTTAACTTCGCCCAAAGATTTGAAGGAATACCACCATCTTTAAGACTTGTTTCGCCATCAAGATTATAATCCACAAAACATATAAAGTTATCATTACTGGGAAATAATTCTTTGCTCTTCCTCCCATCTTCCCTATATATGTTTAGATATACAGAATCTGCTTCCATAGTTCCATGTTTAATAATATCTTTCGGGTCTGCAATATTTTTAAGATTAGACACCCATAAAACTGCTTCATTAATTATTTTAATAATATCTTCTCTTTTACTTGTGTTGCCGATAAAAACATGTGCTCTGAATCTTTTTTTATTCTCCAAACTACAATCTTCAACACTTCTAATTTTATATGATTCACTATTATATTGTGGATATTTATAATATTTTATTTCTTCTAAATCAATTTGCTCTTTTGATGGTTCAAATAAAACCTCATCACCTCTTTTTAACATATTTTCTACTGCATTAGGAAATGCGTCTTTGTTACCTTTAACAATCGCTTCAATGTCTTTCTTTATAAAGCGCATCCAACTTGCTTTTAAACGAATATTATGAATTCCAATCCAAAATTGCTTATATTCTGGATACACTTCATATATTTGTATTGCTAATAGTAATGCTGATTGTCTACAATACTTTCTATCAATTACATCAAAGTCAAATTCTGCATTAATTTGTATTGGATTCTGGGACTCTGATATCCCCCTACATCTAATACCTGGAACATTCAATTTTTGTGCAAACATTATATAAGAGACATAAGTATTTTTTCTAATTAATTCTATACTTTCAAGATTGGTATTTAAAAAAAGAGAAATCCCTAATAATATGCCACTCGCCACATCATAAGTATCATTAATTAATTTATCAAATTCGTATGTTTTCAGTATCTTTTCAACAACTTTTCCTTCCTTAACATAATGAAATACGATTTCCCTACCATTCTCTCTAAAGAATACACCACCGTGATTAATTGCATTTCTAATATCTACATCTATTTTATTTTGTAATTCCTCGAAACCATTTTTTCTTAACACTTCACATAACGGGTTCAACATTCTTTGATTACTGTAATCCTTCTCGACAGTATAGTTTATAATTAATACAATTACTCTAAAAAAATTCGTCAAACATCCTTCCATTAGATTAACAAACATTGGTATTCTATATAATCTATTTTTCGTAATTGTATCATCAATAGTTTTTTCAAAATCAACAATAATATCTGTAATTTGTCTATAAGTACTATAACCCATATAAAAATATTCAAGTATTTCTTCATTTATCTTGATTGCACAACCATTGTCATCATATAATTTCTGCAAACCATCTAATGTAGACTCTTCTACCTTCCTATCCCAAAAATCACATGGCGATGTTAATACTACTTCACATAAAATATTCCAAAATTCTGGTTTTATATCTCCAGAATACTCCAACTTCTCTTTGACAATTTCTTCCAAGCTATCACAACTCTTATTTTTATGTTCACTATATTTTTGACTTCGATAAATCGTTTTATATGTTTCAAATGCGTTCATGAAATATTCTCCCTTATAATACTTTATAAAATTGACAGTATTCCAAAATATTGTAATGCCTCTTCAATCGCTCCAGCCTTCTCTTCTGGACACCCCGGATATTCCCTCTTCGGCACATCCACCTTATTCGGCGATTCATGTTTTCTCTTCACTTCCGCAATATACTTCGTATGCACATTCAGCCCGTACTTTTCCTTCACATACTCCTTAATCTTCTGATACGTGGCTTTCTCCGTCACATCTTCCTTATCCACGGTCATTTCAATGTCGATTTTTTCTACATCCTTTTTACGGGTCAAGAGCGCAACCGTCTCAACATGCACCGTCTCACAAAACTGATCCACCGCCACACACTTCTCCACCCGGTACCCCCGTCCCAAGATCATCTCCAAATCCCGCACCAAACTAGTTGCCTTACAAGAAATATAGACAATCCGTTCCACCTGATAATCCAATATCTTAGGCAGCGCCTTAGGATGTATCCCATCCCGCGGAGGATCCAGCACGATCACATCCGGCTTCTCCTCAATCTCATCCAGCACCTTAAAGACATCCCCCGCAATAAACCGGCAATTATCCAGCCCATTCCGGGCAGCATTCTCCCTGGCAGCCTCCACAGCCTCCTCAACAATCTCTACCCCAATCACCTGTTTCGCCACCGGAGCCAGCACCTGCCCAATCGTCCCCGTCCCGCTGAACAGATCAAAGACCGTCATATCCTGAATATCCCCGATATACTCCCGCACCGTCTCATAAAGCACCTCAGCCCCTCTGGAATTAGGCTGGAAGAAAGAAAACGGGGTGATCTTGAATTCCATCCCAAGTATCTTCTCATAAAAATAATCTTTCCCATAGAGAATCCGCGTCTCATCACTCTGCACCACATCGGAAAGCGAATCATTCAGAATATGAAGAATCCCCACAATCTCCCCTTCCAATTTCAACTCTAAAAGCCTCTCCACAAGCCCACTTAAATCATGCTCTTCCTGAGTCGTCGTCACCAGATTCACCAGGATCTCCCCTGTCGTATCCCCGCGCCTCAAAAGCAGATGCCTCAGATACCCAACATGCTGCATCTTCCTGTAATACTCCACATTCCGCTCTTTAAAATACTCCAGAACGCACAGCAGAATCTGGTTCATGTCCTCATGTACCAGCATGCAGTCTCCTGCTGTCAGCACATCATAAGTACTTCCTTTCTTGTGAAGCCCCAGCGACAGCGGGCCGTCCTTATACTCATCCCCAAAGGAAAACTCCATTTTATTCCGATACCGGAACTCCTTCGGGCTGGCCTTAATCCCTTCATTGTCATAAGGCTCCTTCACCACCGCATTCAGAAGCTCTTTCACCTGCCCGGCTTTCATTTTCAACTGTTCTTCATACCCCATAGTCTGATACATACAGCCCCCGCATGCCGGAAAAATACTACATACCGGTTCCCGTGTTTCCAGGGGCGACTTTTCCAGAACCTCCAGAAGCCTGCCTTCCGCGTCCCCCTTTTTAAACTTATTCACTACAAACCGTATCTTCTGTCCGGGCATTCCGTTTTTTACAGTGACATACCGTTCCTCTTCCGAGACCCACACCAGCCCCTTATTTGGAAATTCTACTTTTTCTATTATGCCTTCAAATACTTGTCCTTTTTTCATCATCTTCTCCTGAATCATTCTATACATAAAAATGGACAGGGTGCAGTGTTCCCGCCACATCCTGTCCATGGTTTAGTTCGGTTACCTGATTATACCTGGTCTTCCTCACTGAAATAGTCATCAAAATCATCGTCAAAATCTTCTTCAAAGTCTTCCAGATAATCCGGTGTAAAGAAACGATATACTGCATATGCAATACCTGCTACAGCAGCTACGGCACCTACAATTGCCAGAACCCAGAGCACTGTATTTTTCTGCTTGTCGTCCTCTTTTTTACGCAGCAATTCATTCAGTTTTGTCTCCGCAATTAATTCCTCTACTTTGCTCATATTTCCACGTCCTTTCCCCATCTTGTCGATACAGGTTTACTTTAGGTTATTATATCACTATCATTTTCAGATTACTACTTATTTATGCCAATTAAAAATAATTTTTATATCTAATTTTGGATTATTCGCATAACCACTATACTTTCAAGCATTTTGGAGTATAGAAAACCATTCATTTTACCACTAATTTACCACGATTGAATGAGCCTTGATATGACTATAAAATAACACCCAAAAGACATCATTACACCTAAATGGTGTCTTTTTAAAAAGCAGTCAATCATAAGACTAACTGCTTTGTATGTAGGGATATGAAGTTATCAGACAATTTACCAACAAGGTGTCTCCTACCGACCCGATAGCATAGGCAAGAAGAAATCAATTCCACCAGTAAATAGAAATAATCCTAATATTATTGCGACTATTGTTCCTATTCTAATTCTTTTAGTCAGAACAAATACTGCTGGGTGTTTTGGGTCAATATATATGCTATACATTTTTCCTTGCGTCATACCCTTATTTAATCGTTTATGAGATATATTCTGTGTTGTTTGCTCACGATAATATGTTCCGTTATATGTATATTCAAATACTGGAGCTTGTGTAGAAATACCATTGCCACCATAATATGTGTTGTAGCCACAATACACGCCGTCCACTTTTTTTCTACAACACAATAAAGAATACAAATCATTTACTCCAACCAAAATAGATATCAAACCAAAGACAATAGATCCTAATGGCATCACAAATATCTCCCCATATGGAACAAATGAATATACTAAGGAAATAATTCCAAAGCCAATGAAACAAATAAACATAATCAAACAGATAAGTGGCATGACTTTATAGCGTTTCTTTTTCATAATTACAAAACATACTATACCAAATGCTATTGTTAAAAAATAAAGAAAAAATTTCATTGTCTAATCACTCCTATTACAACATTCAATCAGAATTTGTTTCATTATTTTGATTTTGTTTTTTCCATTCCTTATAATCTTTTTTTGTTTCTTGTTGTCTTTTAACATCTTCCATTTTTTCTAAAATCGCTTCTACATCTGGTTGACTGTGCTGTTCTGGTAGAGAATAGAAAATAATGTTATCATCATTTGTATATACTGAAATATTAAAAACCAAATCACTTTCTATAATTTCCTGCATGATATAGGAAATTTCTTCTGCATATTCCTCGTCCGTTTTTCCCTCATTAAGATATATACTTGTTTCTATTTCATACTCTCTTTTTTTCAGATATTCTTCTACACTTTCCTTACCATTCCATTCTGTCGTTGTTGTATGCCCTTGTACTTCAAGTTGATAATTTCTTATAAAAGGTTTATCTTGAAATAAAGGAGTTGCAAGTTCTTCTATTTCATCAGAATAGTAATAAACATGATAACTATCCTCAAAAAATCCAGTATTTCGTGCATATACAGTAGCAATTTGAGAAGAATTTTCTTTACTAGAAACATTTGCCCTAATCCAGTTTAATCCTATTTTTTCTTCTTTGTACTCCTTTACTTCTGTAATGATAAATTCTTCATTGTATTTGCCCTTTAATTTGGATAAGATATATTTTTGTGCTTCTTCACTAGAGTTAAAATCATGCGAATAGCAACTACAACCATTTAATAGTCCCAGACAAAGCACACTTGCTATAATACTCAATACAATTTTTTTATATCGCATAATTGCCACCCCCAATGTGATTTTATGATTTAATACAGTTCTACAAACTTGAATTTTCAAATTAGTCTTTGCAAATAACCTTTGAACCTTCACCATCAATTACAATTCCCTGACGGTTGTTAATTGGGCATAGATTCAAATCCGAAAACTCAGTCATTATTTTCTCGGTAACTTTCTTAAATGGTGCTGTAAGATAATGCGGAAGAACATAGAAATCAATCAAATCAAGCCCTGCATCATCTTCTTGTGAGTAGTCCTCTGGCTTTTCATCCATTTGCTCGATATATTGGATGCTTGGAGCGCATATAATTGCGCCTGCCGACTCGCCGATCATCAATTTTCCATTTGCCAATTCCTTTTTCAGTAGCCCATCAGCTCCCGTTTTACGGAGCTGGTCCATAAGAAAGAAAGAATTTCCGCCGGTAAAATATATCACATCTGCTTCTTCAAAAACAGACTGTATCGTTGAATAAGCCTCCGTTGAAATATCAATTTCAGTTACGATTGCTCCCAACTTTTTGAATAATTTTCGAGCCGAGCCGACATAACCGATGTAGCCTTCACGCAGTGAAGCTGTTGGAATAAATGCGACTTTCTTATTTTCAATTTCTTCCTTTATCAGACTTCCCACACTTGAAAAGTGCGAACATAAAAATAGTTTCATCAATATTCTCCTTTATAAATTCTAATTTACACATATGAAATATAGGCTTATAATCTTACCATTCATTTATGGCATACAAAATAGCAAGTCTTACATTTTTTAACAACTCAGAAGATAGAGTTTCGTATTCTTCAGATAACCCTTTTTTGTGAGCCATATATGCTGGGCTATCATTCCACGAACCCATTGCTCCAAAAACATCCGAAATACTTGCAGCTTCGAACATTTGAAGATTTTGCTGTGGAATTGGTGGTAAACTCAAACCATACTTTTCATCTGGATATTCGCTATAGCCATCTAAAAGGTTTATAGCAGAAGTAAAAATATTAGCAAAATTTTCACACTCAATTTTTTTAGCCAATTCTTTAATCGATAATAATACATCTCGAAATGAGTTAATGTTATTCTCAAAATATGGTTTTTTTGATGGTGGATTAGTCCACTCATGCTCTGAATATAGAATATTCCATTTTTTTTGCATAGAGTCAAATTGCCAATCAGCAGTAAAGTATGTTACTTTTCCGCTTTTGTAAAAACACAAAATGGAACTTTCTGTTGTATTTGAAAATCCTAAAAATTGTCTATCCTTTACTGAATATGGACATAGCAACTTTATATCCTGTATCCCATTTTTCTTTATTTGTTCAAACCACAATGAAACATTAGAAGCGGTATATTTTTCTGTCCTTAAAAATTTCTTTTGAGGTAAAAAGATAAATTCAATTTTATTCTCATATTCTAATTGAGAAAATCTAATTGGTTCTGATAATTGCAACGCTTTTTTGCTCGTCGCTACAATAGATGCAATTTGAAACATTTGTCCATTCATCATTTCGCCTCCTCTTAATATGAATAATACTGTTCTTTCAAAAATTCCAATTTGTCGCTTTTTTCATACCCATATTATAACAGTTCCATATATCCGCCACAATAAAAATCAGCATACCCTTTGAATATTTTCTGCATTGAACATACACACTTTTTCTTTCTTCCTCTTGATTACCTACCACAGAAAAGAAAAAGCCCTGTCAAGAGCCTTGCCACCAATGGTGGTGCTTTGCACTCTTTACTGGGCTTTTTGTTTGCTGTATCTTCCATTCAAGAGGAAATTAAAGACCTCTGTTCCATTTCGCCTTTAGATAATCTTCATAATCTCCCTCGTTAAAGTCTACTTGTGGAGAAGTATTAGGAATGTTTTTTCTGTTATCTACATCTGCAAGTTGACGGAATATCCAGTCATCATAAGGGTTGTGATATTTATACTCTTTCGGTTGTTCTCTGTATCGGTCTAAACCTCGCATTTCCTTATGTACTTTCATCATGCGTTCTATTTTTTGACGCTGTATCAACTGTTTGATTTCCATAAGTTCTTCCACTTCTACAACCTCATTAGAAAGATAATTGCTGATGTACCTAATCAATATGGTTTCCATGTAAAATTTGTATTCGTTTTCATCATCGAAAAATTCATTTTCAGACAGATAATCTAAGGAAACATTGAAGTCCTGTTCCCGTTTGATAATATCCATAATATATGGCTCGGTATGGTCGATATACTTCCATTCTCCCGACAATAATTCATTGGGCGTTACACCCAGCACGTCCATTATCTTCTCTAATGTATCAAAGGTAGGATAATTCACACCACGTTCAATCTTGGAAAGGCTCTGCATATTGATACCGATTTTGTCCGCAAGTTCCTGTTGTTTCATTCCTCTGTGTTTTCTTATGGTCTGTATGTTTTCTCCTAAGAAACTGATTTTCTTTTCATAATGCTCCATAACTTAGTATAACCGCTCCTTTCGTTGCTTCTCTTGGCATTTATAAGCATATCATACTTAATGTATATCCAAAAGTCAACAAAAACTTCTTGACAAGTAATTCTAATGGCGTTATTATCGTATCAGATGGAGTGATTAAGCACGCTAGGGTCAATCACACGCTTGAGTAAGCATAGAGAAGATATATTTTCACTTTGATAGCATGAATAAGCATGGACTGTCAGACCGAAAATAGTGGTTTCCAAAAGGGGCTGGCTGGACGGGGCACGTCCCCCAGACGTGTTCGGACAGACAGTTCCTTTTGGAAAGGGAACGCCTTTAGGCGTTCGTAAAGGGCGTATATGTAACACCGCCCTGCGCATACATGTCATAGTACCTAGAAACTGTGATAAATAAAGGAAAAAACACGATTTTTACTCCGCAAAAAAACGGGAAGTACGAAAGGAGAAATGCACTATAACTACACACAAAAATTTATCCGTTAAGATTGATTACATCAGCATTGTATTTGATACTGCAACCGCTGAAGATGTAATCATGCACATTTTAGGTTTACCGACTGATATTTTCAATGTCTATCCGGCAAGCATTAAATACAAAACCTATCAAGCACGCTGGCAGATTGGAGATATTTATGTATCGGGGGACGCAAGAAAAACAGAGGATAACCCACAAGGGTTAGGCTGTTATCTTGTTATGACTGGCAGAGGGTGTGATGATATTTTCCGTATTCTCGACAGTAGGAATTATACCTTTGGTGATATGTTCCGACGCTGTGAGCGAAGATACGGACTGGATAACTTCCATTTCACAAGACTTGATATTGCCATTGATGATAAGAACGAAAAGCCATTCTTTACCATAGAGCAGATAAAGAAGAAATGCGAAAAAGAGGAATTTATTTCTAATAGTGAGGGCTACCACTTTGACGAAAGCAAGTTTGATGATTTCGACACCGCAAAGACTGTTTATATAGGTGCTGGAAAATCGGGATTGTCCTATCGCTTTTATGATAAGGATAAGGAAGTCTGTTCAAAACATAATAAGACGCTTGAGGAAGTCGGCAGTTGGAAACGGACAGAAATGCAACTGCGTGATGATAAGGCTCATGCTTTTGCCATGACATTCAATGACAGACCGCTGGAACTTGGAGAACTGGCTTTCGGGCTATTGGCAAACAACCTACGCTTTGTCGTACCAAACAGAAACGAAAGTAATAAGAGCAGGTGGAAAACTTGTCGGTTTTGGGAACGCTTTTTAGGGGCTGTGGAAGTCTCAAAACTGCAAGTACCAAAACAGCAAAATTCCCTTGAAGAAACACAGCAATGGCTCACAGAGGGTGGCGTGATTTCCGCTGTCAAAAGTTTTTACTTCTTGGAAGAACATGACGCATTAGGTGGACTGGAAAAAGTGGGAACTATGCTTGATAAGGCAAGATACAGCAATTCCCTTTCCAGTAAATTAACCGCTCATTTACAGAGGATAAACCGCACCGACCTTATTCCCTATATCCAGTATGACACGAAACATGGGAAAGGGGGTATCTGATGAATAACAACGATATTCCTGTATGGGAAAAATACACCCTTACCATTGAAGAAGCGTCAAGGTATTTCCGTATCGGAGAAAACAAGTTAAGACGATTGGCAGAGGAAAACAAGGACGCTGGCTGGTTCATTATGAATGGCAACCGCATACAGATTAAACGCCGACAATTTGAACAGGTCATTGACAAATTGAA
>BAIF02000053.1 GCA_000509105.1 Clostridiales bacterium VE202-21 | reverse complement strand
TGAAACGGAAGATTATCTCTATAATTTTGAACTAATCCCCGGTAGGTGGTATCCAAGATCCGCAGAATCCGGCTCTTCATATCATCTTTAATCTGAAGCACGATGTTATAGCGAAGCCAGGAAGACGGAAACATTTCCTGTTCCACGCAGCATTCAGAAATGTTTTTTCGCAGGATATTCCAGATATCGCCTGCCACCTGCTCAACCTCTTCTCCCTCACGGCAGCCGCAGAAACCCAGCTGCAATACCCGGAAAAATGCACCTTCTTTTTGGAAATGAAGACAATACTTTTTCTCCACCGTTTCAAGATCCGGTACCGCGGTATCTCCCGCCAGAACCTCACGGAACTTCTGACGGATTGCCTTTCTTCTGAATTCTTCTTCCCCGCCTTCGCTCTTCTCCTCCGCCAGGGATTTTAAGACCGCATTTACCTCATCCTCGTTGATCGGTTTCAGAATATAATCCGATACGCCGAGTTTAACTGCTGCCTGCGCGAACTCAAAATCCCGATACCCGCTTATCAGCACAAAACGGCACTGGATCTGCTGTTTCTTGATTTCTTTTATCATCTCAATCCCATTGAGTCCCGGCATCATAATATCTGTGACTACAATATCAACTTTTTCATGCTGCATAAATTCAATGATATCTTCTGCATTATCAAATTCGCCTGCCAGATTAAGCCCATATTCATCCCAATGCACCAGATGTTTCAATAGGCTTCTTACATGTACTTCGTCATCTGCAATGATTACATTTTTCATCTGTTTTCACCTGTCCACATATAGTTTTCCACACCACAAGGCTGATTGTCTTCAGTATATCACAGCAATCCAAAAAAGACACCCTCAGGGGTGCCTTTTCCTTAATATAACAGCTCAGGCAAGCCTGACCTGTTACGCATCCAGCCCATAGGAATTCGGCTGCGGCGAAGGATGCTGTACGCCAGTGGCGCACGTTTAGCACGAACCGAAGCAGAGCGTAGACAGGATGCCTGCAACCACCATGTTTCCGCACGGTCTGCGCAGTAAATGCTCAGACCTGTCTGAACTGTTACCTTAATATCCTACTGTATATCTGCATTGGTGATGACGTTTCTGTTCCACCTCGTCTATCATACAGACTGCAAAGTCTTCCATAGAAATATGGCAGTTCTGTTGAATACTGATCTCTTTATTCTCCGGGTCTATCAGTACCGGGTATTCCGTCCCCATCCGGTATTTCCCCGTTCGTCCCCCCATATTTTCCTCCATCCACAGTGGAGCGGTCTGACAGCACCAGTCGAAATCATGAACCGTCCGCAGGTACTCCAATGCAATCTCATGGCTTCCTATGATCGCATCGTTTGCCTTATGGGTCTGCCGATGCCCCGGAACCTTTTGGTCATCCAGCATGTACACTCCGGGCCTCACCCACGAGGAAACGCCTCCGCAGATATAGATCATCCGCGGCACCCCCGCTATCTTACACGCTTCAATTGCACTCTGAACTACGGGAATAATCCTGTCTAAGCCTTTTAATACCGGAATCACGGCAAAAATATACACATCACACCCCCGGATTGCCCCCGCAACACCTTCTGTATCTTCCATATCTATTTTATAGAATTCCACCTGGTTTTTCAATTCTTCTTTTATATTTACGTCAATTCCGACGACCTGATGTCCGCGCATAAGCGCTTCTTTTGCAATTCTGCTGCCTACTCTTCCGCTTGCACCTAAAATAGCGATCTTCACTTTGCTTCCCCCTCCCAATACATTTCATGTTTTTGCTTCCACGCCACACAGATTCGTTTCCCGCTGTATTTTGGATGCTCTATCTCATCCAATACAGCGCGGGCAAAATCCTGTGTGGAGATATAGCTGCTGTCCGCAAAAGGAAAATGATCCGGATCCGGAGTCTTTAACTCAGCAACCAGCGGATCTAATGTGCAAAGCGCATCTTCCGCAATCATATACTCCTGTCCGCCTTTGTCCGGAAGACATTTTGCTGCCGGCGCAATTTCTACCCATTCAAGCTCTGTTTCATTCAGATAGAGCTCATGAGTCTTCTCGTGTTCTCCAAACCAGGTTCTGTACATTGGTGTCAAAAACGTCGTATCTTTTAACATTTTATCAGGAGTCACTTTAAACACGCACGCATCTCCAATGGCTATCAGCCTTCGGATCCCTATTTCTTTACAAGCTCGTATCACATTGCTGCATAAATTGGAGAACTGTTCCGGCTGAAACGGATCAGGTATCAGAGAATTAACGACTATGTCGCTGTCTACCGGAATGGTTTCTATCAACTGTGTATAATCGCCCGCATCCGCTTTCAGGGACTCCACATCCGGAGTCAGCGTATATTTGATATCTTCCGGATGCCGTGAAACTACTGCCACAACATGCCCCCGTTTTACTGCCTCTGCAGAAATCTCTGCTCCAAGCCAGCCTGTACCGCCTAAAATTGTTATTTTCATAATATAAGCACCTCACTTTTTTTAAGGGTATCATAAAAAGTGAGGCGCTTATATGTCACATATTTTAGAATCTGTACCAGATTTTTAGAACTTATGCATAAATGGGCAGTTCTGATCACAGAAGATCTGATTAAATACACATCTCCTGATTCTCTCTTCAAAGCCTCCACCACACCGTAATATCCCTTTTATATTCTTTGAACCCGCATCTCCGTAATATTCGTTGGGAAGCATAACCGTCTATATCAGTTTCTGCAATGATATGCCTTACTCCCTTCTGCTTCCTTGCCCAGTCACACATTGCCTGAACAGTCTCCGTCATATATCCGCAATGTTCAAATGCTTTTCCCAGGCCATAGCCAATCTCAACCTCTCCATTTTTATCCGGAAGGTTTTTGAAATCCGCAGAACCCACTACTACGTTATCCGACTTTCGGATCATAAACCAAAAGCTATACCAAATATAATTTTCTCCTGCGTTTTTCGCTAATTCTAACTGACCTGCAGCAATTTCTTTAAATACGCCCTTCATCGGCTCCGCCTGATAGCTGCACCCAAGTTCTTTTTCCAACATTGGAATATCGTTTATCCACAACTCCAGCTGTCCGGGCGTCAGGGCAGTAATACTTAATCGTTTCGTTTCAATATGATTCACCATATAGCTGCCAAAACCTTTCTCACTTCTGCATTTTTGAATCTGTAATCCGCCTGTTATTTACGCTTATGTGCCGTAATAACGGTAAAGCTATTCGCATTAACAGTAATAGTACAATCGCCAGAACTAATATACCAGTTCTTCCCTCTTCTGGTAACACTGCTGCCCGTGTCCCGTATCTTATCTCTGCACCATCCAATAACATCTTCCGTTTGTATACAAAGGTTTGTTCTAATTCGCTCAATACCCAATTCTGTCGTATGAAGCCGATGTAAATTTAAAAGCAGTTCATTTTGATCAGATTTTACCATGTCTTTCTCTTTCCACTGCTGTTTTGTCAGACAGGTAATATGTTCCGTCCGAATATCCCCCATAAGCGGCCAGGAAATATTCTCATTGGTATGATGATATACAAAACCGCACTTCTGCTGTACCCTGAGTGACTTATCGTTCCCCTCGAAATAGCCGCACCAGAGCTTATCCATGCCTAGTTCATCGAAGGCATATTGTATCAAAACCCGCGCGGCCTCCGGAATGAATCCTTGTCCCCAATATGGGACGCCGATCCAGTAACCGATCTCCGCCTCTGTATCTGCCGTCACCAGATCACTTGCGCCGCCCAGCAGCAGGCCAATACTGCCCACAGGAAGATTGCTTTCCTTTAATACAACCGCATAGGTTCCCTCGGCCAAAAGCACCTTTTCTATAATCTCACGGCTGTTTTCCACACTGGTATGCACCGGCCATCCCGCAGGTGGGCCTACCCTTTCATCTTTGGCATACCGGTATAATTCTTCTGCATCCCCGTTATTCCAGTGCCTCAGAATTAGACGCTCTGTCTCAAATCTTTCTTTCATTCTTCTCTCCTATCGTTTAGTTCCCAAATATCTACAGACTTTGCTGCAGTATAGCAAATACGCTTCCCCAAAAACCTGCGGCAGATATTTTTCTTCCTGCAAGATCTGCAAATGAAGCATAACAACAGCAAATACAGAAAACAAAAGCAGCACCCAGTTGAAAAACATCAACACTATCCCCAGATATACAAGGTCAAATCCCAGAAACGCAGGATTCCTGCTGAACTGATAGATCCCCGCCGTTACCATTTCCGTTTTATCATTCTCAGCAATTCCTGCTCTCCAGTTATCTTTCATTGTGATAACCGCAAGAGCAAAAACCACGTCTCCCACGAATCCTAGTATCATTCCCAGGAACCTCACATGAGACGGCACCACCGGCTTCACAAACACAATACTGATCACTTCTATAATGACTACCGAATATGTAGCTGCCTTCATGATAAGTTCTATATAAAACACTTTATCTCTGCGGCTTCCTTTTGCAATCTGGTCTGTCTGAATGCCCTGCCTTCTCTGCAGAACCATCTTCCCAATATAGACAAAATAGAAAACTAATAATATTATCAAACCGATCGCTTTCATATAAATCTCCTCTAATATCATTCTTCTGCATTACATACATATCTGCACTTAGAAATAGGAAAATATGATCCAATAATGAATCTATTAGTCCCTTTCCCATGTTATCCGTATCCTCTCCTATCCTTTGTACATTCCTGTTATGTTCCCTTCCAGTCCTATTTATATTCCCCTATGTACGCAACACATAGATCTCCCATTATTTACCTGTAGATTTGCATCATTTTCAGCCCTATCATTTTTACAGGGGGAATTATTGATGAAAAAGAAACTATGTATTATTTTTATAGCTCTCGTTTTAATTCTAACAACAATCAACATGCTTCCCGACTATCAAATCGCAAATGAATCGAACATTACAACCGATCAATCAAGAGAAGTAAGGCTCAGCGTTGTAATTTACAAGTTCTGGACGATCAAAAATACAACAGAACTAATTGTGCGGGAACATACAAAGATAAATGGCACACCCAACTCCATTATTCTTGATATATATGGTTCTCACTACTGTCTGAATCAGGGTTTTGAGCCGTATAAGACCATCACCATGAATTTCTATTAACACTCCGTGTACCAGACTAGTATATCATAAAATTGCAGCCGGAATATAGTTTTATAAAACTATACCCGGCTGCAACTGACATTTTAGCTATGTTCTGTATTTTGGAGTAAGCTCACGCTCTTACCTGACTTTGCTTTGCAAATAAGCTGTGTCATGGTCCCCATTGGGCAGTACACACACCAGGAACGAGGCTTGAACAGCACCATTGTAATCATACCCAGTATCGTGGATGTCAGCATCACGCTGTAAAATCCAAAGGCGAACTGCGCCATCCACGGCGCAAACGCCGTTCCATCATACGCCCAGTGCCAGGGCAGGTTAAACGTCCAAAGGATCGTCACCATCTGCCTGAGGCTGCGCGCTTCACCAAACACCAGCCATGTGCTCCAAAGCATCTGAAAAAACATGGTAAAGAAAAAGAGCAGGAACCCGTAGCGGAACCATTTGCTTCGCAGAAATTTCGGCGGGTCCTTTCTGCGGGACAGGCCAAATCGTCCGCCCAGTAAGGAGAAAAGCTGTCCCCTTCCGCAGTAGCGGTTACAATATCCCTTGCCGCCTCCGGCGACGGAAATAATCAAAGGGATAAAAAAGCAAAGCAGTCCGATCCATGCAAAAAGGATGTTGAAAAAACCGAGCACCAGGTAAACAGTAGAAAATATCCAGAGATAATCATACCATTGTTTCTTCATACAGGCACCTCCCGAATTTCAATTACGCATGCAGGGCATTCTCGTGCACACTTGCTGCAGCCAACACATTTTTCCAAATCAACGTCTGCGAAAATTCCTCTCTCAATATGAATAGCATCTTTCGGGCATACCTTTACGCAGCATCCGCATGCCACGCACTCATTTTGTACAATAAAAGCCTTTTTACGCAATTTTTTATCAGCCACAATCAATACCTCCGACTTTATTTGTTGTCAGTATACACGATGCAGGCGATTTTTACTGTGACTTTGTTACAAACTCGAATAACCTGCACGGGCGCGCTCAGCCAGTCCCGGAATATTTATATCGTTTTAATATCTTCTGCTAAGACTTTTATCCCTTTTTAATCAAAGAATCCATATGATAAATGTATCTAAATTAGCTATGAATAAAGGAGAGGCCATCATCATGAAAAAATTGATTTTTAAAGGAGCGGGTACTGCAATCATAACCCCGATGCTAAATGATTTTTCAATTAATTTTCCTGTTTTTGAAAATTTACTGGATATGCAGATCCGTGAAAATGCAGACGCTGTCATCGTTGCCGGAACAACTGGGGAGGGTTCCACACTGACAGATGAAGAACATATTGAGCTGGTACGCCGCGCAGTCAAACATGTGGACGGGCGTATTCCGGTGATCGCAGGAGCCGGAAGCAACAATACCGCCCATGCGGTTTATCTGTCAAGGGAATGCGAAAAAGCCGGCGCAGACGCGCTGCTCCATGTCACACCGTATTACAACAAGGCATCACAGCAGGGGTTATTCCTGCATTTTACAGCATGTGCGGATGCAACGAATCTGCCGATTATTTTATATAATGTGCCTTCCCGCACTGGAGTAAATATTTATCCGGCTACTTTCAAGCGTCTCAGTGAAATAGATAATATCGTGGCCGTCAAGGAGGCAAGCGGCAATTTTTCCCAGATTGCCAAGATCGCAGCACTCTGTAAGGACGACCTTGCCATATATTCCGGAAACGATGATCAGATTACTTCGGCACTGGCGTTGGGGGCAAAGGGAGTCATTTCTGTCCTTTCCAATCTCGTGCCCAGAGAAGTGCATACCATCTGTTCCTCTTATTTTGCCGGCAACAGTGACGAAAGCGACAGCCTTCAGTTAAAATATCTGGAGCTGATTGAGGCTTTATTTTTGGATGTCAATCCCATCCCCGTCAAACAGGCCATGCGCGCAATGGGCTATAACACAGGACACTGCCGTCTGCCCCTCTGTGACATGGATTCCACAATGGCAGAGAAATTATATTCCACTTTGCAGAAATACAATCTGCTGAACTGTAAGAAACCGATTCGTTCTGTTACGGTTCATACACCTGGAAATGCCGGTTCCATTTTAAAACACAATTTATAAGCATTTTATATAAGCGGAGGTATCTTATGAAAACAGCATATATTCTTTTCAGTAAACAACAGCCAAATCACCATAAAATGATTCTGGATTTAATTATTCACTTCTGTTGGGAACACAGCTTAACTTACAGGCTACATCCAGACGATGACGACAATACGATTACGATTGAGGGGTATGATTATCGAATCAATCTTCTTAAAATAAATGATGGATCCGAGCCGCCATACTGGATGATATATTGTTCACTGATAAATAAAAGGAATTCCCACGTGAATCACACAGCTGCTTAGAATTATATTGCATGTTCGCTGTAGTACTAGGCCAGTTCATCAGCTGGGAGACAAAATAGACCTCAAAAAAGGCGAGATAGACGAAGCTGCAGAAATATGATAAAATATGCATCATGCAGTAACCGTTTTGAGCCATAATGGATCGAGGTAAGATACCCGCTTTTGGCAGGTTAGGCGTTCATAAAAACGATAATCACAGAAGCGAGGTATCACACATGAATACATTTAAGATTAAAATAATCGCATTAATTCTAATGGTTATAGACCATATAGGCTACTATTTTGAAGGAACGCCAATATGGTTTCGCTGGCTGGGCAGAGCGAGTTTTCCTCTTTTCCTGTTTTGTATGGTATGGGGTTACCAATATACAAAAAACCGCAGGATATATTTATTGCGTTTATATCTAATGAGTGTGTTCATGACAATTTTCGGTTATGCTGTTGACTACTTTATGCCAACCGAATACGGGTATGGTAATCACAATATTTTTCTTACTATGTTTATAGTAGGCGTTTTAATCAGTACAATTGAAATATTTTTGCAGGACCATAAAAAGGGCGGGATACTGCTTGGATGTATTTTTGCAGTTCAGTTTCTTTTCTATATACTGCCGTTTTCACGTTATTTAAGCAGCGATGTGCTGACTGGACTTATCCCTAACATTTATTTGAATGAATATGGGTTTGAATTTGTTGCTCTTGGAGTATTGATGTATTTTCTGAAAGAGAAAAAAAGATTGCTTTATTGTCATGTACATCATTTTCTGCATCAATCAGTTTAGCATGGAAATGCTGGATGGTATTTACGGACTGCAGTGCCTGATGGTATTGGCCCTGCCAATCATGCTGAAGTACAATAATCAAAAGGGGCCGGGCATGAAATATTTCTTCTATATTTTTTATCCCGCCCATACATTCCTGTTGTTTTATCTGGCCAATTTCGTTTTTTAAGAATCAATTTTATTTGAAGGATAAACTTAGAATTTCTATAGAGCAGCCATCACTGGAAATTCCCTTTGCTGCTTTCATTAATTCCGGTATATAAAAAGGCATGAACATTTATTTTTATATTTGTCCATGCCTTTTCTGTGCCATAACCTGCCACAGCATTATTTAACAAAAAGAATATACCTGGAGCATGTCGCGACGACGGCTATTTCTACGTTTCCAGAAATTTGCAGATCGCTTTTGCAGCCTCCTTTGCATTAGAAAGAATTGCGGGATGGCTTCCATTTGGAAAAATACAAATCTCAGCCCCTGTTTCACCGGCTATTGCAGCGTACTCCTCCTGAAAATCCTCCCTGGACATTTCATCTCCTTCGCTCCCCATGAGCAGCAGCGGAACCTGCAGACTGCACAGTGGTTTTGTGAATAACGGCAGCTTTTCTCCGGCACATTGAATCAATGCCTTTGTATCCATATCCACGATGCGTTCCCAATCATCTCCCTGGCACCACTGGTAAAAACCAATTCCCATTTCATCCTTTTTGGCGTTCGTTCTCTCCTGAACCAGGTTCTTAGAAAAATTGTCCGCCAATGTCCGGCCGTCAAAACTGTCCGCTATAATCTTCCCTGCCAGCTCCGGGCGCTCTAGTGCAGCATTGATGGCAACCCAGGCACCGCCGCTGGTGCCCACAAGATCCACCTTTCCAAGGTTCAGATGTTCCAGCAATGCGATGGTCTGGCGGGCTTCTTCCATCCAAAGATCCGCCGGAAACTCTTCAAGCCGGTCGGATTTCCCATGCCCTAGAAAATCGATGAGAATGACATGAAACTGATCCTCATACAAGGGCAGCAGCAGTTCAAACATCCTGGAAGATGCCGTATTGCCATGCAAAAACAGCACTGGTTTTCCACTCCCCGTTTCTGTGTAATAAATCTTTTTTGACTGATAATAAAAATATGACATCATTTGCCTCCTAATCACTGATCTGTTTTCCGCTTCCTGATTAGCAAGGCCTGGAAAAACACCAACACCTTGCCGTTAGTGCTTATTTGTCCAAATTCCCATAATTTGCAGCCTCCGTTCATTAAGATGCTTCTAGTATATCATACAACCACTTTGATTCAACAGAAATAGTCACTTTCCTCTTTCCCGTTCTTCCAGCGTCACATGAAGCTTATCTCCCGGTTTTTTCCCTATTTTTTTGCGGATGTCCTTCCTGACGCCAATAATATGGCATGGCGTACCCATTTTCACGGCCTGTCCATCATAAGGTTCGCCATCAAAAGTTGCGTGTACCAGTACCCGTGACTTTCCAAAAATCGCTTTCATATCGAAAGGGATCTCTATATATGCCGCATCCATATCCGGTTTTTTAACAAGAACTGCATCAAATTCCAGAACTTTTTTCATATTATTTCCTCACTTTCTTCCGTAAATTAAAAAACATTTAAGGAGAACCCAATTAATAACAGCTGATTCTAATAACAGTCAATCTTATTTTAATGGTCACTAATTCTATTCTATCAAACACGGAGTTAAAATGATATGGAGAAAACAAGATTTGAAAGAAGTATGGAAAATATAAGTAAAATTGATGGTACTGGCGGCGAAGCTGTGATCCAATCACAGAAAGACATTGCACCGGATTTGGGAAACTATATTGTTGAATTCACATTTGCAATATAGTTCGCAGTATTTAACAAACCAGCTAAGACTGAGGTTTTCATAATCGTCTTTCTGGGTGGTAAATTTTTTACGGGGCATTGGAATTATGTGTTTTCCCCGGTTTTGCCGGACTTGCCGTATCAGCAGGCTGTTTCGGGCTGTCCTTCTTTTTTTCAAGCGCTTTGATGGCGGCTTCAATATCAGCGGCATAGCCATCTACAACGGCCTGTTCCGTAATGTTCTTGCCGCGGAATTCCGGATGCTCCCACCGTTTGCCCAGGCGGCCAGGATGCCCATATTGAAGAAGGGCGAATTTGTAAAGTAAGCATCTGCCACGCCGAGATTCTGTATCGTACCTCCATGGGATATAACTCCAAATAATCCGCTATAATCAGGCGATTCCGTACTTATAACGTTGTAAATACAATGATTCTTTCCGTCGAATGTTCCGCCAAAATATTTTTGAGAATTATTTCCCGTACCGGTGGAAACCCATTCATATCCCCCCAGGTCAAGATCCGATAACAGCAAGACTGTTTCTCCTTCAAATTTCGTCCCGCTATTCACCAAAACAGCCAGACCTGCCAACTCCCCCGCCGTACTGATTTCATACTCTGTTTTGGTTCCATCGTACCAGCCAGTATCGGCAGTTCCGTCCCATGCATCGCGGACGCTGTCCTGTGCAAATACTGCCATGCCCGTGCCCGGCAGCATACTGGCAAGCAGGCAGATACTGAACAGCGCTGCTGCAAATCGTTTCTTTGTTGTTTTCATTAAAAAAGACCTCCCTCTTATTCGTCTTCACTGCGTTTGCACAGTGGGTTGTAATTAATCTATGACTTTAAATCTATTACTCAGAGGTGGTTTTTTCAAGATTCTGGCTTTACTTTGCAGATTTTGGCCGCAATTTGCATCATACTAAGAAGGATTTTTATTATAATGAAACAAAAAAGACAGATCTGACAAAATTTAATAGTCATCTCTGTCTTAAAAATTTCTTTATACATCGCAAGCGTTCTGCATCGTCCTGATATCTTTTCTGTAAAAGTACCACAACAGCAGGATACCGACAAGTGCAGTCAAACTATCAGCCAACGGATATGCCCAGAATACTCTGTTTACATTACCTGATCTTGCAAACAGCCATGCAAAAGGCAGTAGAATTACATAACTTCTGAATAAATCTACGATCATGCTCTGGACGCTGTGTCCAAGCGCCTGCACTACTGCGGTACTGACATTCCGGATCGCCAGCATCATATAACCGCAGCTCATCAGCCGCATTGCGTTTATGCCGATCTTCATCATCTCATTCTTTGCATTAAACATCAGTAAAATCTGTCTGGTAAACAACAGACAGACAAGTGTTCCCGCGGCAGTTAATATCAGACTGTAAAGATAACCGTATTTCAGGGCCTGATCAATACGCTTTTTCTTTTTTGCTCCATGGTTATATGCCACCATCGGCATAAGTGTATTCGCCATCGCATTCACCACATTGATAAACAGGGTTGTAATTTTCGCGCAGGCGCCTATCGCCGCAATAGCCGTCTCTGAAAAGCTCCTCAATATGGCGTTAATTCCCAGCATCATACAGGCATTTAACGTCATAAAAATAGTAGAAGGGACTCCTAAAAACAGCAGTCTCCTTACGGCATAACCTGCCGGTTTTATGCTGAATTGTAAGGACACCTCATGATTCTTCTTCAGATTCAACACCAAAGCGATAATCAATGCCGCTATCTGACTGAGCACAGTAGCAAGCGCCGCGCCTGAAATTCCCATGGCGGGCGCTCCCAGTAACCCGAAAATCAAAATCGGATCAAGAACTAAGTTCAATACGGCGCCAGTAATCTGTGAAATCATACTATACATGGTCTTTCCTGTGGATATCAGCATTCTCTCAAATACAAGCTGCCCCATAGTTCCAATTCCCAGAGCCATATAAATTCTCAGATACTTCACCCCCATCTCAAGAATCACGGGATTTTCTGTCTGTGTCATTATATAAGGTCGCACCAGTGTTACCGAAGCTGCAAACGAAATTATAGAGGCTGCCACAGTCAGGAAAATCGCAGTCTGCGCTGCATCGTTTACACATTTCTGATTCTTTTCACCCAATGCATGAGAAAGCATGGTATTCATACCGACCGCGATCCCTGTTCCGACAGCCAGCAGAACAATGACCGGAGGCTGTGCGTATGTAATAGCTGTCATTGCCTCCTCACTAATTTGGGCAACGAATATCCCATCCACGATGTTGTAGAGTGACTGTACCAGCGTAGAAAGAATAATGGGTAATGCCATCTTAAGCAGCAGCGGCGCTACCGGGGCTGTCCCCATTCGATTTTCAGCTGTCTGATCCTCTATTGCATTTTCCTTCATATTACCTGATCACCTCACAATTGCCTGACTTTATAAAAATATCATATCGCAATTATCCACCTCTGGCAATGGAGGTTTTATTATACGTCCATTTTTACCGGAAACAGCCGCCCGAATATCCATCTTACCAGTGGCCCTGCGAAGAATATCTGCCAGCAGAACGCCATTGGGAAGTTCATTACAGAGGTCTGCAGCCATTTTGAAATCAACTGAGCATCCGCACCTTTAAATAATACTGTGGCAGCGAAACTCATCATCGGGCACATAAGACAGACCGTCATCGCGGATACGGCAAGAATCACAAAAACCGGCTTATCTTTTCCCGGTGTCACCAGCCGGAATGCAAGTTTTTTAGAAAGTGGTCCGGCAATCAGCATCTCCAGAATGAAACCGATAATTCCCATAATAACAAGCTCCTGGAGTGCTATAACAAACACCTGGTTCGTTAACTCCCCTTTGTCCAGAGCGATATTGTATACAACCAGTGCATACACCATCACAATCACCATGATAATCGTAAAAATAATTTCCTGAAATTTTGTTTTTGGCATATTTCTTTCTCCTCATATTTAAATATTTTCTCTAAGCTCTGGCATTCAGAAGATTCCGCACAGCATAATTTTGGCCAAAATAAAAGGCAGCGGGACTAAAGACTGTTCATAACTTTCGTTATGATTACAGAACTATAATCACCACTACCATTCTCATCTAAACCAATATTCTGTTAAACCCCGGTGCGAAAACGACTGCCTTCGCTTATACTGATGCTATTTTAACAGATCTCCTGACTGCTCGTAAGCACTTTTTTCAGTTTCATCAGATTCCACAAAATAACCTGCCGAACGAAAATATTACTGTGCATTTTAACGTCTCAGGTGCAGGCGCCTCTGCCAAATGCCGCAAACAGGATTATTACTGCAAACACGCTATTTTTTTGCTTTTTCTGTCATTTTACAAACTCTTTTGAAAGATCTCCCTGATTTCTTCCTGTGTCAGCACTTTATAACCGCCTTCCATGACAAGGGTACTTTTCACAAGGTCATCCACCATATCTTCCCTCACACCCAGTTCTGTAATATTCATAACTACTCCAATTTCTTTCATCCATGTTTCCAGGGCATTTAAACCTTCTGCTGCTATCTCTTCATCCGTTTTTCCTTCTGAATCAATATCCCAGACATTCACGGCAAAGCGTTTGAATTTTTTAAGACCATAAGGCATGATATACCGGTAGTATGGCAGGGATACTGCCGAAAGCGTCATCCCGTGGGCGGCATCTGTATGAGCTCCCACTGCCTGGCCAAGCATATGCACCATCCAGTCTGTGGATTTCCCCATAGCAACCAACGTATTCAACGCCCATGCAGCCGTCCACATGATATTGCTTCTGGCCTCATAGTTTTCCGGCTCCTTTATCGCAATCCTGGAGCTGTGAATCAGTGATCTCATCAGTCCCTCCATCAGATAATCAGACGTATTATCATCATCACCGGAGAAAAACTGTTCACAGATATGATTCAGGATGTCATAAATTCCGGATACCATCTGGTACTTCGGCAGAGAATAGGTAAAGACCGGGTTTAATATTGAAAATCTGGGAAATACCTGCTCTCCGAAGACATGGCCGATTTTCAGCTTACTTTCATGGTTTGTAATCACTGCTCCGCCATTCATCTCAGACCCGGTGCCAGCTATAGTCAGCACACATCCTACCGGAATGATTTCAGTATCTGCATCTACGTCCTCGAATTTCAGATAATACTTCTCCCAGGGATCCTCCCTGCAATTGACGGATATGGAGACTGCTTTGGCATAATCACAGCAGGAACCGCCTCCCACTGCTAAAATTAAATCCACCTCATGCTCCCTTGCGATCTGGATGCCCTCATAGAGCTTCTCAACCGTTGGGTTTGGCATAACGCCGCCATCCTCAAAGATTTCTTTTCCACAGGCTTTTAAGATTGCCACAACCTTATCGTAAATACCCGTCTTTTTAATGGAACCGCCGCCATATACAAGCTGTACATTCTTTCCATATTTCGGCAGCTCCTCATTCAGATAGTTTAAAGAATCTTCTCCAAAATAAAGTTTCGTTGGGTTTGAATACGCAAAATTTCCTAACATATTTTCTGCCTCCTTTCGCCACTATAAAACGACTTCTGTTTTCAATTACATTATAGTCTGGATTCATTACAATAGCCAATACTTATATCTTAGTCATTAGTATAGTAGGGACCTATGGAATTCTATATTAAAGCCAAGCTAAAGCTTTTATAGAAATAAGATGCCGATAACTGCTAAGAATAAATCTGATTGCAAAGGAGATTGCCATATGGAATTACGGGTACTTCCATATTTTCTGGCGATAGCAAGAGAACAGAGTATCGAGCGAGCGGCAGAGTCCCTTCATTTATCCCAGCCAACGCTTACGACACAGATAAAAAATATGGAAGAGGAACCTGGCAGACAGTTACTGATACGTGGAACAAAGGGATCACGGAAGGTGACGCTGACCGAAGAAGGAGTGATATTAAGGAAACGCGAGGAAGAAATACGGGAACTGGTAAAGAAAACGGAGACTGAAATCACACTTTCGGATAATATAATCATGGGGGACATTTATATTGAGACAGGAGAAACAGATGCCCTGCTATCACGGCCACCTATAG
>BAIF02000054.1 GCA_000509105.1 Clostridiales bacterium VE202-21 | reverse complement strand
TAGGCTATGTGCATCCGGACGGCAGGGCCTTCCTACTCGGGGGGATTTCGGACAGGAGCAGTGGATCAGACTGGGATGGGGCACGTTTTTGTAACCGGTTAGGAGACATGAGATGTGAATTCTTTCATCACTGGCTGATAATGGTGTGTACCCTTTCGATGCTACTCCATTCCGAAAGGAATCTCTGCCAGTACATTCATGTCGCCGTTTTTGTCTATTACTTGTAGTATAAATTGTGTGGCGTCGGAGTGGTCGAATACCATTCCCTGTATCTGGCCTCCGTTTTCTGTGTCTGTAGTGTTGCTGCCGAATTCTTCATATACGCGGTTTCCATTGGTGTCTGTCAGGATGACTGCAGGGTTTCTTTCTATATATTCTTCGGGCATGAAGAGTTCGATGTGCATGTTACTTGGTGTTTGTGTTACTTTCTGTACAATGAATCCGTTGTTTTCTGCATTTGGCTCTGCTTCTTTGTTCTGAGTTGTATCCATGGTTGGCTTGAATTTCAAAGTCCAGCTGCCTTTTATGCTTTTGAATCCAAGTCTGCTGAAGTCTACTTTGCCGTAATTCTCCAGGGTTGTGTCTTCCTCTTCACCGAATCTGTGGGCTCCTATGGCGTCTGCGTGTATTTCTACTGCTGTATTTTCGGTGAATTCACCATTTTCTACATACGATAAAGGTATCCTCATGAGGGATACATAGACTCCGTCCTCAGATTTTTTTCCGGATAATATTTCAGTGGTGTATGCCTCTTTTCCATCTACTGTAAGCCAGGCCCAGAAGGAAACCGGATCCCCTTCCTTGTAGGTGAGCAGATCGAGTCTGTCGGCGGTGTTCAACTCCGGATCCTCTGAGCGCATGGAAAGGGTAAAATATAAATCCAGTCCGTCACAATATGCATCTGTCACGCTGATGGTGATTCCCTGGTCTTCCGCTACATTTGTGATCTCCTCTTCGGGCTCTGTTACTACCGGCTTGGAATGCTTCTCGATATTGCTGTACGCGGTCTTGTCTTTCTCGGGGTAAGGGTTATCCTCCCGCATCTTCTGCAGGCGGCCGAATACATCTCCCAATAGCGGGATATCCTTTGCCAGCGCCGGGTTTACATAAAATACGCCCGATAGTACAATGACCAGGCATGCTGCTGCAGCAGCAATCCCCAGCCCTCTGTACAGCCTTTTCTTTTGGCTGCCGCCCTTAAGTTGCTTCATACGCACCTCACCGCTGCGGATTTTGTCATACATTTCCTCCATACGGCCGTCTACAATTTCCGGTATCTTTATATCATTCTGCAATGCTTCTTTCAGTTCAATATCATGATCCTGCCTGTTCATCCCTGCACCTCCATTCCATATGCTGACGACGGGTTTTCCTTCAGATATATTTTTTTAAAGGAGTTCCGCCCCCGCGATAACCTCGTTTTTACGGTATTCTCGTTCATCTCCAGTATAGAGCCGATTTCTTTGATACTAAAGCCTTCCACATAGTAAAGCAGCAAGACAATGCGGTACTGATCCTCCAGCTGATTCAACAGGCCTAAAAACTCCCTGCCAGACGTATCCACCTGCATTTCCTCCAGTTCTGGATGTTCATATATCGGCACCATTTTTCCACGCTCCTTTAATATGCGGTTACAGTGATTAATTAGTATTCTGGTCAGCCACGTCTTAAAAAATTCCGGCTGCCGCAGGCCCTGCAAATTTTCAAAGCTGCTCAAAACCGTGTCCTGCATCGCGTCTGCAGCGTCTGCATCATTTTTCAGCATGCTGACTGCAATTTTATACAAAGCCTGCTTGTGCTCTTCCATTAATGTTATAAAAGCTTCCTTATTACCGGCCTGCGCCCTTTTTACCAGATTTTTCAACTTCACACTCCCCCTTTGTATCGCAGCTTATGTCTGATATTTCATCGTCACGCCCAAACATTTTGTCCAGCGGGACTATTACATCGAAAATAAGTAGCAAGTTAATTATTATTCGAGGTACTAGCGGTTATCACACCTGCTCTGTCTTAGATAATAGTATTCATATTTTTATTCAATCGATTGATACTAATTAGATAAATAAATAGATTGAAAAGTTTCAGCATATTGAAAAAATTATAGGAAATTATTTCCATATGAATTTAATTAATTTACCTTCTGCCTTCAGGTTCATACTGCAATCTATCATATCCCGCATAATCAGCCTTTATTTTACTCATAATAATAAAGCCATAATTTTATTTATGAGGAGGTGTCCAAATGGATCAAAACTATCAGATAGCCGACATATCCGGTCAATGTGTCCATGAGATTGACAAGCTGCAGAAAACTCTGAAAGAAAAAACCAACCAGGAAATTGTACTGATTGCTTATACGCCGTCAGAAAAGCAGGATTAGAGCAGTAAAGAAGAAAGACCGGACACTAAAATATGAGATATGCCAAGTTCTATGTGCAAAATACTTCTAACACAAAAGGTCATTTTCCTGTATAAAATCAAGAAAATGACCTTTCATTACACGTATTCTTGTTTTTAGTGATTATTCTCTTCCCCCTATAGAAGTGGGAGATTTTCACTTTTCTTGTTAAATAATAATAGCACTAGTTATCTGCTGGTTCCATCCGCAGCTTTTTTCTTTGGAGGATGTATCCGGATACAGAGCAGTTCTTTTACTTCCTCAAAAATCTTTTCAGTAGCCACATCGATCATTAGCCATCTGGAGCCGTTAAATACATTAGTATTCTTATAAAGTTCCTGCAGATATGAGCTGAAGGATCCCAGCATCAGTTCCGTCTCCGGCGCTTCTTTTCTCCCAATCGATATGAGGCAGGTGAAATATCCTTTATTCGGATATAACGTGCACAATGCCCTGCTGCTTTTCTTATATTTCACATTCCATCCCGGCGCCCCGGAACATCTGCTGTATTCTATGGCCGGCTTTATGGAATACGTCTCTTCAATAAATTCACACAGCCCTTCCCAAAACGGACAGTCCACATAAGCGCTGATGTCCTCAAATTCAGGTTTGTCCTCTCTTGTATATGCTTCAATCCATCCCATGATATTTCCTCCGTAAGTTTGTATTCTCATGTATCATACCACAATAATCAGGACAGCTGTGTGTCGTCTTTATTTCTTTTTAACCGGATAACATACTTCTGTCACCAGATCGTCCGGGCTTTTCGCCTCATAGGGGCTTACATGGTAAATACAGAACGAGGGGCCGTCGAATTCATAGCCGTTCTCCTGAATCCATCTGGCAACAGATTCGTTCACCTTTGTGATCTGGTCATAGCTTCCGCTGTATGTTGCTGAAGCCATCTGAACCGGCGCCACGGTCTTGAATCTCACATGTTCGGTGTCATTATAAGATCCCTCCACGCAAGCCTGTATTTCAACATCTACATCGCCGTCTTTGTACCCCTCGTCGTGGAATATTGCAAGTCCATAGCACGGCACGGCCTGTTTCAAATTCTGGGAAGCAGTCTCCTCATTTAACATCTGCCACAGCATTCCTTCCGCATCATATGCCGGAATTACCTGGCGCACACTGGCTACATACCTCTGGGGGAGCGTCTTTAACGTTACTTCGTAATTCATAAGATTACCATCCTTTCTCAACCATCTGATCGTATTGTCCAGAACCTGTAACCGTTCCTTTGTCAGCCGTTCCTGCTCCTCCAGCTCCCTGCGCTTAACCAGCAGAAACTCTTCTATAGCCCGGGGATCATCATACTTTTCTAAGATCTCCCCGATCACTGCAAGGCCAAAACCCATGCTTTTCAATACCTGGATTCTTTCAGCCAGCGGCAGCTGGGATACGCCATAGTAGCGGTAACCGGAGAGGTCATCCACGACCTCCGGCTTCAGCAGGCCAATCTCATCATAATGGCGCAGCATACGGATACTGATTCTTGACAACTTCGAAAAATCTCCTATTTTTAACATTGGTACCACCTTTCACATGTGTCTGTTTCTGAGCTCATTTATACCATACAGTATACCATAATGTGAGAGTCAAGTACTTATCGGGATTTAGTCGGCTAGCTTTAGCCTAGTCAACGGACGGGGACGCTTCATGAATGGATGTTCTCCGGAAGGTTTTCGGCTATCCATTTATGAAGCGTCCCGTCCGCGCCGAGACTAAATTTCGTCGCTAAATCCCGATGTGAGAGTCAGGAGAAGTTCCGGACTAAGAGATCGCTTTTTTCTATAAAGACCTCGATTGTATCAAACCCAGACTCTTCAAGCATTTTCATTACATAAGGGTTTTCCAGCGGGGTCGCAAAGGGAGCGCTTTCTCCATATGCATTTACCTGCCTGCGCCCTTCTTTTCGGTTCAAGATGGCTTTGGGACCTCCCACGCATCCACCCTGGCACCCCATTCCTTCGAAGAAATTGGCATCCGTCTCTTTGTTCTGAATCCGTTTAATTAATTCCCGGCAGGCCGGTATACCGTCTGCCTGCTCTGCCTTCACCTTTATCTTCCGATCCGGTCTCAGCTGCTTTTCGGTCTCCTGCACGGCCTCGCTCACGCCGCCGGTCCTTGCGTAGATCCGGCCTGCCCTGGAGGAATGCTCCTTTTCTTTATCGGCCAGTTCCTCCGGGTGGATGTCCGCGGCCTCAAAGATATCCTGTATTTCCTGAAATGTCAGCACGTAATCCACAGCCCCGGCAATATCCGGCTCTTTTGCCTCGCTCTTCTTTGCCAGACAGGGACCTGCAAATACAGTGAGTGCATCCGGATGCAGCTGTTTTATCATTCGCCCGCAGGCAACCATGGGAGATACGGCCCCCGGCACATGGGGCATCAATTCATGATACATCTTGCGGATCATAGAGATCCAGATTGGACAGCAGCAGCTTGTAAGCTGGTAATCCCCTTCTTCGTTGACATGTTTATCAAACTCCAGCGCTTCCTTTAAGGTCAGGATATCCGCAAAAAGAGCAACCTCCACCATTCCCGTGAAGCCCAGGGCCTGAAAAGCGGTCCGCAGCTTTCCCGGAGTTACTTTTTCCGAAAACTGTCCCAAAAACGCCGGGGCAACCATCATGTATACAGGCCCTTCTGACTCCCTTACGGCCTTCATTGCCGGAAGCACGTCCCTGCCCGCTGTGATTTTATCTGTCTTGCATGCCTCAATACACGCCTCACACCCGGTACACAGCTCCGGGTTGATGAATAATTTTCCATCCTCCCCGACCTCAATTGCGTCAAAGATACAGCTGTTCTGGCACGCACGCTCATATTCACACTCCTCGCACGGCTCATTAAAGACGACCGGTGCATGGCTCTGGGGATGTAGAAGACAATCCAGATGATAGGGGTGGTACTCAGGCGGCAGAGGCGCTTTTAGTGATATTTTCCGGTTCAGAATCTCCCGGTACAGCTCTTCAAATGTTTTCATTTTAATTTCTCCCATTTCTAACTGATATTACCAGTTATTATGGGCGGAGCGTTCTGTTTTTATGCACATGCAAAACGCCCGGATGCCGTAACGGCACCGGGCGCAGACGAACCATGTATAATAATTCTTTTCGCTGTATGTCAGTCTTTCCTTGTGTCCCCCCAGAAGAACAGGGCCACCGTTCCGGTGCCTGTATGGCTTCCGATCGTTGTCCCAACACTGTTGATTACAACTTTTCCATTCAGCTTTGGAAAACGCTCTTCTATCATATCCGCCACTTTTCTCGCATCATTGTAGCAGTCCGAATGGGATATAAAACACTTTCCGGAGTAATCCAGCCTGTTCTCTGCAAACAGTTCCATTTTCTTTACGATCTCCCGGATTACTTTCTTCTTTCCCCGGATCTTAAAGCGGGGGATCAAGTGCCCGGTGTGATCCATGTTGAGCAGCGGACAGATCTCCAGCGCTGTTCCAAACCAACCGGAAACCTTGGATATACGGCCCCCTTTTACATAAAAGGTGAGATCTGTTGAAAAAAACCAGTGGTGCAGATTCAATTTGTGAGCCTCTGCCCATTGGTACACTTCCTCCAGGCCCTTACCTTCGTCCCGCAGGTCGGCCAGACGGTCCATAAGCAGTCCGTAACCGGAAGAAGCCCCCAGTGAATCCACAATAAAAATCTTCCTGTCCGGAAACTCCTCCAACAGTGCCTCTTTCGCAGTCTCCGCAGAATTAACCACTCCGGACAGCCCGGATGACAGGCACACATGCAGAATGTCCTTTCCCTGGATAAGTATGCTGCGGAAATACTCCATAAATTCCCCCGCATTTACCTGAGAAGTCTTGGTATCGGCTCCTTCTTTCATTCTGGCATAAAAAACATCAAAGGGCATACTCTGCCCCAAATCATCCGTATATTCCACACCGTCCAAATAATAATGAAAGCATATGAATGAGATATCCCGTTCTTTAAAATGCTCCGGCGACAAATCCGCAGTCGAGCAACAGCTTAATGCATAATTTTCCACAATCCTCTCCCCCTTTTCTGCTGCATTTATAATTTTATCTTACTCGTATATCACAGTTATGTCAACTATTTTATATAGTTGTTAATACTACTTTGTGCATTTTTAACTCCGGAAAAATAAATTTCCTGACCATATTTCTACGAAAGTTATCTGATACCGCCCTAGTGTCTGTCTGTATCTCTGGCAGAAGCGATTTCCGTACTATTTTAAAGGAATCTGGTGCATTGTTAATCCTGTCACAAGCATCTAAAATGAAAGAAAAAAGATACAAGGAGGATTCTATATGACTTCAAAAGAACGCGTAATGGCAGTATTTTCCCATCAGATTCCGGACCGTATTCCCATGTGGTGCGGTGCGTCTCCTGATTTTATGGCAAAGGCGCGCAGCTTTCTGAATGTTAAGAATGACGAAGAGGTTCTGCGGCGTTTCCATGACGATTTCCGTCGGGTTTATTCACGTTATGCCGGCCCGGACAAATTTAATCCGGACTGTGGTCCCATAAATGGAAAGACAAAATCCATATTTGGCATTGAAAGAGAAGGCATTGGCTATGGCCAGGCAGCGGCACATCCCCTTGCCAATGCTGAAATCGAAGAAATCCATACCTATGCCTGGCCGTCCCCCGACTGGTTTGATGTCTCACATATCAGAGAAGACGCACTGGCATGGAAGAATCAATATGCTGTCCTGGGCGGGGAATGGTGCCCTATTTTTCATGATGCCATCGACCTGCTCGGCATGGAAAATATGTTGATCCTTATGTATGAAGACCCGGATATCGTACACGCCGTGCTTTCCCACATCACAGATTTCTATTATGAGCTGTCAGCAAGAGAATTTGAGGCGGCCCAAGGGGCAATCGATATTTTCTTTATCGGAAATGACCTGGGCAGCCAGACCGGACCTCTGCTGGGCGAAGAATTGTTCCGCAAATTTCTATATCCTTATTTGAAGCGGCTGGCGGATCTTGGCAGGGAATACGGACTTCCTACGATGATGCACTGCTGCGGCAGCTATGCCCAGCTTATGCCGGCGCTAATTGAGAGCGGCATCTCCGCCGTCCAGAGCCTGCAGCCGATCACCAGGGAAATGCAGCCGGCTAACCTGAAAAAACGCTTCGGAGAAAGGCTTATCCTCAATGGATGTATCGATTCAATCAGCGTACTTATAAATGGAAGCATAGAAGATACAGTCAGGGTAACCCGTGAAACCATCAAATGCATGAAGCCCGGAGGCGGCTACATTCTTTCCCCGAGCCATGACTACCTTCTGGAAGAGACTCCGGTTGAGAATGTACTCGCTATGTACGATACCTGCCTGGAAGATGGCTGGTACACTGCGTCAGAATCTGAGCAAAATATACGCAGTAACATTTAACCGTTCTATCCTGGAAAGGCCAAAATCAATATTTCTTTGGTTGAATAAGACTTGCCAGTACCTGGTAGAGGTACTCAACATCCACCGGTTTTGTCACAAAGCCATTCATTCCGGCATCAGCCGCAGCATCGGCGTCCTCTTTAAACGTATTCGCAGTCATAGCAATAACAGGAATCTCTGCCGCATCGGCCCGATTCTGGCTGCGAATGGCCCTGCACGCTTCCAGCCCGTCCATGACGGGCATCTGAATATCCATCAGAACCGCCTGATATTCACCCGGGCTGCTTTCCAGGAATAAATCGAGCGCTTGTTTTCCATTCTCTGCCCGCTTCACCGCTGCACCCTGCATCTTCAGCAGCTCAATGGCGATCTCTGCATTTAGGTCATTATCCTCGGCAAGGATAAAATTCATGTGCTCCAGGAAGTGATCGTTCTTCGTCTTTTCCGGTTTTGGCTCCAGCGCCCCAATTGGAAATTCAATAGTGAAATAAAATTCACTGCCCTTTCCTTCCTGGCTGGCAAGCTTCAGTTCACCCCCCATCAGCCTTATGAGCGTCCTGCTGATAGCCAGTCCCAATCCGGTTCCCTGGCTTTTGGAAAAGCTCGTGCCTACCTGTTCAAATGCCTCAAAGATGCGATTCTGATTTGCCTCGGAGATCCCCATACCATTATCAATAACCTGGAATCTATATGCCGCTTTCTTTTCAGAACTCTGCATCTGCGTCACACATACTCTGACCCTTCCGTCCTCAGGGGTAAACTTAAAGGCATTCGAAATCAGGTTAGCAAGCACCTGCTTCAGGCGTACTGAGTCCCCGACAATCACGTCGTCCTGAATCTCCTTCTTCATCCAAAAATCTAATCCCCGCCTTTTTGCTTCCGCCGTCATCATGCTTTCCAATTCATCCAGAATCTGCTCCAAAGAGAACGGCTCGCTTGCCACTGTCATCATACCGCTTTCAATTCTGCTCATATCCAGGATGTCACTGATCAAACTCAGCAGATAACGGGAAGAGGCACGTATCTTGGAAAGATTCTCCCTTACGTTATCCGGTACGCTGTCCATCATACAGGTCAGGTCGCTGATACCGACAATTGCATTCATGGGGGTTCTGATCTCATGACTCATCCTGGACAAAAATTCCCCTTTCGCACGGCTTTCAGCTTCAGCCCGCTCCAGGTTTACCTGCATCTTTGCCGCATGAATACGATAGCGCGCCATGATCAGGATAAAGATGACTACCAGAATAGATATCCCTGCCAGTATGGTTATAAACAGCATAGGATTCGCATAAATCATCTGGCTTGCCGAAAGATGACCTGTGCCTATGGATATCATATTCCGGCTCTCTATCGTCTCCTTCTCATCACTGGTCATTGTGTTAATGGCTTTGTTCATGATCGTCAGCAGCTCTCCCTCAACCGGACTGGGCATTGCAAAACTCATATCATTTTTTTCATTGATCACAGTATTCGGGACGACATTTTTAAACTGATTCGCCTGTATTTCCTGCTCGATTCTTGAAGAAAGGCCATAATAAAAGTCGACTTCTCCGCTATTAACTGCACGCAACGCTTCGGTCACAGTCTCATAGTACTTTACCTTTGATACATGGATGCTGCCAGGCATCACCCGCCCTTTGGTCACTGCCCCGATGAGCCCTTCCGAAGGAAATGTCACAGACTTATTACGTGCTATGATGTCATTCAGAACCGCATACGGCTTTGTTACTGCCAGATTCATCTGGGCGCCTTCGTTATCGGTGCCAAGAAAAGAGCCGAGCATGTCCGCTTTTCCCTGTTTCACCAAGTCCAGTGAATCGCTGTAACTGTCCGCATAAACAAACTCAAACTTCAGCCCGGTAAACTCCTCCACCTTTTTCAGCACATCCGGTATCATGCCGTCGTGCTGGCCGTCATCATCTTCTATGCAATACAGAGGATGCCACTTTTTCAATACAGCTACTGTTACCGTTTTCTTCTGGCTGATGTAATCCAGTTCAGGCTGATTCAAATAAATAGCAGACATTCCGGAATCGGGAAAATTAGCCTCGTAACGCTCCTCGGCAAAATTCGGATTAGAGTCGATAATTTTTGCCATTGCCATATTCAATCCATCAAGAACTTCCTGATTATTCCCTGTTGTCACGATATAGTGGGGCTGTGAATCAAACTTTGCTACCAATCGGAACCTTCCGGAATCTTCTGTACTGTTTCCCAGAAGCATATCCACGCTGCCGTCTTCCAGTAAATGATAAAAATTTCCATTTATATGCTGTTCCCGCGGTAATTCAATCAATTCAGCATTTATTTCGTTGCTGTCCAAAAAAACCTTAAGGCGGCGGATATTCTCAGCCGCATTTTTATATACGCCGATCTTTTTTCCGGACATACTTTTCCAGTCAAAAGCCTTTATACTCTCATCGCCTTTTCTCGCTAAAAGGATAGATTTGCTGTAGCCGGTGTTGTAATCCGGATATGCAAAATATTCTTCCATTCCTTCCAGATAAAAACTGCCGCCCATCAAATCGTATTCACCCGCTAGAAACTCGTCAATCATGGTTTCACCTGTTGTGTCGATATATTCATACTTCCAGCCTGTATACTTGGCGATCTCATTTAGATAATCCACCACGATACCATGCCTCGTTCCATCCTCACTTGTCTCCGTAAATCCTTCCAATTCCGGAAAAGCAACCCGAAGGACACGCTGTTCTGTCTGCTCTTCCGCCTGCACAGGCGCCGCTGAACAAAACAATGCAGCTGCCAACAGCATGATGCAGTTTTTCATTCTCCCCTTCCATAGTATCTTCATATCCCAGAGCTCCTTTTTCATATTGGTTTTGCCGCTTCTGATTATATCATACGTGCCCTGCCGATGCGGCCTGTTCGCAAATACCTTTCCATTCCTCTGCCAGCGTCTATTCCAGTCTCGGCAGAATCTCCCCCAGTACCTCAACAGCCTCATTCAGTCTACTCAGTTCTTCCTGGCTCAGCTTTTCTTCCAGGGAACGAAGAAAATCTTTATTTTTCAGATAATATTCATCTAAATAGGCAGTGGCCTTCGGAGTAAGCCGCAGCCAGATCATCCGCCTGTCATTCTCATGGTACTGCCGTTCTATAAATCCATACTTATCAAGCTTATCCACCAGCTTGGTGACCTGCTGTTTCGGAACCTTCAGCTGCTGTGCCAGCTCCGTCATTGTCACTGTCTCACATTTCCTGACTGTTTCCAGACAGTAGTAAGTCTCCAGGCTCATCTCCCGGTGCAGTGTCTCTTTAAACGGACGCACCAGTTTTGAATGCCAATCCGGCATTACCAAAAGCAGATTTTTAACAAATTGTTCCGAATATTTTTCTTTTTTCATCTTTCTCTCCGTTGACAAATAAAGTTGATCGTGTTATGCTTTTAAATTAGTAAATAAAATATGACTATCATCATTGTTTAATCTTTATTGTACCATCACCAATTTCTAAATTCAAATACTATCCATGCCAAACTAAACAATTAAAGGAGATGACGCTGTTTATGAAAAACTACATACAAAATTTCATTGAAAATGTAAAAGATAAATTTCGTTTCGGTACGCTGAGTTTTATTTTTATTATCGCCTACGTTAATATCTTTCAGCATATCTTTGGTCCTGAAAATTCCATTGTGGGCGTTATCTTTACTATAATGATGTCCGCTTCTATGGTCCGTGATCTGACCGCTACTCCGGTAAGGCATCTGATCCTCCAGTCCGCCGTACTGGTCTGGATCGCACTGGCGGCATGCTGGGTTGTATATCTGCCGATGCCGCTGTCCCTCGTCATTAATTTTATCACACTATTTATGATTTTGTATGCTTTTACTTACGAATATTCCACCCATATGTACTTTCCTTATATTCTTTCCTACCTGTTTCTCATCTTCATCACGCCGGTGGATGCCGCCCATCTGCCAAAAAGACTTGTTGGCATGCTGGTGGGCGCCCTGTCCATTATTCTGTATCAATGGGTCATGGGAAGAAAACGTGTCGCTGAGACTGCACAGGATGTACTCACTGAAATGATAGACGATATCTCAGGTTATATTGCCTGGCTGCTGCTGGAATCGCCTGATAAGCCGGATCTCTCCGATATACGTCACAAGCTGTGCAGCCTGAGCCAGATCGTCTATGACAGAAGAAAAAAAGCACTCTGTATCTCGGACGCCGGTTTCTGCATGGTTGAGGCTGGACGCGGCCTGGAACACCTGCTGGCCTATCTTCAGGAGATTCCACGGAAAACGGTACATTCTGAAAAAAACCTGCTCCAGTATATTCAATCCCAGTTAAAGATGTACCGCGCTTATATAAATGCAGAGACTGCAGACTTGCGGCCGCCAGCCGCCCCTGTCTTGTCCGGCATACATGCAACAGAAACAGCCGGACGCGTAGGGGAACATTTAACCTTTATTTATCAAAAACTGCTGCATATGTCGGACCCGGAGAAAAAGCTGCACTACCGTAAAACGGCTCTTTCTCTGAAAATACAGCTTCAGATGGCTCTGGACTGGAGCCCTGTGCGGGGAATCTATGCACTGCGGGTTGCAATGATCCTGACCTGTGCCACAGCGCTCGTACAGTATTTGGCACTGCCCCACGGAAAATGGCTTCTCTTTACCCTGCTTCCGTATCACTGCCCTACGCAGACGATGTCCCCCAGAAAATGAGAAAACGTATCATAGCTACAATTGCAGGCGGCCTGATCTCCGTTGTCATCTATTCTCTAGTCCCCTCTCCAGTCGGACGGACCGTTGCAATGATGCTGTCAGGATACCTGTCTTTCTTTTTTGCAGATTACACAGAAACTTATGCATGCTCTACCATCGGAGCACTCGGAGGAGCGGTCTTTATGAACGCATTTGGTTTCCAGGCAGTAACCGAGATGTTCCTGGTCCGCTTCTCGTATATATTGGTTGGTGCGGCTGCGGCATATGTACTGAACTATATGATGTTCCCTTACAGCCGTGACAGAGCGACCCGCGCGCTCTGGAAGAAATATCAGTCCAATATGGAACTGCTGGACAAAATTAAGCACACAGAAAAGCCGGATTCTCAACTATACTATACCCTGGTTATTCTGACTCATCTGCAGGAAGATAAACTCATACGAAATGCGGAGGAAGACCATAAAAATCACGGTTCATCCGGCTCTATGCGCTGGAATCTGGTCAAATCCAGCGATGCATAACTTCCAGCAGCCGTCCGATCTCCAGTGGTTTTGCTACATGCTCGTTCATCCCCGCCTGTTTTGCCCTGTAAGCGTCATCCGCAAATGCGTTGGCCGTCAGAGCAATAATTGGGATCTTCTCTGCATCCGGGCGCTGTCCGTTTTCTGCAAGTTTCCGGATCGCCCTTGCAGCGCCGTAGCCATCCAGCACCGGCATCTGGATATCCATCAAAATGAGGGCAAACTCTCCCGGCATTCCGGCGCAGAAGAGATCCACGGCCTCCTGTCCGTTGGAAGCACATATAACATCCAGCCCATAAGCAGTCAGCAGTTCCTCGGCGATTTCCCGGTTCAGCGCATTGTCCTCCACCAGCAGTATCCTCATATGCCCGGCGAATCCCGCCTCGGGCCCCGGCTGTACCGAAAAATGGGGATATACAGCTCCCTCTTCCTCCTGTGCAAGTTTTAGGAAGATCGTGACAGTAAAACGGGATCCCTTATTTAACTCACTCTCCACCTGGATGTTGCCGTTCATCATCTGTACCAGATTGCGGGTAATAGCCAGTCCCAGGCCAGTTCCCTGAATTCTGCTCACACGGGAATCTTCTGCCCGTTCAAAGGGCAGGAACATCTTGCTTTTAAACGGTTCCGACATGCCTATTCCGTCGTCTTCCACAACAAATTCGTAGCATCCGATCCCATTCCTTCCTGAAAGCTTTTCTTCCAGCCGGACATTGATATGACCGTTTTCATTGGTATACTTTACTGCATTAGAAAGCAGATTAAGCAGAATTTGCTTTACACGCACGGCATCCCCATACACCCAGCAGTGTTTTGGCTGCTTTACACAGGCTGTGTAAGCCAGCTTATGGCTGTCCGCATCGGGGCGGATGATCTCCGACACCTCCTCCAGTACGCCGTCAATCCGAAACTTATCCTCACTGAGCGCTACGCTGCCCGCTTCAATCTTGGACATATCCAGCACTTTATTGATTAATTCGAGAAGATGCCCTCCGGACAGATCGATCTTATTCAGGCAGTCTTCCATCTTTTCCTTATCCTCCATATGATTCTTGGCAATGGTGGTCATGCCCAGAATCGCATTCATCGGAGTTCTGATATCATGGCTCATCTTTGAAAGGAAATCAGACTTCGCCTGGTTTGCCTTATTCAGGGAATCATAAGCTTCTTCCAGTGCGTGCTTAGCCCGTTTTTCTTCCTCATAATATTCCAGTTCCTTCTGTTTTTCTGCACTGATATTACGAAACGCGATGATTGCAGTATCTGGTTTTTCGTTCTCCGCCTTTCTGAGATGCACTTCCATACGCAGCCACAGCTCGGACTGTCTGTTCCGGAATTCCACCTCCATATGCCGGTTCTCTGTTTTTAACTCTCTCAGAAGATTTTCTTTTCTGCAGATATCAGATACCTTATTCCAGTCAGCAAGATTAATTTCCCGCAAAATATAACTGCGGAGCTGGCCGGAATAGGAACCGTTTCTGGGAGGCGCCATTACACTTCCCGCCTCGGGCAGCCGAACCGCATAATAAGTGTCTTCCTCCAGATTCACATAGAAAATACTCACATACACGCCATTGATTGCCCGGAGCGCAGACTGGTTCATGTAGAGGCGTTCACTGTTTTCTGAGAGCTCCGACTTCATCCTATGGATATTATAGAGTGCGCCTACCACGCGGGCCGGCTTTCCATTATCCATCACGAGCCGTCCGTTTGCCCTATACCATAAATAACTGCCAAGACCTGTCCGCGGAGTTGAACAGCGCACCTCAAACACTTCGGTCCGCCCTTTGCATATGTTATCCATTACCATTGGGACATCATCGGGATGCACAATCTCCTGCTCCAGCAGTGCTTTAGAATAATTTTCTATCTCGTTGCGAAGAACCCCCTCGCCCGTGATCGGTTCATAGCTGATAAAACGGTCTGCCTCCATATCGTATTCAAACATGACGGCAGAGCTGACCTCCATGGCCACACGGTACATTTCCTGCTCCCGGTTCAGCTGCTCCTGAAGGATCTTTCTCTGCGTGATATCTATAACAGTGCGCTGCAGGATATTTTCACCTTCAGACGTGGTTCCCACAATCATAGTGGTACCCTGCATCCAGTGGACAGAACCGTCTTTCCAGATAACGCGGTACTCATTATCCTTGTAATCCCCGATTTTATTCAGCCCATAATATATCTCATGCAGAACTTCCCGGTCTTCCGCGCTCACTGCCCCAAGCACACCTTCCTGCCAGTCCCCCATCCCCTCTTCTATACTGTGATATCCCATCAGTAAAACAACGGCCCAGTTAAGAGAAATTAAGCGGTAACTGCCGTCACGGCATTGAACAAAGCGTATAATCCCGCAGGGTACGGTATCGTAGATACTCGTCAGCAGTTCGGTCTGCTCGCGAAGACGCTGGGCATCCTCCTCAGATCCCGTTATATCCAGATACAGGCTGTTGACCATCCAGTTTCCGTCCGCGTCCTGTGCCTTTTTTCCACTGTCAATAATCCACTTCAGACTTCCGTCCTTACACCGGACCCGGTATTTTGTGGAATACTCCAGCCCGCCGTCTTTGAAGGCTTCCGCGCAGTCGGCCAGCGCCTGTTCCAGGTCCGGAGGGTATACTGTCCCCACCGCAGTGCCGCCTGTGGCCTCCATAAACTCCTCCACCGTATAGCCAAACAGGCCGGCCGCCTCCCTGCTCACAAATGCAAAAGAATAGGTATCATCGTCATTGCTGATTTTAAGTCCGCCCGCAATTGAGGACATGATCACTTCCATCTGCCGGTTCTGCTGCTTCTTCTCCTCCTCCAGAGCCAGAAGGCGCTCCTGCACATATTCATAGGACTGTCTGCCGATCTTATCCGGAAACAGTTCCCCCTCCAGCAGTTCCTGGTAGGGATTGGAACAATGGATATGGGAACAGCGCAGCCCCTCATCCGTATCCCGGAATACAAATGTCACCCTCTGATGTGCTTTAAGGTACATCTCGGTATTGGGGTCTGTGGCAATCCACATGCGCCCCATCACCACGTATACATCTTCCACCGGAACAATGACATCATATTCTTCATCCCATATCATGCATTTCGGTATGACCCCGCCGTAATTCAGAAACTGCTTCGTACAGGCTTCCCGGCCTGAGAGGCACTCATCTTCTCCGGTGCCGAGCCAGGAAAACTGGGGAGAAAACAATGCCGTAATCCCCTCCATATCATGATCGCAGTAATGCATGTGCATCATACTGCTGGCCAGGTTTTTCACATCCTCCAAACGTTGATTGTACTCTCTGTCTGTTTTTGTTCTCACGCCGTCTAAACCCGCTTTCTTATTATTTTAACCAGTCCCACATGCGGTATTTCTTTCGCACCTGGCAGGTAATTCGGTTGTTTCTTAATTATACTGAATCCCGGCTTAAAACACAACGAAAATCGCGGTTCAATAACGTCCGCCTTCCTCACAGTACGGACACGTTTTGTTCTTCTGCGTCCTGCTTGCGGCGTCTGCCTGCCATGAGTGTCCTTTTTCGCAGATCCAAAAGACCGGTTTTCTGCTTGTACAGGTCAGGTCATGGGGCTGAAGCGAACCGTTTTTCCTGTAATCCCACTCCCTTACCAGGGCCGGAAAACAAGCTGCCAGCGAATTTTCCCTGCATACCCGGTATCCGGCGCAGTAGGGGCAGCCCTTTTTGCTGCCCACCTCATGCGAGATCCTCCTGCACCATTCATGATGCGGATACTTCGTGCACTGCCACCAGACTTTTTCTCCGGATCCGGCTGAAACATTTTTGGGATGCAGCATTTTATTTTTACCATAATGCCAGCGGGCTGCCACCTCCGGATGCGTCTTATCCAGGCTGTTCCCGCCGCGCACATACCGGCTGCGGCATACAGGACATCTGCTGCCTGCAGTTCTGGCCTGAATCTCCTTTTCCCATTCATGCCCGGCAGAACAGATCCACCATACTTTTTTATTGGATTTCGGCCGCACATCCTTTGGAGTTAGCGGATCGTTTTTCTCATAATTCCATTCAGCCGCAACATGCGGGTATACAGCCTCCAGGTTCTCCCCTTCTGTCGGCCTGCGACCGGAGCAATAAGGGCAGCCCCGCCCCAGAACACTGCGGTTGGATATCTTAGCCTTCCAGGAATGGCCTTTTTCACAGATCCAATAGGCATAGTTGTTATTCGCACAGGATAACTCCCACGGAGAGCCCTCGTTTTTCTCCCAGTCCCATTGTTCCAAAAGCTCCGGTTTTTTTGCAGCCAGGCTGTTCTCCCTTGTGAGCCTTCTGCCGCTGCAGTAGGGGCACCTTCCGCTTTTCACCATCTCTCTGACATTCCGCCTCCACGTATGGCCCTTTTCGCAGCGCCAGCTGACTATTGCGTGGGAGCCTACCGATACGTCATCCGGCGTAAGCCCATCATTGCCTTCGGTATCCCACATCTTCGCAATCCCCGGATTCTGCACTGACAGCCGGTTCTCATTGCTCACTCTGTGCCCGGAACAAAAAGGGCAGCCATAACCGCGGTTGGTCCGTTTATTTGGGGACATTTTCCAGACATGCCCTTTTTCGCACTGCCAAGTATAATCAGTTCCTGCTCCGTATTCCACCATCTCGGGAGTAATCGGCCAGTTCGCCTCCTTATGCCATTCCCCTGCGAGCTCCGGATATCTGGACGCCAGGCTGTTTTTCTTTTTACCTTCCACCAGAAGCGTACGGATATACTGGGCATCGCGGACGACATCCACATCCATCTTTATGTTCATCCCATAATGGCTGTTTATGTATCTCACAATCGCGGACACAACCTCATTCATATACTTATACGAATGGTCAACACTGCAGACAATCTCTCGTTTTGTCTCTTGTTTCTGCTCTTTTGTTCCTTTTGCTTCCCAGTCCCGTTCCCCTGTCTGCTCTCTGACCGTCAGCACCCCGATCCCGATGCTTTGCAGATAGTCCGCTTTACGATTATCATAATCCGCCCGGTCATATATCTCATGGAACACTCCATTATACTCAATCCCCAGCTGAAGGTCCGGTATAAAGACATCCACTTCAAAACAATCGATCACAGCTCTGTTGGTGCATTCCGGGAAAATTTTCTTCATATAATAATAAATCACCTGTTCCGGGAAAGAAGTTTTCCCCTGCTTTTTGCAAACCGGACAGCCCTGTGCATGCTGCGTCCTGTTTGACACAAACGCCCGCCACCTATGCGTGGGGTTAAAGCTGCACTGCCAGTAAACCTTCTTCCCGCTGAATGGATGTATTTCTTCCGGTTTCAGGTCATTTTTTTCATAATCCCATTCCCGTGCAATCCCCGGAAACAGCGCCTGCAAATTATACTCTTCACTTACCAGCTCTCCCCGGCAGTAGCAGCATCCCTTAAAATCCCCCTGCTCATTCGGGCTCTTATACCAGCTGTGCCCGCGATCACATTTCCACCAGAATTTCTTACCCGAACCGGGAAGCACCTGATCCGGGGTCCTCTCATTCTTCTCATAATCCCAGCACTTTGCCAGCTCCGGATAAATCCGTTCCAGATTATACTCCTCCGATACCCGCCTGTGAGAACAATAAGGGCAGTCCGTATACTTACACCTATTACGCCATGCAGGAGGAGCTGTCCACGTATGCCCCCGCCCGCACCTCCAGGAAACCGCCTCTCTGGAACTACTCGGCACCTCCTCTGGAGAAAGCCCATTCACCTCATAATCCCACTGTTCAAGCACCTCTTCCCGCCCATGCCTCTTACAATAATCATAAAAAGATATTCTCATATGTATTCTCCTAAAAACACTAATAAAATAAGTATAACATAAAGTGAAAATTTGGAAAACTTACCTATTTCTTACTGGTCAATTGTATGACCCCTCAATTCAATCCGCCTTCCCCGCCACTTTCCGCTGCTCCGCCTCCCGCCCGGACGCACCAGCGTTATAGAAACCCAAACGGAAGCCCCCCCCCCCGGAACATGATATCGGGGGCTGGAAGAGCGTAGGCACGGCTGTAAGCTGGAGCTGAGAAAAAAAGCAGAAAAACCGGGGTGATTTTTGTGATACCGAGTCACAAAAATCCCTGACCCCAGCGCGTGAAGCCATCCAGGCTTCAGTGATGTGTCCAGGTTACCCCGATTTTTCTGTTTTTCTGCTTTTTTACTCTACTCCAGCTTACAGCCGTGCCTACGCTTTTTCAGCCCCCTATATCATGTTCCGTAGGGTGTCTTCCGTTATGGGCTTCTATAAAGCGTCCACCCTCCCAAAGCTTTTAAGGAACCCCACCTTATCGATGGCCTTCACTCCCATCCACCAATTTGCGCTGATTGCAAATTCTTTTGCGTATTTCTCCCCCAGATCAAACCAGCTCCATGTGATATCCCATACTCCGCCCGGATTACGCGTATCTATCAGATAATCCAGCTCTTTCTCTACGATTTCTTCGTTTCCTTTATACAATGGACTGTTTGGCGACTCGATAAATTCCGACGGCCTAGGTGTGTACATTGCCCACTTTTCCGGGTTCCGCTCAATTCTGCTATTAGAAGCCTCTCCCATTTTCTCCAGAAGCCTCCCGCATTCCAGATCCGGAAACAGGCCTTTCTGCAACACATCTATCAAAAGCACGCACATGCCGCCGGCCCCCATTTCTCCAAAATCTTCCGTGGATTCCGCTTTTTTAAGAAGCTGTTCTGTATACTTCAGCGCCTTATTATATACAGATGTCTCCGGTTCTGCGTAATGCAGAATGAAAGAGCAAAGGCCTGCAGTGATTCCCAGGCTCTGCAGTTTGTTTTCTTTTTCACTGAATGTCCACCATGGCGCATGAGGGTAATTGTCACTGGATGGGATTGAGAAAAACCATCCGTCTTCATCGCTGTAAACCCCGCTGTCCAGATAACGTAAGATTCCCTGAACCATAGGGTGATCCGTGCCTGCATGCTCCATTAACTCTATTTTTCTAAGCGTAATAGCTGCTGTCATTGTAGCGTAGGGAGAAGATTCCGGGTTCCAGCCGTCGGGTTCTACCGCGTTTCCAAATCTGCCGTCCTCATTCTGATAATATGACAGTTCCTCTGCAACCGCCTCCCGCGTCCCGTCTTCATGAAAATAATTCCACAGGGCCATCTCCAGTGGTCTTGCGTTTCTGTGAAACCATGTACGTATTTCCTGATAATCTTTTTGTTTGAGCGTCTTCATCATCCTATTCCTCCATCAGTCTTTTACAGAAATATTATCAGAATCAGGCCTGTCCGTATTGTAAAAAAACGACATGGTCATTGGTTTTTTATGGCAATTTTCTTAGCCCCCTCCGGGTTTGTACCGTGAAAACGCCTGAATTCCTTTAATAGATGCGCCTGGTCTGTGTACCCGTAACGGTATACTGCGTTCTGCGCGTTAAATGACTCCGACGTCACGATCTCCCGCCATACATTCTGGTAACGCACCAGGCTGGCAATCTTTTTCGGAGGCATGCCTATCTTCTGCAGAAACAGGCGCTCGATCTGTCTCTGGCTGACCGCACTGTACTCACAGATATCCCGGACAGCCACCGCGCCCGATGCAGACAATATTCGTTGTATCGAATTGAGCAGATCTGAATTTTCCTCTGCCTTTTCCAGCTTCTGCAGCAAAAATGCCTCCACATATGCTATCCGCTCTTCCACCTCCGTCAGATAAAAGAACGGGTCAAAGAGCCGGCCCCAGCCTTCTCCCAGAGCCTCCAGCTCCGTTGTCTGATTACACGCATCTTTCAGATTCATAGAAAAGAAAAAACTGGCGGCCCAAAAGTGAAAACGAATGGCAAAACTGCTGACTATGTCCGTATCTTCCCGTGACTGTGCCAGAAACGGCTTGTCCTGTATCCCGCACAAATAACCGGTAATCTTCTGGCTGGTATGGTTTACATTTACAATAATATCCATACAGGTATCCGGTATCACCAGCACCTCCCTGCTGCTTCCTTTATAATTGTGACAGCTATTCTGTCTGCCGTCTATAGGTATGTAATCCCCCTCCGTCCAGTAACATGCCACATAAGGTGACAGGGAAACGCATGGACTGTACTCTCTGTAAGTATCGTCCGCTAAAAAAGGACGGGCGGTCAGCGGACGGTATATATTGTGAAATGTCAGCATACATGATCTCCTCTCCATGTCTCGTTTTATAAGCTACTTAACTTTAACATACCCTAAAATGTTATACAAGCGGTCTCCTCCTGCTGATTCTCTTGTGACACAAGATATTGATACTATTCACGTCCTATGGACCGTGCATAGTATCAATATATTTGCATAACTTTAGACTTGCCGGCGAATGGGGGCGAGCATACCCTACCCCACTTTCATAAAAAGCAGCACCGATACATTTTTTATGAACTTTTCATAAAAAAAATATTTCGGTGCCAAAGAATTTATGTTATACTAATACTTATAATGAGAGCAATTCTCGGTAACTGTACAATTTTTTCAGACACGTTCTAGAAAGGAGTCATGGTGAAAGTTTGAGTATTACAAAAAAATTAAATGAGAAATGGCGGGAGGCGGTAAGCGCTGTTCTGCCGATTATCGGTATCGTACTCTTTTTATGCTTTGGAGTAGCGCCGATTTCCCCAAGTATCTTACTTTGCTTTTTGATCGGAGCCGTACTGCTTTTGCTGGGCATGATGTTTTTTACGCTCGGTGCAGAGGTTGCAATGACACCGATGGGTGAACGGGTCGGCACCTGTCTGACCAAAAGTAAGAAGCTGTTGCTCGTAGTTGGAATTTCTTTTTTACTTGGGGCAATTATCACAATATCGGAGCCGGATCTGCAGGTTCTTGCACAACAGGTTCCATCCGTTCCAAATATGGTATTGATTTTATCTGTAGCGTGTGGTGTGGGTGTTTTTCTGGTCGTTTCATTTTTGCGTATGCTGTTTGGAATACCGCTGCCGCCTTTGCTTCTGATTTTCTATTTTATTATCTTTGTGCTGGCATTTTTCGTGCCTGAAGATTTTCTGGGTGTAGCCTTTGACTCCGGTGGCGTGACAACGGGTCCTATGACAGTTCCATTTATCATGGCTTTAGGTATTGGTATTTCCTCAATCCGAAGTGACCGGCATGCAGCGGATGACAGTTTCGGTCTTGTTGCGCTCTGCTCGATTGGCCCGATACTGGCGGTTATGATTCTGGGAATGATCTACAATCCGAAGGAAAGCGCATATGTACCGCCTGTCATTCCGGACATTGAAAATTCAACGGAGCTATGGCATCTGTTCGCTGTTGAGTTTCCTACTTATATGAAAGAAATTGCCCTTTCTCTGCTGCCTATTGTGCTGTTTTTCCTTGCTTTTCAGCTTTTAGTTTTAAAACTGTCAAAACGTACGCTTATGAAAATATTTATGGGTCTTATCTATACATATATCGGTCTGGTTCTGTTTTTGACCGGGGTTAATGTGGGATTTATGCCCGCCGGAAATTATCTGGGCCAGGTACTCGCGGGCCTGGAACATCACTGGACGCTGATTCCGATTGCAATGGTGATGGGATATTACATTGTAAAAGCCGAGCCTGCCGTATATGTGCTGAATAAGCAGGTAGAGGAAATTACAGACGGCGCTATTTCGGCAAAAGCTATGGGAATCGGACTCTCTGTGGGTGTGGCGATCTCACTTGGCATCGCAATGATCCGGGTGATGACAGGGATTTCTATTCTCTGGTTCTTAATCCCGGGTTATGCTCTTGCGCTGGGTATCTCGTTTTTTGTGCCCAAGATCTATACTGCCATCGCTTTTGACTCCGGCGGCGTGGCTTCCGGCCCCATGACGGCTGCCTTCCTGCTGCCGCTGGCACAGGGAGCATGCGTGACCCTGGGCGGAAATATCGTAACGGATGCATTTGGATTAGTAGCAATGGTTGCCATGACACCGCTCATTACGATTCAGGTCATGGGGCTTTATGCAAAACTTGTAAACAGCAGAAGCGGGCAGGATACCATACCTGCACAGCCGGCAAGTGATTTTGAGATGCTGGATGATGATGCAATTATAGACTTATAATTCAAATAAGAATCGAGGATTTTATGAGTGAATTAAATCTGATGGTTACGATCAGTGACCGGAACCAGATCCGAAGGTTTCTGGCATTTTATAAAGAATATAACGTTAATATCATATTGATCTCCATGGGACGGGGAACTGCTGAAGATGATGTGCTGCATTCCTTCGGCTTCGAGGCATCAGAAAAGGCCGTCCTTTTTGCCATGGTTACAACTAAAGAGTGGAAGACAATAAAGAGCGGCCTGGAAAAACAAGTTAAAATTGATATTCCGGGCACCGGGATCGTCTTTATCGTACCGGTAAGCAGCGTCGGCGGAAAAAAACAGCTGCAGTTTATAACCGAAGGACGTAATTTTGAGAAAGAGGAGGAAAGTACGTTGAAGGACACGAAACATGAGCTTCTCGTTGTGATAGCTAACCAGGGATATACAGAACTGATTATGGATGCCGCCAGAGGCGCAAAAGCGGGCGGAGGCACAGTCATTCATGCAAAAGGAACGGGGATGAAAAAATACGAGCATTTCCTGGGGGTTTCATTGGCTTCTGAAAAGGAAATGATCTTCATTGTGGCTAAAAGCGAAGACAAAAGCAGCATTATGAGGGCTGTCATGGATCAGGCCGGACTGGGAAGTAAGGCAAAAGCGATTGTGTTTTCCCTGCCTGTTACGGAAACTGCGGGGCTGCGGCTCATGGAGCAGGAGGATGATTAGCAGGGCATCCTCCTAATCAGGCTTCACCTTATATACCATGATATGCTCCCCATGCAGATCCCGTTTTCCGTTAAAAGAAAAGCCAAACTTTTCATACAGGTGGATCGCTGCCTCGTTCCCTTCAATCACACTCAGATAAATTTTCCTACAGCGGTAATTTTGGATCAGCAATTTAAGCAGTTCGGATAAAGCGGCGGTCCCGTACCCCTTCCCCTGATATTTTTTATCAATCAGCAGACGATCCATCCACAGTCTGCCAAAGGGAAGGTACTGCCATAGGAAGAATCCATACATGGCGAAGCCAACCATTGTATCACCGTCATAGATGCCTACCGGATGCCAGCGCTTACACCGGTCTGCCTCAGAGAGGCACTGCTCTACGGACTCGATAAAACCATGCTGGCTGCCGGCAATTTTTAATTTCAGGGCTGTTACTCTGTTCTCGTTCGTTATTGGTTCAAAATGAAGATTCATGATTGTACTCGCCTCTTAACTTTTTATTGACTGGTTCTCCCGTTTTACTGAATATACCAGGTGGGGCATATCTATTCCGTAATAATGTTTTGTAAACCCTCCGCAGACAGCCATACCATTTCGTATTGCCACATTCTGTGAAGGAATGTTGTTGTCTCGGATGATAGAATACACTTCCTCAATATGTAATTTCTCGAACGCATAATCCCTGCATGCAATGGCCGCCTCTGTGGCATATCCTTTATGCCAGTATGCCTTCTGGAAAAGGTAGCCTGCCTCCACGACTTCCCGGCCGCCTGCGTCCTGCATGGTCAGCCCACACTGGCCGATCATTTCTTCATTTTCTTTTAATATAACCGCCCAAAGGCCAAAGCCATATTTTTCATATCTCCGGATCTGCCGGTCCAGCCAATCCTGCACCTCTTCGTCTGAAAATGCATGTTCATATGCATACATGACCTCTGGGTCCTGCAGAATCCTGCAGAGTGCGTCGTAATCACCCTGATTCATTTTGCGTAAATATAATCGCTTTGTTTCCAATACCATGGTTATCTCACCTTCTTTTCACTTAATAATTCGATGTCATATAGTCAGGTGCTACCGAAAAGGCATCCAAATTGGATGCCCAGGCATTAAGTAAAACTCCAATATTACTATAACAGTTCAGACAGGCCCGAACTGTTACATATTACCGAACACTTATTTCCTATTCCAAACGGGGTGTTCTTGCACGCTTAAAGCGGGCACTGATAGCGCGGCTGTCCCATGCTCTTTTTCCCATATTCGATTGCCTCCACCGGGCAGCCGCAGATACAGGCCATACAGTGTGTACAGCGCTTTCCCCAGACCGGACGGTGATCCACGAGCTTTATATTATTGAGCGGACAGGCTTTCTCGCACTTTCCACATCCGATACAAGTATCCTTAGCATAAAACTTATCTGCATGAACATATAGAGGATAATAAAGGTCATTGACAATACTGCTCTTGATTTTATCTCTCGTCGTAATCTTCATTTCAGGAAGATTCTTTCCATCACGAATATACTCTGCCGCCTTCTGAATCTCCGGCAGGGCCTTTTTCACAATCATTTTCGCTTCCATTTCCTCCGGTGCCGGATACATGGCAATATAGTTCTCAGGCATTACAATCTCTGCACACCCCATATATATGAAATTCTTTTGCTCACAAAGCCTCTTCAGATACTTCTCTGCATTCCCGACTCCGCCGCCGCAGGTCATAACAAAATATACCTCGTGCGGTCCCTTAAATCTGGCCCGTTGAATCCATGCCTCCACCAGTCTCGGTATCCGCCAACCATAGGTTGGTAAGACAAAAACAAGTCTTTCTTCTTGTTTTACTTGAGCCCCTTCTTTCTCCTTAATCTTGTCATTCAAAAACACGGCCGGTTCTCCCAGAACCTCCGCTATTCGTTTTGCTGCATATTCGCTGTTTCCCGTACCGGAAAAATAAAAAATCATAGACGCTCCTCCTGCACTGATGTGATTTTTTCTTTTCTATCATAACCACTCTGCGTACATTATATCATGACCGCAAGCGGTCATGATGCCTCCGGCGGATGCGCAGCAGCTTTCTGCGGTTCCGCAGAAACTGCCTGATGCGCAATGATATAATGGTACGCTCTGCGTACATTATATCATAAATCTATCATTCATGATCACCATTTTCTTTCGGTTCAGAGGTTCTGTACCACTTCCCAGGCCTCCGTATCAAATTCCCTGTCTTTGTAATAAAACTTTTTATCTTCCTCCGTAATCATCCGGATCACCTTGCAGGGATTTCCCCCTGCTACTACCCAGTCAGGGATGTTCTTTGTCACCACACTCCCCGCACCGATGACCGTATTGCTTCCGATATGTACCCCAGGAAGAATCACTGTATTTCCGCCGATCCACACATTATCACCTAGGGTGACCTCTATGCCATATTCATACTTCGAGTTTCTCGATACCGGATGCACCGGATGGCCGGCCGTATAGATGGCGACATTCGGGGCCAGCTGGCAATTGTCACCGATTGTTACTTTCGCCACGTCTATAATCGTACAGTTATAATTTGCAAAGAAGTTCTTTCCTGCCTCAATGTTAAAACCATAATCACAATAAAACGGAGGATTAATAAAAGCATCTTCCGATTTACCCAGCATTTCTTTTATGATCTTTTTTATCTCCTCATAGTCGGAGCGGTCCACAGAGTTCAGCTTCTGCATCAGCCTTCTGCATCTCTTCTGTTCCTCCATTACGGCATCATCCGAAATATATGCCATTCCCAGATCCCTTCGTTTTCTGTTATCCATATTCATTCCCTCCTGATCTTTATCTCTGATTCTTATTGTTTCTTCCATTTTTGATGATTGTTTATATTGTATCAGTTGTCAGATTTTTCATCCATCCATATTTTTTATAATGCCGGTATACTGCGGGAAGCTTCACGAATTCGTCCAGGTTCAGCAGGAAATAAACTGCAGGAACCGGAATCTTCCATACAAATGCCGCCAGTATCCCAATGGGTACAATAATCACCCACATTGTTACCAGATCGCAGAAAAGGCCAAACCTGGTGTCGCCCCCGGCGCAAAAGATTCCGGCAATTGTGGTAGAATTCAAGGACTTTCCTATCATGTAATAGGCACATATGAGCAGCATGATTTTCAGGTATTCCTGTGCCTGGCCACTGAGGCCGGCTGCGAAACGGATGACCAGCGGACTGCATGCAAGAATCAGGATCCCTGACGCCGCCCCCGCGGCAAGCGACAGCCTGCAAAGCCTGCCGCCATATTCCTTTGCCAGTTTCAGTTCTCCTCTTCCGAGTTCATTTCCAATCAGAATTCCACTGCCGGTTCCAATTCCAAGACACATACATGCGATAATATTTTTCACAATATTGGCAATGGAATTGGCCGCAACTGCATCGCTTCCCAGGCGCCCCATAATCACGGAAAACATGGCAAATCCACAGCCCCATACCAGTTCATTTGCCAGTACGGGTACAGTATAGCGATAAAAATCTTTTTTCAGCCTTCTCTGATCCATCGCCATATATTTCCATCGGATGCGCACCGCATCTTTCTTTCTGTTTTCGAGAAGTACCAGCAGCAATTCCACGGCCCTTGAAATCGTTGTTGCAAGGGCAGCCCCTGCGATTCCCATATTGGGAAAGCCTAAAAGTCCAAATATCAAAGCTGCATTTAATATGATATTCAGGACAACGGAGATGGAGCCGTATGCTGTACTTTTCATCGTCCTGCCGCTGTTCTTCATCATACACAGATAGATCTGGGAAACACTTGTAAACAGATAGGATGGACTAACAATTTTAAGATACGGAATTCCCAACAGGATCAGCTCTCCATTATTTGTAAAAATGCGCATCAGCGCTCCGGGAATCAATGCCGCGCCTAGAAAGAACATGCCTGAGACCACACCAGACAAGCGCAGGACAACCGCCAGAATCTTTTCCATTGATTCCGTATCGCCTTTTCCCCAGTACTGTGCCGCCAGGACAGTAGTCCCAATAGCCAGTGCCGCATAAAACAAGTTCAGTACAAATTGCACCTGGGCTGCCAGGGATACAGCCGCCAGGGCGCTCTGATTTAAAAAACCCAGCATTAGGGCGTCTGACGCGCTGACCAGGGCTGCCATCAGATTCTGCATGGTAATTGGTAAAACAAGGACAAACAGTTTTCTATAAAATTCATTCTTTTTTATTTTCATTGCCTCCCCCCCCACAAATTCAGCGTATTGTCAAGTTGATCGTTATTTAGGTCAGTTTAACAGTAAGTTAATTATTATTTGATGTACTAGTATGATATGATAAGGTAACAGTCCTGGTCTGCCTGAACTGTTACATGATAAGAATAGATTCCTCGGGTTTTTCTTGTGATATATTATAATAATATTATTGAAACCCGCTTAATTCTATCAATATCTTCTTTAATTTTTATAATAATCGTATTTGTGAGGTGTTTTATGGCTAAAGTCACTCTGGATCTTATGCATGATGCTTCTGAAATTGTCCATTATGATACGGCAGGTATCCCTTTATATATCAGAACCGGCAGTCTGGATCATTATCCGGATAAGCGCGCCCTCTGCCACTGGCATGAGGATATCGAATTTATCCGGATCCTGAAAGGCAGGATGAATTACAGCATCAATGGGAAAAAAATATTATTGAATGAAAATGACTGCCTCATGGTGAATGCAAAACAGATGCACTATGGGTATTCTCAGAACCAGCAGAATTGTATATTTATATGTATTCTGATTCACCCGGGTCTGCTTACGGCAAACCAACTGCTGAAACAGAAATACTTTGCGCCCATATTAGATAATTCCTGCCTGGAGTATCTCCACTTCCGTCCGCAGGATGCACTTCATCATGAAATGATGGCGTTCCTTGACCAGACCATGCGGCGGAAGGAACAGGCTGCCCCTGGATATGAACTGGAAGTGGCCGGCTCTATGCTGCTCATGTGGAGCCGTCTTCTCAGTCTCCCGCAGATGGCCTCCCAAGCACCGGAGGCGCGTCCCGACTCCGATCTTACAATTCAAAAAGACATGGTATCGTTCATTTATCAGAATTACGCTGAAAAGTTAACACTAGACGACATAGCCGCCGCGGGGAACGTCAGCCGCAGCAAATGCTGTATCATCTTTAAACTTTATCTGCAGCAGTCCCCTATAGATTTCTTAAATCATTACCGGCTCGAGGTCAGCTGCAGCCTGCTGAAAACCACCGCACTCAGGATCACACAGGTCGCAACAGCATGTGGATTCAATCACCACAGCTATTACTCGAAAATTTTTATGCAAAACTATGGGTGCACGCCAAATGACTTCAGAAAGCGTCACCGGGCAGAATAAGCCCGGGCCTTTTTGCATAGCGTGCTATGTGTTTATTCTTCTCTTCACCACTCTATTGTATTGAAGCCGATCTCCATATCCAGAATTTTAAAGTAATGGGCTTGCCTCTCCGATGCCGAATACCCCGAGACGATGAAGGGCTCTTGTACATGCGATATATAAGAGGTTTTTATCTTCTTTGCTGCTGTAGTTTTCCAGGTTGGCATCGCATATAAGAACCGCATCAAACTCCAGCCCTTTTGACATATAGACAGGCATGACAAATCCTCCCACAAGCTTCGGCATGCTCCCCTCCTGTATCAGCTGAATCTCCATCCTGTCCCTCAGGCTTTCAAACAAGTCACGGGCATTTTTCTCACTCTTGCAGAGCAGCCCAATGGACCGGTATCCGTTCTCAAGGCAGAAATCGACCTCATCGGCAATCATAGCGTCCAGCTCCCTCTGACTGCCGGCCATATGAATCTCCGGCTCATCCCCTTTACGGTTAAAGCTTTTAATTTCTGGCCTGTGTTCAATAAATTTCAGGCTGTAGTTCAATATCTCATTCGTGCATCGGAAACTCTTATCCATGGTTATCAGAGAGGATCTTCTCATATTCAGGATATTCCTTATCTGTTCATATAGAGACAGGTTCTCCTGTTTTTCCAGCGTCTGGTTAATATCTCCCAGAATTGTGAATTTGGAGTTAGAAAACAACAGGTGAAAGATCTCATATTGAAGAGGATAATAGTCCTGTGCTTCATCTATTACCACTTGTTTGATGTCCTGATACCTGATCCTGCCGCCCTCTGCTCCCCCTGCTGCAGAATATGCGTTCTGGGGGTCTCTCTGCGAATACCTGCCTGCTCCGTTCATTTTCAGATGTAAATATGCCAGGGCAATGGCATCATCGTAATATAAATAACCGGTATCCAAATTTTCCTGTGTATAATCCAGTATCTCGTCCAGGCTGCTGCAGGCCAGTGAATCTCCCGACAGACTGCGGAAGTATGCTTTATCGCAGAACAGTTTCTGGTAGAGGCTGAAAAGATCAGGCTCCGTAAATTTTTGAATCTCCTGCTTGATCATTATCTTTTCCGCTTTCCGGATTCTTCCCTTATTTGAATCACGGATTAAGTCCAGAATAATACCTTCGAGCTGCTTAAGCTTAATTCCCAGGGGAGTTTCTTCTCTGCCCAGTACTTTATTGCGCAAAGCCTCTTTTCTCACAATACACTTATCCTCATAGTACACATCTTCAAACTCAATCCACTTATGTGGCAGATCTTTGATAAACTGGTTTAAAATATCCAGGAATTGAAGAGAAGTTTTAAACTCAATGCTGCTTTTTATTATCTTATGGTATTCCCTGCTTGTAATCAGATTCTCCAGAAATTTATTCTTGGACTGGATGCGTTTTGTCTTCAGGACGGAGGCAAGGATATCTTCGAATACGATGGAGACAACATTACTTTCCCCCAGCTCCGGCAGTACCTCTGAGATGTAGTGTTCAAACAGGGAATTGGGCGAGATAATCAAGATATTATTTGCCGCCAGCCTTCCCGAAAGGCCCTGATACATCAGATATGCGGCCCGGTGCAGCGCAATCGAAGTTTTTCCGCTTCCCGCAACACCCTGCACCATCATCAAATCATTTTCCATATCCCGGATAACCAGATCCTGCTCCCGCTGTATTGTCTCAACAATTGCTTTCATCTTGGTGGAAGTGTTTCTGGACAGCAGCTGCCGCAGAAATTCATCGACGATCTGTACATCCGCATCAAAAAAATATTCCAGCTTCCCGTCACGAATCTCATACTGCCGCTTCAGGTTTACCTCGCCTGCAATCCGGCCAGCAGGCGCATCATAAAAAACCTTACCGGTCAGGAAGCGGTAGAAAACACTGGCAATGGGTGATCTCCAGTCATAAATATACATTTCATGCGATGTTTCTTCCTTTAGAGAAGCGCGTCCTATATAGATTTTCTCGAAATCGTCTTCCCCCTCGAATTTAAAATCAATCCGGGCAAAATAAGGTGACTTTATGATCTTCTCCAGCAAAGATATTTTATGTTCCATTTCCTCATAGGCCACAATCTTATCCGTCACAAAATTCATATCCTGACTTAGTTCGGCAAGCGCCTCAAAACCATCCGAGGACCAGAGGTCCGGTATCGAGTGAGACGTGTTATCACGCATTTCCTTCTTGGCTTTTATAATATCCGATTTGTTTTCCTCATTGCGCTTACGGGCACGTTCCAGCTGTTTCAGTGCCAGCGCCTTTGTATCCTCGAATCTATGATTCTCAAATTCCAGTTCAGACTGTTTGTATTCCATTCAAATATCACCTTTCATATAAAATCAGCAGGGAAACTCTTACCCTGCTGGATTCCTGCGAACTATGCCATTGGGGTAAGTTTACCACAAATCACCTTATAAAAATAGGGGGAAAATTGAGAATGAGGGGATTTAAGAATTGGCTAAAGGGGGACGCCTGTCTGAGATGGGGAGCGGGGGCATGTTTGGCTTTTGGCTGAAGATGTGTTTACATTCTGTGATAAAAATGGGGGGAATTTTGCATTTTTTATTTCGGCACCGAAATATATTGACACATGGATATGTGTGTGCTATCATAATATTACGGTACCGGAATAAATATTGTAAGGAGATGTTTCGTTATGGAAAAAACGATTGATGAGTTGTTGTTTGAGAAGTTGACGCTGTTTTTTAGGAATATGCGGCCGGACGGGCCGGGCGGGCATCGGGGACATGATGGCAGAGGGCCGGGATTCGGCGGGCCTGGTTTTCATGGGGAGCATTTCAGGCATCCGGGACCTCCTGAGCCTCCTCATTCTGAGATGAGGGGGTTGGGACGTGGGCCTTTGCATGAGGGGCCCCCGGATCGAAAGGGGCCCCTTGGCAGGGAACGTGTTTTAAGGATTATTCTGGAACATGAGGATGGCATACGGCAGAAGCAGATTGCAAAAGAGCTGGGAATTAATCCTTCTTCTATGTCTGAATTGATTTATAAGCTGGAATCAGATGGATATCTGGAGAGACGGGTGGATGAGAGTGATAAGAGGGCCACGCTTATTTTTCTGACGGAAAAGGGAAAAGCCAGGGCTTTTGAGGTTCAGGATGAACAGGCTGAGCAGATGCAGTTTCTGTTTCATAATTTGAGTGAGGACGAAAAGATGTCTTTGCTTGCTCTTCTGGAAAAGCTTACGGCGCCTGCAGAAGATTGAAAACTCAAGGGCATCCCGTAACTCACGCTCTGATGAGCCGGTCTGCAGTAAAACTGCAGGAGGAGGGATGCTCTGTTTCGCATGAAAAAGCCGCCCAACTGGTAATTTGCTGTATGGGCGGTTTTTTCATGGTTGTGTTAACAAACCTATTTTCTACAGCCTCTATTCCCATTTGAAGAATTTTAATGAGATTCCGATGCAGACGGCAGCGATAAGTATCATTACGATTACCGAAAGGAGGACTGTTTCGCTTTTAATACCTAGAGATGCCGCTTTGAGCAGTTTGATCCCCTGAGTCATGGGTAAAAGATCGGCTGCTTTCTGCAGTGCCGGAGGCATGACCTCGTAGGGAAGCGTTGCCCCTGAAAATATTAACATTGGAAAATAGAGTATGCTTGCAATGACTCCGGCCATTTTTGTATTGGGTGCTATGCCTCCTACCATCATGCCTATGCTGAAGATAGAAATTATGACTAAAATATATCCGCCCAGAAAGCCGGAAATTGAGCCACGGAACTGATATCCAAAGAAACATTTAGCTGCAAGGAACAACAGCAAAAGGGAAAGCACTGCGTATATTGTATAGATGGCTACCTGTACCAGCAGGATCAGCGCGGGGCTGATGGGCGTTACTTTGTAACGCTTTAGGATATGCCGGCTGCGATAGTCTGATACTACTAACGGTAGTCCCATCACACCACCCGCGCAGATTGAGATTGTCGTGAGTGCGCCGAATGATTGTTCCAGAAAGGAATACTCTGCTCCGGCAAAGGCTGGCTTGTTTCCGTAAATAATGCCCAGAATGATCAACACAACAAGAGGGACACATATGGCAAATATGAACATATCCATTCCCCGTAATGATAACTTCAACTCCGTTTTCAGCATTGTCTTAAAAGTCTTCATCTGCCTCTTCCTCCCCGTCTGAATACCAAAGATACGCGTCCTCAAACTTGTCATACGGACTGGTTTGAACCGCTTCGGATACGGTTCCGTAAAACACGATTTTTCCCTTTTTTAAAATACAGATCTGGTCACATAGTGCTTCCACTTCATCCATAAAATGAGACGTCAATAGAATGGTTAAGCCTTTTTCTTTTAATATGGAAAGAATTTTCCAAACTTCACGGCGTGCCCTGGCATCAAGCCCGGTTGTCAGTTCGTCCAAAAATACAAGCTCCGGATTCGGAATAAGCGCAAGGACAATGAACAGGCGTTGTCTTTGTCCTCCTGATAAATCCTTTACCAGACTTTTTTTCTTGTCCGAGATACCAAATCTTTCGAGTAATTTCGCTGGATCCGCAGCATTGTGGTATAAAGACGCAGTCACCTCACAGAGCTCGTCCACTGTGATCTGTTCCTGACAGCTGGTCTCCTGGAACTGAACGCCAACTTTTTCAAACAGCTTTTTCCGGTCTGTCAGTGGATTCATTCCCAAAACGGAGATCTCGCCCCTGTCTGCTTTCTTTGTGCCTAAGATACATTCGATCGTTGTACTCTTCCCTGCGCCATTGGCCCCGAGCAGTCCGAACACCATGCCTTTGTTCACAGAAAAGCTTACGTTGTCTGCCGCAGGCAGATTATGATAAGATTTTGTAAGCTGCCTGACTTTGATTACTTCCTGCATGTTATTACCTCCATTTCTTTTTTAGGGTGCTTTTTACTGCAAAAGAATACCACCAATCAAAACATTGGTGGTAAAGTGGAGGGTTATGAAAATTTATTTTTCATTTTCTGCAGCATATCCAGTATTTTCAGCGCATTCTGTTCTGCCTCTGAGAGAGAGGTCATAAGCTTATCGCATACTGCGATAATGTCTGTGTCCTCCTTTGGTGTATTAAGTGCGCCTCCAATATCAAGATCCGGGTTTTCTGATAACAGGCTGAGCATATGCAGGATTGATTCCAAAGAGTAGTTTGCGCACCGCAGGGAGCGGATTATTTTAAGCCGCCGTATATCTTCGTCCGTATAAACCCGATATCCATTTTCTCTGCGCCGGATCTTCAATAAGCCGTTCATCTCCCAGTTCCGCAGAGTGTCCATCGAAATGTCCAGATACCTGGACACTTCTTTCCTCTTTAAAAAGCGCTTATTTTCACAGGGCTTTCCCAGTAGAATCTGTTTGACCAGCTCTACGGCCTCTTCTGCGTTCTTCCTCTCCTGACGCACCTGTTTTAAATATTCCTGCGTAAGTGCGGCGGCCGTATCATAATCCCCACCGGCCGATACCTTTACCATTTGAATGATTTTTTTCCGCAGGCCATTTTGCAGTACCTCAATCTGAAAGGCAAGGCGGGTAAGCCTGAGTTGTTCGATATGAACATCGGTAAAAATGCGGTACCCGTTGGGCTGCCGCCTAGGCTTCGGTATCAGTTCCAGTTCTTCGTACAGCCGCACCGTATTGGGATGGATTCCTATAATTGCTGCAACTTCTGCTGTTTTATATTTCGTCATCTGTCTTCCTCTTTAAAAAAATAGCCTTTTTCCGATGATTTTCAATCCAGCGGCTGACATACCGGACAGTAGTAGACCGATCCCCCCATATAGGTTTCTTTGTTGATGGCCCCGCCACAGACCGGGCATGGTTCCTTCCACGTGTTCTTTGACATTTTTGTCCGGTATCCTCCCGGATTACCAAACAGATCTTTCTCCGTATCACGGCCGCCCTGCTCTGCCATCGCCGTCAGCACGCTGACCGTGCAGGAAAACAATCTCTGCTTCTCCTCTTCGCCCAGTGCCTGCAGCTTTCTCTTAGGATGGATCCCCGCCTCGAACAGAATATCCTGCAGAACTCCATTCCCTATTCCCGGAAAATGCTGATCCGTTGCAAGCAGTGCTTTTACACTGCTCACCGGCTTACACCTTTTTATCATGTCATAAAAGTAAATCTTAAATTCATCAGAAAAAGGAGAAACAGCATTTCTGCTTTTCTCATAGTATTCATCAGCATAGTCTCCCCTGTGGACAATCATGCCCCCATACATAGCTACTGTAAATACCAGTGCCATGCCGTCGTCTAACGCGATTAAGAGCTGATAATTTTTAGGAACTTTTTCCCGGGGTATCAGGCGGACATTCACACCGTCGTTAAAACAAAGCCTGTATCCCTCCTCAAAGATGATTTCGGCAAAAATCCCAAATCCCTCTGACGACTTAATTTTCTTTCCTTTTAAGACCGTATTATATGCAGCAGGTTCCCCGTTATACCAGCAAAATCTGTGTACTTTGGTAGGCGGCAGAACTTCGCTGACAGTTCTTCCTGCAGTCGCATCTTTTAACTGCGATGCTGTCGTTAATACCTCCGGCAGCTCAAGCATACTCCATTCCTCCTTTCCATGTTTTGATACCGGAACCAGAGAGTCGCTCTCCCCTGCTCTTCCAGCTCATCAAACAGGCCGTTTCTCATCTGCCAGACCGCCTCAATGTGCAGAGGGGCCAGAAGTCCGTTATCTGACGTTCTGAGAGATTTATTTAAGATGTGATACGAAAATTATACTACATAGAGCAGGTTAACGCCATTATAAATCACATTCTTACTATACTTATATATGGCGTTTTTAACAGTAATGCAGCGGCTGCCGCATTTAATCTGATTTAGGGCTCTCACTTATTATGACGTCCATGCATAGTATATATATGGAGGTGACTAATATGAATTCCTGTGAACTCGTTACTTATATATCATCCATTGCATGTTTTCTCTCAAAAAACTGCTCTACGGAGGAACTCGAAATGCTGGCCGCCATCTTTTCGCAGCTTGGGGATACACTGGCAACAATTCTGGTAAATGAAGCCAATTGTCCATGTGATGACCAGTCCGTTTCTAATATATAGGTATTTTTCTGTGTGAAAAAACTACTAACTCTTCGTGCATTGGTTAGTAGTTTTATATTTGCCTTATTGTTTCAGAACAAGTCTCTTTATAAAAGTAGTTTTACCTTTTCCGCCACATTGTCAGAGCCTTTTATCCCCAGCATAGGAATGCTCAGATTCTCTGCTGCAAGCCGTCTGCTAAGCGCCTCCATGAACAAACCCATTCCTTCCGTCTCCTGATTACACTCGGAAGTCGTCTCTATGCCGCAGTTTGGAGAACGGTTCGCTCCTATGATTCCGAGAATTTGAAATCCATATTTTTGGTACTCCATAAGCTGCCGCATCACGTAATCTACAAGGTACGTCAGCTTATCATACGTATCTGTCTTCTGCATCTCTCTCCGGATCCGGGTGTTTTCTACTACAACGGGGCTGTCCGCTCCCCGTATGTTTCCCCTGTCCAGCCCCAGACAGCAGAGCTCCGGACACGGCATCTGAACGATTCCCACATCTGCATCAAGAAACATTTGTATCATATCTTTGAAAGCAGCAGGGTACACTGCAGTACCATCTGATATAGAATTCTGATTCAACAGGCAATGTGCTATAAAAACCACTTTTTGACTTCTAATATCCGTAAACATAGAATACTCCTCTCATATTAACAGTCCCTGCATCTTTCAGTATCTGCAGGTGGTGGGAAACGGAGGGCCAATCTATAGCTAAATATTTTTCTACTCTTATCCACAGGTTCCCTCTTTTTCATGCTTTCAATACTGTCCCTTTCCTATCGCATCCCCATCCGCCGTCAGGATTTTACCAGAACTTCTCCATGTACTTTTCAGCCTCTGCCGGCTCCAGGCTGAATTTCTCTGCCGCCTTCGCTTTCGTCTTTTCCCTGGAAAATTTCACCTCGCGGCAAAACTCAATCAATACCTGTATTCCTTCCTGTACGCCCTTTTCATGACCTTCCTGTACGCCCTTTTCATGCCCTTCCTGTAACCCTTTTTGGCGTCCTTCCTCTATCCCCCTCTGATGCCCCTCCTGGAACCCTTCTTCTTTCACCTGCCGCATATGTTTTTCCTCATCATATTCATAGATACTCACGCTTTTCACCTCCGCTCTATTCTTACTAAGAAATTCCGACAGAATATTTTCTCTGATACATTCCGTGATCGCCAGTTCCACTGCAGCCTCAAGGCCCATACTGCCGGCATATTCCCTTACCCTCGACACATACTCTGAATAATCTTTTAGTGTCTTGCACGTATCTAATAGTTTTGTATTGTGTCCTGGATTTATATTTAACATAACTGCCGTCAACTCAAGAGCATACTCCTGTTCAGGTACCGTAAAGGCATCAGACAGCCTTAATACCTTGATATCCTCCATTTTTTCAGTCCCGTTGTAAAAGATCACAAACCTTGGAGTTGGGATCTGTATGGTCTTCGTTCCATATAAGTTTTCATCTCTTGTCATGACCGAATATAAATCCGACACATACATCAGGCATCTCAGCGGTAAGTTCGGACTGAATGTAGACTGATGCTCATATAATGTCAGACGGGAGTCGATTATAAACGACAGGTCATTCTTCATTGACATGTAAATTGCATTTTCCAGAGTATTAATTTCCAGTAGTTCAGGATCATTATACTCCGTTCCATTCATTGCGTTATACAAGTCAAGTAATGCCCTCTTCTCACTAAATATCATTTCAAAAAGTCTGGATTTGTAGGTACGTTTTGCATGCATCCCGCTGGCGTTTTCATTAACCGCCCCATGTTCTTGCCGTTGCGCTGTTTCTTTGTTTTGTACATCTTTCTGCATATATCTGCCTCCTTCGTAATTATGCAGGAGGCTCCTTCTACCCCAAATAGCTATTACTGAAACCTCTCTGCTGTTTAAATTGGAATCCAAAGCATTGAGATTTCTTGCATTGATATCTGTCATTAGAAATGATACCAGATCCGGGGTTGCCCGTTTAGAAGTTTTAGAAATATATTCATGCTTTTAAAATATCTTAGCATAATAATCACTTAAGCGCCAGTCTATTGTCAGTAGAATTCAAAAACGCGCCCCCTGTGTTAAATAGTTATGCCCCTTAAAGGGCGTAGCAGTGCAACCACTCTGCCTTGAATGTTGACTGGGATATGGAAATAAAATAAGATTTTTCTTTAGAAATTTTTTGGAAATCTTTTCAGAGAAGTTAAAGATAAAGCTGAAACATGCAAAAAATAAGATACATCTGATGATTGAACTGAAGCTGACAGGCCATGAGCAGAAAGGCATCCTGGAGAGGCAGACGCTTGAACTGATCAAGAGGTACGATATGCTTCACCAGTGTGCGATTGCCTCCATGAACCTTCAGGTGCTGGAAAAAGTAAAAGAACTGGAACCCAGAATAGAAACCGTTTATATTACGCCCCTGCTCTATTCGAGAGACTTTGACATTGACTATATTGACGGATAATGTCTGGAAACGACCTCACTATCCATAGATATTACGAATGCTATCAGGATACAGGATAAAAAAGTGTATGGATGGACTGCGAATTCAAATGATACCATAGACAAAAATCTGATATACCTGGTAAACGGAATTATTACAGGTAATCTGCTTCTGACCGAATATTATATAGAATCCCGCCAGGATCCCCTCTCTCTGGATTCTTTATCTGAGTTGTTGTTTTAAAAGTTCAGACTCCTGGGATGTCATCGGTTCTGCATTCCAGGAGCCTATCCCTTTATTCTGCGCCCCTTTCAGCCGCCTGACCTACGGCAATACATTCCCCGCCGCACTGTATATCTCATACCACTCTTCCCGTGTAATCTCCATCTCTGCTGCCGCCGCAATATTCTGGATTCTCTGCGGATTCATCGTTCCTATGATCGGCTGAATCGTTGCCGGATGCCTCATGATCCATGCGATAACGACCGCCTCCGGTGTCACTCCTTTTTCCTTTGCCAGATCATTGAGCACCAGATTCAAATCCTGATACCTGTCATTGCCTAAAAATGTCCCTTCAAAGAATCCGTGCTGGAACGGAGACCAAGCCTGTATTGTGATATTTTTCTCTCGGCAGTACTCCAGGATCTCGCATGAGCGCCCAACCGACTGTTCCTCATTCATATTCATATAAATCTGCTGGTTCACCATCCACGCGTGAGCCGGGCTGAACTGAAGCTGATTAACTATCAGACGCTGGTTGAGTCCCTTTTGCAGCAGTTTCACAAGCGCCGGAGACTCATTGCTCACGCCAAAGTAACGTACTTTTCCCTTAGATGCCAGAATGTCAAATGCTTCTGCAACCTCCTCCGGCTCAACCAGTGTATCCGGCCTGTGTAAAAGTAGGATATCCAAATAATCCGTTTTCAACCTGCTCAGTATCCCGTCTGCTGCCTCGATAATATGCGCTTTCGAGAAATCATAATATTGCTTGCAAAATGGATATCGGCCGCGTCCTTTTTTGATCCCGCATTTGGACTGCAGAACCACATCTTCTCTTTTTATTCCTGCTGCCTCCATAGCTTCGGAGAATACAGATTCTGATTTTCCAAATCCATAGCAGTCCGCATGGTCAAAAAATGTAATGCCGGCTTCACATGACGTCTCAATTACCTTGCGCACATCAGCCGCTTCCATATCTTCCATGCGCATACACCCCAGGCCAACCGCCGAAACCTCCAGCGCACCGCCTAACCTAATTTTTCTCATATTCTTCACTCCTGTTTTCATATTGTTATCTTATACTAAATACGTTTCTTTTCGTTCCGTACATGCCGCGCCTATATTCACGGATACAGAATCACTTTAATGCTCACACTCTGCATTTACTATCCCTTAACAGATCCAAGCATGATGCCGCTGACGATATATTTCTGAAGAAAAAGATAAAGAATCAGAATCGGCAGCATTGTCAGAAGGAATAAAGCAAACGCTAGATTCAGCATGGATGTATTTGACGTGATGAATGTGAACTGGAGTAATGGCAGAACATAGTTTGCCGGTTTTGTCAGTATAATAAATGCCAGTCCAAAATCATTCCATATACTCAACGCATTAATCACTATGGACGTCATGAAAATTGGTTTTAAAAGAGGCATTACAATTTTCACAAACATTTTCAGAATGCTGGCGCCATCGATCAAAGCGGCTTCTTCTATTTCAACCGAAATATTTTTTACAAATCCTGTCGTTATGATGACGCTGTATCCTACCTGCGCCCCTACCTTTGCAAATATAAACCCGAGCGTTGTATTCAGCAGTCCCATGGCCCTGAGTTCATCATACAAGGGGAACATGTATGCCTGAATCGGGACAAGCAGCGTAACAACCATCAGTGTATAGCACAGGGAATATATTTTTCCTTTCCTTCTAGCAATGGAATAGGCCGCCATGGCCGAGATAAATACAATAACAATCGTTCCCACTACTGTTGCAGCAACTGTATTCATCAGCACCTTAAAGAAAGGCATCCCTGCAACATAAGTCTGGCGTATTGCTTCTGTAAAATTCTCAAAGTGGAATGCCTCAGGCCATGCCAGGCCTGTCTGGGCAATTTCCTGCTTTGTCTTTAAAGCGTAATTCAGGGCCACGTAAAACGGGCTCATAAAAACGATCAAAATCAATATTTTAAAAGTATTCTGGGTAATTGCAGAGAGACGTCTTTTTCTGGTCATAGTTCAACCTCCCTCTTTCGCAGCGTTTTTGATACAAAGTTCGTAATGATAAATACAACAACCAGCCACAGCAGCGCAACCGCCTGCCCATACCCGGCCTGGTACCCCGGGAAAATCATCCGGTATACGTATACATTAATAGACTCCGATGCATCACCTTTCACCGCTGTCATAGAATAGTCAAAAAGCTTCAGGCCCCATGACAGTAACAGCGTCACGTTAGCAGTAAACGCTGGTACGATCATTGGCAGCGTAATCTTTTTGAACTGCTGAAATCTTGTTGCGCCTTCAATGGCAGCACTCTCATACATACATTCATCCACCCCGAGGATCGCCGCAATGTATATGATCATACAATATCCCGAATCCCTCCAAATCGCGATCAGCGCAAGCCCCGGAATAACCTGGCTAGGCACCGCCAGCGGGCTGGTCCATGAAAATGTCTGGCATACCTGGTAGATCAGATACTGAACCATATAGGAGGACAAGACAAGACTGATTACAAAAGGCATGAAAAACATTGTCCTCATTAAGTTGTTTAATCTTGTTGCTTTCTTAACTGCTAATGCCATCGCAAGACCGATTACATTACAAAAAACGGTTTCTATAACGGTAAACAATAGTGTGTTTTTTAAATCTCTTGGGATATTGATGTCTCTCAATACCCTCTTAAAATTATCCAGGCCGACAAAGTTTGACGTCTGGCTGAAACCATCCCAGTCTGTAAAGGCAATTGGTATTCCTTTAATCAATGGATAGTATAAGAAAACAATCATGAACAATAGGGTGGGAAGCAGGAATAATATGTAAACCCGTTCTCTTTTCCAATACCGCTTCACTTTTCCACCGTTCCTTTCCCGGGCATTTCTGCCTGTTTACGCGGGGCATCGGACAGATGCCCCCGTAAACTCACATCAGCTCCGTAATCCAGTTCCTGCTAGAAAGCGGAAAATCTGGAATCCACTTCGTCGAGGAAACTTGTAACGAATTCTTCTGAATTCTGTCCTTTACCATATGCCTCCAGTCCGTCTGAGAAAAATTTTTGCGCCATATTCTGCCATTCTGAAAGATAACTTCCATCAAAATATTTCAGGTCGCCCTTAAAATAGTATTCGCCCGCGTCAAAATATTTGTTAATGTCCTGGTTAATCGGATCCGGGTTTTCAATCTCACCAACTAATTTAGATGCAGAATAAGATTTACTGTTCTCTGCCCAGATACTCAGGCCGTCTGTTGATGTTGCATATTCCATCCATGCGATCGCAGCTTCCGTATTCCCCTCTGCGGCAATCATCATTGCATCGTCTACGCCATAACGGAGCTTAGCGTCTGCCGGATCATCGCTCCATGGAAGAGGAAAGATCCCGATCTCTCCGTCCGGTGCACCATCTCTCAGGATGCTGGCACAGAAATTGCCGTGGATTGTAAATGCGCGGTCAAGTGAGCAGAAATTCTCGTATGCCGTGTCTCTTGTGATACTCATATCGTTTACTTCGATATAAGGAATCAGCATCTCATAGGCATTCTTAAGGGCAGTTTTGAATTCCGGAACCTCTTTAATTGAGATTTCTTTGTCCATTACCTTCTGGATTGCGTCTGTATTGCCTCCGCTGATTAATGCCGCATCCCAGAATGTCTCCAGTGTATAGTTACACGGATCGGTATCTGCACCGCCAAATGCAACCGGTGTCACACCGTTTTCTTTCAGGGTGTCGCATACCTTAATCCATTCTTCTTTCGTTGTCGGGATTTCCAGATTATACTCATCCAGCAGCTCCTGGCGGTAAAATACGCCGTAAATCTCTTTATCGTAAGGTACGGACCATACTTTTCCGTCCTTCGTTACCTCTTCACGGAGTTTCTCGTCAAAGTCATTGATAAAATCATAATCCGTAAGGTCTAATACCTGCCCCGCTTCTACGAATTCCGGGAATTCTTTCGGGCGTCCCGTAAAAATGCTCGGAGGATCCCCTGCAGACATTTCCTGTTTCAGCCGTTCCACGTACTTGTCATACGACAGGCAGATAATTTCAAATTTATACTCCGGGTGTTCTTTTTCCACTTCTTTGCTGATTGCTTCAAGCCCTGCCTTTTTGCCAGCCTCACCAAACTGTGTCAGAATCTCTACTGTCTGGACTTTTCCACCGCCGCCTTTATCAGATTTTCCGCTGTCTCCGCCGCCGTCTGAATCTGTTCCTGAACCACATCCAACAACCAGAGCCGCGCTCATTGCCACACACATTACAACCGCTGCAATTCTTGAATATAAATTTTTTCTTCTCATATTAGTACCTCCCTTTCATCACACTTACTTTTCATTAAGAGTTCCTGTCCTGGTACTGTCTAATTCTATCCATCCACTGCGAACGCCGCCCGGCCTGACCAAAATAATTCCGCTGTTTTTATAACCCTTGTCATAAAAATTATGCGCGTCTGTCATGCAGGTCTGATTCTCCAGGCAGAAGAAATCCATTTCCGGCGTATAGACTACCATTTGTTTAAATTCCTCTGATGCTGACAAAATCAGACCGTGGCTGCCATAACGAATCTCGCTTTCTGTTCTCCCAAGTCCTGTATAGACGTCGTCTAGTTTCAGTTCCGTAACTATCCGGCTTTTACACAGGTCATATTCCGTACCTGTTATATCGAATATGTTTCCTGTAGGGAATCTCTCTTGCGTACTCTCAAACATTTTCTTGGCCGGTACGCATACTGCTGCTGTCTCTCCATATGCTTTTACGGGAAAATATGGGTGTATTGCGAATCCGTACGGCAGTTCCTTTTCGTCCTGGTTGTGGACTTCATATTCCAGGCGGATACCGCTGCTTTTCAGTTTCCAGGTAACGGTCAGTCTGTGCTTCCACGGAAAGCTCTGAAACCAGATTTTATCCTCTTCAAAGTCAATCCAGGCGCTTACCTGCGCTCCCTGCTCTGTCAGCATAGGCCTGCCTGCTGTCCATCTTTCATCGTAAACCAGTCCGTGCAAATATCTGCGTTCTCCCTTTTTCTGCTGCAGATAACTCTGCCCTTTAAATCGGAATTGTGCATCCCTGACACGGTTCGGTGTGGGGTAAAGAATCGGAATGCCTGAAAATCCTTCCTCTCTCAACACATCCGGCATCGTATAAATCAAGTCTTCTCCATCAACCTCATACTTTGCCAAGTTAAAGCCATATTCCGGCGTAAGATATATTTTCTGCGTTTTTCCTGACTCTCTGTCCTCACTTTTTAAGACTATAATCTCTCCATACTCCTGATGTTTCACAGTCTCACAATAAAATTGTTCCTTCACCCGTACACATCCTTCTTTTTTACCAGTCCAGGATCTATTGATCCTTACAATCTGTTATCTATCCTATCCCGTCCCATACAGCGGTTCTGTTCTCCCCCTGTACTCCCGGATAAGCAAAGCTGTTTTTTGCGTCATCACATTCCGGGTGTGCGATCAGCCACTTATTATTACCGAATAAAAGTCTTTCTTCTCCCTTCTTCAACGGAATCTCCTCCCGGATTTTCTCACTCAAAGGTGCATTTGTCATATCCGGCAGTATGATCACCGTACTAAAGCCTACATCTGATGTCTGGCAGGGTGCAAAATGAAGCGTTGTCCCAAAGAGCTCTACCGCCGTCTCCCTGGGTACGAAAAACAATTCCAGCAATTTTGAATCATATTGGTTGTCTTTTACATCCCTCAGATCACCGAGCATCAGAATCATGTCTTCTGCGCCGATATTGATCTCGGAAGAACGGTGGTATTCCACTGCGTTCATTTTTACATTGTGCCCCCAGCAAAGTCCGCACTGAAGCCTGCTCTCTCCGCCGAACCAGCGCTGTATATGCTGAAATTCCTCCAGCTCTTCCAGTTCTGCAATTGAACGTTCATATTTCACCCCGTCAAAGGTACGGTCAAAGCCTGCCGCCTTTTCTGCCAGCCGTTTAACTGGAAAGCTGCTAAGAATTCTGCCGTAACGGGTAAATTTCTCGTCTGTCACATGATATATCGGTTCCATTCGATCTCCTTCACTTTATGGGACATAGACCTTTACATCCAACACAATCTTTTTCACGCCCTGTGAATTTCCGTGTATCAGATCCAGAAGAAGACTGGGCGCAACGACCGACATTTTAATGTCTTTCGCACCAACGCTCGCCGTCTTTATTGGTAAAGGAAATGTCGCCATAACATTATCAAATCCTACAATATCTTTAGCCCCTATCGCCTTATCCTTAAAATCTTCGCTGTCCAATAATGAATATAGCCGCATCGCCGTCATATCGCTGTATGCAATCACAGCCGTGTAATCCAAGACCTGGCTGAGCTGGTACTTGACCTGATCCCATATCAGCTTGTCGTTTTTCAAGTCGCAGTGCAGCACCTTATTTTCATCGTATGGCACGCCTGCTTCTAGCAGCGCCTGCTTATAGCCGTTTAGTCTTTCCTTGCTGCTGTGGGCATAATCCGGTCCATTCAGAAATACAATATCGCGATGCCCTCTTTCCAGAAGATATTTCGCGGCAATGTACCCGCCTTTTTCATCGTCCAGGCAGACAGTATTAATTTCAGGATCCTGGCTGACGCCTCCAAATATCAAAAACGGAATATTCGACTTTTTCAACAGTTCCGTATTTGGCCCGTCTTTTACAACCGGACAGTACATAATTCCATCTACATTCTGTCGCAGTGCCGAAAGGATGCTGCTTTTTTCATAGTCCTCCCGCTCCTCTGTATTGTAAATAATTGTACTGTACTGTTTCGCACTCAGCATATTGACCGTACCCTTTATAATAGCCGAAAAATATGGGTTGGCAATATCTCCAACAATGATGGCAATCGTCCCTGTAAGCCCGGAACGCATGGAACTTGCAAGGGCATTCCCGATATACCCCATCTCCTCCGCTGTCTTCATGATCAAATCTCTTGTTTCTTCGCTGACTCGCTGCCCTTTTAATGCCAGAGAAACCGTATTAATTGAAAATCCTGTTTTTTCCGCGATATCTTTTAATGTTACTCTTCTATTATTCATTATGGTTGCTTCCTCTCTCTTTTTTCTCTATTATATATATTAACGTTAATTATTGCAAAACAAGAGAGTTAAAATAAGCCATTTTTATAAATTTCTACACGTTTGTCGATTTCAGTATAGTCGATCCTGCCAGTTTCTAGGAATTTTTTAGTGGTTTCAGCATCTGGAATTCCAGCTCTTCCTCCCTGTCTGGTGCATTTTATAGCCGACACCGCAGATGCAAATCTGGCAATATACTCCGGCTCCCATCCCTGTGCCATCCCGTAGATGAATGCGCCGTGGAAAACATCGCCCGCACCATTGGTATCCACAACCTCAATATCTGTAAATGCCTTCTGATCAATGACCGTATCTCCATAAACGCCCCTGCATCCTTTGTCCCCGAGAGTCACGACTGCTGCTTCCGGACCCATTGCCTGTATTTCCCTGCAATGTATGACGTACTTCTCATCCTGGAAGAGTCCCCGATAAAATTCCTCGGAACAGATAAATACATCGATCAGATGAATATGATCCATTGTCCTTTTTTCATACAGGTCCGCATCTATCACTACCTTCACACCGTTCGCCTTTGCAATTTCCGCAGCCCTGATGCTTACCTCATCCATTTCGGTGATTAGCAGGTATTTTGCCTGTCGGATATATGCTTCATCAAGCTCCTCCACGGCAAGCTCTCTCTTGCTCCCGTCATTTGCCACGAAACAGCGTTCCTTAGTAGAGGTCTCCGTCAAAACAATAGTATAATTTGTTGTCTCACCTTCATCGATCAGAAGATGGCTTGTGTCAACCCCGTTCATCCGGAAATCATTGATACATGCCTTACCGTACAGATCACCGCCTACTACTCCTATCATTCCTGCGGATGCGCCCAGTACAGAGGCTGCTACCAGCCCGGTAGATACCATGCCGCCTCCCTGCCAGCTGGAAGAAAGTATTTTGGACAGGACATGGACACGCGCTTTTGGTATCTGCTCGATTCTAACAAGCATATCCTGTACAGGATATCCCACTCCTACAACATCCATATGTTTCCTCCGATCTTATCTCCCTCTCCAGTAAGCTTCTATTTCCTCTTTTGTGGGGGAAACCGGGTCGGCATTCACGCCAATGTACTTGCAGGCCTCATACAAGATATGTGCAACTTTTCCATGTACGCCTGCACAGTGGTGGATGTAAGGACCTTTTACTAGGTGCTCCTCCCACATCGGCCAGTCATTTACTTCAAACCAGCTGTAGGTTCCCCGTGTCTTCGGTCCTTCCACTCCTTTTCCTTCCCCGATGAGTAATTGATATTCGCCATGGTCTCCATCAAACCGGCATATTGTCATATCGCCATGCTTGATTTCCCAATGGTTCTGCGTCGGCATCGGACCCAGATCCTGGCACAGCAGTTCCACTTTGTGTTCCGCCCCTTCTATTGCCAGTGAAGGCGGGAAGTTGCCGCAATGCCACAAAAGTTCTGCGTTATCATTTTCCGGATGGCGGATTGTCAGGTCTGCAAAGAAAATAGATTTCGTGCAGAATACCGCTGACTGCAAAATAATAGATGTAATTGCGCCATGAATATCTGTTTCGCAGGCAACCGGTATCCCGTCTTCCGTCAGGAGGCTGTTTACGGTGCATGTTGCCGACTTAACCGCTTTCTGGAGCGGCCCCCAGCAGTGGATTGCTACGGAATTGCATCCGTTGATCCTGCACAATTCTTTCACTGCCACGTAGAGGCGGACGCTGTTTAGTAACTGTTCCTCTGAAATGCCGCCCAAAGAAAGGCTGTTTTCAAAACGAGCCCTTGCTTCCTTTACCAGAGGACTGTCCGTTTTCTCCAGTTCTTCTGTCATGTCTTTTACATCCTGGATTGTAACCGGGAATACTTCAATCCCAAATTTTTCTACCAGCTCGCCTTCGTTGCATATCACGCTCCAGAACGGCTGCGGGCGGGTGCTGATCTGCAGTATTCTGGTCTTTTTGAAGTTCTTAACGATCGAACATACTGCCGCAAATGACTTGTAGCCTCTTTCAAATGTGGGATCTTCCAGTGCTACATTGGGAATGTAGGTGAACGGCAGATTATAACGGCGTAATGCCTTGCCGATTGCAAACAGCCCGCACTGTGTATCCCTGGTGCGGTCCTCATCCGGCGCCGGGGTATTGTCCCTCGGTCCCCACAGCAGAATTGGCTTGTTAAGTTCTTTTGCAACCATGGCTGCCACAGATTCTTCTCCAAAATTGCAGTTGGCGATAAAGATTCCATCCACATCTGCATCTTTGAATACTTTCACGGCTTTCTCCACGTCTGCCGGTTTAACAAGCAGTCCTTCTTCATTGATACCGCCGATATCAACCAGCTCTGCGCCCCAGCCTGCAACGGTTTCTTTGATTTTCTCCCGGTATTCCTTTCCCTCCGGATGGGTAAAACAGCCTCTTCTTGTAGCTGCATACCCGATCTTCACTGTTGTGTCCGCCATAACTTATCCCTCCTTTTTTGCTAAATGATAAATCTTTTCCACATCGTCTGTCTCTAACTCCACAAAGTGCCCGACTTTTCCCAGTTCATTTCTGTCACAGCGTTCCGCCAGAAAGCGCAGCTTTGCGTCATCATAGTCAAGACCCGCATCCTCCAGGGTAGTAGGAAGCCCGAGGGATCGGAAGAATCTTTCCAGCCTCACGATTCCTTCATATGCGGTTGCCGCAGGATCGTTTCTGTCATATTCCACATTCCAGACAGCTGTTGCAAAGCGGATGAATTGAGAAAGTCTCTGCTTATAAACGTATTTCATAAATGCCGGATAAACAATTGCCAGCCCGCCGCCATGCGCCATATCATATTCCGTGCTCAGTTCGTGCTCGATCGGGTGGCTTGCCCAGTCTGCCTGTCTGCCGCAGTTAATCAGATTATTGTGAGCCAGCGTGCCGTTCCACATGACCTCTGCACGGTAATCATAATTTAACGGCTCTTCCAAGGCCTTTGGCGCAAACTCTATCATATTCCTCAGAAGCGCCTCCGCCATGCGGTCCGATACACTGTTATGCATGGTCTGGGTAAAGTAACGCTCCATAATATGCGCCATGATGTCCACACTGCCGCATGCGATCTGATATTTCGGCATGGAATAGGTCAGTTCCGGGTTCAGTATTGAGAACTTCGGGTAAATATCATCGGAATCGCAGGAACGCTTCAACCCTTCCTCTTCATTTGTCAAAACAGAGGAATTGCTGGATTCACTTCCTGCCGCCGGAATGGTCAGGACTACGCCCACCCCCACGGCCCCCTGCGGCTCTGCAGTCTTTGCATACAGATCCCACACATCCCCGTCATACTTCAGCCCCATTGCCGTAGCTTTTGCAGAATCAATTACACTTCCGCCGCCCACTGCCAGGATAAATCCGACATCTTCCCTCTTGCAAAGTGCAATCGCCTTCCTGACCAGGCTGATCCTCGGATTTGGCTGTACGCCTCCTAACTCTACATACCCTACTTCCGCTGCTTCCAGTGATTTCTTCACACGGTCAAGCAGCCCGCTGCGTACGACGCTTCCTTTACCGTAATGCAGCAGAACTTTTTTTGAATATCGGCTGCATTCTTTTCCTACTTCATTTTCCGTTCCTTTTCCAAAGATAATCTTCGTAGGATTCCGAAATTCAAAATTTTGCATTGTCATCAACTCCTTTTTTTCTTTTTTATTTAAAGCCATGTATGAAGGCATGGCAGACCTTTTTATAATATCCTGCAAGATAATCCGCATCTTCGGAAAATCTGCACATCGTCACAGACGGGCCCTTCTTCCGGAAATTGAATGCTGTACTCCCGCCCAACCGCGTCATATTTGGCTTTTGTCAGCGTATTATAGGGAAGAAGCTCCAACGGCAGCTTTCTGGGCAGATCCGCCAGAAAAGAGGCCGTCTGCCTGTAATTCACTTCCGTTGCGCTCACGCCGGGAATCATCGGAATCCGTATGATACATGGAATATCCGTATCTGCCAGCCACCGTATGTTCTCTAATATAAGCTGGTTTCCTAACCCTGTATAACGCATATGTAATACTTCATCATATATTTTCAAATCTACATAAGCGAAGTCCACTCTATTCAGCACGCTTTGGAATATCTCCTTTGATACTGCGGCGGAAGTCTCTACCGCTTTTGAAACATTTCCGATTCCCTCCAGAATCTCAAGCAGAAATCCTGCCTGCATCAGCGGCTCCCCGCCGGAAAATGTGACGCCCCCCTCACAGTCCTGCCACAGAGAGGCATACTCCAGGATCTCGCGAATAACCTCCCCGGAGGTTCTTACTTTTCCGCCTTCCATTGCCTGGCCTTCCGGATTGTGACACCACTCGCATCTCAAAGGGCATCCCTGCAGGAAATAAGTCACCCTGATTCCCGCTCCGTCATATACGGCAAATTCCTTTATATCAAATATTCTTCCTGACTTCATACCTAATCCCCTGTTTTTATACGGTATATTCCGCTCTTCGTATCAGATGATCCTGGTAAACTTTATCCAGCTCTACAAAATAAGCGCTCCATCCCCAGACTCTTACGATCAGGTTCCGGTAATTTTCGGGATTTTTCTGTGCATCCTTCAGTGTACCTGCATTGATGGCATTCAGCTGAAGTTGATGTCCGCCATTTTTCACGAACAACTGCACGAGCGCCGCCACCTTTTTTATCCCGTCTTCTCCCCTGAATACACTGTCATGGAACTCCAGTGTCAGCGGACCTCCGTTTGCTGCCTTACTTAAATCCGGCGCCGTAAATGACTTAATTACAGATAACGGCCCCTTGGTCTTAACAGAAAGTCCGGGTGAATAATTCGCCGGGAAATATTCTCCTTTCCGTCTGCCGTCCGGAGAAGCCCCAAGTTCCTCTGCATGACGTATATAATACATCGCGGAACCAGTTCCTGCCCGGTATATACCCCCCAGCTTGTTTTTTCTCCCTTCCACTTCCTTTGCAAATGTATCCAGGAGCCAGATTCCGTATTTGTCTACTTCCGGATCCCCGTCTCCCATATGGTGCATCTCTTCCCTCACCAGCTTTAGGTAATCCTCCTCACCGGAAAAGTCCTCCTGTACTGCGTGTACCAGTTGATCCGCCGAAATCCTTCTGTCTTCGTAGTAAAACTTCTCAAGTGCATATAAAGAATCTGCGGCACATGCTATTCCCGTTCCATGTAGCCCATAGTTGTTATAGATCCCTCCCTCGCAGATATCCCGGAGGTTCTCCGCACATCCCTCCATCAGCATGGATAGATATGGGGCTGGAAACATAAAAACAGAATCTACTTTCTCCGTAATACTGTCCACTTCTGCCTTTAGTTCCCTGAGAAACATCTCGCAGAACTGCTCCATGCTGTCTGTATCGGCCAGATATTTCTCTGCACACCGGTTTACGATTTTCGGGAATGATACGGCTTCAATATTGGGGATATCCATTCCTTTTCCCGGTATGATGAACTCCCAGCAGGCCGCTACCGTATAGCTGCGCGCATCCTCCGGTTCATATCCCCAGCGCAGCAGTGCCGGAATTACAACATCATCGTTTGAGTATTGAGGAAATCCCAGCCCTGCTTTTGTCAGTCTGGTGGCTTCCTCGTATTGACTTATTTTCGTCCTGCTGTTCACTCTCAGATTGATTTTCGGATCAATCAGCTTCAGTTCCCTGCTGGCCTGCAGACACAGCTTAGACAATTCGTTGAAGCAGTCATTCCCCTCTGTGTCCACACCTCCCAGCATCAGGCTCTGTCCGTTGTCTCCCTGCTGGACTCCGGGATACAGGTCATTATCAATGTTGCAGGACAAGAAGAATTCTTCTATGTATGAAAGCGCTTCATCTTCCGTTATCCTGCCAAGTTCACGATCCTGTCTGTAATATGGATACAGATATTGGTCAAACCGTCCAAGCCCGATATGGTATTCTCCCTCCAGCCATGCCAGATAATGGAGGAGCCGCAACAGCTGGAGCGCCTCGGGAAAACTTTCCGCACCGGAGCGGACGCTTCTTCTCAAAGACTCTGCTTTTTCCCCGCGCCCGTCACTCTCAAGTGCGGCGGCATATTTCTCAACAAATGCATAAATACTTTCAATAATCTCTTCGAGTATATCTGCATATTCATATTTATCCGCTGTATCTTTATCAGAAACTTTCAGTGCTTCCCTTGCTGCTGCAATTTTTCTTTCCAGCCTTTGGAACCCCTCTGCCAATATCCCGCTGTAATCGGGAGAGATATTACATACGTGCCCCTTCTCATGTAAATAATATAGATTTCTAAGCTCTTTTTCCTCTTCTGTATTAACGATACACCCGTTTGTAATCGTTGTTCGCATAAATACAAGGTTCATCCCGGGTATGAACGCCGGCTTTTCCGCTTCCAGCAGCGAACACAGGCGCACCTTCTTGCGGTTCTGCAGCGTTCCCCTGTCAATCCCGCATATTTCCGAGCTTTTTCTTATAGATGATTTTTCCGTTTCTTCTGCATTAAATCTAAATTTCACATGTTTTTTGTTTATTATATACTTTTTAATATCTTTAATCTCTTCCGTCATTATTTTTTACCTCACTTTCAAAAAAGGTATTGACATGAACGTTAATATGAACGATAATACAATTATAGCAACGAGTTCTGTATCTGTCAATACACCTCGTGAAGAAAAATTAATTAATTTAAAGGAGGCACTTATTATGACACTTGTACCAATGACCCAAATGCTAAAGAATGCACGTACAAACAAATGCGCAGTTGGAGGATTTATGATCTGGAATTATGATTCTGCCAAAGCTATAGCAGACACTGCGCAGAAGCTTGGCCTGCCCGCTATCTATATTATCGGCGAAGGTGAAGCAATATCTATGGGAGGCTTTGCGAATGTTGCGCGTATCGCCGAGAGTGTTGCAAAAACTGTGGATGTTCCGATTGCACTGCACGCAGACCACTTCCGTTCCTACGATGCCATTGTGCAGGCTATTGTGGCAGGTTACTCATCTGTCATGATTGATGCATCACGTTTTCCTCTGGAAGAGAACATCCGCCTTACAAAAGAAGTTGTGAAGGTCGCTCATGCTGCAGGTGTCAGTGTAGAAGCGGAACTCGGGAGGCTCCCTGGCAATGAAGGGGACGAGGATGTAACGGTCGAGGAGTCCTTTCAGACAGATCCGGATGAAGCGGCTTACTTTGCAGAGCAGACCGGCATTGACGCACTGGCTGTTTCCATTGGAACCATGCATGGCGCATATCCTAAGTCATTTAAGCCTGAAATTAATATACAAAGATTAATGGAAATCGAAAAGAAAGTGTCTATCCCACTCGTCATGCATGGCGGCAGCGGCACTCCGCAGGATAAGATTGCTGAAGCTGTAAACCATGGAATTGCGAAGATAAATATAGCTACAGATCTGGTGACAGCAGCGGCTAAGAGGATTGCCGAAGTACAGCAGGCAGAAGATTTCCGGTACAATGTAACTACTACATTCCAGGCTGGAAAAGAGGCAATCAGTGAAGTGGTAGAACAGAGAATGAGACTTTTGAATCAGAATATCTTATAACCAAAGGGCACCCCGTAACACAAGCCCATGCAGGCGGGTTCGCAGTAAAGTTTAAAAACCGAATGCGTCCTGCGTTAATGAAGTGCGCTTACATAGAAACCGAAAGGGGACGGAAAAGCCCGGGATTTTTTGTCCCCCTTATACAAAAGAAAACTGCCATGTACAAAAATATCGCTTTGTACATGGCAGCTTTCGTCATAATCCTGGCAAACCGGCCATACCATCAGAATATACCGCCTTACTGACTCAAATATTATACGGGGATTCCCTTATTCAATCACCGCTTTCTCCCACTCCATTTCTACATTCTTCCCAAAATGTGCAAGTCCAATGTAATATACCGGCCCGGTCATGCCTGCACCGTATTTCTTCGCTTTGATCTGTTCAACCGCTCCCTGCGCAAGTTCTTTCAAATTCTGTGATTCCTCTTTGGTATATTTGAATTCCAGAATCATATGGGGCAGTTCCGGTTTCTTCGCATAGAGAAGAATATCGCTTCTGCCCGACCCGCTTTCCCGATTGCTTTTCACGTCATAATATCTATACAGGAACGCGCACATGCCAAGCATCATCATGTGATAGCTGTTCTCGCTTTTCAGGTCATGGCAGGACGGGAGATCCAGAAGTATCCACTGGTACTCCTCGGCAAACTCTTCCATATCCCCCAGCCTCAGATACCTCAGCATACTTGCGATATGCCCTTCTTCTAAGTTCAGATAGAAGGCAGTCAAATCCTGAAACGCCCTGCGCACCTCATAATTTGGTATCCGCAGACGGCAGAAGCCTTCCTCTAATTCTTCCTGAACCGTTACCATCCCTGCATTGATCAGCATGCCCCAGAGGGAAGCATCGTCCGGCTCCTCATAATAAGATGTTGCCAGCTCTGCCCTGACATTGACCGAACCTTCTTCGATCAGTTTCTTGTAGGCAGAGGCAAACTTCTCTCCTCTCTGGTCAAGTGCGTTCTTGATCATACTATTTTCACTTGTATTCACCCAATATGGCTCCAGCTTTTTTCTTACTGCATAAAATGTGACAGACCATGGATTGTAAACTTCTGTTGATCCGAACCTGTAGCCGTCATACATTAACCTGATATCTTCTGACAGCTCCAAGCCGTAGTACTCCAGCAATTCTCCGGTCTCCTCCTCAGTGAACCCAAAGCAGTCCGAGTACTCCTCATCACAGACTGTACAAACTGCCAGGTTATTCAGTCCCGAAAAAATATTCTCCTTTGCCACCCGCTGAATCCCCGTAAGCATCGCCTTCTCCAGCGCCGGATTCCCTTTTAAAGAGGCGCTCAGCATGCCTGCTAGGATTCCTCTCACCTCATCATAATATCCTCCGGCATTGGCAGCAATAAATGGCGTATCATACTCATCAATCAGGAGATATACCTTCTTACCGTAATACCGCTCCAGTGCCTGGCACAGTACGATAACAGACCTGCTGATGCAGTTGTCCGCCTCTATGGCATCAGGAGACTGCCACAATCCTTCGTAAATATTATCCAGCTCTTTTCTCTGCTCGCCCGAAAGTGTTCCATCATCCAGTACAGCAAATTGCCTTTGGTATTCTTCCCTGAGCACACACTTTAACTGGTACAGCATTCCATCTGCCGTATCTCCTTTTACATTAAGAAATGAAACAAAAATAACAGGATGCCTGTTCATCTCTCCCAATACACAACTCTCACTGACTTTCATGCCTGCAAACAGATCTTCCGAGCGCTTTGTACAATCCAGAAACTCTGACAGCATAGACATATTCAGCGTCTTCCCAAAACGTCTTGGTCGGGTAAGCAGTGTAATCTGATATTCGGATTCCAAAAACTTCTCTATCAACTGTGTCTTGTCTACATAGTAGCCATTCTTTTCACGTAACCTGCGGAAATCCTGCAGTCCAATTGCCAGTTTTCTTTCCTTTACCTTCTGAGCTTTTTTTGAGGCCGCTCTATAAGACCCCGGTGCTTCCCTAACCGTATCCGCTGTGCGTGCCGGTGCTCTTCCGAACAATTCATCCAGGGAGCATTCCAATACTTCGCTGATTCTCTCCAGAGTCTCCAAATCCGGGGAACGGTTCCCGATTTCATAATTCGTGTAGGTGGAACGGGAAATCTCCAGTTTCTCCGCCATCTGTACCTGCGTATATCCTCTCTGCTTCCGAAATAAGACCAGATATTCATGAAACTTTGTTTTCATCTCGGGCCACACCTTTCCTTTTTCTTTAGTATAACCCAATATGTTTCAAATAGCAACCTTCTATGTATTTCTTTTCGAAACATTTTTTGCTGTTGTTACTGTTTGCCCTCCCTGTTTTGTATATCTGTTGTTTGCTGCAAAGATGAAGAGTTCTTTTATAAATAGCTATCAGACCAGCATTCAGATTCAAAGACGGAAAATGCCGCAGTGCCTGATGATGCAGATTCAAACAGCCAACGAACTTAGACTCGTTGACATAGCAGGAACACAAATGACGAGGCAGATCCGGCATCTGCCGGTCCACGCCGCGTCAAAAATTCATAATTATCAATATACGTATATATCATTCATTCAAGACGCTTAAAATATCCTTAAAGTTCTCCAGGTTATAATCCCCTAAATGATCTTTTCCCGCCTGTCCCAAGCAGGCAGCCTCCATCCCGGCCCTATGTGCCGCCTCCACTCCGGCGGCGGCATCCTCCACTACCAGGCAGTCCTTTGGTTTTAATCCGAGTTCTGCGGCAGCCTTTTGAAATACTTCCGGGTGAGGTTTTGAATGTGTGATCTGAGTACCATCTATTATCGCATCGAATACATTAGCCAGACCTGTCTTTTTTTCAATTGTCATGTCTGCCTCTTTTCCGGTATGCCCGGCAGACGCTGCGTACAGGCCCAAACGCCCCAAAATGAACCGTGCATTCTTGCTGGAGGACCCAACCGCTAGAGAGTACCCTTTTTCCCGCAGTCTTAAAATCGTATCGCGCACCTCTGCGGACAGATCCTGCTCATTCATCTGCTCCAGTGCCGTCCTGTATATCTGATTCTTTTCTGCAAGTATCTTTTGTTTTTCTAACGTATGTAGAGGCGTTCCTGTATATTTTTCCAGAATAATCTCCAGACTCTCCGCTCTGGACACGCCTCTTAACCTTTGGTTGATCTCCTCATCAAAGTAAACCGGCAGCTGATCTGCCACCCGCTTCCACGCCATATAGTGGTATTGATCAGTAGAACAGAGGACGCCGTCCAGATCAAAAATGATTCCTTTCCATTTCATGACTATGTTATTGACGGGAAGGTATCCTTCCCGCCCCTTTCCTTTATTTTTGCTATAGGGTGGTTCCAAACATTCCACAGAAAGGATCTACAGGAGAAATGCCTTTAAAAGGACTCCTGCCCATGATCTTTTCGACTACCATATCGATGATTGTCTGGGATACGTGGTATGTGTTGATAATGGTCGGAATCATGGGTGCATCTGCAAATCCATATGGATTTCCCAGAGATACCATCAGGGTAGGAACCTCTTTTACAAAATACGGTCCCTCCTGCGCCACTGCGCCCTGCCATTGAATCCGGGCTGTTGTCTGGTAACTGGCATTGATGATATTGGAAAAATACATGATGACATCATATTTCTTCGCAATCTCCTCCGTAGAAACGACTGTCTCTTCCATTGTTGTATGTTCGGCATCATAGACATCTACCTCAAATCCCGCCTTCTGCAAAGCGCGAATGACCATTTCCCGGCAGCGGCTGCCGCCGGTAAATCCCGGCTTATCCCCGTTTACATGGAGCCATACCCGTCTGTGCTTTTTTGGCGTAACCGGGAGCAGATTCTGCGTATCCTTTACTAATGTAATTGCCTGATCCGCACACTCTGCTGCCAGCCTCAAAGATTCTGGTGCGGCGATCAGCCCGCGGTAATTGTCCGCAGTAAAATGTTTCTTTTCGTGAAGCCCCAGAGAAGCTTTCAATGCCAGAACACGCGTCACTGCCTCATCAAGCCGCTCCACGCTCACGACTCCTGTACGCACTGCATCGATCAGATAGGAAAGATCTTCCGCAAGGTTCTTGCCAAATAGTATCATATCAACGCCGGCATTGATTGTTGTCGGTATCAGATCTCTTCGTTTCATAGCTGTGCAGTAGCCAAGCATATTTGCGGCATCGGTAAGGACAACTCCCTGAAATCCAAGTTTTCCCCTCAGCAGGCCCTGAACCAGTTCTTTAGAACAGGAGGCCGGAAGTATCTGCTCCTCTGTAAGCTCCGGACTAAAATTGCGGCTGTATGCGGGCTGCAGGATATGTCCTGCCATCACGGTCTGGGCGCCTTTTTCTATCAGGCTTTTATATATCTTCCCATAGGTGGCATCCCATTCTTCACAGCTTAAGTCATTGACGGATGCTACCAGATGCTGATCCCGTTCATCACAGCCATCCCCCGGGAAATGCTTGATTGAGACTGCAACGCCATTCTTCGCTGCACCGTCCATATACGCCTCACACATACTGAGGACAATTTCCGGATCACTTCCATAGGTTCTTGTATTCGTAATTGGGTTCCGCCAGTTTCTGTCGATATCACATACAGGGGCAAAAGCCAGATTCACTCCGACCGCGCTCCCTTCCCGAGCACTGATATCTCCCAGATGATATGCCTGGCGGACGTCACCGGTGGCTGCCGCTTCCAACTGGCTTGCAAAGTTTGTCCCCTCCAGTACGGCGCCGCTTCCGCCTGCCTCCAGATTCGCTGCAATCAGCACAGGGATCTTCGCCAGCGCCTGTAGTTTATCATTTCTATTCTTTAATTTGTCTGCCCGGTCCGGCCGATACATGATCCCGCCAAATTGAAATTCCCGGTACATATCCAGGATATCCTCATCATGATCCGACTGGCCGATCACCAGGAACAATTGTCCGGCCTTCTCCTCCACAGACATCTGGCCTAATGTCTTTTTTACCCATTCCTGCTGTGTTTTTCCCAAATGAAAGGGTGTTTTACTTAAGTCTGTCATTTTTGTTTTTCTCCGCTTTTCATCGTTCTTATATTCATAGCATTGTTATACACTTGCCTTCTTCACAATTTTCGACCGTGTATCCATAATAACCGCCAGAATAAGAACTGCACCTTTGATCATATTCTGATAGTTGCTGCTCAGGCCGATCATAACGAGCCCCTGGGAAAGTACCCCGATAATCAATACGCCCGTTACAACACCGCTGGTCTTTCCGGTTCCTCCTGAGATGGAGACACCGCCGAGAACCGCAGCGCTGATTACGTCATTTCCTATATTGCTCCCGCTATAGGGACTTCCCGAAAAAGAACGGGACATCATAATAATGCCGGCGATTCCTGTCAGGAATCCACAGAGTATGCTTGCAATCATTTTGATTTTATTCACATGGATGCCTGAGAGCCGCGCTGTCTCATTATTGCCGCCTACCGCGAATAAGTATCGCCCGAGATATGTTTTATTTAATATGAATGCCACAATCAGGGCCAGCACGGCAAACACGATGACTGCCACAGGAATCCCCAGGATATAGTTCTGTCCAAGGAATTTGATACTCTCCGGCAGCCCGTATATGGTAGCTCCGTCCGTTAAAATCATGTTCAGCCCATCCACTACCTGCATCATCGCAATCGATACGATCAGCATCGGAATGCCAAATTTCATGGAAATATACCCTGTTATCATGCTGATTCCTATGCAGGCCAGTACAGAGATCAGCACCGATATCCATATTGATATTCCTGCTTTATACAAAAGTGCACACACCACGCCTGCAAATGCGTAAACTTTTCCGACCGAAAAATCAAGGCTGCCGGTCAGCATCAGGAATGAGACACCCAATGCTACGATACCCATGGTAGCTACCTGTCTTATAATGGTAAGTAAATTCTCCAGCGTAAAAAACGTAGCCGGTTTCATTGCCGCAAAAATAATGATAATAAGCAATAGCAGAATCTGCGCGACAAATTTTTTTATTTTTATCAACACTGTTGTATTCATATTTTTCTCCTTAGCGGCTGCCGGATGCCAAATCCAGCAGTATTTCTTTATCAAACTCCTCACTGCCTGCCTCTCCCGCAAGCTGCCCCTCAGCAAGGATGATAATGCGGTCTGACATTCCAACTAATTCTTCAAAATCCGAAGATACCATAATAATCGATTTTCCGCTTTCAACAAGTTCATGCATCAATTGATAGATCTCGAATCTTGCTCCCACATCAATTCCTCTGGTAGGCTCATCAAAAATCAGGATATCACTGTCAACATCCAGCCATTTCGCCACGATCAGCTTCTGTTGGTTACCGCCAGAAAGATACTGTGCCTCCTGCCAGATACCGGGGGTCTTGATCTTCAGTGTTTCTACATATTCCTGCACATGCTCCTGTTCTTTTGCCTTATTGATTTTCCCCATTTTACAGTACTTCATCAGGCTGGAAAGTGTGATGTTGGCAAATACAGGCTTATCAAGGAGGAGCCCTTTGCCCTTTCTGTCCTCCGGCAGGAGTCCAATGCCCACTTTAATAGCCTCATATGGATGCCTGATATCCACCTCTTCTCCATGGATATATATCCTGCCATTCTCTTTTCTCACGTCGCCAAATAGTACGCTCATGAGTTCTGTCCTGCCGGCGCCCACCAGTCCGGCGAAGCCTAAGATTTCTCCTCTGTGCAGTTCGAAGCTGATGTTACTGACGCCATTACCGCTTACATTGTCTGCTTTAAGAACAACTTCATCCTTCGCGCAGTAACTGTGTGGGTACGTAATGTCATCTAGTTTCCTCCCAATCATGGCGCGGATCAGTTCCGGTCTGGAAGTCATCTCCGTCTCCATTTCACAGATGTAGCATCCGTCGCGCATGACAACAACACGGTCCGTAATTTCGAAAATTTCTTCCATTCTATGGCTGATATATACGATAGACACACCGTCTTTCTTTAACTTGCGGATGATAGAAAACAGTGTATCAACCTCTCTAACCGTAAGAGGCGCCGTCGGCTCATCCAGGATTAGAATTCTGGTCTTCAAAGAAACTGCTTTTGCAATCTCTACAATCTGCATCATAGCCGGAGAGAGGGAACTTACCATTGCCATCGGATCAATCGGAACTCCAAAATCATGAAAGATTTTTTCCGCATCCTGGATCATTTGTTTTTTATTTACCAATATACCGTTTCCACGCAGATTCCCCATAAACACATTCTCTACTACCGGCAGTTCCGGCACCAAAGTGAACTCCTGATAAACCGCCCCAATTCCAAGACTTCTTGCGTCTGCCGGTGTGATTCTCGTATATTCATGTCCGTCTGCAGTGATCGTTCCGGAGGTAGGTTCATTGGCGCCGGTAATGCATTTTACCAGTGTAGATTTTCCAGCGCCATTCTCGCCCATCAGCGCAAGGACTTCTCCCTCGTACAAGTCAAGGGAAACATCTGACAATGCGTTGACTCCAGGATAGACTTTACTGACATGGCGAAACTCTAATATCTTTTTCTTCACCGTTTTATCCTTTCCTTTTTCCATTCTTATTGAGTTACATACTCTGACGCATTATCGCTGTTAATTAATACATATTCTGCGATTACATTTTCTGCAGTATTGTCTGTCATATACTTACAAATTGCCTCTCCGACTTTCTGTCCTATCAGTTTTGTATTTGCATAAACTGTGCTTCTGAGCGTTGAATTATTTCCGGCAATCACATTCAATGCCTCCTCGCTGCCGTCCAGCCCGCAAACCATAACCTCGTCTTTTCCAATCCCCTTTGCTTCCAGTGTCTGAGCAACCGCAACTCCCATCTCATCACTTTGGCAGAAAATCAGTTTTACATTTGGGTTTGCCGCGAGAATCGCCTCTGTAACATCCATTGCCTTCGTGGAATCCGTTGCATACTGGCTGTTTACAAGATTGACGCCCTTCCCCTTCACCAATGTCTCTTCAAACTCAGCTTCCAGGGCTTCCTTGAATACTCCTGCCGTCGTATCTGGGTTTGCAGAGTCAGACAGCCAGATTGCAGCCATTTCACTGCCCTCTCCTGCACTTTCATCCACAAAATCCGCCATGGCATCTGCGATCAGTTCCGCTTCCTCTTTCGGGTTTTCTTCTACAAGAGCATCATAGTTCACCAGCAGATCAGACCATCCTATGATATAAATCCCCTTTTCCTGCGCCTGTTTACAGAGATCTGATAAGCCGGCCGGATTCATGGCATTTACTACAATGGCCTTACACCCTGAATTAATCAGGTTCTCCATCCCGGACAGTTCATTGTCAACAGAGACCTGCGAGTCCGAAACGACCACATCATACCCTTCCCCTTTTACCGCTTCTGTCACAGAATCTACAATGTCATTGCACCACTGGGAACCACTTGTAACAATGAGAATCCCAACCGTTCCACCGGTTTTTTCTTTGCTTTCGCTGCTCTGCTTACTCCCGCTGTCCGCCTCCGCCGGACTTTTGGAAGAACAACCGGTCAGTAACGCCAACAGCATCGCCGCTGATAAAATAATTCCCATCCATTTTTTTAATCTCATTTTCTTAACCTCCTGTTTTGCTTTTTGGTATGCAGTTATCTTTTATTTGTCTTTATTTTATCTATCTTTGGTTATCTTTTTAATGTCTCTATATTCAGAAAAGTGTCACATTTTTCATAGTATGTAATCAAAACTTTTTCGGAGATCGAAAAAGCGGCCGTCAATACGGCCGCAGTCTATATCTTATTCGTTACTATGCACGGCCTATGGGCCGTGCATAGTAACAGCATCTGTCTCATTTAAAGTCGCCAGTGGCGAGGAGCCAGATGCCCGTCCCCATCACTTTATTGGCTCGGATGCCGTGCAGCGTGGTGCACGGCCCCGTGAATAGTAATTCTTATCCTTCTCTTGCCTCCTTATAGAGAGGCAGGCACACTACGATTTGAGTTCCCACCTCCGGCGTGCTAATAACCTTAAGGCCATACTCTTCCCCGCAGAACATCTTAATCCGCTTGTTTACATTTCCAAGGCCAATCCCGCCCTGCCCTTTTCTCACTTTCGTATCCTCCTGCCCTTCCGCCGTCCTGTTTCCATCCTCCGGCTGTTCGGGCTTTTTGAATCTCTGATTTATACTTGCTACCTGCTGCTGGCTCATACCACACCCATTGTCCTCCACATCAATATAAAAATCACCTTCCCGGATCTCCAATGAAACTGTAATACATCCTCCTCTTCGCACATTTCTCAGGCCATGCCGGATGGCATTTTCCACCAGCGGCTGCAACACAAACCGAGGACACATCTCCAGCAGAAGCTGTTCCGGTGTGCAGTTAATCACCTCCTGATATTCGAACCGATCTGGAAATCTCAACTGCTGCAGCTGAATATATTTGGAAAGATAATTCAGTTCTGCGTTAATACTAACCATTTCCACATCGTAATTCACACTGTACTTAAACATCACCGAAAGAGCTTCTATCATATCGCTTAGATGCCTGTCTCCGTTCTCAAGCGCAAGCCCACGGAACGTATCCAGCGTATTATACAGAAAATGGGGATTTATCTGGTTTTCCAGCGCAAGCAGCTGCTGGCGTTTCTGTTCAAGTTCTGCCTCCACCGCTTTCTTCTCTGACTCTGCCTTTTGCAGGATCACCCGATGCATACGTCTGGTATTACGGACAGAAACCCATAACAGGCTCAGAAAAAGCACGTAATACACCAAAAGCAATACTGCTGTTTTGAAATCAGCGGCCCACAGAAGCAGTAGAAGGAATAACAAGGTTCCTGCTATAGCAAAGCCTGCCTGAATATAAAGACCATGCAGGATGCTTCTTTCCCGCTTTATGCAGTCTCCCCCGAGTAATTTTCTACATTTCATCCCGCAGTCCTTTCAAATATATTCTTCGATACTCACTTGGTTTCATCCCGCTTTCCTGCTCAAAAATCCTGCTGAAATAGCGGGTGCTGGCATATCCAACCTGATTGGCGATCTGAGATATATTCAAATCCAGCTTCTTTAACAATTCCTTTGCCTTCTCAATCCTGATTGAAGTAAGATATGCCGAATAGTTGATCCCTGTACTCTCTTTAAAAATGGTAGACAAATAAACCGGATTCACATGGGCCTCTTCTGCAATCCTGTTCAGGGTAATATTTTCCGCATAATGTTCTTCAATGTACTGCTTTGCGAAATGTACATAAACCAGCACATGGTCTTTTTTCCCAGCCAGATATTTATTCATGTTATCAACACAGAACTTTTCTGTTACGCTTCTCAGCATTGTTATCGTATCGCAATTCTCTGAGAGCCTCTGCAGCTGCCGTTTCACTTCCTGGGTTTCCCGGGGATGGATATTCAGCCTGCCCAGAACATCCGCAAGCCGGTTCCCCAATTCCGTTACCATATAAAAGTACTGAATATAGTTCTGATCACTCTGTTTCTGATATTCCTCAAACAGGCCCCGTATCACCTGTTTCACTCCGCTCTCGTCAATCGCTTCAACAGAACTCTCAAACCGCCGCATCTGTGAGGAATCAATTGGGCGGTTCTCTCTCAGAAGCTTATCCGCCTGTGGAAGAATGTCCGCCACATACATCCGGCTGTCCCCATACCGTAGTCTTCCGCTCATGAAAAACGCAGCGGTTACCATAGATATTCTGAGGTCATTTAACTCATTTACCGCTTTTCCAACGCCC
>BAIF02000055.1 GCA_000509105.1 Clostridiales bacterium VE202-21 | reverse complement strand
CCTGAGCCTCCCGAGCCTTGCCCGCCCTATCAGCCAGGATCCTGTCAGCCGTGTCAGCCAAATAACTGCCGGTCATGTACTCCGAGATCCTGTCGTCCGTGTTCGCCAAGGCTCTGCCCGCCCAGGCAGAATGCAGCGGTTCCAAGTCAGGAAGGCAGATTTCAAAGCAAAAATTACCCGGTAAGCAGGGACACTTATGAGACGGAAGATTCTATGTACCATTCCGGACAATCTGATGAATCAGAATTCTGCAGTTCAGATTATGAATTATTTTACGATGGACAGGAAGATGAATTCAGAGATTAGAAGTATTTCCGGCATTGATTAACAGGAACGCAATAAGCAAAGAATAAAACAACAGGGGATCAGCAGTCTGGAATTGCTGATCCCCTGTTCTTGTTTCATCTATATTTTTAAATCTTACATTTACCTTACATTTATGACAGAAAAGGAAATTCAGAAATTCTCCATGCTATAATAATAACAGATATATAAAAAGGGGGACTGTTCATGTCACTGGATTATTTAAAAGGGAAAAAAATCCTTCTGGTCGATGACGAGGACGATCTGCTGGAAATGCTCCGCTCCATTCTGCAGGACGACGGCTACCGGCGGATCCGTACTGCTTCCACGCAAAAAGACGCCCTGGAGCTCTGCCGCACCTGGAAACCGGAGCTGGCCGTACTAGATGTCATGCTGCCGGACGGAGACGGATATACACTCTTCAAAGAGATACGCCGGTTCTCGGATTTTCCTGTGCTGTTTCTGACCGCGCGCGGAGAAGATGAAGATAGATTCCGCGGGCTGGGGCTTGGCGCCGACGATTATATAGTAAAACCATTTCTGCCCAGGGAACTGACCCTGCGGCTGGGCGCCATTCTGCGCAGAAGCTATAAGCATGAAACGCCTCTTCTGCGGCTTGCCTACTGTACCGTTGATTTTGAACGGGCGGAAGTCATACGCGAAGACGGCACTTTGTCGCTGACAGCTAAAGAATTCGAACTCCTGTCCGCACTCTCACGCAATGCCGGCAGGATCGTCACTACTGATCTGCTCTGTGAGGCCCTCTGGGGCAACAACCCCTATGGTTATGAAAATTCTCTGATGGCCCACATCCGCAGGCTACGCGAGAAGATAGAAAAGGTACCGTCCTGCCCTGAATCCCTGATCACAGTAAAGGGTCTGGGCTACAAACTGATTATTGAGGAGGATCAGGCATGAACAGCATCCCAAAACTGATCCGACGATTTTTTGGAATCTTAATTCTGTCCGTCTTTCTTCTTCTATTTTTGAACCTGGCCCTCTTGATTTTCACAGCCGGACGCCAGTTAAAAAGCCAGGGAGGATGGGCGACAGCCGACACGATATCCGCGGGTTTAACGAAACAGTCAGACGGCCCATATGTCCTGGACGCCAGTGCGGCAGCGCAGCTGAAGACAGATAACGCCTGGGCAGTCCTCATCGATGGGCAGACCCTGCAGATTACCTGGCACAGTGATTTCCTCCCGAAGGAAATTCCTTCTTCCTACAGCGTTGCCGACATTGCCTATCTGTCCAGGGCTTATCTCAGGGATTATCCCACTGCAACAAGCAGCCATCCGGACGGCCTCCTTGTTGTAGGCTTTCCCAAAGACCGCTTTTGGAAACTGGTACACAATACCTATGACTATCAGCTGATTGCCGATTTTCCCAAAACAGCGCTGCTTTTTATCTGCATGAATTTTCTTTTGATGTTTCTGATCTATATGGCGGTGACCACCCGCCTTCTGGGCACAATAAAACCGATCATAGAAGGCATCAAAGAACTCCCCGGCGGGCAGCATGTATTTGTCAGGGAATCCGGTCTGTTTTCGGAAATAGCCCGGGCAGTCAACCGTACCTCGGAAAAGCTGCGGATGCAGGAAACAGCGCTGCGAAGACAGGAACAGGCAAGGGCAAACTGGATCGCCGGTGTTTCCCATGACATCCGCACGCCGCTTTCTATGATTATGGGATATGCAGGACAACTGGAAGAATCTCCTATGGTTCCTGAGAGTATGCGCAGTAAGGCTTCCGTCATACGAGAGCAGAGTATCCGCATGAAACATTTGATCAACGACCTGAACCTCGCGTCGAAGCTGGAATACAATATGCAGCCTCTGCACACAGAACTAAACGATATCATTCCTATCATCCGTCAGACAGTGGTTGATGCGCTGAATATGGATCTGGAAAACAGATACCCCATAGATTGGGAGACAGACGAATCCCTTAGTATGTGCATGTCCATTACAGATAAAGATCTCATCCGACGTGCCGTATCTAACCTGCTAGTCAATACCCAGACACACAATCCCCAGGGCTGTACACTGCATTTAAGTGTATCCTATGAGGACGAAACATGCAGTATCACGGTCGAGGATAACGGTGTGGGAGTCACTGATGAACAGCTGGAGGAGTTAAACACGGTTCCGCACTATATGATCTGTGACAGCAGGACAGACGGACAGCGGCATGGTCTGGGGCTCATGATCGTTAAACAGATTGCCATGGCCCACGGCGGCTCACTGGAACTAGGACACAGCAAATACGGCGGCTTTCTCGCCAGAATAAAATTACCGGCATTTCTCTCCTGAAATGCCGGCACTTCTATTTTGCAGCTTTTATTTTTTTCCACATAAACCGTATCACCAGATACAGGCAGACTACAATCAGTGCTGCTTTTATGATAGCCGAATATTTTTGTATGTACACCAGAACAACTTCCCAGGAAGCTCCCAGTATGGCTCCCAGCGACACGAGCACGATATTCCAGATGGTACTCCCTACGATCGTGTAAAGGAGAAAGACCGGCATATTAATTCCCGCCATCCCCGCAGGCACCGAAACAAGGCTTCGTATGATCGGAATGCACCTGCCAAACAGAATCGCTTTTTTTCCATGTTTGTCAAACCAGCAGAGCGTTTTTTCGACATCCTCTTTTTCAAAGCCAAGCAGCCGGAATGCTTTCCCTTTGGTCAGCGTCTCCAGCCGTTCCGGATTCAGCGCCGTTCCCGCCCAATACAATACAAGCGCTCCTATCGTGGAGCCGAGAGTTGAAAAAATAATAACCCCCGGTACTGTCAGCCTTGTATAGGTCGTCATAAATCCGCCAAAAGTCAAGATGACTTCTGAAGGAATCGGCGGAAAAATATTTTCCACAGCTATCAGGAAACAGACCCCCAGATATCCGAACTGATTCATAATCTGAATAATAATCTCCTGCATAAACCCATCCTTCATTTACCACATTCTGTAAAATAAGTATATGAAAAATTGAGCGAATCATTCCTATTTGCTGTTAAATAAAAGTATAACCTATCAGATCTGTTAAAGCATACCCAAAGGGCACCCGGTAACTCATGCCCTTCGGGCGGGTCTGCAGCAGAGCTACAGAATACTGTTTAATATCAGGTATCCGTTTGATTGAAAGAAATCGTCAGGCCAGCCTGCTGCCCTTTGCGATCAGGATTACAACACAAAATCTCTCCGCATCATAGGTAATATCCACCGTTCCCTGATAGCGCCTCACCACATCTTTGACATTCTCTATGCCGATCCCATGCTGCTTCTCCTTTTTCCATGTCCTGAATCTTCCGTTTTCCATCAGAACCTCCCCGTTTTTGGAGTTCTCAATCTCAAAACTGAAATACCCTTTTTCCGTACATCGCGCCTTCAAAGATATCCGGCGTTTCTCTGGGACTACCTTCATGCATGCCTCTATGGCATTGTCCAGCGTATTTGAAAAAATAGTACAGATATCCAAAGGATCAATGAAAAACAGCTCGTCAATCTCAATATTAAAAAAGCAGTCAATTTCCTGTTCCAAGGCCCGGTTGTACTTTGCATTCAGGACGGCATTAACAATACTGTTTCTGCAGAATGAACGCCCTTTCGCGCTAAGATGTCCCGACAATTTCCGGAAATATCTCTTTGCTTCTTCTTCTTTTCCATCGTCCATCAAGCCCGCCACTACGCTGAAATGATTATTCATATCATGTCTGAATTTCCGCAGTTCCTGCTGCCCGGCCTCTAATTCCCTGTAATAATCCTGCTGTAGTTTTTCATTTTTCTGTTCCAGGCGGCCGCGGATATTCTCCGCCAGATAGAATACCAGCCTGATACTTGCAAAATTGGTAATCAGACACGCAAGCATACAGAGCCATACTTTGTAGGATTCCCTAGGCGTATAGTATACACAGCTCATCACAGCGGTCAGCGATGCCAGACAGACTGCATCCAGCAGAAGCCATGACTGCTCATCCAGAGTATCCACCATCTCCCTGGTCTTTTTTTCCCAAATCTTCCAAAACCAATACCAAAACAAAATATTTAAAATATATGACAGATTCGATAACGCCGCATTGGCAATTTCGTCTCTTGCCAGCATATTTATCCAGATCCATGTCCCAATCTGCTGTATCAAGAAATTAAAAGATATGATGATCGGAAAAAACATAAGCACAACAGAAGCTTTTACCAGAATCTTCTGCTTGAATCCAATCAGCAGCATAGCAAAGAAAAGAGGAATCGTAACCGTAATATTTACCACATCCCTTGGAAATATCACCATTGAACTTACGAACAGCCCAATAAGATAACTCACTGCCCGCCGGCTAAACTGCCTGCGCGGTTCCAAAAAGCAGGTAAGCGTACGGTAAAAAAAGTAACTCCCTATAAAATATAAACCTGTCCCCAATATGTCAAAAAACCCTGTTATATGCATGTTGTCCCTTCCTGTGCAAAACGCTACTTCAACATTAGCTTCGCAAATGCTACTGCCGTCGCCTGCTTATATGCCCTGCTGACCGGCAGGCTCTGCCCGCCGCATTCCAGACTGCTTGCCTCCAGCTTATCCACGTATTTCAGATTCACAAGATATCGGTTATGTATCCGGATAAAAAACGACGGCATCTCTTCCTCGATCTCACCAAGCTTTCCATAAAATTTTACGATTTCATAAGCAGCGCTGGCTTCCATATCTCCGTTGTCAAGCAATGCCTCCACGGTCCGCCCTTCACTTTTAAAATACAGTACCCTTCCAAACGGCAGGCGCAGCGTCCCTGCTTTTTGCTCTACCAGATAATACTTTTCCTGGCTCAGCCCGGTCTCTTCCACGGCTTTCCCGAGTACTTCCCGTATCTTCTCCTCCTTATAAGGCTTCAATATATAATGGAAGGCATGCACCCCATATCCCTGAAACACAAAATCCGGATAAGCTGTCACAAAGATCAACACCGTATCCTGATACTTTCTGCGAAGCTCCCTGGCCGTCTCCATTCCGTCCATTCCATTCATCTCTATATCCAGGAACAATATATCCGGCACATTGTGTTCTATCTTGGCAAGCAGATCCTCCCCACACTCATATTCCTGAATCTCATAGTCCACACCATCCAGCTGCAGCTGCGTTTCCAACACTCTGCGCAGGCTGTTTCTCAGTTTTTTCTCGTCATCACAGATTGCAATTCTCATCTCGTTTGTCCCCCAGATTCCGTTCTCCTCCATAGGCTATCATACCCACCGCCATAATTGCAATCCCTTTCCCGGAATTCTGTTGTATGCACTTTCCAAATATGTAACAGTTCAGGCATGCCTGAACTGTCAACCAAATATGACAGAATCTATGCCAAACTTGACAGTACGGAAGATATTTATTTTTCCCCCTATCCACTACAATAGAGTCATCAAGTACAGAAAATACAAGGAGGAATTACAAGATGCTAAAGGTCAATCATTTAAGTAAAAGTTATCAGACAGGAACCGCCGTCTATCCGGTGCTTAAAGATATTTCATTTGAAATTAAGAAAGGGGAATTCGTTGCAGTTATGGGGCCCTCAGGAAGCGGCAAAACTACACTGCTCAATTGTATCTCCTGTTTTATCCCCCACGACAGCGGCGAAATACTGCTGAATCAAAAAGATATCTCCGGCCTCAGTGAAGCCAGGCTTGCAGCTGTGCGGAATCAGCATATGGGATTTGTCTTCCAGGACTTCATGCTCCTGGACGGTCTGACTGTATTCGAAAATATCTGCCTCCCGCAGATCATCGCGAAAAAGCCGGCCGCTCAAATGGAAGCCAAGGCGAAACGGCTTTGTGAGATATTCGGCATCGACTCGATCGCAGCAAAATATCCGGCTGAAATATCGGGCGGAGAAAAACAGCGGACAGCGGTTGCCAGGGCGCTTATGAACCAGCCTTATATGCTGCTTGCGGATGAGCCCACGGGCAACCTGGACAGCAAGTCCTGCCGTGCTGTTATCGACGCATTTCTTCAGGCAAAGGAAGAGATGCATGCAACCGTATTTATGGTAACCCACGACAGCTATGCCGCGTCCTTCTGTGACCGGGTAATTGTGTTAAAAGACGGTGAGGTGAACCAGGAACTGGAGCGCACCGGAAGCCGCCGGGAATTTATGGACCAGCTGCTGGATGTACTCAGAATACTTGGAGGTGATGATTCTAATGACGCTGCATAATATTTTTTCCAAACTCAGAAAACAGAATAAAGGGCAGTACCTGATGCTGGGATTTTGTATTTCCCTTTCGGTCCTGCTGATTACCGCTTTTGCCCTCATGTATCTGGGCCCTACGGTACAGAATTTTCTGCCGGACGGCGGCGACACACGAAAACTTGCGACACTTCTGCTGGCAGTGACAGCCGTGGGGTGTACCATCTTCACCCTCTATGCATCCAGCCTGTTCTTCCGCTATAAGAGCCGGGAATACGGTATTCTGCTAGCTCTTGGAACCCCCAAAAAAGCGCTGAAGCCCATGCTGCTTTCTGAGCTTGCCCTCGTAACCTTCATCGGCGCAGTCATTGGACTGATCCTTTCCGTACCGGTATCCTTCGGAATCTGGAAGCTGTTCGAGACATTTCTGCTTCCGACAGAGGATATGGTATACCGCTTTGGCTGGAAGGGATTTATCGTAGGAATTGCATTCTGTATCGTTCTTGTTCTGCTGCTCTTTCTCGCCGGCAGACGCTTTATCCGCAGAACCGATATTATGGAGATTCTGCGGTCAGGACAGAAAACAGAGATGGTAAAGGTGATCCCTTCCTGGACAGGGAAAGTGGGCGTCATCCTGACCGTCACAGGCATCGTACTTGGCCTTGGCGTGCCAGCTGTCGCTGCCAAAGTGTTGCTTATTAACATCCCATCCATTTTCAACCTTGTTTATCTCGTTGCCCTTGCCGGGATCTATCTGATCATTCTCAGCTTTGTTTCTCAGTCCTCGGCCGGAAAGCATAGAGAAAAATACTACAAAAACCTGGTTTCCATCAGTATGATGCGTTTTACTGCGAAGGTGACAACGAAAAACATGTGCGTCATTGTGCTCTTATTATTCTGTTCCCTGTTCGCCGCCTTTTTCGGCATGCTGTACAGCGACCAGTCCGGTATTACCATCGGAGAAAATGAAAAAGCCTATGCATTACATTTTCCGGTACAGGAAGAACAGATTACGAGAGAGGATATTCAAAAGCTTTCCGATGAGTACGATATGCCGCTGTCTTCCTACGCGGAAACCGATGCCGCAAATCTGGTAATCTCCTTCCGCCAAAGGGATCTGATCGACGGCCAGTACGTGACCCTGGATGCAAAGAAAGCCAAACTGGCGCTGTTTTTCCCTGAGAGTGCCTATGAAGAGATCAGCGGACAGGATATTACCGTAGAACCCAATACGTATAAAACGATTACTACTACCGGCTACAGAGAGACTGTGTGGGAATTCAAAGACGGACTGTACGCCGCTTCCAACCCGGATACCGATACAACACTTCCGCTTTCCTTTGACGGTACCGTAGAATTTGATGCCCTCAGCGATATGAGCAGCCCCTTCGCCTATGTTCTGAATGATACGGATTATCAGACGGCTGCAGCTTCTCTTGGCAGCCAGTACATGGAAAAGGTCATCTGCTTTGATTTAAAAGACGCCGAACATTCCTACACATTTGCCAGGGCGCTGGGAAAGGAATATCTGGCCCGCACTACCTCACTGTCCGATCATATGGGAAATTACGATGCCTGGGAGGACCGCACCGCACAGGAAAATGGGGAAGATTATGGCTATGCCGGAAGCATCGGGCTTTCACAGGACATGGAGAACACTCCTTACGACTGGAAATACGCGCCCCGTTTCGTCGTGCAGATACGTCAGGAATATATGCAGCAGGTTTCCGTTTACGTCATGCTCTGCCTGTACATCTTCATCATCATGCTGGCAACCATCACCATCATGAGTTACGTACGGAGCATCACCGTTGCTACGGACAACAAGGCCCTGTTCCAGAGCCTTACAAAACTAGGCGCCGGATCCGCCTACAACAAAAACATCCTGAAAAAACAACTGCGGAAGATTTTCCAGTATCCCGCACTGCTCGGATGTGCCATTGGCTGGATATACGCACTGTTTATGTCCGTATTTAACGACATGAGAGTATCTCACTCGGAACTTCTCAACCTGGGATATCTGCTCATATTAATCCTGATCATCTGGGGTGTCCTGTATCTGGTTTACAGACGCGCCCTTCACAAATCCCAGCAGATTCTTGGTATTCTTTAAATGTTGGGAGGCTTTTAGAAATTACAGGGAAAGGCCGCTCTCGCAGAGATGGGATGCGGCCGGAGAGAGGAACAAAGGCAGGGCCCTTTTTGGCAGCGGGGAACTGTCCGGCTGAAAGCCGGCAATATCCGCAGATATGTATATACAATATCGCAGGAGATGCCGGCTTTTTGCGCTGCCGCTTCATTAAGATCTGAGGAATCTGTAACAGTCAATTTTATTCCCAGTGAAATATATTTTCTGCATAGGGAAGTTTATCTGCATCTTCCTGTTCCATTTCCAGGTATTTCAACGCGATCTCTACACCGGCCTTCATGCAGTGAACACATTCACTCTGACGGTCATCATTCCAGTAACCGTGATTACGGTGGATAATTATCCCCTGATCCCGCTTCCGCAAGAGACTCTCCTGCTCCCGCTCAGCGTCCCATTTATCTCACCCTCCGCCGATAATAAAGATACCCGATCCCATCCGCAAGCAGCCATCCTATGGGGACAGCTGCCCAGATTCCGGTTACTCCGATCCACGGAACAGCGGAAAGGATGTATGCCAGAATGACGCGGCTTCCAAGGGATGCCGCAGTCAGGATGACAGACATGCCCGGTTTTTTGATTGCTCTGTAGAAGCCGTAGAACAGGAAGAGAAAACCGATCAGGAAGTAAAAGCTGCCTTCAATTCTCAGATAGCTTATACCTACGGCGAGTATCTCCGTCTCCTGGGGTTTTACAAACAGCAGGAGAAGTGGTTTTGCGAAGATAAAGACGCCTGCCGATATTAACAGGCAGAAAATGAGTACGAGCAGTACTGCATTTTTGATCCCTTCCCGGATACGCTCTTTTCTGCCTGCGCCATAGTTCTGTGCCACAAAGGTGGAAAATGCATTTCCAAAATCCTGTACCGGCATATAGGCGAAGGAGTCGATCTTTACCGCGGCGGAAAAGGCCGCCATTACGATCGTGCCGAAGCTGTTTACCAGGCCCTGCACCATCAGAATTCCGAAATTCATGACCGACTGCTGGATGCAGGTAAGGAAGGACAGTTGAAAAATGTCTTTTAATACAGGCAGATTCCATCTGAAATGCCTTCGGCCGGGCATCATATCACGGAACCTCAGCATGACATAGAGACAGATTCCGGCCGCGGATACATACTGTGACAGCACCGTTGCCCCTGCCGCCCCTGCAACGCCCATTTTTAAAACCAGTACGAAATACAGATCCAGGCAAATATTCAAAACGGCCGAGATTCCGAGAAATACAAGGGGAACCGTAGAGTTGCCCAGGGCGCGAAGACATGAGGCAAAAAAGTTGTACAGGAACGTTGCCGGCAGTCCCCAGAAAATCACCCAGAGATAATCTCGCATCATTCCGTAAATCTCCCCCGGCACCTGCATAAGCCGGAGAATCAGATCAATTCCCCCGAATACAATCGCGATAACAAGCACCGTTACACCGCCGATCAGTATAAAAGACATAAACACGCCATTTTTCAGGCCGTCCATGTCCTTTTTTCCAAAACATAGGGAGAATTCTACGCCGCTCCCCATACACAGCCCCAGCAGAATTGATGTCAGAAATGTCATCAACGTGTAGGAAGCACCGACTGCCGCCAGTGCCTCCTTCCCTAAAAATTGTCCTACAATTAGAGTATCAACAATATTGTACAGCTGCTGAAGCAGATTTCCCGCCATCATCGGCAGGGCAAACCAGATCAGAGATTTTCTGATACTGCCTTCCGTAAAATCCCGATTCATGTTATCTCACCCGATAAGGCACGCTGTTAATCCAATATCTCTACAGCCGCCCGCTCAATCGGCAGACCTGCCACATACCTCTCCATAAACTTTTCAAAGCCTTCCACATCTTTCAGATCCGGCTCGAGTGTCACAGACTTCTCGTCTGCAAATATCTTCTGCGCCAGATAGGCATCCAGTGTCTCGCCCGCCTCTTTGTTCTTCATATAGGAAGCCAGCAGTGCAATGCCCCAAGCGCCGCCCTCTCCTGCCGTCTCCATGACAGATACCGGCACCTTTGTCGCCGCTGCCATGATTCTCTGTCCCACACCGGCTGTCTTGAACAGCCCGCCGTGTCCCAGAATCTGGTCAAGCTCCACACCGTCGTTGTAGAGGATGTCCATCCCCAGCTTCAGAGCGCCCAGGCAGGTGAACAGATGGGAACGCATAAAGTTAGCCAGCGTAAACTTACTTTCGGATGTCCTCGCAAACAGCGGGCTTCCTTTCTCAAAACCGGTAATGTGCTCACCTGAGAAATAGCAGTAGGAAAGCAGTCCGCCGCAGTCCGCATCGCCTTCCAGCGCCTTATTATACAGAGTCCCATATAGCTTGTTCATGTCTGCTTCCATGCCCATAGCTTCTGAAAACTCTTTAAACAGATTCACCCATGCATTCAAATCGGATGTACAATTATTGGAGTGTACCATGGCCACAAGATCCCCTGCGGGTGTCGTCACCATATCGATCTCCGGATATACTTTGGAAAGCTCTCTTTCCAGAACAACCATAGCGAAAACAGAGGTTCCGGCCGATACATTAGCCGTACGCTTTGCGACGCTGTTTGTTGCCGCCATACCCGTGCCGGCATCACTCTCCGGCGGACACAGTGGAATGCCTGCTTTCAAGGTACCTGTCACATCCAGCAGTTTTGCCCCATCTTCGCTAAGCACGCCTGCATCTTCCCCTGCCACCAGTACTTCCGGAAGCAGTGCTTCCAAGTTCCATGGGTATCCGCACTCTTTTACAAGTTCGTCGAACTGGCCTATCATGTGACGGTTAAAGTCCTTCCTCTCTACATCAATCGGGAACATGCCGGAAGCCTCGCCGATGCCAAGCACCTTTCTGCCCGTCAGCTGCCAGTGCACATACCCGGCCAGCGTTGTAAAGAAATCAACATCTTTCACATGCTCTTCCCCATTCAGGATCGCCTGGTAAAGATGCGCGATACTCCATCTCTGCGGAATATTATACTGAAATACCTCTGTCAGCTTCTCAGAAGCCTGTCCGGTGATATTATTGCGCCATGTACGGAACGGTGTCAGCAGCTCTCCGTCTTTATTAAAAGGAAGGTAGCCGTGCATCATGCCGCTAAACCCGATGGAACCGATTGTTTCCAGTGCCAGCCCATATGTAGCCTTTACACTGCCTGCCAGATCCTGGTAGCAATCCTGCAGCCCCTTCCATACAGCATCAAGGCTGTATGTCCAGATATCGTTCACGTACTGGTTCTCCCAATCGTGACTGCCTGATGCAAGAACCTTACCGGCCTCACCCACCAGTACGGCTTTAATCCTTGTAGAGCCAAATTCAATTCCCAGAGCGGTCTTTCCCGCAGTAATGATTTCTTTTGCTTCCATGCTTATTAAACACCCTTTCCTACTTATTCAGAATTGTCTCCTTACTTCCAGGCCTTCTTTTCGTGCTATTTTACAGAACTCCTGAATTAACTCTATTTTATCCTTTCCGGGTATTTAATACAACTATTTTTTAACAAAGTTTTTCACAGCATTCAAGAATGCTCCCTATTGACGATTACAAATCACGCCTTAGTCAGTATCAAGAAATGAAATGTAGGTGACAAGCAGATTTGCCGATGAATTGGACACGAAAGATAATATGTCAGATAAACGAAAAACAGAAATAACATACTTATAGTGGATTATGTGAATTATATTAAATTACTCCAACTCACAAAGGGCTGGAGTAATTCAAGATTTTACCGCATTATTATTTGCCGGTTACTTTCTGCAGTATTTTGGATGCTTGACCGGTAATGCTATTTCTCCATGTACGGAACGCTGTCAGTAGCTCTCCGACCTTATATAAATGTAAGGTAGCCGTGGCATCATACCGCTGAATCCAATAACGCCGATCTTCTCCATATCCAGTCCATATGTAGCATTTACATATCCCTCCATATCCTGATAGCACGCTGCAATACAATATCTAATCTGAGAACAGTAATAAAACAAACAATATACGTTTTCAAAAAACGCGAAGATGAATGTTCAGGCAATGGGTGAAGTACCCCCTTTGCCAGGACTAAACTCCTGAACATCAAAGGATTTATATACACACTCTCTTGCATCACGCAGACTTTTCCACACCTTCTTTTCCAGCATCTGTACCATAAGATTACCGATTGCGGTTGCCTCTGCCGGCCCGGCCAGAACCTTTTTTCCCGTCGCCTCTGCCGTCAGCTGATTAAGATATGCTGCGTTTGAACCGCCTCCTACTACATGAAGCTGCCCATATTCACAACCCATCTGATTCTCTAACTCTTTTACCGTGTCCTGATAACACCTTGCAAGGCTCCGGTATATTACGCGTGCATAGTCGCCCGGTGTCTGCGGAAGCTCACCTGCTTCCGATATGGAACTCTGCTTTTTACACTGTGCATATATTGCCTTCATCATGGATTCAGGCGCAAGAAATTCTAACGCATTACAGTCTACGATGGTAGAAATCCCTGATTTTTCTGCCAGAGTACAAAGTTCTGCAAACGAATAAGCATCCTGCAATTCTTTTTTTACGCTCTGAATCATCCACAGCCCCATAATATTTTTCAGGTAACGGAAACGGTATTCATATCCCCCTTCATTGGTGAAATTGAGTCTCCTGCTCCCAGGCGAGCAGTCCGCATCCATCCTCTCCACTCCCATCAGTGACCATGTCCCTGAGCTGATATACATTGTCCGGTCCTCATGTGATGGAACCGCCAGAACCGCCGAACCGGTATCATGAGTTGCCGGAAGCACAACCTCACATTCAAAACCGACTAATTCGCAGATTTCCCGGGAAAATTTCCCAAGCCTGGTTCCCGGCGTTCGTATCTGCTGGAAAATCTTCCCGGGATATCCCAGCCGGGCAATCAGCTCCCGGTCCCAGTCTTTTGTTTTTGCATTGACCAGCTGTGTCGTGGTCGCATTCGTGTACTCAGCTGCCTTTATACCTGTTAAAAGATAATGCAGATAATCTGGCATTAAAAGCAATGTATCCGCCTGCTGGAGATTATCCGGATACTGCATCTTCAATGCCATAAGCTGATATACTGTATTAAACATCAGCTTCTGAATTCCAGTACGCGCATATAACTCCTCTTCCGAAATCTCACGGTACACCTCTTTGTCCATGCCATTCGTTCTTGCATCCCGATAGCCGACTGCATTTCCGATCCTCCGACCGTCCTCATCCAACAATACAAAATCATTCCCCCACGTGTCAATTCCCATGCTTTCTGGAATCTTCCCCATCTCACGGCATTTTTTTAATCCGGCGATCACCTCTTTAAACAACTGATCTACATCCCAACAAAGGGATCCATTGATTTCTTTCATTCCATTTTGAAAACGGTGAACTTCCTGTATCTGCATTTTCCCATTTTCCAGCCAGCCCAGCATATGGCGCCCGCTTGATGCCCCGATGTCTACCGCCAGATAATATCTAATCATCTTAGATTTCCCCCTTCTCTGTCAAAAATTACTATATACTATTGAACCCATTTTCTTATTATCAATGGATTAACGTCCTGTTTTATCTGCAACACACAGCTGACAGGCTCCGGGGAGCCTGTCGTTTGTGGTATAATCATTTATAATGAATCACAAAAATATCCAATCAAGATACAGAATCCGGGTAAACTTTAAATAAGGTGGCCTGCTGCGTTCAATGAACGATATTTCTTAATTTATTCAACGCCGCATCTAACTCATTTCGTTATTAAACACGCTGGAAGTTCCGGCGACAAAGATATCCGCCCCCGCCCTCCGCATCTTTTCTGCATTCTCGAAGCTGACATTTCCATCTGCTTCTATTTCTATCTTCTCTTTCCCATTTGTATTCAGATAAGCTCTTACTTCTTTGATTTTATTTAATGACTGAGGAATCAATTTCTGTCCTGCAAATCCCGGATTTACAGTCATGATCAGTATACCGTCCAAATCATCCAGCAGCCATTTCAATACTTCAACCGGTGTTCCCGGATTGATCGCCAGCATTGGTTTTCCGCCCATTTCCCGGATAGCGCTCAATACTCTTTGTATATGTACTGTGCTTTCATAATGCACAGATACGTAATCTCCTTTATGGATATCCAGCCAGCCCAGCCGGTCTTCCGGATTGTTTACCATCATATGGATATCGAGTGGTATAGAGGTGCATTTTCTCAGATTCCGAATAAAATCCGTACCCAATGCGAAGTTAGGCACAAAATGTCCATCCATAATATCAATATGCAAATACTCAACGCCATTTTTTTCAAACTCTTTCAAATATCTGTCCATATCTCTGATATCAGCGCACATCATAGAAGGGGATAGTTTACCTCTCATTTTACAGATCTCCCCCCTGTGGATTCACTATAATACGCAGACCTGAGTGCTTCTCTGCAGCTTCAAAAGCTTTATCAATCTCATGCAATGGATAGCTGGCAGAAATAAATTTCTTTACATCTACGACGCCGGAAGCGATTAATTCCACTGCCCTTCCATGATGATAAGGCGTTGCTCCATGAGCGCCTGTGATGAACAGTTCTTTGTAATGGATTATATTTGTATCAATGGTAACCTGGCTCTTTTCTTTTGGCAGCCCGCCAAAGAAACATACCCTCGCACGATTCTTCGCCATCTGCATCGCATCCGTCTGCGCCTGAGGAGATGGGCAGGAAGTAAAGAGCACATCTGCGCCAAGTCCATTTGTCTCTTTCATCACTCTGAGGATTGCATCCTCTTTCCCGGAACAAACATAAATATCAGCCACATCCAGCTTTTCTGCAATCTCCAGTCTTTGCTCCGAACGATTCACAAGAATTACTTTCGACGCGCCCATTCGTCTGGCAACGCAGCAGAGCATCATTCCGATCGGGCCGGCCCCAATAACGCACACCACGTCATTTAACCGTACCGGCGCTAAATCCAGAGCATTTAATACGCACCCCAGCGGTTCTGCAAGCGAACCTTCCTCATATGTAACATGATCTGGTAAAAGATGTACCGGTCCATAATTCATAACGGTTTTATTCAACAGAACATATTCGGCAAAACCGCCTGCAAACTGATAACCCATAGCATAATTAATCTGGCAGTTGTTTCCGATTCCGGACTCGCAAAATGAGCATTCTCCGCAGGGAACGTCAGCGCCAATCGCAACTCTGTCCTGAACCTTCACTCTGGTAACATTCGCTCCGGCTTCCACAACGTCTCCTGCAATCTCATGACCCAGTATCTGTGGCGGAGTCACACGATTATTACCGGAATGAAAAATTCTGATATCCGAGCCGCAGACCGCACAGGACCGCACTCTGACCAAAACACTATCTGCATCTGTTTCCGGCCTGGGCGCTTCCCTGACTGCCATCTGTTCATTTCCCAAATAAAATGCTGCCTTCATCCCTATTCCTCACTTTCATTAATAAAAATTATTTTTACACTGAATTCATCTTTGCTTTTCATCGTCTGAAATGCTTTCCTGCATTCTGAAAAATGGAACTTATGAGATATGAGCTCTTTCAGCTTCAATTTTGGCATTGCCTGTACAGCCGTCTGCCAGTCATTTTTCATTCCATTAAAATCTGAGTTCCATGTTCCTCTTAAGGTCAGCTGTTTCCGTAAAATCCCCCAGTAATTATCCTGTAACAGTTTCATTTCTTTTATTGGATTCCCCATCAGAACAATTTGTCCTGATACTCCCGTTACCTGAATACAATTTTCCAGCGCCGCGCTGACTCCTGTTCCTTCGATAGTCACATTGGAACCTTTTTGATTCGTGAGGCCTGCAACAATGTCTTTCACATCACACTTTGCATTATTATAACAATATGTAAAACCAAGCTTTCTGGCAAATTCCAGCTTCTCTTCCATCACATCAAATAAAATGACCTTCGAAGCGCCATATGCTGCAGCTATTTTCGCCAGAAGCAAACCAATTGTTCCCGCTCCGAAAATAGTGACGACATCACCGTATCCAACTCTCGCCCGCGTAACCGCATGGATTGCAACGGCTGTTGGTTCGCACATGGCCGCTTCTTCATAGGATACATTATCTGGTATTAATACAAGGTTTTTTTTCTTTACGGCAATATATTCTGCAAACCCTCCATCGCAGCGTGAACCGTAATAATTATAATTCTTACATTGGGCATATAAGCCTGCAGAACATGGAGCGCATTCCATACACGGAATCAACGGAAATACAGCCGCACGTTTCCCAATCAGGGAAGAATCTCCTCCCTCAGGAACACTAACTATCTCACCGGAAAATTCATGTCCCGGTATCGTTGGAAAGTGATAAGTTCCTTTTACAAATACTCTGGGAACATCACTTCCGCATATTCCGGCCGCCCTGACTTTCAGGAGAACCTCATCCTCCTGTGGCACCGGAGTTTTAGTTTCCTCATACCTCAAATCGTTTACCGCATGTAATACACAGGCCTTCAAACTGCCACCTCCTGATTTGTAATATAGGGTTTCCAGTACTTTACACTTTCTTTCAGATCCTGAATGATTCTGAACTCTGTATCATAATGTTCTCGGTGTGAAATTTCAAATGCAAAGAGGCTGTCCTTACATCCGGCCTGCTTTACACACTCCATAACCTTTTCCGCTTTGATGATCCCCGTTCTGTTATTTTCCTCAGTAAAGGGGGCATGATTTGATTTATTTAAAACTGTCTGCTGCAAATGGATCACCGGCGATACGCCTGCCAGGGCCTGAATCCACGGGTAGGGATCCCTTTCCTTTGGATCCGGTGCATGTCCTATATCCAGACAGACCTTCATCGGAACTCCACAATTAGCGTTCACCCGGTCCATGAGCTCTTTTGTATCTGCTATGGTATTCGCCATTTCTCTTGGAACACTCATCGGTTCAAATATTAAACATTCATACCCCAGCTCCTTTGCATAGAAACTTAAAGTCTGCCATCCTTTTACAGCTTCTTCTATAATAAATTCCCGTCTGTCCGGATCCTCATAATCATGAAATGTCAGAATGCCAAAATGGCTTCCGCAGTTTTTAGCTCCAAGTTCGCTTCCGATCCTGAGATATGATTTAAACCATTCCAGCCAGATTTTTCTGGCCTCTTCATCCGGATGCATGAAATGGTTTACCCTTGTAAATGCAGATGTAAATAAGCTTTCCACCCGGATATCATAAAATTTCACAGCATCCTTAATCCTTTTAATCTGGCTTTCCACGTATGTTTCCGGAAGAAAAGGATTCAGCAAATCTGCCACAAACTGAACATATCTTAGTTCCAGCTCTTCCGCGACGATTTTACTCCATACTTCCGGTTCTATATATTTGTTTATTGCAAAGCCAAGGTTGATTCCCAATCTATAAGACATAAAACCTCCTCCAGACTCATCCAGAGTCTATATTCCTATTTATATTCCGCTGTTTTCATTTGACTTTCTATTCTTAATGCGCATGAATCTTATACCCTTTTTTGCATCTCTTAATGAATACAGGTAAACTGCAACCAGAATAACAATTCCCTTAGCTACTAACTGTGCATAGGAATTAATACCGGACAGATTGAGGATATTGCTTAGTATTGCGATAATAAATGCGCCGACTTGTGTTCCGAACAGCGTACCGGCGCCTCCTGTCATTGCTACACCGCCCACAACACAGGCTGCAATGGCATCCATCTCTGCACCGTCGCCGATAATAGGCTGTCCTGAATTGAGTCTGGAAGATAATATAATACCTGCAAATGATGCCATCAGCCCACTTAAAACATAGGTTATTGTAATCACCTTATCCGTTTTAATTCCGGAATATTTTGCGGCTGTAATATTCCCGCCTACTGCATATACATGTCGTCCAAATCGTGTTCTGTTGAGCAAAAACCAGAACACTATAAATAAAACAATCACATAGAAAACCGGAATCGGTATGTTATTCCAGAGCCCTCCGCCTATCTCCGCGAAAACTTTATTATCGATAATTACCGGACGGCCATCAGTCATTAAGTAGGATGAGCCTCTTAAAATATTCATCGCTGCAAGTGTAACTATAAACGGAGGCATATTCAATTTTGTTATAATCAACCCGTTGATCAGGCCATAAACGGCACCAACGCAAAGGGACAGCAGAATGGCTGCCGGCAGGGGGAAATTCTTCCAGGCAACCAAAACGGTACATAAGCACCCGGAAAGTGACATAAAGGATCCAACAGAAAGATCAATTCCCCCGGTAATCATGACAAATGTCATAGCAAACGCACATATGGAATTGGTCGCTGCATTGCGCATGACAGACAGCAGATTACTAACCGTACAGAACCTGGATGATACGAATATAGATACAATAAAGACAAATGCAAATGCCACGATAGAACCTATATTGACTTTTGCGGCATTTTTAAATCCAACGCCGAAATCTTTTAACTGACTCTCTTTCATTTTAAATCACTCCATTTCTCCATTTTTTACCCCTAAAGCATAGCGAAGTATCGTTTCCTGATCAGCTTCTTCCCTTGTAAAGCATGCTTTAATCCTTGATTCGCACATGACATAAATTCTGTCACTCAGATTCATAAGCTCCGGCAAATCCGAAGAAACCATGATAATACTCACCCCCTGATTCGTCAAATCGTGCATAAGCGCATAAATCTCTGCCTTTGCGGCAACATCAATGCCTCTGGTTGGTTCATCCATAATCAGTATTTCAGGCTTTGTTGCGAGCCATTTCGCCAGCACAACCTTCTGCTGATTTCCTCCCGAGAGATATGTAAGTTTCTGTCTGCCTGAATCCATTTTTATTTTAAGGTGGTCACGATAGTAATCTGTTATTGCATGTTCTTTTTTTCTGTTATATCGTCCGGATCCTAAAAATCGTTCTAAAACATTCAAGGTCAGATTGAATTCAACAGTATTGCTTACAACGGCGCCCTGCAGTTTTCTTTCCTCCGGAATCAGAGAAATTTTATTTTTCATTGCATTGCCTGCATTTTTAAATTTCACTTCTTTTCCATTTAGCTTTATTGTTCCTTTTTCCGGCTTCTCGATACCAAAAATCATCTGCATCAATTCTGTACGTCCGGAACCGACCAGTCCTGCAAAACCAAGGATTTCCCCCCTGTTCAGATAAAAGCTTGCATCCCGGGCCCTGCCATCTGAACGAGTCAGATCCTTTACCTCAAGAACCGGAGCCCCTGTTTTGCGGTTTACCTGAGGATCATAATAATCCGACAGTTTATAACCAACCATCATTTCCACCAGCATATCCTCTGTTGCCCCGGAGGTTTGCAGGGTTTTTACGTTTTTGCCATCTCGTAACACAGTGATTCTATCGGATATCTGAAATATTTCACCCATTCGATGGGAAATATATACAAATGAAATGCCTCTTTTTTTCAGCTTTCTAATCAGTGTAAAAAGCATGTCGACTTCCCTTTTACTCAGAACTGCAGTTGGTTCATCCATAATAATAATTTTTGCATTCAGACTGATTGCCTTGCCAATCTCTATCATCTGCTTTTGTGCCGGACTCAAATCTCTGGCGATTATGTGGGCATTGAAATTTCCATCAATGTCATCTATAATATTCTGGGCATCACGGAACATTTTTTTTCTGTCTATTATCCCCAGATTGTTCTTAGGCTCTCTTCCCATATAGATATTTTCTCCGGCGCTCAACTGCTCTGCCAGAATAATTTCCTGCTGTATAAAACCAATTCCAAACTTCAGAGAATCCCTCACATCAGTAATTTTTATCAGTTTTCCTTCGTAATAGATATCCCCACTATCGCACTGATAAATACCGGACAGGCATTTCATCAGAGTGGATTTTCCGGCTCCATTCTCTCCTAAGACAGCATGTACCTCCCCGTACTTTAAATCAAAGCTGGTATTTTCAAGAATTTTTACGCCAAAAAATGATTTATTTATTCCCTTCATCTCAATGATTTTGCTGTTCACTGTTCTCACCCGCTTTCTCTGAAAACAATCGGTGACACTATTTGTGCCACCGATTTTAAATCATTCATTATTTTAAGAATTCATCCACATTAGAAGCATCTACATAGGTAATCGGAACTTTCGTCAAATAATCATGATCAATGGCACCGCCGTTAAGAACAGTAAAGATATCCTCTGTGGAGGCCTGAGCCATCTTATATGGATCCTGTTTTGCAGAGCCTGTGACCTCCCCATTTTTAATTGCAATTAAGTTTTCCTCATTGCCATCCACGGAATAGATAAAGGTGTTCTCGAGTCTTCCAGCTGCTTTAAGAGATGAAACACAGGCAATGGCAGCTGGATCATGATAGCAGAAAATTGCATCAATTTTATCAAACTTCTCGACCCACGCATCACAAACAGCTACTTTCTGTTCCAGATTCTCCGGATTTGGCGTACCGATATCAAGGACTTTGATATTATCGTGTCCTTCAATCGCATCCTGGAATCCTTTTACCCGGTCTACGGCCGAAGTGTTTGTCTGTAATTCCATAATACATACATTAAAATCTTTACCGTCTGCTCTCTTAACAACATCCTCGCCGCATTCATACCCACCGCTGTAATTGTCTGAAACAGTCTGTGAAATAACGGTGCCGTCTTCTTCGGAAATGTCCAGATACATATCTGCAGCGGCTACTACAACGCCTGCATTCGCTGCTTCTTTGATAGCCGCCAGTGGAGCATTGGCATCACAGGATTCCACCACGATACCATCGCAGCCTTTTGCCACAAGGTCATTGATTGAACTAATCAATACCTGCGGATCATAATTAGCGTCCAAAACTACTGCTTCCGCTCCATTTGCCGCACATGTTTCTTCAAATCCCTGCTTGAATAACTGGCAATGCTGAATTGTACCGGATATCAGGACACACCCAATCACATAATCTTTATCTTTCTCATTCTCTTTCCCTGTATCGGCTGTTGTTTCAGTCGTTGTGTCCGCTTTTGCATCAGTTTTGTTGTCACCATTAGAACAGCCTGCCAGGGATGCAATCATGGCTGCAACGATAGCTACAGTTAATAATCTCTTTTTCATAATCAATCTCCTTTACTTTCGTTTTTATGTACCCCATTTACTTCAGTCCTAATTCTTCTGCCAGAGCCTCCTTGCTGACTGCAACAATACGAACCGGGCTTGCGTCGCCATCTACAATCGGAAGCGGCAGAATAAATGCCATATACTTTCCACTTTCAACCTCGTCCAGGTTTGTTGCTGATTCAACAAGAGGGATACCGCCATTAAATAATGTGATATGGCTTGGCTGATTTTCTGCGTTTTCATCCTCAATGCCAGAACCATCACCACCAAGACATCCAATTTTTTTATCTACAAGATACTGCACGCCTTCTACCGTTACGTAGGGATATTTTGCCCAGTCAGGTGTACGAAACAGCTGGTCCGTATGTGTTTTAAGAAATACAATATCTCCCTCGTGAATCTCTGCATCGTGTTTTTTCAAATCTTCAGCTGTAATGCATCCGCCGACTGGCTTGTTTGTAAAATCGAGCACTACGAGATTACCGATAAGCTGTCCAAGCGGAACCTGTACCAGATCCGCCCCTTCACGCTGATGATGCCGGGGAACTTCCACGTGTGTTCCGTTATGTGTACACATGTTGACATAACCGATTTTATACCAGACGTCGTCGGTATACTTCAGTTGAGACATTGATTCCACAGCATCGCGTAATTCAAGTTCAAAATTAAAATTAACCTCCTTTCCACTGTACATTTTCTGACTTAAATCAACAATAGAGTTCTTTTTCATCATAAACTTCTCCTTTCTTTTTTATGTTGATTTGCAATAAAAAAACGCACTTAACCTGTCGGTTAAGTGCGTTCATAACACTTTCGAAAAGAAAACCTGCCATAAGCTTTCTTATTGACCAAACTATACCATTTTTTATTTCTCTTGTCAACCCTTTATAACAACTTTTATTTATAAAATTTTATTTTCTAAATCAAACAAATCGAAAAAAAACAAAATTGCATTTACTTTTCAAAAAATTCAATTACATCCCTGGCCACAATCTGGATTTTCTTGTTCTCATCGCGGCTTCGCTTCTGAATATACCGCATTGCTTCTCCTTCTTTCATCCTGAAATTGTCCATTAATAATCCTTTTGCCCGTTCCACTAATTTACGATTTTGAAGCGCCTGCTCGGCATTCTTCATGGAACTTTCCAGTTCCTTTCTCTCATCAGATCTTTTAATAGAAATTTCAATTGCAGCCGCAAGTTCATTTTGATTCACCGGCTTTATAAGGTATCCATATGTTGTATTCAAACTATTTGCCTCAGTGATCAGTTTTCTGTCGGAATATCCGGTAATAAATATACAAGGTATTTTTTTTATCCTGGAAATCTCTTTCAATGCTTCAATTCCCGTCATGTCGGGAAGATTTATATCCATAAGAATAATGTCAATCTTGCTCTGACGCGCCTGTTCGATGGCCTCAGTTCCCGAAAAAGCCTGTCCTGTCACCGTATGCCCTAATTCTTGCACACAGCATACAATCCCCGCCGACACAATCCCCTCATCTTCAACCACTAATACATTCAGTCTCTCTTCCATAATGAACACTCCGTTTTCTAATTACTCAACCTCCACACCGCCTGGTGTATTGAAATATTCTTTTTCAGGACGCACTCCTGTTATCGATGCTGGAAACAAGAGTCAATTATCCTTTACTGTAATATTTCACGGGCATAGGTAATATAACTTGAACCTGCAGTCCCTCTTCGCTGTAAACCTCTATTTCTCCTTTTAATTCCCTCAGAAGATTCCGAATAATTGTAATACCAGTGCTTCCCGCCTTTAAATAATCATCCGGATTTTTGATGCCACTCCCATTATCCCTTACACTCAAATATAATTTACCGTCCAAAATTTTCATTGATACGTCTATCAGTTTCACCTTATCGCATGCCTCTGCATATGCATGATGACACGCATTACATATCAGCTCATTTACCAGCATGCATATCGATATTGTCATTTTGTAAGGAATATGTATGTTTTCAATATGCATAGAAATCTTAAACTCATCAGAGCGATATAAGGAAACGACATTCTCTACCGCCATTTCAAGGCTGACCTTATCATCTATATACCCCTCCCCCGTCATCAATTCGTTGACATAGGCAATGCTTTTAATCTGTCCGATAATATTATCCATAAGCATAGCTGCTTTTTCGGTTGGCATTTCATCGATTCCCTCTGCCTTCAAGGTATACTTCTGCATATAAATCAGTCCGATAATCATTTGCAGATTATTTTTGATCCGGTGATATACCTCCTGCAGAAGTATTGATTTATTAATTAACTGCGAGGACTGTACCAGCTGGCCTATTTCATGACAATTTGTTTTCAGAAAAATCAAATCCTCCTCCTGATAAGTGAAGTACCGATCAAAAGAAACTGCCAGTAACCCAACACGCTTGGGAATTGCTATAACAGGTAATGCCAGTAATACACGTATTTCCGGGTCTAAACTGCGAAAAATCTTTCCCATATCCTGATTTCGTTTAGTAGTGTAAAATACCTGTTCCGTTGTTCTCTGCATACACTGAAGAACATAATCATCCCGAAGCAAATACTTGTTCTCATCCTCTTTATTGCTGTCATAATGAAAAATTTCTCCGTTATCACCAACAAAATATACTTTACAGCTTTGCGCTGAAAATGCTTCTGCAATCTGTCTTGTCAGATATTCCATTGCTTCAGACAGCTCTTTATTTTGAGCGAACAGTTCCGCCCCTTTAAAAATAGCTGAATAAGCCGCATTCTTCTTATTTTTCTCCCCCTCTGTTTCGACAACATCGCCCGCCAGAGCAAACAGGATTTTTCTGGGATTCTGTTCAATTTCTTCAATAGTGAATACCGTGAACATATCCTCATCTGCTCTTACCGCCACATATTTACTAAATTTCAATGTATCTTCCCAGTGATTCGTGATCAGAAAAATTCTGGCGCCATACTCCTGAAATCCCCGGATAATTCTTGAAAAGGCATCGTAATAATAGTATCCGAACGAAGATACAGTATTATTCAGTATGATTACCTCCGGCGCAAGGACATATGCTTTCAAAAGTGCAACTATATACTGCTCCTCATTTGTTAACTTATCAAGGCTGGTATCTGGTCTGAAATCAATACTAAATTTATTCAGAAGTTCCCGACACTCCTGGATCTGTTTCTTCTTCTTCCGTCCCAGAGCCTCCACCCGGTCAATGTAAATATTATCAATCACCGTCAGGTTTTTAAAAAGCTGTATCTCGTTATTAATAATCTCTACTGTTAAATTCTCAAAATACGCATTTAATAATTGTATTACATTCTCACCGCGTCTCTCTGTTGCACAGACCACTGAGAAGGTTGTACCATCTTTGACATAATTTTTTATAATGTCATCCAGCAATATATTATTAATCTCGCTCACATATTCGTCCTCCGGGTATCACGAAAATTCATCTGCACATCCACATATTTATATCTTATTCCGCAGTTTAACTGCGAGTATACATTAAACTGCAGCTCTGCTGCATATACGCCCCTCAGGGCATGAATTACGGGGTGCCCTTCGGGTATAAGTTTACCACATCATATAGTGCCTTGCAAACCATATTTCCTCAACACAGATCCAAAAGACACATGACCTCGCTTCGGCCAAAACAAAAGTGACATTGCCTTGCAAATATGATAGAATTATTCCTGTAAGCAGTTTATCAAAAATTCTATATACAAAGAAAGAAGTTCTTATGAGTACATTTTATAAAATATGCATTGCCTTGTCGGCAGGTTTATTAATAGGAATGATAGGCGGTGGCATAAAAGCCGCTTTTCTCCGGAAAACCTATTCAGACGAAAAAGTCCGGTCAACCCGCAGATTAATAAATAAAACAGCCGCCATCTTAAAATACATCACCATTCTGCTGCTTTTGCTGGGATTAATATGGTGCAGTTATTTTCTTGTTATGGCTATCCTTTCGCCTGCAAAGGCTGACTATGCAAATAACATGGCTGAGCTGATCGTCTCCGTTCTAACTGTCATATCAATTCTGTTTGCTTTTGTTGAATTTTTAAGAAAAAAAGGAGATTAAAGACCAGTACCTTCTGATGACAGATTCCGTATATTTTTTCCAAACATGAAAATACTATTCTGAGAAACTATTTAAGGAGGCACGTATGGACACACAAATACTGCAGTTGATTAACGTACAGATTAATTTTGAATTCTTTTCTTCTTATCTTTACCTTGGTTTTGCAAATTATTACGCGGAAGCCGATCTGGACGGTTTTGAGAACTGGTTCCGCATCCAGGCACAGGAGGAACTTGATCACGCCATGCTTCTGATCCAGTATCTTCATAATAATGACGAAAAAGTCGAACTGGAGCAGATCCGTAAACCCGATCTGAAACTGACCTCCCACGCCCAGCCACTGAAAGTCGCTTATGAGCATGAGAAGCAGGTAACCGTGCGGTTTAACCAGATCTATGAGACGGCTTTTAAGAAAAAAGATTTCCGCACCACACAGCTGCTCGAATGGTTCATTATGGAACAGGGAGAGGAAGAAAAGGCTGCCAGCGACCTCATGGCTAAAATGAATCTATTCGGTAATGACTCTAAGGGACTCTACGAACTCAACAAAGAGTTTGCGGCAAGAGTCTATGCTGCCCCTTCACTCGTTCTCTAAAACAGACTGCACCATTTTGGGCAGACCATGAAAAATATAATTCAAACGGAGGAATTAAAAATGGCAAAACATGAACCAATTTTTTACGCCTGTGACAATTGTCATGTCATAATTGAAGAAATCATCGGTACAAAAGAGGGGTTTTCCTGCTGTGGAACCCAGATGGAAAAACTTACTCCGAACACTTCTGAAGGCGCCCACGAAAAGCATATGCCGGTTGTCGAACAAAACGGAAATACCATCACAGTTAAGGTGGGAAGTATCTTTCATCCCATGTCTGAGGAGCACAGTATTGAGTGGATCTACCTGCAGACAGAAAAGGGCGGCCAGAGAATCCAGCTGGTTCCGGACGAAGAACCTGTCGCAACCTTTGTAGTGTGTGATGGGGACAGGGCGCTGGCGGCATACGCATACTGTAACCTGCATGGGTTCTGGAAGGTGGATATCTAGACGGGTGGTGCGGGGGAGGTACGCCTG
>BAIF02000056.1 GCA_000509105.1 Clostridiales bacterium VE202-21 | reverse complement strand
TGGCGCATCCGAACGGTAGTTAAGAGATTATTATCCGGAGGGACTTCTACGGGTGCAGCGGATGTGGGCTGACTGCACATAATCGTTCATCTGCCCGGCAGGAAATGGCACATTCCCGGGTGGTATATTAGTCCAAGTGGATCGGAAATGTTTAAAAACTTACTGGGAATAAAAGTTCCACCAATTCACTTCCCATACGCTGCCCCGTCTAAGGAACCTCCATGGAAACGGGTTTCACTTCCCGTCGGATGCACCAGCTCGAGGAAGGGAGAGCTGTGAGCCTTCAGAAGAATATGCCTGTCCTTTCTATACGCTAAAGCGGATCTTAGAAATACCAGGCGTGGTACAGCCGTGAAAATGGAGAGATTTTTTGATCCCGAATCAAAAAATCAGCTGACCCAGCGCGAGAAATCATCAGATTTCTCACGATGTGTCAGCTGTGCTCCATTTTCGCGGCTGTACCATGCCTGGTATTTCTTAGGTCCGTGTCCGCGTATAGAAAGGACAGGTATATTCTTCTGAAGCTCACGGCTCTCCCTTCCTCGAGCGTCCCATCCGCCAAAAAAGTATCTCGTTACCGTTCCCCCGCATAAGGCAGTCTTCCAAACCTGATCTTCACATATTCCTTTATAATCTCCCCAGTCTTTTCAAATCCGACTTTACCGCTGTCGATACTCAAGTCATAATTCTTCGCATCATCCCATTCCAGACCTGTATAGTACCTATGAAAATTCCCCCGGTATTTATCAATTTCTTCCACATACCGCTCCAGCTCTTTTCCGGTCAGCGCAACGCGCTCTCCTGCCCTGTCCAGGCAGAATTGCTTGTTCGCATGTACAAAAACGCTGATTGCATTGGGATTATCACGGAGCACAAACCCGGCGCAGCGCCCGATAATCACACAGGATTCTTTTTCCGCCAGTTCCTTCATAATCTTTGCCTGATAGTAAAACAGGTTCTCGGTCGAAACAAAGTTGTCCCGGCCCGGAGGAATCAACTGTCCGTCATAGATATGCTTGGATATCCCGAACAGTTTGCCCGACTGGATCTTTTCATCGGCCTCGTTAAATAATGCTTCGTTAATTCCGCTGTCATCCGATGCCATTCGCAGGATGTTTCTTCCATAGCATGGAATGCCAAGTTCTCTGGCAAGATCTTCACCAATCGTCTTTCCACCGCTTCCAAACTGCCTCTGAATTGTAATAATAATGTTGTCCACAAGTACACCCCCTCTTATTCACCCAGATAAGCTTTCTTAATTGACTCATCGTTCATCAGTGCTTTCGCTTCTCCTGTAAGCACTATATTCCCGGTTTCAAGAACATATGCTCTGTCTGCAATTCCCAATGCCTTTTTTGCATTTTGTTCCACGAGCAGCACGGTTGTGCCGCCGGCGCTTACTTCTTTGATGATATCAAATATTTCATTTACGAAGATGGGGGAAAGTCCCATGGAAGGTTCATCCATCAGAATGATTTTCGGATGGCTCATCAGCGCCCTCCCCATAGCAAGCATCTGCTGCTCGCCGCCACTTAAGGTTCCTGCCGCCTGGTTCCTGCGCTCCTTCAGCCTCGGGAAACGCTTATATACCATCTCTAGTGTCTGTTCTATCTCCGTTTTATCTGATCTTGTATAGGCTCCAAGCTTCAGGTTCTCATATACTGAAAGCTGCGCAAACACACGTCTTCCTTCCGGTACGTGCGCCATTCCCATGGATACAATCTTATGGGCAGGTGTCTTCGTGATATCGGTTCCCTCGAATTCTATTCTTCCGGCTTTTGGTGCAATCAACCCTGTAACTGTGTGGAGAATCGTCGTTTTCCCCGCACCATTTGCCCCAATCAGCGCGATGACCTCGCCTTCTTTTACTTCGAAGGATATCCCTTTGATTGCCTGGATTACCCCGTAATATACTTCCAAATCTGTAATTTTCAACATTGACAACTATATCCCCTCCTATTCGCCTAAGTAAGCCGTAATTACTTCCGGATTACTGAGCACTTCTTTTGTATCTCCCTGGGCAAGCACCTGTCCAAAGTTCAGTACCGTCAGCTTCTCACAGATTCCGCTGACCAGCTTCATATCATGCTCAATCAGAAGGATCGTCATCTTGAATTCTTTTTGTACAAACTTGATCGTATCCATCAGTTCATTCGTCTCGTTCGGGTTCATGCCGGCCGCAGGTTCGTCCAGCAGCAGGAGCTTTGGATTCGTTGCAAGAGCTCTTGCGATCTCCAGCTTCCGCTGTTTTCCATAGGGAAGATTGGATGCAAGATATTCCGACTCTTTATCAAGATCGAAGACCTTTAATAATTCCATCGCTCTTTCGTCCATCTCTTTTTCCACCCTGTGGTAGCGTGGAAGCCTCAGAATCCCCTCCACGGTACTGTAACGATGTCCATTGTGGAGGCCTGCCTTTACATTATCCCGGACAGTCAATGCTGAAAAAAGGCGGATATTCTGAAAGGTCCGGGCCACACCGGCTCTGTTAATGTCGATGGTTTTTTTCCCTGTTATATCTTTGCCGTCGAGGAGGATCTTGCCTTCCGTCGGTTGGTAGACACCTGTCAGCAAATTAAAAATGGTTGTCTTACCCGCTCCGTTCGGCCCAATCAGCCCATAGAGCTGGCCAGGTTCGACAGCGACATCGAAAGCGTCTACCGCACGGAGACCTCCGAATGAGATACCCAGATTCTTTACTTCTAATAGAGCCATCTTAGTTCCCTCCCTTCGCTGCATGGTCTTTTCTGCCAAATAACTTCTTCAGGGAATGGCGCGCCTTCCAGTCCTGAGCCTTAGGGCTCCAGTTAAAGAGCATCATAACAATCAATACGACCGCATAGATCAGCATACGGTAATCATTGAGCCCGCGGAGCACTTCCGGAAGAAGGGTAAGAATGACTGCCGCAATAATAGATCCGCGCATATTTCCAATTCCGCCGAGCACCACAAATACCAGAATCATGATGGACATATTGTATCCAAAATTTTTCGGAAGCGCTGTCAGTGTTGCAAGGTTATGTGCATAGAGGACGCCCGCCACACCTGCAAGACTGGCAGAGATTGCGAATGCCATTAATTTATATTTTGTAATATTGATTCCGATAGATTCTGCAGCAATACGGTTATCGCGGATCGCCATAACTGCACGTCCATCCCTGGAATTCATCAGATTAAGAATGATAAACAAGGTAATCAAAACCAGAATCACGCCGATTGTAAATGTAGAATTCTTCGGTGTTCCTGAGATTCCCTGCGCACCTTTTATGATTACTTCGCCGCCCGCTTCAAGGTTGAGCGACATCTGGTCCTTCAATGAAAAATGGAATCCGGATGAATCTTTTCCAACGTATAAAACATTCATCACATTTTTAATAATTTCCCCAAATGCCAGCGTCACAATCGCCAGATAATCTCCGCGCAGGCGAAGAACTGGAATTCCGATTAATATACCGAAAACTGCCGCCACCAGCGCACCAATCAGAATGGCCAGGAAAAAACGAAGCCCGTCCGGCATGGTTCCAAAGGTGCACTTTGAAAAAAAGGCTCCGGTAAACGCACCGATACACATGAAGCCCGCATGTCCAAGACTCAGTTCCCCCAGCACACCCACCGTAAGATTCAGGGAGAGCGCAAGAATAACATAAGTGCAAAGCGGCACTAAAAGCCCCTGCATCAGGTTGGACATGCTGCCCGATAATACGAATATCTGCACAATAATATAGGCCAGAATCACTATGCCATATGTAATAAAATTATTTTTTGTAGTCTTTAGCATCTTCTTTTTCATCTGTCCCACCTACACTTTCTCATTGATCTTCTTGCCCAGAATACCGGTAGGCTTCACAAGCAGCACAATAATCAGGACACCAAAAACAATTGCATCCGAAAGCTGTGAGGAGATATATGCCTTGGAAAGGATCTCGATCACACCAAGAATCACACCGCCGAGAAGTGCGCCCGGGATAGAACCGATTCCTCCAAACACCGCTGCTACAAACGCCTTAATACCCGGCATGGAGCCTGTATAAGGCGTCAGGGATGGATATGCAGAACACAAGAGCACGCCTGCAATTGCTGCCAGGCCGGAACCGATCGCGAATGTAAGGGAAATCGTCTTGTTGACATTTACCCCCATCAGCTGCGCTGCACCTTTATCCTCGGATACAGCCAGCATGGCCTGCCCTGGTTTTGTTTTCATAAACATAGTCAGGATAATCATAATTACAAGACATGTTACAATCGTCACAATCGTCTCTCCTGAGATAATCAGCTTACCGCCCGCCAGATTCAGCGCCGGAACCTTCACCACAGATGTGAAGGATTTCGGATTTGCACCAAATAAAAGGAGCGCAATGTTTTGTAAAAAGTAACTGACACCAATCGCAGTAATCAGTACGGCCAGCGGCGAAGCTCCTCTAAGCGGCTTGTATGCCAGTCTTTCAATCACGATACCAAGTATGGTACAGATTACAACAGACAGTAAAACTGCCAGCAGCGGATTCATCCCTGTTGCGCTCGTAGTTATGAACACAACAAAACTGCCAATCATAATGACATCACCATGAGCGAAGTTCAACATCTTGGCAATACCATAAACCATGGTATATCCCAGCGCTATGATCGCATAGACACTGCCAAGGCTTATGCCATTAATTAAATACGACAAAAAACTCATAAGGCACCTCTTTCTCATTCTTTTTTCTCACAAAAGTATAGCATATACGGGCGATTCCGACAATATTTTTATGCAATCCCGTTTTCTCTGTAAAAAAGAACGAAGAACCACATGCCGGCAGTTCTCCGCTCTCTTTTGCCTTTTTTCTGTTATTACTTGCTTTAGCTCTGCTATTACATCGCTTTATATGCACCGTCTGTGATGACAACTGCTTTTGGAGACTTGTTCGGTTCTCCGTCAGCTGTCCATGTAATTCCTTCTTCTCCGCCGGTCAAACCTTCAATCTTGATTGCTGTCATGCCTTTTTTAGCCGCCTCGCAGATGTCAGAAGCGCTCATGTCCGGAGTCACATTCTCCGCTTCAAATGCAGCCTTCAGCGCATACATTCCATCATAAGCGTCTGCTGCAAACTGGTTCGGGATGTCGCCGTATTTTTCTTTGTATGCAGAAACAAATTTCTGTGTTGCCTCATCCTCTGCATCTGCTGCAAATGGTGTAAGAAGCATTACGCCTTCCGCGAGTGATGTATCAAAGTTCTCAACGGCAAGAATTCCATCCAGCCGTCGCAGCCGAAGAATTTCGTATCGAATCCAGATTTTTTAGCCTGGTCAAGGATCAGAGATGCTTCGGTATAGTAGATTGGCAGGAATACCAATTCCGCACCCGCATCTTTGGCTTTCTGAATCTGTGTAGAGAAGTCTTTGTTGTTGTCGGCGGTAAATGCTTCTGCTGCAACAATCTCAAAATCCTGATTCTTTGCTTCTTCTGCAAACTTTTCATAAATACCGGATGAATATACATCAGAGCTGTCATAGATTACAGCTACCTTTGACGCCAGCTTATTCTCTCCGATATATTTAGCGGATGCCAGCCCCTGGTTAGGATCTGAGAAGCATACGCGGAATGCGTTGTCGTACTGTACACATTCTACTGCTGAACCGGATGGTGTTAGTAAGAACATGTTGTCTGCATATGCCTCATTGGCTACTGCAACACACGGCGTGGATGTTACAGTCCCAAGCAGCGCCTGCATCCCCCAGTCTTTCAGTGTGTTATAAGCATTAACAGCCTTTTCCGCATCGTGCTCATCATCCTGGAAGTTCAGTTCAATCTGCTTGCCATTGATGCCGCCTGCCTCATTAATCTCAGCGACTGCCAGCTCTGCTGCGTTTTTCACTGCCTGTCCGTAAACAGCCACTCCGCCTGTGGTTGGTCCGATGCCTCCAATCTTGAAGGTATCGCCGTCAGAAGAACCTGAATCCGTGCTCTCTGCAGAGCTCTTTGAGGTACTGTCTTTGGCACTGTCATCGGCACTCTTTTCTTTGCCTCCGCATCCTGCTGCTCCAAGCACCATCATGCCTGCCAAAAGAATGCTTAAAATTGCTTTTCCTTTTTTCATAAAAAATTCCTCCCTTTTGTTTTATTTATGATACCTTCGAAATTCTGTTTTGTCAATAGACTTTCTTACCTGAAAGACAAGCTTCTGACTGATATAAAAAAATATTTCAAAGGTTCTTTTAACAATATGAATCGCAGGTAATTATCAGACACTAACTTTATCCGACTGCTATAAAAAATCTGATTTATACTGCCGCTCTGCTTCTAATTTCGCAACTTTCACGTAAAATCCGGTACTGTTTACTTTTTACGGAATAAAATAAAGTAACTATATTGAAAGGATTCTATCCATGTTGACCATATTAATTATAATTGGCGCTGTTCTGCTCCTCCTGGTTGTGATATTTGTCATCGTCTGGAAGGTGCGTACACACAAGTTTAGTCCTACTTCGGATAAGGCTTTGCTAGCGGCTAATGTAAACGCGGATTTAAAGGAAACCGGGTTTGCCTATGATATAAAGGGGGATTATTTTTACTCCCTGATGAACTGCTGGCAGAGAGAGATGGGGTATTGTGAGGCTTATGATGAGGGTTCCCCGCTTTTTAACATGATCATGGACTGCGAGCCTGTCACATTTTCTTATGGCGGGAAACGCTGGCTGATCGAACTTTGGAAAGGTCAGTACGGCATTACCACCGGAGGCGAAATCGGGGTTTACAATACGATAAAAGAAGACATTGACCACGAAAAATTCAAAGGAACCTTCTATGAGGCTGTCAGCGACGCCGAACTGATCCCACTGGCCTTTATACTTAGGAAAAACCGAAAAGTACTAATCAAACGAAGTGCGGTCCACTGGTGGCTGACAGGGTTTAAGCTGGGCGAGTTTTCCGAGACAGACACACTGACAATGGATGCAAAAATTACCTTTCCGGATGCTGAAATGCGCGATAACTTTGTAAGCGCCCTCCGAAAGATCGGGTATACGAAAAAAGAGTACTCCGTGAAAAGACTGACGGTTCTGGTTCATTATGACAAACCGCATACTCCACAGTCGCTTACCAGAAACGCGGCACAGGAAACCGCCGTACAATTGACAAATAAAAATAATTGTGCACTATATGAACTTGCAACACATAAGTACAAATTCACACTGGATAAACTGGAATATCTAAAAACGGCAATGCCTGAAGTATATGAATTCTTCCTGCATTCTCTCTATGCACGTGGATTTTATGAGGCATTTAAATGGCTGATTGATCTCATCCACGGCCTGAAGCCGGAACCGACTCCACCAATACCTCCAAAACCATGCCCGCCTGAACCTCCGAGACCTTGCCCGCCGGTACCTCCGAGACCTTGCCCGCCTGAGCCTCCG
>BAIF02000057.1 GCA_000509105.1 Clostridiales bacterium VE202-21 | reverse complement strand
CCATTAATCCCACAGAAGCAGAATATGTTAAATTTAGGTTTAGTGCAGCAATATAACGCTTGTAGCAAAAAATCCAACTGCTATACCCATTCCAATAAATATTCCTATGCTCGCCCACGCAAGCAACTGTATAAGTGCCTTTTCAAATTCTTTTCCCCACTTTTTAACTTTCTCTTTCATCTTCTACCTCTTTCCCCGGCCCGCCGCCGGATGCTACTCTGGTTTAGTCTTCTACCAGTTCATAAGTCTTTTCAAATATATCTGGCTTACATGGATAAAACTCTCCGTTGATTCCCTTAATGATATAGTCATATGGTGCGCATTCCATCGTACCCTCAAGTGTTTGGATCATTATGCTACACATGCTACCTTCGTTGTAGAAAACTTCTGGATTGTCAAACGCCGGATGCTCTCCCATAAACTCCATTACAGCTTCAACATCACCATTCCACTCTATCGCCTCAATTACTACTGGTTTCTTCCTGTATTTCATAATCTCCTTCTTTCCCCATTCTGTAGCCGGACTATCTGATCTATACGGTTCTGGTAACGGCATCCATGCCACTACTCTTCCGCTAGGTATACCGGCAGGAGATTCAAATACAGCTTCTCCATCTTCATTGCATATACGCCACATATGGTCAAAATAAACAAAAGTATCCCCTGAAAATCTATCGTACTTTTCCCATTGTACAAGCACATCTGTTTCAGGCTCCGGCAGCCGCTCCGATACCGGGATCCAACCGGTCAGCGACTTAACATCCATGATCTCTTCTGGAGTCAGGCCGGTATCCTCATACCTGCTTAATTTATTTGCAAAATAGTGTATACCATCATCCATGAAGTCTAAGCTATTATATTTATACCCTTTGGTTGTTAATCTTTCCATCTAATCTCCTTTCGCCTGTCTGCCGACAGATGATATCTGTTTATAGGATATACAATATGTTGGATTATCCAGTGTAGCTCCCTCTTCTCCTCCCGGGATCTCTTCCTTATCGTGACGCGATATTCCAACACGTTTTAGAGCACACCCTCTTCCTTTATTGTGATATTCGCAATCATAATTTCCACATCTTACATATGCCATCTCTCTTCTCCTTCTCAGCTAAATGTCAGTTTAATGTGTCAATGGAAACTTACTTACCAATCCAATTTTTCTCATTTTATTCATAAATAACTTCATTTCGTAATATGTAAGCCCCACGCAAGTATTACCGATTTTCTTTTCATCCATCAATTCTTTATCGTAGGACTGTATAATATGCGCTCCTGATGCTTTATGTAATAAATCAACACATTGCGTATAATTATATTTGTCATTAATTCTTTCAAAATTAGCACCATAATCATCTTCTGATACTTTTACAAAACCAATTGATTCCAGTTTCTCATCAATACTTCTAAATAATCTCATCCTTATCCTCCTAATGTTAAAACGATTCTCTTTCAAGCCACTTTAAGGCATCCGCCACCTCGTCAGCACGATAGGCAATAATGTCCAAATCATCACGATACAATTTCGCCTCTACCGTTGCCAAAAAATGGGCCAGCTCCTCATCCGTCATTGCTCTGATCCTTTCCGTATTTTTCATCCTGCTCCTCCTAAATGTTAATTCTCCATATAGTTATCAGTCGTTGATAAAAATAATTTTGTCGCTACCCACGGCAAATAATTTTGGGTGTTTAAAAAGTAAACTCTGCCGCTGGTTATTTTAAACAGTGCTCCCGGGTTTACTGTTATTCTCCCGACATCACAATAAAATGCGTCAAATTGTTTTATGACCTTATATTTTTTATTTTCCATTTCTCCTAAATGCTAATTTTAATCCGCTTTACTTTTATTCTGTATATCCTTTATGCTGCCAAATTCCGTTATAACCTCAAGTCCCGGAACATGTACTAAATACTGATCGTAGTCAACTATTCCATTATCAAACAACTCCTCTGTCGTTTGCTTTAATAATCCAAGTGTGTTTTCTATTCCAAGATTGTATGCTTTCTTTTCTCCGTCTGTCATATCATGACTTTCGCTCAAAAACCGATTGCATAACTCTTCTACAAACTTGTGAATATCTACTCCAACTAACATAATTTCATTCTTTTTCATCTTTCTATTCTCCTTTATTAAGTTAATAACTCAAAATATTCTTTCAAGTCATTTTCTGATATTTCTAACCACTCCATTGTTTCCAGGTTATCAAGATGCACTCCCGCTCCTATAATATCCGTCTCATTGTCGCGCTCCCAGATACTTCCACGACTGATTTCTATACGATCTTCCGTTGCCATTCCAGTTTCATCGTAATGATCAACCGTAAAAGAATTTACACATTTATACTTCATTCTTTACCTCCTGATCTAAATGTTAATCTTCTATATCTTCCTCTTCCCAGTGTTTGCAATCATCAAAAAAGTCTGTCTCCTGCAATAATTTTTCGCTTTCTGCATTGATGCAGATCATATGTATGCTATCAATGCTGTCGCTTACCGGATAATGATGTTCACAATACATACATGTTCTATTCATCCGCATACTCCTTTAAATTTTAATTTTATATTGGTAAAATAGGTGTATCCGCACTACATTCCGAATACCACGGTGCATAGTCCCAATCAACTTCTTTTATCGTGCAAGGGCGTATATTCAAAATTACATACCCTTCCTTCAAATACTTTTCTTCCGAAAAAACATACAGAACCTTAGCTAAAACAAAATTTCCAGTTTCTACCCGTTCTCCCTCTTGATTGCAGGAATGGTCCGTAATTTCATTTAAGCCCAGATAATCACCTATATGAAAATTTCTGTCGTTCTTACGGACTTCAAAACTCTTGACTCCTTCTACAATTTTCTTAAAATATTCACTTTCTATTTTTAACTGGTGTATCATTATGTACCTCCTAAATGTTAAAATAGTTGTGCGGAGTTTTGCACCATGCACTGCCGGGAGTCGAACCCTCCAGTTTGGGGACTCGAACCCCGCTGCACTTCGCCGGATGCCCGGCACCCGTAAATTGTTATTAAAAACAAGCTCGTACTTTACGTTTAGCACTACTCAAATACCTAGAATATATTGATTGGCTAACCCCTAACTTTTTCGCTCTCTGTGTTTGACTAACTCCTGGGAAATCTATGCTAAGCGCAACAGCAGAAAACTCTCTATCATTTAGGTAATCAATGCTACTTTGAATGACCATAATAGCCTCTACTTCCGCAAACCCATCCTTTTTATCCGCAATCGTGTCCTCTAAAGTAATATTTTCCGTATCTTGTATGGGATCCTCCAGAGACAAAACATACAGATGCTTTTTCTGTTTACGCAGAAATTGAAGAATCTCATTGCTGATCACTTTTCCTGCATAAGTTGTAAAACTGAAACCAGATCCATTATCAAATTTTTGCGCTGCTTTTACTAATCCTACATTTGCGATACCAAGAAGGTCATCATACTCAATAGGGACACCTCTAAACTTATTCGCCATGGAATATGCAAACATTAAATTATCTTCAATTAATTTATTTATTTCTTCTGTCATTACTAGTCAGGAGAACCCGGGTATTATGCGCGCACCTCTTTTCTCCTTTCTCCTAAATTAACAGGTCTACATAGGTACAAACCAAATTAATCCACTTACTTTTATGTAATGCCGAAATGTGTTTAGATCTGTGTATATACCAAAATATATTCGCATATATTGCCAAACTTCTTTAATAGGCATCCCCTGAAAAAGTAAGTCCTGAATCTTTGCGTAATATGGAGTATACACACTTTGCTTTTTACACACTCTTATCTACACTCTCTTTCTTAAATGAACTATTCAGAATATCAATCCCGATATCATCCAGCAGTGCTTCGTTAAGTAATAAAAAATAATCTTCATCTGTCTCCACGAATTTAAGTTGCCTTATTATAAACTCCATATAGGCTAAAATCTGATCTTTGTTATAATCACACTCCCTATATAGATAATCCACACTTATTAAAAGAAAGCTATCAAAAGCCCTTTTGATGTCTTCATCCGCTTGCTTCTTTTGTGCTTCTTTAAAACGAGGGTCCTTCAAGGCTTGTTCAACTAAATTGTGAATCTTATGTTTCTTGATTTCTTTATCTGCCCAGCTAATTCTGACCACCTTCTTTTCGCATTGATATAAGCATCTTTCTTACAACAATTGACCATCCGCAAATAAAAAAATCATTTGCCTCTTTAGCAACTATAGCAACATCCTTGTCTGTGAAATTACATATCTCAGACACTATCTCATCCATTTCCTGATTATATTTCGCCATGTTTCCTGATTTTACGAAATTCGTGTACGCTTTCCAGTTTTTATTCTGTATATCCTTTATTAAGTTGTGTAGCTTCTGAATATCCACTTTTCCTTCCATTGCTTATCTCCTATTCGAATACTAATTCCATATCTTCTGCCACGGGAACAAATCCATCATCGTGTTTATTCCATCCGTACAACTTATTTTCAGCCACATAGTTCTTAAGCCGCTTTGACTCCTTCTCGTAAAACAGAGGGATAAAATAATCCTGAATCCCACCATCACGGTCTTTGGCAATTTCAATTACATTGGTTGCTCTGTACAGTTCATTATCGTCTTTCCAACCAAACATCTGCTTTGTTAGCCGTACAAAGTCATTATTCACTCGATGAACAATGAAAGCATTATCCACAGCATTACCTAAGTCCCCAGTACCAGATATATCATCCAACCGCAGGAAACCCATTGCTTTTCGTGGGTGTGCTACGAAAGCAATATGTACATTTTTTTGCTTTGCCACTCGCTCGAGGCTTAAAACGAATTCTGTTTGCGCATCCCACTTGTTATCACCTAGACTTGAAATATTAAATGCCATCAAGTTGTCAAGTATTAACAGATCCAGTTTGTCAGTATCAATCTTTTTCTCAAATTGTTCCATGATCTCCGGAAAATTATTTCCGTACTCGTTGTTATAAAGAAAAAAATGATTTCCAAGCCATTCAGCTATTTCAGCCTGATACTGCTTCCGCACATTGTAATATCCGTCAAACCGCGTTGGTTCGACATATCCCTTTCCTGCCGCCTGCAGGTTCATCCATCGCATAAAGTTTTTCGGTGATAGTTCTCCCGAGAATACGCCCGCATTATTTCTTGTTTCAACACAATCCAAACATATTTCAGAAATAACAGAACTTTTCCCAGATGCGCGCAATCCCGAGATTACAGATACATAGCCTTTTTTCAATCCACGCATCTTTTTATCAATATCAGTAATCCCTGTTTTTATAAATGTTTCATCAGGGACTGGCAGATCCAGAATGTCCTTCGCCGTGTAAAATATCGGTCTGCCTTCCACAATCTTAATTTTCTTTATTTCCTGAAACCGATTCGGTTTCTGGTATATTCTCTGTTCATACTCGCGCTGCCGCTTTTCATAAGCATCTGGTTCGTATAACATACGAACATCCTTCCACGTCTTATCTACGCAAGAATTGTGGAAGCAATGGAACCCGATTGCACCGGAGCGCGACTGGAAGATACACGCATCCTTACCCTTGTGGTTACTGTCGAACGGGCAGCAATCCAAAATATACTTCACTCCATCGGAATAATTACTCTTACGATATCGAAGTCCGTACTTACTCATCCATTCTTCCAGACCAAATTCCCGCGGCTGGTAGTTGTTATACCGCTGCGGCTTCTCTTCCTTTGGGTACAGATTGCACAATTTCTGCAAATATTTGATGTCATTTACCTCAATGTTCTCTGGGCTACCGATGATATAACTCATACGATGCGGTCTCACGTCCGTATTTGCCCCTTTCTGTGCCAATGTGCCATACAGCTTACAAACTCTCGCCGGATTGAAGTTTTTCATGTCTACGCCTATCTCAGCGTCCGTGAACAGCATATCTAATGTTTTCAAAGACTTCTTCATCAACGCTGTAACTTCTTCAGACTTGTCAAGATATACCCTGTACAGTAAATGCACACCGTTTCCACTAAATCCAAACAAAGGATCATTAAAACCAAGGTTTTTCAAGAACTTATAGATCTGATTTCCTTTCGCCTTTGCCTTTTTGATCTGTTCATCTGTAGAAGATGTTCCTGTTGGCCTGATTGGGTCAAGGTCAAGCATCATCCAGTCGTATCCGGTTACATCATTGTCACTGGTCGTTGCTTTTGGGTTTTTCTCAAATCTATCTCGTTGAGTTCTGTCATAACACGCATCATTCAGCGTGTTAAGCGTGATGTAGATATTGCAGTCTCCAAAATTTCTAAGTTTGTCAAAACCACGTACCAATGCCTCTGCATTCTGAAAATATCCGCTATACAACTGTTTATTGCCATATATTACCCTGACCTCGAATAACTGATTGTCAGGCTTCATAAGTGCAATTGCTTTTCGCACCTCTTTTTCGTTTAGCATCCTTGCCTACCTCCTCCAGTATTGGTATTTTTAAGTATTGGATCCACGATATTCGCATCGTCATAATTACCATCCAGCACTTTGGGAAAATTATTCGGAAGCACAAACCAATCAAAAGTAATAGTCCATTGACGCCGGTTACTACTCCGTCCCTGAAGGAAACTGCTATATTTGATTTTATCAATTGCTTTTAATACATCATCGATACCATACTGTTTTATTCTTGCGATTAAGCTGTCATATCTCTTTGTACCGGATGTCAATTTTGATACTGGTTTGATTCCGAAAGATTTTAAATTATTCCAAGCGTCTACACACCGTCGGACGTCAGTCTGACGAACAGTATCTTTAGATACTGTATTTACTTTATTATCCTTTACTTTACTATCCTTTTGTCCTAGTGAATCGTCATTTACTTCAAGCGTATTGTCATTCTCTCCTAGTGAATCGTCATTTACTTCAAGTTTCTGCTTATTTTTTCGTACAAAAACTACATCTTGATAATCTTTTCCATTTTTATCAAGCAACCACAGTTCACTATATATTTCCGTTCCCTTACGATTTTTGCTCTTAAGGACCAACAGAAAACTTTTTTGGATACCTTTACTGGTAAGCACTCCCCACCCATCAAACAGCCTCTTATCAAAAAGACCAATCTGTAAGCAGTAGTCCACAGTTTCTTTTACTGTACCGGCACCAACGCCCCCGCCCATCTTCCTTGCAGTCGTTGCACATAAGTCGTAGCACCATTCGTAGTAGTATCCTTCGCTTCCAAACGCCATCTGGCATAGGTAAAAGTAAATTCCAAATCCAACCCATCCTTGAGCATCTAAAAGCTTATCTATCTTTGTGTCATTGGAGAAAATGTCAACAGACCATCCGGCGTAATCAATCCGCTTCTTAGGTCTCCCTGCCATGTTATTCCTCCGTATTCATATTTAATAAGTCGATGATTAGTTTCCCGGATTCTTCCGGTCGGCAGAAAAGAAACTCCACTCCATATTTTTTTTGCATCGTTCTCATTGCCTTAGCCAATGAAGCGCCTTTTGTTGCAGTCGGATATTTCAATGCCCTTTTTCGCTCACCAGATGGTGTTGTAATCCACTTTTTCATATGTAGCCGAGGATTATCCCAAGTTTGCAGATCATCTATGGATTTGATGCCATCTTCGTTCTCAATAAGGACTAACAGACGGATGTCATTATTCTTAGCCAAAATGCATTCATCACGGAATCTTGCATGCTCCTTTCCGCAAATATTACCGATAATTTCCTGGATATCTTTTTTGGTATCTACGCAAATGGAATATGTTCCCAGAAAATCCATTTTCTTTGGTTCCATTCCCCGTTTTTGTTTTCTTTTAATTACATCTATTACCTTATCGGTACAGAGAATATAATCACCACAGGGGAGAGGATATCGTTCCCAGTAAATGCCATGGGATTCAAAATAAATATGTTTAAGTTCATGTTTTTTATCCTGCTGTCCTTTATCCTCTATCACTATCATCGTCATCACCTGCCTTATATTCTCTGTCGCTGTCCAAATACTCTTCTGTCCGCTTTTGCAAATTCAGCATACCTCCAAGCCGTTTGAGAACTGCTTTGTTGTTTTCAGAATTCGAGAAATTGTGCACATGTATGTATAAGTCCACGGTATCTTTGAACTTTCTCCTCTGAAGCCTTTCCTTGTGAAGAGCAGTTGCGAGCCTATTTCTTTCTTGCTTGTCCTTTGCAAATTCGAACTTGTGCTGCCAACTCCGGACTCGCTCGATTGAGTCAAGTCGTTCACATTCGCTTTTGGATTCATTATAAATATCATTAGCATAATTCAATAAATCAATGAAGTCCTGAATAATCTCAGATGGTTTTCTGTCTCCCAAAGTTAACCACCGCCCTTAGTCAAACGGAAGCTGTTCATTGATTCCGTCAGGGATATTCATAAATCCGTCTCCTGAACCTTCCGGCGCTGGTCCCGTATTCTGACTCTGATTTTGCTGGTTTTCAGATTTGCTTTGCGCAAATTCATGTTCCTCAATCATGACTTCAGTTGTATAAACTTTCACACCATCTTTGTTCGTGTAGCTGCCAGTCTGAATGCGTCCGGAAACAGCTACGCGCATCCCCTGGCGAAAATACTTTTCGGCAAACTCAGCTGTACGCCCAAATGCTACACATGGGATAAAATCTGCTGTAGGTTCGTTGTCCCTCTTGAATCTGCGTTCAACAGCTAATGTATATCTCGCAACTGCAGTTGAATTATCCCCCTGTGAATACCTAACTTCTGGATCTCTTGTCAACCTACCCACTAAAATTGTTTTATTCATGTCTTCGCTCCAATCTCCGGCAGTCAATGATTGACTGCCGGAATATTTATTATGATATAACCGTAAACGCCGGGTATTCAGAAAGTTCTTGCTGCAAATATTCTTTAATTGCTTTCATAGCTACATTCTTCCATGCGCCTCCATCGGCTTCGAAAATTGCGCATCCTACACCGCTTATCTCGTCCTGACGCATCCGGAACACAAATGCACTTTCAGGCTGCTCCACTTCGATAAATGTTCGGAATGGCCTTAATTTCACTGGATTAGGTACAACCGCCTCGCCCTTAGATGCTATGCCAGTTTTAATTGTAGCTTTCTGTGTTACTCCATCATCCCCATACTGTGCTACAGTTCCATTTTCAACAGTTCCAGCGAATTTAAGAAGCAGTTCACTATCACCGTTTGGAATAAATTTCGACTGAAGAGCAATAATAAAACTCTCATGCCCCATATACTTCCCAAAATCAAAATTAGGGATTTGAGCATTAACATCAACTAAAATCTCACGTTTTCGATCATCGTCCAGGGCGGATACCAACCGCACCTCACATGGTGATATAACCTGCACAATCATCTTATCCGTAGATTTATCCGTATTGGATTTGATATACTCTACAAGGCTTGTTAACGTACTCATCTCTAATGCTTCTGCCCGGCGCATTTCATCCACCGGATATAATTTCTTATCTGAATAAGTGACTGCCATACGTTCAACCAAATTTGGCTCCGCCAATTCATTTCCATACTGTACCAGTTCTTTTAATCCGCTTTCCATCATTATAGAATCCTCCTTATGCCTGTTTTGCAGTTCTTAAATCGACTACTTTGTTCTCTTTAATTTCACCAGTTTCTGTGTCAACCACTTTGCCATCAATCATTTCCTCTTTTTTCGCCAAATCTTCAATGGTCATCTGTCCTTTAATTCCCGGACCATATTCGGACGCAAATACTTTCCCGGTTTCCAAATCGCGCTGCAATGCAAATTGTGTCTTAATCGGAGATGCCGGAGCGAGCTTTGTCTCAACGGAAACCTCTGCTACCGAATCATCTCTTAACTCATTTTGAGTGAGTGCTACTTTAATTGTAATCACACGCTTATTCTTGTATGGAGTATTCACATCAAGCATATTCTCCGTCACCTGTTCGAACGCTCTGTCGAACTTTTCCTGCAAAGCACCGCCTGCAAATTCTTCTAAATTTACTTTTGTCATAATAAAATCCTTTCTCTAAATAAATTGATTAAATAACATATATAAAAACTGACCGGTCAAGTTGTTTTTTACCTATGATTTCAATTCCGTCATCTTTCTCTTAAAACGGAAAATCCAAGTCTACCTCAAGGCCTTCATCCGCCACATAAACCGGGCAATTAACGACCTTTTGCGCCTTAGCTTTAAATTGTTCAGCATCAGCGTTACTTCTGCTTAAATGACACAACACGACGTTCCTCAAGGTCGGATTGTTGTTTGCTTTCAAAAATTCACAAGTTGTTTCGATTTCCATATGTCCAGTGAGTACATGGTCGCGTTTTGCCGACTCAGTGTCCACATCACATAACAACTCTTTCGCATAATTTGCTTCTACCAGAATATGATTTGCATTTTTGAACCGCCATTTTATATACTCTGTATCACTGGCATATATAAGGCTCCCCATTGACGGCTCTACAGTATAAAATCCATAGCATGCTATATCATGTACCAGCGGAAAAGATTTAACTACAAAGCCTCCATATGTACGCACCTGCAGTTCCATTTCCGATTTATAAGGCTTAAACACTGGAATCCCAGCTCGTTCATATTCTGCCAAATACTTTGAGTGATCGCCTAACCATGCTCATGAGAAATTAAACAGCCAACTACTTTGGAGATTTGAAAATCAATATTTTTTTTAACTTCCAAAAGTCTTACTCCAGCTTCAATCAACAAAATTTCATTTTTTCCAATTAAAGCATATGAATTTCCCCTAGATCCGGTTGCTATCGTTTTCAAGAGCATTAAACCACCTCGCTTCCCTCTTTTAATTTCCAAACAAATCCACCAGCTTGTTTCCGTATCTTTCCCGGCTTATATTCTTCACCATTTGCAACCTGCAATATATTTCTTTGACATACCCCAGTTAACCTACTGGCAATTTCACCGTTAGCGTACTCGGCAATAAAATGGCCTTCTGTATCATATTGTAAAATATGTTTTGGCCTTTTAAATTTGTTATAATTGCTCATCCCAGTTATGATTTGTGGGTGGATTTTTTCGGTTTCTTTTCTATGTTTTCTTGGATGAATTATCTCAAGATTTGTAACCACATTATTTTGCTTATTATCATCAATATGATGCACATGATACCCAGGTGGTATTTTACCGATAAATGATTCTGCCACTAAAACATGAATTCGTTTTGTTCTCTTCGTTCCATTTTTGAAAAGATTAACTGTTAGATACCACCCTTTTGAATTTCTATTAGATAGCAAATAACCATTAACTTTGTCTCTTCTATAGCTACGCAATCGCCCTTTGTTTGATATTTCATATATCCCTTCATACTCGCTAACCCATTTCCATTCTTCCTGCAATAAATCACTTCCAATCTTTAAATATCATTCCAGAGTTAATTATTAGTGTTGATATAACATCCCGGAAGATCCAGAGCCGAGTACTTTAAGTTTCATCAAACACCACACCCTTCACTCCAATAAATAAGCTCGGCGGAACCGGTAACACACCGGAATACTTCTCAATTGGTTTCCAGATATGCAGACAATATTGAATGTTGTTTACATATTCGATTTTTGGCGGATGGTACTGTACGCAACATTCGTCATCTGAAAAAAACATATCTTTAAGCTGACACATCTCATCCCATGACGGCATACGTTTCTTTCCATCAATACTGACGTGTTCCCACCCACCACCATAGCTCCAAATAACGGTCATATCTTTAAGATTTCCTTTGGTAAATACACCCATACCACCGTCAAATTCTTTTAGGATAATCTGGAAGTCTTTTAGGTTCTCTAATTCTTCATATAACAATTTAATATTTTTCATAGTCTAAGCCTCAAACGGATTGTCGCCATTATCCTGCGCCGCTGCTACTACCTTCGGATTTTCAATTGTTTCAGCTATCTCCGATTCGTTTATTGTAAAGTCCTCACTGTTAGCATTTTCAGCAATTTCCTCTTGCACCTGTTTATATGTATCGTCCATCTGAAGCAACGATTGCGATGCAATAGAATTGAAGTCCTTCGGATACTTCTTAATAGCGTTATTTCGCATTTTACGGATAATCATAGCTTCCGGCGTGTCAAGCCATGCCGCACTGATAAAAGGCTTTGCCGTTTCGCAAGAAAGCATGTCCTCAATCGTATGGCATTCTCTTAAGGTGTCAAGGATTTCACTCTTCTTCGCCTTAATTTCCGCTTTCTGCGTATCAGTAGCTTTGTGTCTGTCCTTACAGATTCCAAATGTTTCGTTCATCATACTGTTGCGAACATGAGCTAACAGATTCGCTTTAACACTCTCTCGCTCCGCAATTAAATATTCAACATGACCATTCATCATTTCAACTGGATAAACCACTCGAATCACCTTCTGTGACTCCCCTTTTTCTTCCCATTCCGGCGGGGTCAGTTCCATTCCTTTGTGTTTTGGATAAGTAAAAATGTCTCCCTCTTTTACCAGCCATACCTGATGCACTTTCGCCACATTCACACCAAACTGGCGAAGAATGGCATCGTTACCATCTCCCTCAATTCCAAGTTCTACTTCTTTGTGCCATTTTCCATCTGCTCCCTGCTTGCTACGTAACTGGAAGTAACACTCCCTTGGGACAGCATTAGCATTGAGTTTTAGGCTTGCTACCTGTCCAACTACCTGCCTTAAGTTAGATGGATTAAGGTTTTCCATAGCTTCCTTATTGCTTGTTACCAAATTGTAAATTGCACTCATGGAAGACATTACACACTGTTTTGAATAATCATCAAGTTCAATCCCATGCTCTGAAAAATCGCTTTGAACAAGGTTTGTAAATTTATTTGCATAAAATGATAACGGAACTACTGCACCATGCTTTTGCTGTTTTGGCTGCTTAGCCACTTCATTTTTCTCTGCCATTCCTACTCCTCACTTTCTTCCGCAACCGGATCAATATACTTCTTCACAACCGCCACCTTGTCCGCACAGTAGGTTTCTATCCATACCGGCTCATCAACAACAATCAACTTACTTCCTTTGGCATCTATAACCATTTCGCCGGCTTTCAATTCCTCTGCACAGCGGTATGTATACGCCCTGCCGGATGGGTTATCGCCTATTAAAAATTTCGCTTTAATGTAATTCATTCTGATCCTCCTAACTTCCTTAATTTTTCTAGTATTGTTAGACTCTGTAAGTATTGTCTTTATTGCCAACTCACCATCTCCATTAAACATCTTTTCATGCTTTCTGATAGTGCTTCTGGCAATTTGCAATTCTCTGCTCCATTCCGAAAGAGTTTTTATTTCCCCATTGTAGTAAATCAAATGGCAATTTCGCTTGTTCTTAGCCTGCTCTACAAACGGAATCCAACGACAATTTGTCGGCTCATAATTTCCGTTAGAATTTCTTCTATCAATAGTTAAATCATCTGAATATCCGTTCTGTACAGCCCATGCGTAAAAATGCTCAAAACCATGCTCGCCTTGCCACTCTTCGCAGACTGAAATACCTCTACCACCGTAATAATCATAAGCTGTACTATTAGAATTACAGCAACGGTCTTTCATCATGCTATAGATTTTATACAGCCTTGTTTTGCTTAGGCCATGTCTTGTAAATCTCTCCATGTTATTTTTTGCTTTCAGACAACCACACGACTGTACGTTTCCAGATGTTAATGAGTGTTTCGCAACAATTACCTTTTTCCCACACCTGCAGGTACAATTCCACCAAGAAGTTGTATGCCCTTTTTCATTCCTTCGCATTTCTGCAAAAGAATCTACTTTCAGCAATCCATAACTCTTTCCAGTAATATCAATCAACTTCCCCATATACAAACCTCAATTCTTCATCTTCTGATACAGCCAGTGTAATAAGCTGACAATCCATTTTAGGAAGATATATGTTATTAATCGCCTCTGCTCCATCAAGTAATACAGGACAATTCATGTTGAAAAACTTCTGCATGGAATTACAAATATCTAACTGTGCCTGTATTTGTCTGCCAGTGTTCATGCTGTTCCAAAATTCTTTATATATACCGCTTTTCTCGTCATAAATCATCGGAACACAGCACTCCACATATTTAGAATTTTTCCTATAATCAAACAGCTTCCACTTCACAATCCCGAAATGCTGGTTGATTTCATCCACAAGGAGTTCATTCTTACGCTTTGAAAGCGTATCAAGTTGATCGAGTATCTTTTCAGAATCAGCTTTCGCCTGTTCGTACTCCCGCTGCTTCTTCTGCAAATCTGCTATCTGTTCATCAATCTCAATATTCCTGCCGGCAACGGCAATCTGTTTTTCTACTTCAGATAAATCGCGTCTAAAAGAATCCAGTTCATTTTTTAAAGAACTGTGGTATGTAGCGCCGTCATTCATTGATGACAATATCTCTTCTAGTCTGGCAGCCTGATTTTCAAGCATTTCATACTCCTGATTGCCTGACAAATCAATACGTTCTGGAAGTTCTGAGAGTTTTTTTGTTTCCTCAGTCTGTTCCTTGTTGAACCTGATTTTATCTGCTTTGATCTGTTCCAATTCAGCTTTTTTAGCTTCGAGCTCCTTTGCCTTTTCTGCAGACTCGCGCTTCAATTCATTACCACGAGAAATCAATTCATTTAAAGTATCCTGTCTCCGTTTATCAAAATCTTCCGCGGCCTTATTCTTTCTTGCTTCGAATTCAGATCTCAGCGATTCTATCTTTTTTGAATCATAGGCCCTGCCACAAGTCGGACAGAGCGTAGAATCCTTTGGGAAAGTCCATTCTGAGTCATCAAATTTCTTATTAACATTTCTGTTATACTCTTTTCCAAGTTCGGCCCGCTCTTGATCCATTCGTTTTATGTAATCTCCCAACCGCTTTATATCCAATTCGATCATATTATGCCGCTGTACTGCTGTATGAAAATCCTTTTCTGCAATATCAATTTTATTTTGAATTGAGCGTCTTTCAGCATTTAGCTTGTCCTGGGCCTGTTGCTGGATGGAATTCATCTGAAACTTCAATTCCATAATTTTGTCCGTCAGTTCCTGATGTTTGCTTAATGTACTCTCAGCATCCGACAACATATTTTCTTTTTCCGCGATCAGTTCTTCAATACCAGATTTTTGTAATTCCAGTTCGGCTGAATCATAATCAACCTTACTCTTTTCCATTCCAATAATCTGGTTTGGTATATCGCGAACCTGAGCCTCTGCTTTCTTTTTGGATGCTTTATGCATTGCTTCAATTTCTTCCAGCTTATATCCCTGTGAAAGCAAGGCAGCAATATCAATAGTATCTGATTTCATATTAGCAATATCCAGATCTGATTTTTCACTTGCCATTTTGAAGAGAATCTTTCTCATATCCGTTGCTTTCTGACCAGTAAATACATTCGGATGGCTTAACGCCAGAAACAACTCCCAATTAATTCCTTCGTCTTCCAAGTATTTACGGAAATCCCCTTCTGTTTTTGGGACACTGTTAATTTCATAGATATTGGAAGAAGTTATTTTTACGATCCCCTTACTGTCTGGTTTGCTCTTAAGTGTTTTCTGTTGTTTGGTTATTGTGATTTCCTTCCCGTCAATGTCAAGAGCTGCATCTACCCGAGGGATACACTCTTCCATCCCATTTGGCCGAACATTCGGATTACTTTTTAATTCATAATCTTTATCAGCTACCAGCCAGTACCATGCAGTGGCAATCGTAGTCTTCCCCAGACCATTTGCCGCAGAAATTTTAGTATTATTGGAAAAAACGTACTCACCGTTCCTTACCCCCTTAAAATCTGTCAGAGTTAACCTCTTAATTTTTACAGTCGCCAACCTTATGCCCTCCTACTTTTGAATTGTTTTTATTTCATCTGTCAGCTTGTGGATCAACTGCAGATCTGTTTTAGATTCATGTATCAACCGCCATTCGTCTGGATCCAAGCCTTTTCGACTTAACAACATTTTCTGAATACGGCTCAACTTTTTTGGCTGTTTCATTCTTGCAATTCCTCCTGAATTTGCTATAATATAAATGATATTTAATTATTGGAGTGCATATCGGGTTCCCGCCCATTGATATGCACTTTTTTATGCCATGGCTATGTAGATCCCAACCATGGCTCCCCATACAACTACCAGCCCCGCCAGAACTCTCACCAGCTGCCGATCCGTCATCGGGCGTTCACGTTGCTTCCGTCTCATCTTTATATATCCTCCTTGCTAACTCCAACATCTGTTTGATCTGTATCTCTGTGTATTCAACCTCGTACTCTGTTCCGGCGTTTGCGGACATGCCTCTTATTACATTTTCGAGGATTTCTCCAAAACCGTACCATTCACAAGAGAATTCTTTTACGAGATCGACAGTCTGCTTTGATTTACGTTCAAAATCCTTATCTGAAATTCTTTTTGACATAGGCTTGTCCCCCTACCTTAAAATCCCCACGTTGCTTCTCTCTTTATAGGCCTTGCATCGATTTCCGGGCCTTGTTGTACACTGCCTGATTCCGCAATACCCACAGTCAATCGCTTCAAATTCCCCTAAATAATTCCGATGGTAATATTGGCTGTACTTATAACAGCTAATACATCTTGATCCTGTGACTTCAATTTTCATATGGCTTCCTCCTTTGCCTAAAAACTCATTACATGTTAAAATAAAGTATTAGACATTAAAAATATTAAAACACCAACTTTTACTTGGTATATCTGTATATTATACCAACTTTACCTTGGTGTCAATATCAGATGGAGGAATTATGAAATTTAATGAACGCCTTAAAGAACTTCGAAAACAATCACCTTTGACTCAGAAAGATATTGCCGACAGGCTTAATATTTCCGTAAGTGCTTATCAATACTACGAACAAGGCAAAAACGAACCTAATATTGAAAAACTAATCATTCTTGCAAACCTATTTGATGTTACATTGGATGATCTTACTTGTCGGCATGAGAATTAATTTCTCTTAATACTCTTTGATGTACTCCGAATAGGTCTTCAAGTTTATCCCAATGCTTTATTTTTCCTATACAAATGCCATATTCTATATTTTGATAAGCAGTCTCACTGATACCTAGATATTCAGCCATCTGCTGCTGCGTCATGCCCGCCTTCTTGCGGGCTTCTTTCAGGTTATCTCTTGCCATCTAAGCTTGTCCTCCGTTCTACCGCCTAAGCGGTTTTATCATCAGTCACATTTTCAAGTTCCTTGTCTCTTTTCCGCCGGTAATATATGCCTACCAGCGCCTCGGTTAGCCGCTGTTCACAGCCTTCAGTGTATTCTACTGTGCAGGTATACTCCTTTTCATTTTTTGCCATATACACGCCACCTCCTGTTAATGTATATGAGATACTGGTTGTCTAAGTTGCTGATTGCGCCTGTACTACTTCTCTTTTTGCCACTGTAGCCTTAATAGCTGCTCTTCACTCAATCCCACGTTGCTTTTTTCTCGGTACTCCTTACAACGGTTACCCGGTCTTGTTGTACACTGCCTGATTCCACAATACCCACAATCAATGGCTTCCAATTCGCCCCTCCCACTAATCGTGTAGTACTGGCTGTATTTGTAACAGCCTATACATCTGTTCCCTGTGATTTTGATTTTCATGTTGGTTCCTCCTTTATAGTGCAAGATTCTTTCACTGTTTTATACCCCAATTATAGTGTAAAATTATTACACTGTCAAGTATTATGGTGCAGATTTCTTTCACTAATTTGAGGAGGTATACTATGTTTGGAAAACGCTTAAATAAAATTCGTAAATCAAGAGGTTTTACTGCTCAAAGAATGGCTGATCAACTTTCTATATCAATTCGTACGTATAGAAATTATGAAAGCGAACATTCTTCACCGTCTCTTGATATGCTTGTAAGAATTGCTGATATTCTTAATGTTTCTGTTGATTATCTTCTTTGCCGGGATGAGTTTCTGAAATCTCTCGGAGTTTCCGTTGATGTATTCCAGTGATATCTTCCAGTTCGTCCCATATCTGAATATTTCCGACCACCTCACCGGATTCAATATATTTATAATGCCGCAATCCTATCTCCAGCCGGTCAGCCATCTGCTGTTGCGTCATGCCCGCCCTCTTGCGGGCTTCTTTCAGGTTTTTTCTTGCCATCGGTTTTCTCCTTTGTATGTGTGCTGATTGTCTATGTTGCTGTTTATGCTTGTACGTTTTGGTTGTTACAGATGTAAATTTTGGGTATAATCTTCCTAACAAATGATGAAAGGGATGAATATTATGTCTGAAATCTTCACATGTCCATTTTGTAATCATACAATTCCTGTAATAACCGGAACATTTACTTCTAGCGATGTAAAATTCCGTACACCTGCAGGTAATATTGGTCACACACTAGATAGTGACTATAGTTTAAAAATAAGAATGTACAAATGTCCAAATTGCGATAAAATCACGAGTTATGCTGACTATACCGGAAACGAAATGTCAGAAAAGACAATTCCCATCTTCCCATTGTCTTTAGCAATCCAATTCCCTGACTATATTCCTAAAGCTATTCGAAATGATTACGAAGAAGCTTGTGCAATTGTGAATCTTAGCCCCAAGGCCTCCGCAACGCTTTCCCGCCGTTGTCTCCAAGGAATGATTCGTGATTTCTTCAAAGTATCAAAAAAGAGTCTTTTTGAAGAGATCGATGCTATAAAAGATAAAATTCCTACGGATCAATGGGCTGTATTAGATGGTGTTCGTCGTATTGGCAACATCGGCGCCCACATGGAAAAAGACATAAACCTTATTGTAAACATAGATCCATCTGAAGCCGAAAAGCTTATTAAACTTATCGAACTGTTATTACAACAATGGTATATCGAACGTCATAATCAACAACAACTCTACGCTGATATCATCGGAATTGATCAGTCTAAACAAATTGAGAGAAAGAAAAGTGAGTAGGCGACTACTCTTTTTCTTTTATACAATCATCGTTCTCTGCAATCAGATTCCCATTAAAGTCCCAATACTGTTTAATTGGCCGGCACAAATCATCTTTCGTTCCTTCTCCCCGAATAGAAATAGTTTCTATTACCTGAATAACCCTTGCTGAATCTGTTCCTCTTGGTCTTGCCATTCTTCACTACTCTCCTTCCTCTAACATTTCTGCGTTCATATGTATTCCTCGTTTCTGCTCGAAAACATCTCTCCAAAATTGGATACATCTTTCACCGTCCTTTCTAAATAACTTCCTCTGGTTAATATATTGAAATTTATTTAGATATTCGATGTAATTTAATTAGCCCGTTCCGAAAGGGGGTTGACATTTTGGAAAAGCTCATAGCTTTCTTAATGTCGAATCCAAGCACCATGATGAATAATAAAAGGTGTAACCGCCAATTATTATGATAAGCGTTTGCTTTGGGCTGTGGGTGTCTACCACATAAGAATCGCAATTGTCACAACGTGACGCACTACCTATGTCACAGAAGTCCGGTTACACATAGTCGCGAATATGTGTGAGTGCCTCTGAGCGCCGGATGTTGTTTCAATCTCATGGTATACAATGGACTGCTAATAGTCATCTGCTTGTAGTGCGGTAGATGGCTATTATGTATTTAATCGAATATCTAAATAAAATTTCACGTTATTTTCTGCATAGTCCAACCACTAAGGAACTTTCTATTTTTCTTATTCTGTGATACACTCCTATTAAAGAAAGGGTGTGTATCAAATGCAAAAGCGTTTCACTGGTTACTGTCCTGCACAAGGCAAAGATCACACAATCTCCATTGAATACATAGATACATCGGATTTTTCCCAGAAATCCTACGAAAAAGGTATTGCGAATTGTGATTACAATATGTATGGAGATGAATGTGATTCATCCAAATGTCCTATTATCAAATCTGCACCACAGAGCCTTTAAACATTAGAGTCATCTTCGGATGGCTTTTTTGATTCGTAAAAAGGTCGAAACACTTCTGGCAATATCGGAATCATAACCGCATCTACCGTCATATCCGTTGCAATTAAATCAATGTGTAAAATCGGTGCTGTTCCGCCTTTACGCTCGAAACTTACTTTTCTTACACCATCCAATTTTTCCCCATCGACAAATACTTCTGTCCGACAGTTATTTGTTTTGATTTCAATATGTGGAGCTTTCATTTTCCTCACCTCTCTCCTATTCATCTGGCATCCGCGGTTTAAGAAATTTGTCTTACATATTTCTTTTCTTGTCTTTTGACCTAAAATATCCTATACTTTAAATATTGGCATCTGCCACTGCCAACTATTAGTGAAAGGAGAATTAACACCATGTTTAACTTAGAAAACTTAAACATTCCAGAAATAGGTCCTCTTCCGATTGCATACTCCTATTCAGATACCCAGTTTGAAATATTAAAAAAGTATATTCGTGATTTTGAAGAAACACTTGATGCCGATCATGAAATTGGTCTATTATTAACAAACTTTGGGCAATCTATAATAATGCAAGTAACTGAAATAAGTTATGAAGAATCTGTTCTTATGATTTTTAAAGGTTATGTCAATGGGAAAATGTCTACTCTCGTCCAACATGTCAGCCAATTAAACTTTTTGCTTACATCTATTGAAAAAGAAGCAGATCGGCCCAAAAGGACTATTGGTTTTATTCAGCCCTCCGAATAATTTCAAAAATGGACTCCATTGTTCTGTTAAGTCTTTGGAGTTCATTCATTTGTAAAGCCAAAACATCATAAACTCTTAATACACTCGCTTCACTTGCCCCTTTAAGTTCTACCGCTTTTTTAGTAATAGCTTCTTCGATTTCTTTCCTGCTGTCTTTATCGTAAAAAATATTGTTACATTTAGCTCTTAAATCTTTTGTTTTTTCTTCTTTATTCTTCACCTATTTCTCCTCCCATATAAACTTTATTTTTTAATTGAGTAACTGCCATAAAACTGCTACCAGCAGGCTAATTGCAAATCCAACAACAAAAGTAATCCAGAAATCAACATCTCTTTTTCCGTTCGTTTTATCCACCTCCTCTCTATCCTGCCTTCTTTGAATCAGTATCTTCATCAGGCAGATTTTTGACTGCCTCCAGCATCATTCCAAACACACGGTTTTGAGAAGTTTCATCAAGGTATGGAGCCATGATTTTGATGTTTTCTACTGTATCTTCTGTAAGTTTGATTTCGGGTTTATTGTTTGTCATGTTCTCACCTCCCTCATATGGTAGTATTGTTATTTAGCTACGTATCCCCTATAATGTGTGTACAGGCACTGCCATGCCGAGTATGAAAGAAAGGAGAAATTATTCAATGATTAGAGAAGCCATAAAGAATGTTCCTAGGTTGTTAACACAGGACAATATCACTACCTTTATTGCTGTAGTGGGGTTTCTTCTATCTTCTGGGCAACTATTGTTTGGCCTCTGGCATAAACGATACAACCTTAAAATAAGCAATACTGGATATTCCATAATAAAATCAGAATTTAATTCTTCATATCGCGAGTATATCTTTGGATTTTTTGTGGAAAACCTATCATCGAACCCTGTGAATATTATGTATATCTCTGCTCTATGCAAAGGTGGCGCATATGTTAGGTGCACCCTCACTCACAGAATTTTGAAAGAACACTTTATTCCTCCGGGGTTGGAAAGGCCTTACCAGTTTTTCACATCAGATTTTCCAATTCATTTAGACGGACATTGTTCTAAACTAATATTCATCATGTTTATTTGCTCTGAAAATGAAGAAATACTTTTTACCAATTCTGGTGATGTTACTTTCCAAATAAAAAGTGACCTTAAAGATGATGTGTTCAGTCTCTCTTGCATAGAAGAAACCACATTCTTGGATCAATAATTCATTTTCTGTTCGTAAAAAAGAGATAAGCCTGTATAATGAAAATTAAAATTATCAGCACTATTGTTACAGTTTCTTGCATCTGTTTCACCCCACTTTCATTGTCTATGCGGTTATTATATACTTCTTTGCGGTATATGTCAATCACTTTTTTATTGACAATGCGGTTTTTTTTTGATATAGTTCTATTTAGAGATGGAGGTGATATTGTGAAAAATGAAGAGTTAAAAGACCGTATAAAAAAAATCAGAAAATATTTCGGCCTTACTCAAGAAGAATTTGCAAAAAAATTAGGAACAGTCCAAAACACAATAACTGGTTATGAAACTGGACGTAGGAATCCGAGTGGCTCAGCCCAATCCTTAATATGTAAAGAATTTGGTATAAACGAAGTTTGGTTCCGAACTGGTGAGGGCGGAGACGATAATATGTTCGCCAAAGTAACTGAGGACGATAGGTATGCTATTAATCTAGGGAAGTTGACAATAACAGAAAATCAGATTGCAAAGAATATGTTGAATGCCATTGCTGAGGCATCCCCAGAGAAGTTAAAACATATAGAAGAATTTATGAAGGCTTGTTTAGGAATTGAGTAAAAAAGAGACTGGCCTAATGGTCAGTCCCTGCAATGACAACTAAAATGAGATATAGTCGTCTCAAATAATGTTCATTTGAAATTTTGTTAATCATTGCAATAATCTCTTTTTTTAGTTCTTCCATAGTACCGCCCTCCTGAAAACACCACTAAAAAGTACATAAATTCTTTACCTTTATAATACTATATTAATTATTATTCACCCCCTCTGCCCAATAACATTGTATTTATTAGAATAATATACCAATATTATTGGTGTGTCAATATGCTTCCCTGTGACGCCTCAATATTATTGTGATTATGCATTTACAAATTCCAAGAGGCGTTGTAGTATATTCGTTATATAGAAAGAAGGTGATATACTTGACATTTGGAGAAAAATTGAAGCGTGCTAGACTCGATGCAGGGCTAAAACAAGCAGAACTTGCCAAACAATTAAACACAACAGGAAATACAATAAGTAATTGGGAAAATAATGTGAGCAAGCCCGATATAGATACACTTTCATATATCTGTGGAATTCTGAATGTGTCAGCATCATATTTTTTACAAGCTGCGCTTCCCAAAAAAGATGACGAAGTAACTATAACTGAAATGAATAAAATAAGAAAATACCGCGCTTTAGATGATCATGGCAAAAAAATGGTCGATATGACACTCGAAGAAGAATGGAAAAGATCTGAGTCAGAAAAGCTTCAACTTGAATCCATACAATCTGAAAAAATACGTCACATTCAGTATTATCAGCGTCTTGCCTCTGCCGGTACTGGACAGATTGTTTTTGATGATATTCCTGTTGATTTGGTAGAAATACCAGATATTCCAAGGTATAAGAAAGTTAAATATGCTATAGGGGTTAACGGAAAAAGTATGGAGCCACAGTATAATGATGGGGAAACTCTTCTGGTAGAACCAACCAGCGAGATTCATAGGAATGAAATAGGTATATTTATTATTGATGGTCAATCTCTTGTTAAAAAATTGGGTAATAGAGAACTAATCTCTGTCAATGATGAATATGATAATATTCCGTTTACAGAAGAAATACGTTGCGTAGGACGCGTAATAGATACATTAGCAAACAAATCGATTGATGAAGATGATATAAGCAAATTGAATTTCGATACAGTCCCAACGTCACCTGAATTCGATTCCGTATTTATGCGTGAGATCAAAAAAGGCAAGAAAGAAAAGCCTAGTTACCAAATTTTGGATTATTAACAAAACTCCTACGGATGTTACACTGATATTAAATAAACTGTATGGAGTGTTTTTAATGTATACTAACGATAATAATCAGGAACTAATTCGCAAACTAGCATATGATCTTATTGTGCGTTCCAATTGCAGAAAATTGCCAATAGATTTAAATTCTATTATTGATTGCGAAAGTAAAGTGTATTTTTATTCATATTATTATGCTAACCGAAAGTATAACGTCAATGCAGAAGTATTACGGGAAATATTCGGAAATGCCTTTATATGCTACGATACTATATATAATCATTATAACATTTTTATAAACACTAAAGTCGATTCTTATGTGCTTCTGAACACTGTTGCTGCATCAATTGCATACGTTGAACTTCAGATGGTCTCTTCTGATGCTTGGATATCGGTTGATGATGAACAAAAAGAAGTTTATGAGTTTTCACGTTGTGTGCGTGCTCCAAATATTATTTTGGAGGAATGTGGAATCACCAATAACGATGAAATTATGAGAGCTACCCATTTAAATTTCAGAGATGCATTATACAAAGAGCGGCAATTAAAAAGGGACAAATTATTTGGTAGATTTATTAAGCAAATATCTGCCATAGAGGAAATCCTAATTGGAAGATTCAAAAAATATATCGAATACTATCGGACCCAAGATACATTGTAGACAGGTATTATGGAAGATATGGAAGTACAAGACCCAATATTAATCAGGGAAAATATAAACGACCTAATTGGACTATCATTCGAACTTGAAGATGAAGAACTGAAATGCTATCCATTACAAATAAATGATGATGATTTAGATGATTAAGCAAAATACGGCTTAACATAATGTGGTGTTTAGGTACAGATAGAGGGAGGGATCATATGGCATTAATTAAATGCCCAGAATGTGGCAAAAAAATAAGTACCAAAGCGTATAAATGTCCTAATTGCGGTTGTCCTGCTTCCGAATTCAGAGACCCTGATGAAGTGGAAGAAATGCCGGAAGACCAGCGCCCCCAAATGTTTAATTGTTATCAATGCGGACGTCCCTTACCCGTAGCTATTGACGAATGCATATATTGTGGCAAAAAATACACCAAAAATTCTTATAATACTAATATATGTCCAAAGTGTAGCAGCCATAATATAAAAATTCGAAATAATTCTAATGTTAAATTTCAATGTAATGACTGCGGGTTTGTCTGGAATGAAGAAATTCAAGACGGAAAATCTCCGCAAAAAGCTATAGTCATTGTGGTCGTAATTATTGTTCTCATATTGCTTTTTATTCTGGGTCTATACATGGCTGTTGCAGATACAAATAGCAATGAAAGTTCACAATCATTAAACAAAACTGCTGTGAATGCAGAACCAGCATATAACAGCATTGATGATTTTGAATATGAAATTAAAGATAATAAGATATCACTAAATTCATATCAAGGAGATGATGAGCTCCTAGTCATCAATAATGTATATACGATAGATGGTATCGAATATACTACTTCACTACTTGACTTTTCATTGTTTTCAAGCAGTAAAGTTGAAACAGTAATATTGGCTGAAGGAATTACTGATCTTAATACAGGCGCATTTAACTGTAGCGATGTAAGAAGTGTGTATTTCCCCAAAACTATGACTGTTATGTATGATTATACTCTTTCCTATTTTCATCCTGATGAAGGTGAAAAAATCCAATTATATTATGGGGGAACCGAGGAAGAGTGGAACAACATTTTTACCCATTACACAACAATGCAGGAGAAAGACAGCACCTCCGAGGCGGTTGGACAAGCAACTGCTGATTTTATTAATGGCTTAGTAGGATCAGAATATGACAGTTCTTTATTCGAATTTCATTTTACTGCAAAACCAAGCGATTTAACAATGTCCTTGCACCAATAAGGGAGACAATAGTCAAATATTACGCCTGATGGCTTAACATAGATGTGGTGTTTTCTTGGAAACCAAAGAAAAGGAGGGAAATTAATGGGAAGGAATATTTCAACAGAAAAGCTTCTGGAGCATAAAAAGTCAGCTTTATGTAGATTAGAGTCTTATATTGATTCGCTTATAAAAAGTCCTGATGCTAAAATTCGCGGAAAGGCTGATAAGTTTAGCTATTGGCTTGAGGATTGGACTACTTTCCTTGATTTCGAGCCAGAGTTTTCATCAGCTAGCTTAAGAAGATATAAACGTGGGGAAATTATCAAGGCTCATCTGGGTTATAATGTCGGGAGCGAAGAAGGTGGGCTCCACTATTGTGTCGTCATTGATAAAAACAATTCGAGGAATTCACCAGTACTTACAATTGTTCCGCTCACATCCGTAAAAAAGAAAACCGACTTGCTGCATCTGCACAGAGGGAATGTGCATTTAGGGAATGAACTTTTCACAAATTTAAGTTCCAAGATATCTTACACTGAAAAAACGTTTCTGGCCAGAATGGTGGAATTGAAGGAAACAATAGGACTTCTTAATGAAGAAACTCCTGATGACACATTAGCTAATATAAAACGTGACTTAGATGTTTGTAAACAGGAACTTGTCCTACTCAATCGGATGAAAGATGAAGTGGCAAAGATGAAGATTGGAAGCATTGCGTTAGTAGGTCAAATTCGCACTATAAGCAAGATTAGAATATACGACCCAAAGACGAATTTTGATATTTTAAGCAATGTAAAACTTTCCACCGAAAAACTAGATTTAATTGATTCAGAAATTTTACACAATTTTACTGGACAGAAATAAGCATATTATTATTGACAATTACATACACTGAGGTATATAATGAATACGCAAAGAAAACAAAGCCGTTTACCGGCAGTATAGAAGACACAGCTCCCAGTCAACTGGCGAGCAGTATTCATTATGAAGACCTCGTAGAAATACGGGGTCTTTTACGTTATCTACATAATTTCAAAAACCGCCCCTGCGCCAACAGGAACGGCTTATATAGATGCTATACAGGCCGCAGAGCAGCCGATATAATCACCCGACACACAGATTATATCATAAATCCTCTGCACCTGTATAGGTGTATTTTTTGTACTCAAAATTAATACAATGCAATAGGGAGGACTGTGATATGAAAATAGGGATATATCCAAGAAAATCAGTGTACCGGGATAACAGCGACTCAGTTGCTGTGCAGATAAAAATGTGTAAAGATTATGCTGGGATCATCTTCCGCGGTGAAGAATTAGAGTTTTTCATATATGATCAGGATGAGGGCTTTTCTGGAAAGAATACGAATCGCCCATCTTTCCAGCAGTTGATGCAGGACGTGAAGGCGAATAAGTTGGATGTCGTAATGGTATATAAACTTGACCGAATCAGCCGTAATGTAAAAGAGTTCTCCGCTATGTACGATACCATGCAGGATCATGACGTTTCTTTCGTCTCTGTGAAAGAGTCTTTTGACACTTCCACGCCGATCGGGCGCACAGTAATGTATATTCTGGCTGCCTTCGCTCAGCTTGAGCGTGAGAACACGTCAGAGCGCGTAGGCGATAATATGAAGCAGTTAGGAGCCTCTGGGAAATGGACTGGCGGGCACCTTCCTTCCGGAATGACCTCCATTCGAAAGAAGGTGGATGGTAAAGAACACTCTTACCTTATAGTCAATCAGGAAACCATAGGCCGTGTAAAGCTGCTCTACCAACTGATCCTGGAAGGGTACCCTATCACCCGGGTAGAGAGATACTGCCGAGATCATAGTATTACCAGTGAGACAGGAAAGTTTTTAAATACCTCACAGATATACGGGATTTTGACGAACCCGGTATACTGCCAAGCTGATTTGCAGGCATTTTATTACTTACATGGCAAGGGCTGCACTCTCCCTGATAAGAGACTTTTTGACGGGACAAAGGGGCTTATCGGCTACGGACGCACGCAGGGAACGGAAAACAAGAAGAAATTAGATATGGATAGATGGATCATAGCCCTGGGCATCCATGATTATGTTATTCCTGCAAATGATTGGATAGCTGTACAAGAACGCCTCGGACAAAATAAGCAAGTCCGTACACTAAAACATGAGGTCGGGATCCTGAGGGGAATCTTAAAATGTAGATGTGGAAGGACTATGCAGAACCGTGTGTATATAAAAAATCAGAGAATGTTTGCTTACTATTTTTGTCCTGCCAGGGACAGAGAAGGAATAAATTATTGTGACGCTGATTTTGTGAAAATTGATACCATCGACAATCTTTTTATAGATAAGCTGAAAGCAATTCGAATTGATGAGGAATTTGTGCATCCGCAGCATAATCAGCACAGTGTTACCGATATCAATGCCCTTAAAAAGGATATCCGCTCTACCGAATCCGCACTTGAGAACCTGACCCGCCAGCTCCAAGAAAATGTGACCTCAACGGCTGCAAAGTATATTGTCCAGCAAATAGAGAATCTTGATAAAAAACTTAATACTCTCAAAAACCAGTTACAACTTGAGGAATTACGGGACAATAAAGAGCGATCAGAAACAGAAGAACGAGAAGAAATATATAAAAATATCTGTTACTTACTTGACAATTTCGACGACATGGCATATAAAGAAAAAAACGAGCTTATTCGTCGCACTGTAAAGAGATGCGTGTTAAATGACAAGAACCTAGAAATCTCTTTCTAGGTTCTGCATATCTTTCTTCTTGGTGTACCCACCTGCCCCATCATATCGTGCCCCAGATGGTTTCTCCGATAACCATAGCTTCTGGACACCCCGAAGTCGTCGTAATCCGAATAGGGAAATGTCTTCGCAATTGGACAGTAAGCTTTCAGTCCGTAATACTTTTTCCAGACCTTTTTATCTGCCCCTTCCCCAGCCGGCCGTTCAATCTCATATTCGCCTACCATTCCATCCAGGACAGCTCCGTACGCTTCCCGGTAATACCCGTAATACTGCATGCCTGCAGTCAGTTCTTCCATGGTCACATCGCCCGACAACAGTTTTTCGGCAGCTTCTGTCATATCACGCTCCGAATAACGTGTAAAATCCCCACCGTATTTCGCGCCCAGGTAGGCCAGAAGCTCCACCCAGCTCAGATGGACGTCCTCCTCATAGGTTTCCACATCATATGTATAGGCCCTGTTCAATGCTTCGTAAGTTACATTAAATTCCACCCATTTAATAAAGTCTTTTTTCTCCTCTTCCTTCGTATTTCGATCCTGTCCGTTCTTTCCCTGTGAATCATCTGCCTGTGTATCTTCTTCCTGTGTCTCCCCTTGCTCCGTCTCCTCTCTCTGTACTTCATTCTCCCAATAGCCGGTTCCTGTTCCGCTTTGTGCATTGACAGAAATGCTGTCTGAAATACCTCCTCTGCTTATCTTCCACCCGTTCTCTCCGTCTGCATCCCCGGCCTGCCAGATAGAAAGAACCAGAAACAGCAGCAGAATTTCAACAGTAATCCCAAACGGGGAAATCAATCGTTTACGCATAAATTTGGACGCCTTCCAGGATAAACTCTTAATAGTTTATGCGCCATGAACGCAACAAATACTTCTGAATATACTGAATACAAACAACAATTATGATGTCAGGAGCAGATTATGCATCTAATCTCATCACTTCTATTCGCAATTTCTGCAAATATAGACAGCTTCATTGTCGGTATGTCCTATGGAATCAAAAAATCCAATATCGACCTTTTAAAGAGCACTGTCATCAGCCTCGTGACACTGACAGGCACCGTGATTGCCATACTGATGGGCACACAAATCTCACAGTTTCTGCCGGCCTCTTCCACACAGGCCATAGGATGTGCTCTTCTGATCGGACTCGGCCTTTACTATATCATAAAATCTTTTTTCAGCTATATCCGGGAAAAAATCAAAAAGGCTGAAGTAAAGTCGAACGAATGCGGTTCCGGAACCCAAAACAATGTACCTGCGAAAGCCTCCCTGCTTACCATGAAGGAGGGGCTTTTCCTTGGCCTTGCCTTATCCATCAATAACTTCGGCATGGGCATCGGAGCCAGCATAACGGGACTGAAATTACTCCCTACCGCTGTCATGTCCCTGGTCGTGTCCGTCATCTTCCTATATGCAGGCAACCTGATTGGTAAAACAAAAGTCCCACACATATCCGACCAGTCCGCCGACTTCATCTCCGGCCTGATTCTGGCCGCCCTGGGAATATATGAACTCCTTGCCTGAATCGCTTTTACATGCCAAAAGCCGGAAGTAATAGAGAAAAGGAAGCCCACAGCACCAAAATCTTACTTGCTTTGGGTTTCCTTTTACACTCTATCCTTAATTACCTCAGTCCCCGGCTCACGCAGAATCCCGCATTCTGCCAGAGGCCCTTTCTAAAACGCCCCCGTACCAACACTCTCCCTCCCCTGTTTCATTCTTCTCTCCACCTGTGCATAGAAGTCTTCATTTTCCCGATACTCTATCATATAGAAGCTCGTCAATATATACATACTGATTTCTTTTCTCCTCGCCTCATTCTCCGGCTTCTGAAGCATATACTGCGTATCCTTCAGAAAATAGTGCCAATCCGCAATGAATTTCTGGTTTTTCTCCAGTTCCGGAGTATCAATCCATTTTTTAACCTTTATTTTTGCACGGTTTTCCTTCAAACACTCATGAGTCTGCAAAAAATACCGAAAGTCTCTGTCTTCATAATATCTTCCCAGAGGAAAAATCCTGCATATCCCTGGTCTTGCATCGTGGATACTGCATCTTCCCTGGCTGTTCAGAAAAACACAGCTTTCTCCCTCCCCATCCATCTTCAAGTTCGGCAGAATCAGTCCGTCTGCCACATTCAGCTCTATTTTGTCTATCAGCAGCTCCTCAAACTTCGCACCCAGAGCAGTCGTCATACGGAATACATCCAGCGGATCCAGGACAATGGTATTCCCCATCCCCCGGCAGCACGACGCAGGGCATCCCTCGCATCCCCCGCAGTCGGCACGCACCATATCATTCGGCCCGTAAAGCCTTCCGTCCGAGATTTCTTCAAGTCTGACATATCTTTCCATATCCGCATCTCCTTATCCTGTAAAAATATCCTGCTCATCAAACAGAGCTGCCACTGCACTTTCATACACTGCCAGCCTTTCTGATTTTTTAATCTTCTTCGCGTACTTCGCGTAATTGGTAAATACAGAGGCCATATAAAACCAAAGTTCTTTCATCTTAAATAAAATTGTCTTCTCCCCATACAGAATCTCCTGATAATCCCGGTATATCTGGTCATGGAAAGCACGCAGCGTCTCCTTATCCATCGCTCCTCTTCCCCGAATGGAATTGACCAGCCCAGGATTGGAAAGAATGCCGCGTCCCAGCATGACACATCCTGCTTCCGGAAATGCTTCTGCAAACCGCTTGAAGTCCTGAACGGTAAAAATATCTCCATTATAACACACAGGACACTCACATCTGTCCAGTGCCTCCCCAAAAACCTGCCAGTTGGGTGTGTTCTTATACATATCCGACTGCAGTCTTGGATGGATGATCAGTTCCTTTATCGGATACTGATTATAAATATCCAGAAGTTCCTTAAAGTCACAGGAACTATCCTTACCAATCCTTGTCTTAATCGATATTCCCATATCCGTGTATGCAAATATCTCCCCTAAAAATCGATCCAGCCTATCCGGAAATGCCAGGAAACCGGAGCCCCGCCCCTTTGATACAACCGTCTTCGAAGGGCACCCCAGGTTCAAATTCACCTCTTTGTATCCATACTTTTTCAGCTTCCCGGCTGTTCTGATAAAATCTTCCGCCGAGTTCGTCAGGATCTGGGGAACCGCTTCCATTCCCTCATTGTGTTCCGGAAGGATATCATTCTTCTCTTTTGAACTTAAATGCCCGAATTGATTGGGGCTGATAAAAGGAATAAAATACTTATCCATCTCTCCGAAATATTTATGATAGGCATTACGGTATACATACCCGGTAATCCCTTCCAAAGGCGCCAAATAAAATTTCATGTTCCTAATTTTCCTTTTCTCTTTTTAGTATAGCATCCTGTTTTCTAGTGGTAAATAAGACTTTCAGCTCTATTTTCCCTTCCGAAATAATCAGTCCCAGAAGTGTAAGCACTGCTCCGGCTGCCGCCATCCCGGTCAGCTGCTCATGAAGGATCAGCACAGATGTGACAATCGTCACCACTGGTACCACATAGATGTAAACACTAGTCCGCACAGCTCCCAGTACCTGAACGGCAAAATTCCATGTCACAAAGCAGACTGCCGATGCCCCTGCTCCCAAAAAGAGAATATTCAGCAGGTTGACAGGCTCCAGAAACCTTGTGATTCCCAAGTGAAAGTCAAACGCAAAAGCGGCCGGGATCATAAAGAGAATCCCATACCCGAAGATGTGCCTGGTTGTCTGGATCATCGGATACCCATAGCTGCTGATCTTCTTCGTCAGCACGGAGTAGCAGGCCCACACAAAGGCGGCCGCCAGGGCCAGCAGATCCCCCGTCGGATTCACCGCAAAATCCTGACCGCTAAAGCTGATCATACAGATTCCGCCAATCGCAACTCCGAACCCCAAAAAGAACGACAGCCGCAGCCTGCCCTCTTCTTTCATAAAAATATGCGTCAAAATGGCCGTAAAAAAAGGAGCCGCCGAGATGATGACTCCTACATTCGATGCAAGTGTATAAGTCAATGCTATATTTTCCATCAGAAAGTACAGGCAGATGCCACATAAACCAGCTCCGGCAAACAGCCACTCCTGTTTCTTTTCTTTCAGCCTCACCCAGCCCGGTTTAGCAGCCAGCAGAAGGAGATAGCCGATTACAAACCGTATCACCAGGATTTCTACAGGCTGAAAATCCCTGAGCAGCACCTTTGTAGAAATAAACGTTGTCCCCCACACAATAATTGTAAATAACGCTGCTATATGTCCGGCTCCATTTATCTTTTGCATCATGCATCCCCTCCTTCCTGCTTTCCGCACCCATGGCGCCATTGCATTTTCTTTTCCATAATGTCCTACCTCACGATCTTTTTTGGATATCCTATTGTTAGTTATACTATACTTTCCGTAATTTTGCTTGTATTATATCTTCAATCCAGGAATTTCCAGGGATAGTGACAGCCAGTTTTTTTCTTCTGCTTCTTTCAAGCCGGCATGCAGCCTTCCGCCCATCGCCTCCGCCAGGTGCTTTGCTATGGGAAGGCCCAGGCCCGTACTTCCCTGCTTTCTCGCGCTGTCCCCTGTATAAAATCTTTCAAACAGAGAATCTGCGTCCTGTTGATCCGCCATATCCGTATCGTTTACCATCCGGACAAATATGTTGCCGGACTCAATAGTCAGACTTACGAAAAAGACGCTTACAGCGTAACGTCCCGCATTTTGCAGCAGATTCTGGAAGATCCGCTCCAGCGCTTCCTCATTCCCCCTTACAAAAACCGGAGTATCTGGAATGTCCACATTGACATTCAGATTCCTTAACTTCAGTTCCTGATAGGAATCCAGAACCGCCTCCCGCAATATCCTGCCTAAATCCGTTTTCTTCAATTTCAGCTGGTAGTCCTCCGCAGCCAGCCTGGACAGATCATAAAACTGTGCGGTCAGCTTTTTCAGCGCCAGGGCTTTCTTCTTAACCACATCCAGGGACTCTCTGTCCTCAACGTCCAGAGAGTCCCTGTCGATCAGCTCCAAAAACCCGATGATAGCCGTAAGCGGCGTACGGAGGTCATGGCTGATATTCTCAATTTGATTCAACAATTCCCGTTCCTTATTCCTATAGCGGATTTTTACTTTCCGGATCTCTGCCAGGTTCCGGTTAATCTCCTCCAGAAGTTCCTCCAGTTCCCTCTGGGGCACTGCCAGCTTTACCACCCTGTTTTCTTCCAGATCTCCGGTAATCTCACGCAGTTCCCCTGCTGCCAGCCGGACTGCGCGTTTCAGAAGCAGTAAACGCATGCAGAAATATACCGCCGCAAGACATGCGCCTGCTAATAACATATATACCATTTCTACATGCACCTCCCAGATCTAATTGATCTCTCTTTTGTGAAAGACCAAGATACCTGCCACATAGAATACCAGTATCCCGATGGAGCCTGCTATCAGGCATTTGGCTACTCCTTCCGGCGTATCCCAAAGGCAGCTGTAGCCTGACATATTAACGGATACCTCATATTTCAGGTAATTCCAGGGCATCCATTCAGAAATTCTTTCAATAGATTCTATCTTCAGGCCCAGAAAAAAACAGACCATGGGCAGCCACCATATGATTCCCAGCCACCAGAGAACAACCGCTGTTTCTTTCTTAAAACGGCAGCATAGAGCCGATGCCAGAATAACCGAAGCAAATGCAGCCGGCAGATTCACGGCTGTACCTGTCAGCAGCTGTCTGACTGGCATACTGCCTTCTGCATTCAAAAGCAGATATGCACTGCCGATATAAACGGCGAGGACCACAAGCATACTCAAAAAAGCTGCCACTGCACATGCAATACATTTTCCGGTAAAAAATGCATTGCGGGAAATACCGTATGAAATTGTATTTTTCAGAGTACCATTCTTATATTCGTCCGAAAACAAAAAGAGAACGATGATCAGGCCGGCCATAAGCAGCATCGGCATACTGCCCGTCATCATGTTCAAAGAAAATGTCACCGTTGCATATGGAAAATCCGGAGTCAGCCTGTCAAAGGCAAAGAGAACCAGATTCATCAGCACAGTCAGGCCGGCCAGCGCGGCCGTTGCCGAATAGATCTCTCTTCCATGCAGAATCCTGTAAAATTCACTCTTCAAATAATTTAACATGACAGTCTCCCCCTCTCCTTTAATTCCATATAATACTCTTCCAGCGACTTCTGCTTCTGCTCCAGCCTCATGATACTGACCCCATGTCCGGATGCCAGACCGCTGTATGCTTCCACCGGAAGCTGCGGGTTCTGTATCCGTATCTGTAAGTCCGGCATTACTTTGTACTGCACGCCGTCCATCTCTTTCTCCAATAGCGCTGCGTAGCGTTCTGGATCACTTACTTTGATCTCCAAATAACCGGCACAGTGTTCGTGCAGCTGCTCCGCTGTCAGTTCACGAAGCAGCCAGCCCTGGCTTAAAAAGCCGTAAACAGTTGCAATTTGTTCCAGCTCCGAAAGTATATGGCTGGATATGATGATTGTAATATTCTTTTCCTGATTCAGCCTTAACAGAAGGTTTCTCATCTCTATGATGCCGCTGGGATCCAGTCCGTTGATCGGCTCATCCAGGATCAATAACTCCGGCTCACCGAGCAGTGCGATGGCAAGCCCCAGTCTCTGTTTCATCCCCATGGACAACGCCGCGCACTTTTTTTTTCTCTTGTCCCAGAGCCCCACTGCCTTCAGGGCTTCCTCAGTCTGGTTCTTTCCCGGTATCCCCTTCTGAATCCGGTAATACTCCAGATTCTTTTCTACCGTAAGTTTTGGATAAAATCCCGGCGATTCTACGATCGCTCCGGTACGTTTCCTGTTCTGTTCCAGTTCCTTTTCGGAATAAGCCCCGAATAGTTTCAGTTCGCCGCCTGATGTATAGATCTGTCCGGTCAGCAGTTTTAAAAATGTAGTCTTGCCCGCCCCGTTGTCGCCGATCAGGCCATAAATATCTCCGCGTTTGACTGTAATATCAACGTCTCTGAGAGCCGTAACATCTTTGTATTTTTTTGTAACGCTTCTGGCTTCTATGACATGCTCTTTCATACTTCTCTGTTCCTTCCTTAATGTGATTGCCTCTTGACGTAAGTTATTGTAGCTCGGTGGTCTTTAATAAGTCCTCAAGAAAGTTTAAAGAAATCGTAAAGTTTATGCCATTTTAAAACCTATTCCCCAGACTGTCCGAATGTACTCATCCTCCGGATCGGCTGCCGCAATCTTTCTGCGCAGATTACTGATATGGACGTTTACCGTGTTATCCTCCCCGTAATAACCGCCCTTCCATACCTGCTCATAAAGGTTCTCCCTTGAGTACACTTTTTCGGGGTCCTTAATCAGAAGATACAGAATATCATATTCATGCATAGTCAGGGACAGCTCCTGTCCCTCAATCTCCGCTTTACGGGAGTCTGGGTGGAGGCTCAGCTTCTTATACCTGTATACCTCCGTATCCTTCTCTGTCTTCCCGGCTTCTATCTTATAACGCCTGAGGGCAGCATACACTCTTGCCAGGACCTCCTCCGGTTCGAAAGGCTTGGTCAGATAATCGTCCGCGCCGCCTTTGAGGGCCTCTACTTTTGTCTCCAGGCCTGCCCGGGCCGAGAGCACCAGAATTGGCAGGTCCAGATTCATCTCCCCTCTTACGGATGTAATAAGCTCCTCTCCGCTCATACCCGGCAGCATCAGATCGAGCAATATTAAGTCAGGTGTCTCCAGTCCAAGCAGCAGTTTCGCTTCTGTACCTGAAAATGCCTGGATCGTATCATAACCGTCCTGCACCAGAATCCGCTGCAGTAAGCGGTTGATGTCGGTGTCATCTTCCACAATTAAAATCTTGTGCCTGTCCATCTCTTCTCACCTCCATACCGTCTTATTGTACACGAAAAAACTCTGGAAATAAAGAGGGGGATTTGGAATGGGAATCTGGGGTTGTCACTTACACAAATGAGGGAAGCGTGTGATTGAAAATTGACTGTTGTAAGGTATCTTCCTAATTTGCGGGCTCTGTTATTTTCTGCCCTGGTAGGTTCGGTATTTTTGGTAGGCCAGGATCAGGCAGGAGACGGCGACGGCCAGTGCGGTTAGCAGATGCCATCGGATCTGGGCGGCGGTGAATCCAAAGCTCCAGTTCATGGGGAGGTAGAAGGGCATAGATGCCATGAAGTGGTTTACCGCACGGGTCAGGCTGTATCCTAGTATCCACATAGGGGCAAAGACTTTGAGCCAGACTACGGGTGTCAGATAGAGGGATAGTGAAACGACTACGGTTAGGAAGGAATTTCTGCACAGAGAAGAGGCTGCCAGGACACATCCGGTCAGCAGGAGCCCTCCGGCCAGGCCCAGGGCCGACATGGACAGAAGGAATCCCCCGATGCTGCCGGGGCCATAACCGAAAAAGCTGGCTCCCGCCAGGACGGCTGAGGCATCCAAACCCTGTGTGCCGTATACGAGCAGATAAATGAACCAGATATATGCCGTTACCATGAGGTATACCATGGCGGTAAAGGAAAGCGCTGCTGCAATCTTCAGACAGATACAGCTCTTTTTTCCCCGCTGTGTGGACAGAAGGATGTCCGCAGTCCGCAGTGTATATTCCTCCGCAAATACTGGAGAAAGCCCGATGATAAGGATTACATATAATAACAGGATGCCCATCATACCGTAAATTTCCTGGAAATCCTGCCAGCCATAGAAATAGTCAAACTGAAGATTTTCTTTCAGGAGCGGCTCTGCGTTTTGTTCCCACTCTTCGCCCTCGTAAAACTGGATTTGGGACGGATCATTCCCGCTGGTCTGGTTATAATTCGTCATCTGCTCTGTTACAAATTTGCTGCAGAAGTTTCCTGCATTGCTTTCTGTTTTATCATCATAATAATAGAATCCGTATTTATCATAGATTTCCTGCACCTTTTCCAGTGTCAGGATTCCTGCATACTCTGCTGTCAGCTCCCGGTCCTTTTCAATGGCCTCTTTTCCATAATAACTTTGTCCGTCAATGGTTACAGAATAGTCTTTCTGTTCAGCGTAAAGACGGAAGGTTACAAAGGCAAGGAGTAAAAGCACACCGCACCAGATTACTTTCCGGGATGCAATTTTATATATCTCTTTTTTCCAGATTTCCCACATGATCCGACGCTCCTCAAAGTAATACATATACACATCCTCCAGCCCGGGTTGTACCGGCACTGCTCCCTCGCAGGGACAAGTTTCTGAGACAAGCCGGAGATAGATCCTGTCCCCTTCATTTCTTAGGTTGCTGACCGAAAACGCCGCATTCATCCGCAGCGCCTCTGCTTCATCCGCCCGATATTCCCATACCCGGCCTTTCACGCTCTCCGTCACCGCCCCCGGTGATCCCTGTTCTACAATACATCCTGCCTTCATAAGAAGAATTTCATCCGCTATGAACTCTACGTCGGAGACAATATGGGTGGACAGAACTACAATCCGGCTTTTGGACAACGCGCTGATAATGTTGCGGAACCGGATTCTTTCTTTGGGGTCCAGGCCGGATGTAGGCTCATCTAAAATCAGAATTTCCGGCTCATTTAAAAGAGCCTGGGCAATCCCCAGCCTTCGGATCATTCCTCCTGAAAACGTTCGGATTTTCTGCTTTTGCTCTTTTTTCAGTCCAACCAGTTCCAATACTTCCTGTACCTTCTCTCCGGCGATCTCTTTTGGAACCGCTTTGCATGCGGCCAGATATTCCAGATACCGCTTTGCCGTAAAATCCGGATAATAGCCAAAATCCTGGGGCAGGTACCCCAGCATGCAACGGTACTCGCCGTCCAGAACCCGTATCGGTACACCATTGCATAGTATATCACCCGAAGTGGGCCTGAGGACGCCGCAGAGCATTCGAAGCAGCGTGGTCTTCCCCGCACCATTAGCCCCCAGAAATCCGTATACTCCTGACTTTAACCGAAGCGATACTTTATCCACTGCAATCTTATTTTTAAACTGTTTTGTCACCCTGTCTAATATTAATTCAGGCATAATCCTTCCCCTCTTTCTATCTTTTCCAACATATAGAGAATTTCCGCCGCCAGCAGCAGACAGCCTGCAGCCGCCAGAACTCCCCATACCGGCAAATATACCGCCTTATAGGCATCTTTCAGGAACACCGGGATAAGCGCAAGCAGTCCGCCGATCAATCCCGCCGAAACCTGCCAAAAACCAGGCCAAATACTCCGGAATGCGGTCAACATATACAGATACAGTAAGTCTGACCACAGAAAAGGAACCAGCATATACAAAAGACAGGCTCCGGCACCGGCTTCATTTTGTCCGCCTGCAATACCCACAATCATTCCTAATACAAGAAGATCTGCGGCCCCGCCAAACAGCATCTGGATACATACCATCTGTTTCAGGTTCAGATACAGCGTCTGTTCCAGTTCAGCCATATTCCGTGAGAAAAGCCGGCCCAGGCCGCTCAACCCAATATTGCCGGCAAACACCAGAAATACAGCGCAGACAGAGATGGCTCCCTCTCCGTCTGCTTCTACTCTGCTGAGATATAGAACCAGCGCCATGGCTGCCACAAGTATCCCGCCCTGCAAAGCCCAGTACTTCCACGACTGAAACTTAAACTGGCTTCGGATATTTGCCGCCAGAGACGGATACTTGCGGATCTGCTTTTTTTCCACAGCCTGGCCAATCTTCCCCAGACTTTCCTTCTTTCTTTTTACATCCAGCGGAAATCTCCAGGATTCCCATTCCGTTCGTCTATCCATAAAAATCCTCCTTCGCCAAAAGCTCCTGCAGCTTGCCGAGTCCCTGATTAACCCTGGACTTTACCGCTGCACAGGATGCCCCGGTCATGCGGGCAATCTCACGGTTTTTATAGCCATAAAAGTGATGCAGAAGGACTGCCTCACGCTGTATATCCGGAATCTTCAGAAGCGCTTCCGCCAGCAGCCGGCTCTGCTCAAGCGCCTCCATGGCCTGTACGGTAGTATCCGTTTCCGGCCCCTCCAATGCAGGTTTATCCCCGGCTGCTGCCCTGCCGGATCCCGCCACATTCCCCTCGATATTTCCCACAGTTTCCGTAACCAGGCGCGTCCGCCCTGTCTCGTGAAAATATCTCCTGCACAGATTCATGCAATCGTCAGCAGATAGCCTTTCAGATTTCTGTACCTGTACTGCTCTGCGTACCGTATAAAGCGGAGAAACGTCTCCTGCGCCAGATCATAGGCGTCTTCCCGGCTGCCGGTCTGATAACAGCAGAAATAGTAAATGTCATCATAATATTTTTTAGCAATTTCATTCAGATATTCCTTCTGCCCATTCTGAATCCGCCTGATCAGTTCCCTGTCCTCCACAAAACGCTTCCCCCTTTCTCTTTTTGTAAAACGTCTTACTCTCTATATAATCCTGTTTATAACCAAAAGGATTTAAAATAAGCAAAAAAATCCCCGATATGTACTTTTCTGCCATACCGGGAATGAATACTCATCTCTTTTTTTAATTTTATCATACCTAAAAAAGCCGTTTTCGCAGCTTATTCCATATATGTCTCTGCACATAATCATATGCCCTGTCATAAATCCAAAGCCCTGCCTGCCCTGCGGCAATCAGCCCTGCCATCCATGCCGGGGAAAGATTCCTGCCGAACAAAAGCTGCTGGAACACGATCAGCGCAGGAATATATAAAATATTAAAAATGATATACTTAATCGCCCAGAACAACGCCTTTCTGTTTACCCTGGCCTTAGTCCGGCCCAGCATCACAAACGCCTGTTCCACCGCAAGTATATAAAAGCCCATGGCCGCAAAGGATACGACATAAATCTTATTCGGCGCCACGATAAATCCGAGCAGCACCGCCGCGATATAGAAGGCCGCCCCTGTCCGCATTCCCGTCTCACGGATAATTATACCCACGAAATAGGATGCCGCCGCCAGAAGAAATAAGGTATTAGATTCTATCACGCTGCCCAGCACCATACATACAATTGTCAAAGCCAGCAGCAGTCCTCCAAAAGCCATTTTCTTAGCCTTTACATGCATGAACAAAGATCTCCTCCCATACATTCACATAAGCTATCCGCACACCACAGGTCACAGCACAGGTTTCCCGTACCGCAGGACTGGCTGCCGCCCCCGTATCCGCCTCCGTAAGGATTGTTCTGATACCTCTGGCTGTTCCACTCAAGCTGGTTTAACAACTGGCGGTACTGCGGATTACCTGGGTCCAGGTTCACGGCCTGGCCCGCATGATCCTTTGCCAGCACGTTATTGCCCATACCCATGTTAGCCGCCGCACTCAGATAATACCATTGTGCATCCCGCTGCGGCATACGGTTCAGAAGATTGACAGCTTCCTGGTAGCGCCTCGAATTGATATAATTGACGGCAGCCTGCATCTCTGCATTCTGGGGCCCGCTGCTCTGCTGGTAACCGCCTGCCGAACCGCCATAGCCGTAGCCATAACCGCCGGAGCTGCTGCCGGAACCATAGCCTGTATAGCCGCCGCCCTGCTCCCGCTCTTTCATGATCACATCATAGGCTTCCTGCACTTCCTTGAACTTCTCCTCCGCCAGGTCAGCCAGCGGATTATTCACGTTGGCATCCGGATGATATTTTCTGGTCAGATCCCTGTATGCTTTTTTTATGTCATCATCCGATGCATTCTGAGAAACTCCCAGCACATCATATGGATTCTTTGTCATTCTGATTATCCTCACTTTTCTTCTTTTGTTCCTGCATCTTACGATAACGGGTCCACACACCATCATATAATATATTCCGCAAAATGTCTACATCTAATAAACAGGGAAGCAGTTCAAACTGCGCGCTGCATTCTGCGATCATCATACAGAGAAGTTCCTTGCACCGCTCCTCATAGTCCTCCCTCCGGCTCAGTTCCTTCAGGGGGTTGTAGCATCCGGCCTTCTTATCCTTCTCCAAGTCTTCGTATGCGTCCATGATATAGATAAATTTTCCAAGGTAAAAGGCCATCTTGCGGAGCCTTCCCTCCCACAGGTCTTCCCGGAACACAAACATCTCTGCCATCAGCCTGCCGAAACACCCGGCAGTCTTGTCGATATCCTGCGTCGCCTCTTTTTCAAAGTCTGCAAGATTTTTCAGTTCTTCCTCTATCACACGGCTCTGTCTCGGATACTTCTTTACCACCTTCTGCGCCCTGCCCTTAAGGGCATGATACCCCGCAAAACCGCTTATCTTCTTCTCATCCTCCCAATCGTCCTTCTGATGGTAATAGGCCAGGAGCACGTTCATATCCGCCGCATATTCTGTCATTTCATTCTGCAGCATATTCTGCTTTTTCACTGGATGAACCTTGCAGCGATGGCTGGAGAATCTGGTTTCACTCTCATATAATGAAGTCAGCAAAATAACCGCGAACGTCATGTCATAGGTCAGGGTCAGCTGTCCCAGGCCCCCGAAGCGCTCCTTCAGCGTCCGGCACAGTCCACAGTAATATGCTCTATATTTCCTTAAATCTTTTACCTTGAGTTCAGGCTCACATATCGTTACATAACCAAACATAGTCCGCACAAGTAATGTATCCCTGATACATTTTCTCCTTTTTGCTGCATATGTATGCTATTATAACATCAAAATTTCTCATTGCAAAGATATTTTTCGGGATTTAGGGACGTAGTTTTTTTCGGGGTGGAGGACGCTCCATGAAGGGATAGCCGAAGGCCCCCGGAAGAACATACCTGTTATGAAAAATCGCGGACACGGACCTAAGTAATTCTAGTCGGGAACCGGCCATGGAAATGGAGCACTGCTGACACATCACGTGAAATCTGATGATTTCTCGCGCTGGGTCAGCAGCTTCATTGATTCGGAATCAATGAAGCTCTCCATTTTCATGGCCGGTTCCCGCCAAGAATTACTAAGTTCCGCTTAAGCGATTTTTCATTACAGGTATGTTCTTCTAGGGGCCTTCGGCTATCCCTTCATGGAGCTGGCGCATCCGGCCGGCAGGAAAAGACTCGTTCCTAAGATGGAGCCTTAGACGGGGGCAGCTTAAGGTATTGGATCGGAGGCATTTTTTATCCCCAGAAAGCTTTTAAGGGCACACTTCCCGGCATTTTGGTTATTAGGGGGCCCAATCCGCGCCGAGGCTAAAGCTCGTCGCTAATTCTCGTAACTAATTTCCAATTCTTCAAAGCGAACATGGATACTTAGCACGCCGTTGTTGTAACGCGCGCTGATTTTCCCATGCATCTGTTCTGTCAATATTTTTGCAATGGAAAGGCCCAGCCCCGTTGACTTATCTGCTGCCTCGACCGTGTAGAAGCGGTCGAACATTCTCCCGACCTGGATCTCATTGAGCCGGGATGCATGATTGGAAAAGATTATCTCACCATCTTCCCGCAGCGTGATATGAAGGTCGCCATCGCTGTATTTTACCGCATTGTTTATAATATTGCTGAAAATCCGGGATACTGATTTTTTGTCCAGCCTGCGCCTGATTTTTTCTTCCGGTATGGAGATCTGCGGTTCAATCCGGCTGTTTTTCAGAGCGGCATAATATGCAGATATACTTTCTTCCAGAACGTGATTTAATATGATATCTTCCTCATTGGCGTCCCTGTGTACTGATGTGATCACAGAGTAGCGGAAAAGTTCCTCAGTGAGCTGTTTTAACGTATCGGAACGCTCTTTTATGACCGTCAGGTATCTGCCGGCTGTCTCTGATATTTCTTCCTGTTCCAGCAGATCCAGGTAGCCGCAGATTGCAGTCAGAGGGGTACGAAGATCGTGAGAGATATTCGTAACCGCCTCCTTCAGTTCAAAATCCCCCTGCTGAAAACGGCGGCGCTGTGCACGGAGTTCCCGGAGCTGTACGTTGATCTCTTCGGCAAGCCTGCACATATAGCGATCACGGGTAGAAAGGAGGATCAGGGTGTTCGTGTCATTCTCCAGCTTCTTAACAAATTGAGAGTGTATTTCATCGGCCGCCCGGTGAAGCAGAGCGATTTTGACCAGCAATACGACAACTGTGATTCCAAGAACTGCACATAAAATACTGAGCCAGAGCATGACATATCCTCCTTTCCTTTGAGCATTCCCGGACACTCTTTTGCACCTGTTTTTGAGACTGAATTGCCGGGAGTACTCACTTTATATCCTTTTTCCGGAAGAAAAACAGGCCGGCCCCTGTTGCCACAATGGTGATTGCTGCAGAATACCCGGCCAGCTTCCATGGGCTTACCGCCTCTATCCCCGTTATCTGGAGGGATTGGCATGTAGGTATAAAATCATAGAGAAATGTATACACTTCCCGCTTTTTGCCGCTGAGGTAATTGGGATTAGGCTCCTCTTCGACCTCCACGATTTCCCCGCTTTCGTCCTTATATACGTAACCCTCATATACTTTTGGTTCATAGAGCTTTGCCCGGATATATATGGCCCCAAAGAGCAGAATAAATACCCCCAGCATATTGATCACCGCCACAAGCGCTTTGTTCTGGTTCAGCATAGCAACCATTGTGAAAATAGCAGTAAAGGCCAGCGACATAATAACACTGCACAAAATCAATCCCAGAATCACCTGAATATCCGTCTGAAAAAATCCCAGCAAACAGGTTCCAATAATCCCTGCCGGCAGAAAATAGGCTGCACACATCAGCAGCCCAGCAGCTGCACATATAAGAAAGTGCGAAAAATAAACCTGAATTCTGCCATGACCGATCACAATTTTATTCCGTATCGTCCCATCACTATATTCAGTGCCCACGAACAGGCTGCAGAATGCTGACAGCAGAATCCCGATGTAGATCGCATACACAAAAAATGAACTCTCTAGGGGAATTTCGTACCCTCCCCGATTCATATCTATATAGTTCATAACAGGACTTAAAATTCCCAACACAAACATAAATATCATACCGATCCAGAACACCTTGTCTTTTTTGAGTCTCGCAAAGTCCGCAGACAAAAGTTTACTCATAGCTGCCACCTCCTACAAGACTGACGTAATAGCTTTCCAGGCTTTCATCACGGATATTCATGGACAGCACTTCACAGTTCATTTCTGCAAGCGCCAGTACCAGCGCGGTTACATTTACACTGGCAAAGATGTCCGCCTGGCTCTCAGACAAGATCTCATACTCCAGTTCCATCCGGTCCAGCACCTTTGACAGCACACCCGTGTCTGTCACTTCCACACGCACACACTTACGACAGGCAGCCTCCAGTTCCTGTGCACTGATCTCCTTAATCATATGTCCCCTGTCTATAAAACCATAATGCGTGGCAAGACGGGACAGTTCATCCAGTATATGACTGGAAATCAAAACGGTAATCTGTCGCTCCCGGTTCAGCTTTAGAATCAGCTCCCGCATCTCGATGATCCCCTGCGGATCCAGGCCATTAGCCGGTTCATCCAATACCAGAAAATCCGGATCCCCCGCCAGTGCAATTGCGATTCCCAGTCTCTGCCGCATCCCCAGGGAAAAGTTCTTTGCCTTTTTCTTTCCGGTATCTTCCAGTCCCACCAGCCTAAGAAGCTCCGGTATCGTATCAAAAGACGGCAGACCCAGGATGCGGTACTGCTCCTTCAGATTATCCTGTGCAGTCATATCCAGATAGATAGAGGGGGTTTCCACTACTGCCCCCATTCTGCGGCGGGATTGTGCAATCTCTGCGCCTCTGCCGCCGGCCCCATAGAGCGTATACTGCCCAGATGTCGGTTCCTGCAGGCCACATATGAGCCGGATCAGTGTTGTCTTACCGGCGCCGTTTTTACCCACAAAACCATAGATTGCCCCTTTCGGAACATGTATGGAAAAATTATTCAATGCTTTAAAATGTCCGTATTGTTTGCTTAAAGAATCGGTTGTCAGAACATATTCCATTTATTTTGCCTCCTTTTATTTGATACTGGCATTCTAACTGATAAAGGTTAAGACAGCAGTAAAGAAGGCAGTAAAGAAATCGTAAAGATTTTATTCTTCTTTCAGTTTGAAACCAATTCCCCAGACGGCTTCAATATAATCCCTGCCCCCGGCTTCCCGCAGCTTCCTTCTCAGATTGCTGATATGAACCTTTAGAGAGCTTTCCACACAGTCGGGGGTATCCTCACTGATTCTGTCCAGTATCACAGACTTTGGTATCACCTGAGAAGGATTTTTCATAAGAAGCTTTAAAATCGCAAACTCTGTTTTCGTCAGATGGACTCCGCATTCATTCACACTGACAGAATGTGCGGACAAATCCATGGACAATTTCTCCCATTTAAGAACAGAAGAGGCCTCTGTACAGGATCTGTTGCGAAATTGAACCTCAATTCGTGCAAGCAGCTCCTGTATATCAAACGGTTTCGTAACATAATCCGCTGCCCCGCCCAGCAGCAGCTCCACCTTATCACTGACTTCCGCTTTCGCACTGATCACAATCACAGGAATCCCCTTTATCTCAGGAAGCACTTCCTCTCCGCTTAACCCCGGCAGCATCAGATCCAACAGGATCAGGTCCGGCCTGTTCGCCTCCAGATAAAGAAGCGCCTCTGTCCCAGAATACGCGCGGGAAACCCTGAACCCCTCCCTGGCCAGCGCCTCCTCCAGCATATTCCCGATACTTACATCGTCATCTATAATCATAATATTCTTAATCAGAACCACCTCCCGCTTAGTTACAATTAATACACTGAAGTCTATTATAGGGGACAAGGGGGATAATAGCAACTGTGGGATTACTCGTATAGATGAGGGAC